>NZ_JAAKGC010000017.1 GCF_017591665.1 Aetokthonos hydrillicola CCALA 1050 | reverse complement strand
CTGTACAATTTCTGCACCGCCATTACGAGTGCGTTCGACTAAACGCTCAATCGTAGCTTCATCCAGCAATTCTGTAATCGGAATGCCGTTAACAGTAGAATAACGCGGTAAGGGAACCATTAAATCACCGTGGCTACCTAGTACCATTGCGTTAACATCGCTTGGACAAACGCCTAATTCCATGGAGATGAATGTTTGAAACCGGGCAGAGTCTAAAACCCCAGCCATACCCATGATGCGATCGCATGGCAAGCCAGTTGCTTTCCACGCTAAATAAGTCATCACATCCAAGGGATTTGTAACAATTACATAAATCGCATTTGGTGAATAGGCGATCGCTTTAGTCGCTGACTCCACCACAATTTTCGCATTCATCAACAGTAAATCATCCCGACTCATGCCTGGCTTGCGGGGAAAACCTGCTGTAATGACTACGACATCAGAATTAGACGTATCAGTATAGTTATTTGTACCAATAATCTTACGATGATGGAGTTCCATTCCCCTTGCTTCCATCAAATCAAGCGCCAGTCCTTGGGGTATTCCCTCAATAATATCCAACAAGACAACATCTGCTAGGTTTTTCTCAGCAATGCGTTGCGCTAAGGTACTACCAACCCTGCCAGCACCAATAACAGTGACGCGGGGGGAATGACATAGAATTTCAGAAGAAGGGGAATAGCTCATAATTGCGGTGGTTTGCTAATCGTCGAATTTTACTTAAACTGTTCTAATTGATCCTGGCGTAACCAGATATTAGGCGTCGGCACTTTTCCAAACTTTACCAAGGCGTAATCGCCTTTAAGCTCGACAACTTCTCCCTTGCTATCAAATAAATAAGAAGGAAAGCGAGTGTCACTAGCTTGTGCTTCCAGGCTATTTTCTAGCTTCTCGCGGACAGCGCGAACCATATCTCCTCTTTTTACAGCCATGAGTTTTCCTCTTGAATATGTAATTTGCTTCCTTCAGGATTTTAGCTCGTGCTAAGTCTGCCTTCAGCTTCAGAAAATGCCTTTTGCAGTTGTTTGGCCTAGTTGTATTACTATAGGAACCCTAAATAATTCGTCAGAGATATTGCACTCTTCTTAGTGATTACGCGACAAAGTGTAGGGTAGACAATGCCTCCCAAGAGCCTATGTAATCCACATGTGAACTAGTGGTAGGTGATAACCTTCACTTCTCAAGAGTCAAAAATCCTTCGTTCAAAGCACCATGATTTATCGGCTTCGTCACGTTGACTTTTGACCTCCCTAAAGGGGTTGACAACTCTACGTATATTTCAAAAATTAAATTAGGATTCCCATGTCACCCGTAACTACTAAATATTAACCTCGATTTAAAATTACAACCGCAGACGCATATAGACGCACACAGATGCATACAGATGAGAAAGATCTGCGCCCACGAGTCATTTCAAAACTCAAATTGGTATTAACTAGCAGTACGTGTAAGCTTGATAACTTTAAGTTACCACCATTTTAGTAAAATATTTTTTAATTTTTAATTTTTATTTTTTAATTTTTTATGATGCTCGCTGACCCTGCTCACAAAAATGGCTCGACCCCCCACCCAATTTAGTACGTTTAATTGCTGTCCCACAAACCCGACAAGGTTCCCCGTCGCGGTTGAAAACAAATGCAACACCGCCGTAATTACCATTGACACCTTTAACGTTAAGGAAATTACTAAAAGTTGTTCCGCCAGCTTCAATACTGGTTTGTAGGACTTGAATTATGCTGGAACGTAAACGCTCAATTTGCTCCTGGTGCAAGTCCGTACAAAGAGTGTTTGGTAAAACTCCACTTAAAAATAATGCTTCATCAGCATAAATATTACCTAACCCTGCTACCACAGACTGATCTAGTAAAGCAGTCTTTATTGGACGGCGGCGTTTTTGTAGTTTAGTGGCTAGATATTCAGTGGTGAATTCAGCAGAAAAGGGGTCTACTGCTAATTTTCCTAACCCAGTCATAACGCTTTCTACAGGCACATCTGGAGGAACCCACCACATTTGACCAAAGGTACGCTGATCTACAAAGCGTAATTCTCGGTTTTCTGCCATGAATAATCTTACCCGTGTGTGCTTGTGCAGTGGTTCATCTTGCTGTAGCCACAGTAGTTGACCAGTCATTCGCAGATGAACTCCAAGAGCGCCACCAGAATCAGAGAGTTCAGCTAAAAGATATTTACCACGACGATGCCAAGCTGCGATCGCGCTTCCTTGGATTGCTGTCACAAACTCACTTGGCGAAGACGGGTAGGCGATCGTCCTATGAAGCAAGACATCTCCACCCGTAATTTTTTGGTTTAGGGTGAATTGATTCAAACCTCGGCGGACTGTTTCAACTTCTGGTAGTTCAGGCATTTGAAATGCTTAGCTAAGCAAGTAGGTTGCTTAGGGAGATGAGGGAGTGAAAATTAAAAATTAAACTTTTTTTAATTTTACATCCTTAATTCACTCTCCCTCACCTCCATCAGTCATCGAGGTACGGTTGAGCGCGTTATATCTCGCCACTGATTCTGAGTACAGAATTCAGTGGGAGACGAGGGTGCGAATTAGTTAAACTTTACCCGTTTACTTTTTCGGCTTTGCCTTTGGTGGTTCAACCTCTAGCAATTCATTTGCAGCAAAGTTGTTGGTGTTTACACCAGCATAATTTACCTTGCTAAACCGGACGATAACTGGGTATCTACCGCCACCTTGCTCAACTGTCGCTACAGTTCCTACATCTTGGTACCAGTAGGACTCTGGACGGAGAACACGTACTTTAGAACCACGTTGAACCATAAGTTTCTTCCCTTTTATTTATCAATCGCCAATTTGTAAGGCTAATTGATTTCACTGTACAGTCAGATGCGCTCTCCTAGAAGCTTTGTTAAGATATTTGTCGTAATTGGGGCATGGGGCATGGGGCATGGGGCATCCCCAACTACGGGGTATGACCCTTCTTGACAAAGTGGTTATTATCTCTTACCTTCAGTGTTCGCTAACTATTACTTTCTGAACCCTATTATGCTTTGGTCAAAACAAATACGCTTCCCTCGTTACCTCTGCCGATGCGCAAATTATTATCTAGATAAGTAATATCCAACCAGCCTTGTTGTTCACCACTATTTAGAGGGAAATCGGCTGCAATAAATTTTTTACCTGCGTCTATTTGCTGGATAAAATTCTCTGGACTTTCATAACCTATGAAGCGTTGTAACCCAATAATAGAACGATTAAATTTTACACTGACGCGACGTTCTGAAGTTGGGTCAAATTTTGCAGTAACGCTTATCAAACCTTCTAGAGAAGGTAATCCATAAATTTCAGCTATGTTGTAAACGCTATTACTCCCTACGCGAATACACTGGTAAATTGGACCCACTTTGTACAAGGGTAGTCGATCTAAATTTAAAAGTGTTTTACTAGTGGTGTATATTAGTAGCCAGTTTCCATCAAGCAACTCAGGAGCTTCTACTGGACGTGGAGTGGGGTTAAGATCCTCGAGGTTAGCGATCGCTATTGAAATAGCTTGTTTCTCTAGCTCGGTTGCTACTAAACCACGGTTTTTACCTGCTATTGCTTCAAATAGATCTGCTTTCTTTGTCATGACTTATCACCTGAAATACAATATGTATTAAGGAGGTTAGAAATAACCTATGTATACTCAATTACTAAAAAATTCCGAGTTGGTACGAATTACTTGATCAATCATAAATAAAAATTTTTGGGCTGATTTTGGCTCGAAGAGTTGAATCAACAACTATATGATCTGGTGCCAAGTGATAAACTTTTAATGTCAAGTGATTTTACTCTTGTTTTTTCTTTAATGAATAATTGAATTCATTGGGCGAAGAACCTCACAACCATTGTGTTGCGGTAATTCCATGAGAGCAAGAGTAGTGTTTATTGAGCTGGTTACGGTTTCCGAGTTGCCTGATAGCGGGTGAAGTTCACTAAAATCTGTTTTCGTGGTGACGCAGAAGAACTAAAATCGGTAATTGTTTATAGACGGGATCGGCGATTATGGCTTCGATGACGAGAATAAAATCGTTCCAAGCGAGGACTAGCCGATTAAGGCACAGTTTTGTTCAATTTTGCAAGTAGTGTGGAGTGAAGGAAAATTTCCGTGGACGCTAAATTATCTCCTGGAACAGGGTTAAATATTTCTGGCATTGGTCTAGTCTCTTTATTGGGTGCAGCACTTGTTCTAACAGCACTAATTTTGGATGGCATGGCGAGTAGGTTCCCTTGGGGAGGCACTTCGCTGACTCTACCATTATTATTATGTGCTCTAGGGTCATCTGCGATCGGCTTCTGGGTAGTGCCATGGCTCCAAGCACTGAAAACTGGGCAAATAATTCGTGAAGATGGTCCTCAAGCCCATCTAAAAAAAGCAGGTACCCCAACGATGGGAGGGATATTCTTTATCCCCGTAGCAGTAATCGCGGCTTGTATCTGGTCTAATTTTGCGGATGAAGTCCTTGCTGTTTCCGCGTTAACACTAAGCTACGGTTTGATTGGTTGGATTGACGATTGGCAAATTCTACGCCGAAAGTCAAACAAAGGCATCTCTCCTCGTCTAAAACTAGCGTTGCAAATTGCTTTTGGAGCAGCGTTCTGTCTATGGATGATTGCGACTCAGCCTCATAACATAACAAATATTGCTTTACCTTTAGGCTTTTATATACCCTTGGGATTTCTGTTTTGGCCATTAGCTGGGTTTGTGTTGGTAGCAGAGAGTAACGCTACTAATCTCACTGATGGTATTGATGGTTTGGCGGCGGGAACAGTCGCGATCGCACTCCTTGCATTAGGTGCATACGTGGCACCAACTTCACCACCGTTGATGGTATTCTGTGCTTCCCTTAGTGGTAGTTGCTTGGGCTTTTTATCTCATAATCGTAACCCCGCCCGTGTTTTTATGGGAGATACTGGTTCCCTAGCTTTGGGGGGAGCGTTAGCCGCCGTTGGTTTATTGACTAATAGCCTAGTCGCTTTGTTTATCCTCAGTGGTATCTTCTTTGTAGAAACCCTTTCCGTAATGGCTCAAGTTAGCTACTACAAAGCTACAAAAGGTCCTGATGGTAAGGGTAAGCGGTTGTTTAAAATGGCACCACTACATCATCATCTAGAACTTTCTGGATGGTCAGAATTGCAGGTGGTTGCTGCATTTTATATTATTGGCGGAATTTTAGCTGCACTTACTTTGGCAATCAGTCCAGTGTAGTGTTAATAACAAATAAAAAAACTGTAATCCCCTCAACTCGAGGGGATTTATTTTTTTCTCAGTTGACTGACTAAGTGAGCAAGTTCTGGAAGAATCAGCTTTTCCATTGCTAACTTGACAGCATTGCTAGAACCTGGAACAGAGAATATTAATTTTTGTTGATAAACGCCTGCGACAGCACGAGATGCGATCGCACGCGAACCTATTTCTTGATAGCTTAAAAAGCGAAACAACTCACCAAATCCCGGCAAAGTTTTCTCTAACAACTGCTCAATTGCGTCGTAGGTGGTATCTCTTGGTGCAATACCAGTACCACCATTGAAAATTATTACATCCACACTTTCGTTTTTACTAAGTGCTTCTACCTGTTGCTTAATATCAGCTGGTTCGTCTTTGACTATTGTGTACGCTTCTATGGTGTGTTTAGCGTCTTGCAGTAATTGCTGAATTAATTGACCACTCTTATCAGTTTCTATTGATCGAGTATCACTAACCGTCACAATAGCACAAGTGACTGTTATACCTGCAGCGTCGGGATGAGGGAGGTGAGTCATAGGTTAATTTTTGCTTGTTGGTCGTTAGTTGTTAGTTATTCTGCTAACCACTAACTACTAACCATTAACCACTAACTTTTGTTAAATCCTAAACCATGGTCGTCAGCATAACGCTGCATGAACCGCATAAAACGTTCCCAATCTTGTTCTGATTTCATCACGTAAGTTGCTTCTAATGCTTCTGGCTTACCATTGATGAATTTAGCCTTGACTTCACGGGTGACGATTTCACCTTCTTCGTCAATCATGTACATACCGGTAACATCTTCAGTAATGTTACCGCTTAAAGCTTTGGGGTTGTTGAAAATAAATGTCGCCGTTCCACTGTTACCACTGCGCGATCGCGTCAGACGTACATCTGGAATAACTTCTTCATCGACACCTCTGGAAAACTGAATATGAGCCATGATGAGTGATTTTTAAGTTTTATTATGATTAGTTTACTATTCTCTCATCTTTTTGACACTCAGCAACCTAAAAGCACGGTAATTCTTAGAAGCAAGGGTACTGGCGGCACACCATGTGCTAAGAATTACCAACCTACTCCAACACAATTGTTAGACCGTTATGTAGCAATACATTTCAGTTAAGGATAATGGATGGTAGGTTGGGTTGTAGCTTGCTTCCCCGTAGGGGTACGATAGTGAAACCCAACGCAATCTTAGAAATTCTCCCTCAAACGCCACACACTTCAAGTCGGGAGACTCATCCAAAACTGAATCGTATTGCGTTATATGGTAATTTTATCGAAGGGACTAACGTCGTAACTTGATTCCTAAAAACTTTAAACAAGGTATCCAACGGTGACCATTGCCATTTACACCATCAATGTGAACTTTAAATGTTGTAGGGTTAAGTTGCGAAACTTCACTTTCTCTATTTCAGATTTGAATTCACTAATTGTTCCAGTGAGAATACGATCACCCTCTGTAAGTATTCGGTCAGCTAAATCTCTAGATCCATTGAAAATTTTATCTATCAAACTACGAATGTCATAAACCAAAGATCTTCTCAGTTCGTCAACCTTTTCAAAGAATGGATTGAGTAAATTATCTCTGACTCCTTTGACGATATCGTGGACTGCACGTTGCACTTCATAAACTAGCTGGGAAAGCTCTTGAGAAATCTTTTGAATAAGATTTTTTCCCAAAGTTTCTATTTTAGAAAGTAGTTCTTATCATAGATATTTTAACCGGACATTCACCCAAAGCAAGTGAAAATTTTATAGGTGTTTACCCTGATAATAAACAGAAGTAGATTAACATATTTTCTGCTGGTTATTATTTGTATAATAGCAGGAAGCTAGAGTGAGAGGGAAATAGAACTTCTCGGTATAATAGATATAAATATTCCTGTAACTGTTACCTTATGGATTACCACAACATCATCACAATCGAGCCAGGAAAACGTGGTGGAAAGCCTTGTATTCGAGGAATGCGAATTACTGTGTATGATATATTAGAGTATTTAGCAGGTGGTATGACAGAAGCTGAAATTTTGTCAGATTTTTCTGAACTCACTTCCGAGGACATTAAAGCCTGTCTTGCTTTTGCTGCTGATCGTGAGAAAAAGTTATTTGTAGCATCACTGTGAAACTGCTCTTGGATGAAAACCTTTCAGACCGAATTATTAACAGGATTGTCGATTTATATCCCAACTCTGAGCATGTTAAAACTTTAGCGCTGACAAATAGCGACGATTCAATAATCTGGGAATATGCCAAGACAAATAATTTTGTGATTGTTTCTAAGGATTCTGACTTTCACCAACGCAGTTTACTTTATGGTCATCCACCCAAGTTTATTTATCTTCGTATTGGCAACAGTCCAACATTAAAAATTGTTCAGATTTTGAGAGATAATTTTGACACGATCATCCAATTTGAAGGTAGGGAAAGAGAAAGTATTTTAGTGTTGGCTTAGTACAGAATTGCATCGGGAGCATCCCAAATGTTTAAATTTATGATTTGGGAGTGCGAGCATCTTGCTCGCTAGAGCGCCGGTACAGTATTGCCAGAAACCCGGTTTCTTTGAGTTAAAACCACCAAAAACAAGTACTTCCAGGTATAGAAACCAAGTTTTTTCTGCCTAAGTTTGATTAATGTACCGGCGCTCTAGCTGTAGTATGTGAGCAAGATGTAAGTCCTGCGGACATGCTGCGCGAACACACTACCTTTTAAACATTGGGATGCTCCGCATGAATTGGTTTACCTTCTACAAAATCAAATATTAGATAAACCTTAGTCAGCCTCTCGCTCTAGTAACAAAGTAACAGGACCATCATTTTCAATCAAAACCTGCATCATTGCGCCAAATTTGCCTGTTTGGACATGCAAACCACTTAGGCGTAACTTAGCGACAAAACAATTATATAAGTTTTCCGCAGTTTGAGGATCTGCGGATCGGTCAAAAGAAGGACGGCGTCCTTTACGACAATCGCCGTAAAGGGTGAACTGACTAACTACTAATAACTCGCCGCCAATATCTTGTACAGATTTTTGCCACCGAGTACTATCACCGCCTTCTTCATCAGGAAACAGCCGCATCTCTAAACACTTGCGCACCATCCAATCAAGTTCAGCCTCAGTATCAGTATTAGCAATACCTACGAGCAAATTTAGACCTCGTCCAATTTTGCCTACGATTTCGCCGTTAACAGTTACTTGTGAGGATTTAACTCGCTGGATGATTACACGCATAGTAAAAAAGGAGTCAGAAATCAGAATACAGGAATCAGAATAATTGGACAGGGATTTTTTATCTAGCAGTCACACAGAACAACTAACTTAATTCTGACTCCTGACTCCTGACTCCTGAATTCTTGATTATTAATTTTTCCCAAATCCTTTACCACGAGAGGTAGAGGGTAAACCAATACAGTTTTCAAGTTGTTGCCGCAATTCCTCGTGATTGAGATTTTGACCAATTAGCACAATTTGGTTTTTCTTTTCACCTTTCCACTCATCATCCTCTAGAGTAAAACGTTTGCCGCAAAGGTGGAAAATGTGGCGTTTGGGACTTTCGTCAAACCACATAATCCCTTTTGCACGGAAGACGGTAGAAGGTAGTTGGTTATCTAAGAAATATTGAAACTTTCTGATAACAAAAGGCTTGTCACTATAGAAAGACAATGAGGTGAAACCATCATTTTCTAAATGGTCTGAATGATGGTGGTGATGCTCGTGATCATGGTCATGATGATGCTCATGGTCATGGTCATGATGATGCTCATGGTCATGGTCATGATGATGCTCATGGTCATGGTCATGATGGTGGTCATGATCATGGTCTTTTGCAGTGTCAAAGTACTTGTCACTCTCGAACAGACCGACACTTAAAATTAAGGGTAATGGAACTTGCGATCGCTCTGTGCGAATAATTCTCGATCCTTCCTTAACTTCGTTAATTTTTGCTTCTAATGTTTGTAACTCTGCTGGAGAAACCAAATCAGTTTTATTCAGCAGGATGATATCACCATAGGAAATTTGACTGTAAGCTGCCTCAGAATTGAATAAATCTAGGCTGTAATTTGATGCATCTACAACGGTAATAATGGAATCAAGACGAGTCAGATCTCGTAGCTCAGTGCTAAGAAATGAAAGAGCTACAGGTAAAGGATCTGCAATTCCTGTTGTTTCCACAACCAGATAGTCTATCTTTTCTTCCCGTTCCAAAACTTTGTAAACGGCATCTACTAGATCATTATTGATGGTGCAGCATATACAACCGTTGTTTAACTCCACCATATTTTCATCTGTGGAGACAATTAGCTCGTTATCAATGCCGATTTCACCAAATTCATTGACCAACACAGCAGTTTTCAAACCCTGCTGATTGCTCAGGATATGATTAAGTAAAGTTGTCTTACCGCTACCGAGAAAACCAGTGATAATTGTGACTGGTAGTCCTTGCTTCGGTGCATCCATTGTTTGAGATTCAGAAGTAACTGCTGATGGCATAGCGCTGCTAATAAAAAGTTAAAGCTAGAAATGTAGCGCAGAGAGGACATAAAACACTAGCATAGGGATGTTAATCCCAAATACTCTCCCCTATTATTACGTAATTTCAGTATTAGTTCACCATGACCCTAACCGTTTACAATACTCTCACCCGTCGCCAAGAACCTTTTGAGACTGTCGAACTAGGAAAGGTGAAGATGTATTATTGTGGTGTGACGGTGTATGACTATTGCCATCTGGGTCATGCAAGAGCTTGCATCGTTTGGGATGTAGTACGTCGCTACCTTGAATTTATCGGCTATAGAGTACGCTTTGTTCAGAATTTTACTGATATAGATGACAAAATTCTCAACCGAGCGCGGCAAGAACATTCGTCAATGGAAGCTGTATCTGAACGCTTCATTAAAGCTTATTTTGAGGATATGGCGCGGCTGAAAATTAAAGAGGCTGACGAGTATCCCCGTGCAACTCACACCATGAATGGCATTCAAAGGCTCATTCAAGAGTTAGAAAATAAAGGTTATGCTTACCCCGCAGATGGTGATGTTTACTACGCAGTACGCCAGTTTCCTGAGTATGGCAAACTTTCTGGACGTAAGTTAGAAGATTTGCAAGCTGGTGCAAGTGAACGGGTAAACGTTGATGATCCAGAATATCAGAAGAAAAAAGACCCGTTTGACTTTGCTTTGTGGAAAGCTGCTAAACCAGAGGAACCTGCTTGGGAATCCCCTTGGGGTGAAGGGCGTCCAGGATGGCACATTGAATGCTCGGCAATGGTACGTGATTGCTTGGGTGAGACAATTGATATCCACACTGGGGGTGATGACTTAATTTTCCCCCACCATGAAAATGAAATTGCCCAATCTGAAGTAGTTACAGGAAAACCATTAGCTCGTTATTGGATACATAACGGCATGGTAAAGGTCAATGGTCAGAAGATGTCTAAGTCTCTGGGCAACTTTATCACCATTCGAGAGTTGTTGGATCGAGGAACTGACCCGATGGCGGTGAGGTTGTTTGTCCTGCAAGCTCAATATCGTACACCAGTGGATTTTACTGATGAAGCGATCGCCTCAGCAACCAACGCTTGGCACACGTTGCAAGAAGGGTTGCTGTTTGGTTATCAATTAGGGAATACTTCTTTTGATCACCAGTCACCAGTCAATAATTCCTATGTCGAGCGTTTTAAAGAAGCTATCAATGATGACTTCAATTTCCCTGGTGGGTTAGAGATTTTGTTTGAGTTAGCTAAGAAATTGCGCCGTGAGAAGAATATCCTCCTACATGAAGGAAAAACACAGACAGATCCAACTGAGTTACTGAAAGATTGGCAAACGCTTGTGATTTTAGCTGGGGTTTTGGGTTTTGAAGCTGAGCAAGAAACTGAAGAACCTGATCATGGTGGTAGTTTAAGCGATGCAGAAATTGAAGCACAAATTAAAAAAAGGCTAGAGGCGAAAAAAATTAAGAATTTTGCTGAAGCTGATCGCATTCGTAACCAACTACACGAACTTGGTATTACCTTAATTGATAGCCGTGATGGCACTCGATGGCACCGAAACTAGTTGAAATCATATCATGTTGTCAGAACTTACAAAGGCGATCGCTAGCATTAATACTCCTGCGGATTGGGTAGGTATTAGAGCAGTAAAGGAAACCTCCTCTACTCGTTATGTTCGTGATGGTTTACCCCAAAATAACGGTAAATCCTTCACTAATGGAGCTATGCTTGAAGTTTTGGTTGATGGCTGTGTGGGTTATGCAGCCGTCAACTCTCTACAGGTAGAATCTCTAGAGGAAGCTGCACAAATAGCTTATCAACAAGCCGTTGCTGCTAAAAAGTGGTGGATACATCCTTTCCAAGAAGGGCAGTCTCGTCCTAAAGTTGTTGGTCAATATACCTCCCCGTTTGTCAAACCTTTAGATTCTCTCACTTCTGGTGAAATTAACGATTTGCTTATTCGCATTTGCCATACGTTGAAAGTCTCTGACAAGATTTTACAAACTGTAGCCAATTTAAATACAGTCGAGAAAGAAACATGGTTTGTGAGTAGTAACGGCTCAGAAGTGTATCAAAAATTTATGTTTTTGAATACCCATTACGGAGCTACTGCTCAAGATGGAGCAATTGTTCAGCAGCGTAGTGACAACGGCTTATCTGCCCAATCTTACCAAGGTGGATTGGAACTTTTTACAACAGCAGATCTATGGGAGCGAGTTCATAGAATTGGTGAACAAGTAATAGAGTTGTTGACAGCAGAAGAATGCCCAACGACGAAGACAAACCTAGTACTAGCCCCAGATCAGATGATGTTGCAAATCCACGAAAGTGTGGGGCATCCTTTGGAAATTGATCGAATTTTAGGAGATGAACGTAACTACGCTGGGGGTAGTTTTGTTAAAAAGAGTGACTTCGGCAATCTGGTATATGGTTCGCCGTTGATGAACATTACTTTTAATCCCACAGTACCGGGTGAGGTAGCTAGTTATGGCTTTGATGATACTGGGGCAATAGCTAACCGTGAATATTTAATTAAAGAAGGTATATTACAAAGGGGTTTAGGTGGTCTAGAAAGTCAAATTAGGGCTGATATTCCTGGAGTAGCCTGCGCTCGTGCTTGCGCTTGGAATCGACCGCCTATTGATCGTATGGGAAACTTGAATTTAGAGCCAGGACAAGCAAGCTTTGATGAAATTATCGCTGGAGTTGAACACGGTGTTTATATGGAATCTAACCGCTCTTGGTCAATTGACGATCAGCGGTATAAATTTCAATTTGGCTGCGAATACGCTAAATTAATTGAAAATGGTAAGCTTACCAAAACCCTCCGAAATCCTAACTATCGTGCCACTACTCCAGAGTTTTGGGGTAGCTTGATTAACGTAGGAAATGCTTCGACTTGGAAAATATATGGCACACCTTTTTGTGGTAAAGGAGAACCAAACCAAGCCATTTGGGTAGGACACGGTTCACCAGTTTCTGTATTTGCTAACATTGAAGTCTTTGGGGGCGGAAGTTGAAACAGTGAACAGTAAACAGTTATCAGTGATCAGAGATATGAAGCGGTGATGACTGATAACTGGCGATCTGTTGAAAATTAATTTTTTATTCGTAATAGTCTTTATTTAATTTGTAATTTTCATGGAACAACAAGAATTATCTGCGTTTGAAGTCAGCTTTAACCAACTGATAGATACTCTCGTGGAGAAACGAAAGGAAAGTGAACAATTCACAGCAAAATTGAACGGGGAAAGAACTCAATTCACTCGTTTTAATCATGCTAAGGTACGGCAGACCGGTTGCGTTGTTGATGGTTCTGTTGAACTGACTTTAAGTGAAGATCAACGTAGTAGTTCTCGGCAGTTTCCTTTTACAGGAAATTGGGAGGTTGATTGGGAAGTTGCACAAACAGCTTTGCAAGAACTACGTGCGGAGCTTCCTCAATTACCAGTAGATCCGTATTTAGTTTTGCCAACAGGAACAAATACCAGCAGAGAAATACATTCTGGAAAGTTATTGACAGCAGAAATTCTCGTACCAACCGTTTTAGAATTGTTGGGAGAGTTAGATTTTACTGGTTTATATGCTGGAGGAGTTGTTATTCAAGGTTATGGCGATTCTAATCAGCAAAAACACTGGTTTACTACTGATTCTTTTACCTTGGATTACTCCCTTTTTACACCAGAAGGACAAGCCTTAAAAGGCATTTTCGCGGGTAGTGATTGGAACCATGAAGCTTATATAGATCAAATTAATGATGCTAAAAAACAACTAAAATTGCTCTCTTGTCCTACGAAAGAATTACCAAGAGGACAGTATAAAACTTATTTTGAACCAGCGGCAGTGGCTGATTTATTGTCAATGCTTTCTTGGGGAGGGCTTAGTGAAGCAGATTTACAGCAGGGAAACAGTGCTTTAGCTTTATTGTCACGCAAAGAAAAGCAGTTGTCTCATAAATTTAGTTTAAAAGAAAACTTTCAACGTGGTCTAATTCCGCGATTTAATGAATGGGGAGAAATTGCAGAGCTAGAATTGGGTTTAATAGAAAAAGGTGTGATAGTAAACACATTGATAAATTCTCGCACTGCTAAGGAATACCAAAAAAAAGCTACCGGTGCTAACGGTTATGAATCTTTACGTGCGCCGGAAGTCACTCCAGGAAGTTTAGAATTTGCTCAGATTTTGACTAGTTTGGATACAGGTTTATATGTATCAAATCTACATTATTTAAATTGGAGCGATCGCCCTACTGGTCGAATTACAGGTATGACTCGTTATGCTTGTTTCTGGGTTGAAGATGGGGAGATCGTCGCACCTATCGAAAATTTGCGCTTTGATGAAAGTTTATACCGCTTCTGGGGAGAAAATTTGGTGGATTTGACCGATTTTCAAGAATTTATTCCAGAAGTTGGAACATACGAAAGACGGCACTTAGGGGGTAGCATGGTTCCAGGTATGTTGGTAGAAGACTTTACTTATACTTTATGAGCGACGTTTCGTGGGACAATAAAAACGAGCAATAACTCTTAGCTTCTGTTGCTTTCGGCTTAAAGGATACCTAAAGGATGTGGAAACGAATTGCACTAATTTTTGTTTTGGTGTGTGGGTTTAGTCTTAATTATTCTGGTGTAGCAGTTGCAGCTACCAGAAGTTATGTAGATACTAATGATGGTTATGAGTTTTTATATCCTAACGGCTGGGTACAGGTTAAAGTTGCTGATGGTCCTGATGTGGTCTTCCATGATTTGATTCAGGCAACTGAAAATATATCTGTGGTGGTAAGCCCTGTTCCACAAGGGAAAACCTTGGCAGAGCTAGGAACGCCAACAGAAGTAGGATATAAGTTAGGAAAAAATGCTTTAGCGCCTGAGGGCTCTGGTCGTGTGGCAGAATTAGTCAATGCCGAACAACGAGAAGTAAAAGGCAAAATATATTATATCCTGGAGTATGCTATCAAACTCCCTAATAACCGACAACGCCACAACCTCGCTAGCGTTGCTGTTAGTCGCGGTAAACTCTTTACCTTCAATGCCTCAATTCCCGAAAGACGGTGGTCTAAAGTTAAACGAATAATTTCAGAATCCCTAAATTCCTTCTTTGTGTACTAGTAGGGGCGTAGCCTACGGCTTCCCAAAGGGTACGGCGTTCGCCCTCAAAATGGTGGGCGAACGCCCTTAAAACGGCAATCCCCCCTATCTTACCCATCTAAAAACTGCTATATCTATGGGCGTTCCAACCTTTGTACTAGCTTCAGCTTCTCCAGCACGACGCCGCTTATTACAATCTGCTGGAATCGAACCAATAGTTTACCCCAGCGACTTTGATGAGTCGCAAGTTGAAATAACTGTACCAGCAGAACTGGTACAGGCTTTAGCAAAGTATAAGGCACAAACAGTTGCCCCTAAGTTTGAATCTGCTTTAATTATGGGTTGTGACTCAGTATTGGCGCTTGATGGAGAGATTCATGGTAAACCAGCAAATGCTGAGGAAGCTTTCCAACGCTGGAAAAAAATGGCAGGTACAGTCGGAGAGCTTTACACCGGTCATGCCTTAATTGACCTTTCTCGAAACCAGACTTTGGTAAAATGCCAAGTTACAAGGGTTTTCTTTGCTGAAATCAGCGATCGCGCTATCCAAGCTTATATTGCTACCGGTGAACCCCTTAAGTGCGCAGGAGCCTTTGCTCTTGAGGGTTACGGTAGTCTATTTGTAGAAAAAATAGAAGGTTGTCATACCAACGTAATTGGACTTAGTTTACCCCTATTACGCAGTATGCTAGCCGATCTCGGCTATCAGGTCATTGATTTTTGGAAATAGCGTGAACTATTTTCCGCTGTAATAAAAAGCAATTTCTTTTTCTTTTAAAGGTGCAAAGCCAGCATCCACAAGCTTTTGGTCGAGTTCTGCTTGGGGAATGTGTTTTGCTCCAATTCTGACGATGCGCGATCGCATTGTGTTTGAAACACCGCTACGTTGTCTATTGCTCTCAAGTGCCATGACGTCATGATACAGTTCCAGCTTGGCAGGAGGAATGGGAGAACCATCAAAATCAATTCCTTGTGCGATCGCAACATCAACAGCGTCAGCACCTGTAGTCGTTTGAGTCCCTGTGTTAGTTTCAGTAGCCATAGCTATAAGCATTTGTACTTTTACAAATTCATTCTACCAACATTTAAGAAACAATTAATAATTAAAAGTTGAAACAATATTTTGATTTGCAATTTTCCTTGTATATTTTCTTTCACTCTTGCCAGCTCGAGGACTTTTAGCTTAATCTCTTACCAAAGGTATAACGGTAGGTGCGCTATGGATGAACCTCACACTCCCTATGAAGAACGTGCCTGGGAAATAGCTTTGACAAACAAGATTATAGATGATTACTTTGAATCTTCAGAAAGCTCGTTGCGAGCAATCTTGCGGATGTGCATCTTCTCTGTCGCTCACCTAGATCGACAACCTGTGTTTGTTGTAGAGTGTCCCAATCAAGCAGTAGCCAAGCGCTTAAGTCGGAAAATGCATCCTTTTCGGGGTATTGTCTATTCTTTAACAGATAACTTAAATGCTAGGGATCGCTCTTTATTTTGCTACAAAGATCCCACTAAAGGCTCTTGGTGCTGTTTTGACACTAGCACAAACTCTTGGAAAACCCTCTGTCACCTTCAAAAGCCAAATCGAAGGAATAGGGCATAGGGCATGGGGCATGGGGCATGGGGCATAGGGCATAGGGCATGGGGCATTGGAAATGGATTTAAGGCACGAAAATTAAGCTATAAGATAACCTTCTTTCTCTTAAACCATTGCCTATTGCCTATTCCCTTTTTTATTTTCGTGTGTCACCACACCACTTACAAATGCTCCTAACAAAGTCCCTGTCCATATACCTGTTGTGCTACCTTCCCATATAGCACCTGGTGTTACCATAACGCTACAAACTTCCTTCAAGCCCCAAGGCTGATTTTGGCATTGTTGAGTGCGAAGACTTAAGGTGATTTGTCCACTAATATAACCACCAAAAAGTCCTGCCAATATTGCTGAAAATGTACAAGTTAAAGCTCGGTTCATTCGTTAGGTGTTAGGGGTTAAGTATTGGGCGCTGGGAATTATTAAGTATTCTACTATGCCCCATGCCCCATGCCCCATGCCCCATGCCCCATGCCCCATGCCCCATTCCCCATTCCCCATTCCCCATTCCCCATTCCCCATGCCCTAACCCGTATTTCTCATCCCAGCAGCAATACCATTAATAGTTAAGAGTGCGCCGCGTAGCAATTCACCTTTGCTGTAGCGGGAGTGGATAATTCCAGATGTCACATGAGTACGAGACTGGCGTAAGCGTTTGAGTAAAGAAATTTGTATGAAACCGAGAGGTACAATTGTACCATTACGTAACCTTACTGAACGCTGCAATACAGGATCGCCGTCTAAAAGTTGCTCGTGATTGGTGATTTTTAAAACTAAATCTCGTGTAAGGTAAAACTCGTGAGCAATTTGTTCAAAAACTTTCTCAAAGCGCGGTTTATCTTCAGGATTTGATAGTTCTTGAACATACTGGTGAGCCATTTGCAAGTCAACTTTTGCCAAGGTCATTTCTGCTTTAGAAATCACCATCTTAAAGAAAGGCCACTTCATATAGAAATAGCACAAAAGCTTCATGTGTTCTTCTGGCTCTTTGTCGAGAAACTCCTGTAAAGCTGTACCAAGTCCGTACCAGGAAGGTAGTAGAAAGCGAGTTTGTGTCCAGCTAAATACCCAAGGTATTGCACGTAAACTACTTAAATCTTTTTTACCAGATGGACGACGCGCAGGACGAGAGCTAATTTGTAGCTGACTGATTTCTTCTATGGGGGTAACTTGGTGGAAGAAGTCAATAAAATCTGGCTGTTCGTAGATAAGGGAACGATAATGCGCACGCGATCGCGCAGCAAGTTCTTCAACTATCTCATTCCAAGGTTCAATATCGTCAAACCCAGTTCGCAGCAGACTAGCTTGAATTACAGCAGCGGTGATAGTTTCCAAATTAAACAAAGCCAAGTCCCGCAGGGAGTATTTAGAAGCTAAAACCTCTCCTTGCTCAGTGATTTTAATTCGTCCATTAATACTGTGACCAGGCTGAGCTAAAATAGCTTCATAAGATGGACCACCACCCCGCCCCACAGAACCACCGCGCCCGTGGAAAATCCGCAAGATGACGCCGTGATCTTCAGCTATTTTTTGAAGAGATTTTTGAGCTTTATGAATTTCCCAGTTACTGCTTAAAAAACCAGAGTCTTTGTTGCTGTCAGAATAACCCAGCATGACTTCTTGTAAGTTGGGAGTCAAGGGGAACAAAGGAGATGTAACGTTTCCTCCAGATCTAACTGCTTCATAACCTCCTGCTAACAAAGCGCGGTATAATGGCAGGTCAAATAACTGCCGCATCACGCTTTTTGAGCGCTGTAAATCTTCTACCGTTTCAAATAAAGGAACGACTTGGATTGTACCAATAGCAGTACCTGGATCATACAGTCCCGCTTCTTTTGCCAATAGCAGTACTTCTAAGACGTCGCTGACTTCACGACACATGCTGATCACATAGGTTTGGCAGATATTTGCTCCAAACTCTTCTTGTAGCGATCGCACTACTCGGAGCGTCTCAATAACGTCGTTAGTTCTATCGGAAAATGGAAGTTGAGCGGGAATTAGGGGGCGGCGGGTTTGTAGTTCTGCAACTAGCCAAGCAACTTTTTGAGACTCTGATAAATCGTTATAGGGTTGGTGTAAAACTCCCAAGTAATCCAAGACTTCATTGATAGTGTCTGAATGACGGGAAGATTCTTGGCGAATATCTAGTTGTGTGAGGTTAAAGCCAAAAATTTCTACCTGACAGATGAGATTTTCTAGTTCTCTACAACTTAAACCTGTTTCTGTCAAGTTTTTTTCTATGAGCCTCAGTTCTGCTAAAAATTCCGCTCCTGATCGATAAATAGGGGTGGTATCGCTTTGTAGTATTTCTCGCTTAGATAAAGCCGAATTGCGATCGCGCGTATTCTCCAAACGTTTAAGGACATAAGAAAGTTTGAGACGGTACGGTTCTTGTCTATAACGCAAAGCCAGTTCTTCGTAAACTTCACTTAACTGGGATTGCTCCATCTCTAAAGATTCCAGCAAATCTGGCAGAATATCACTCCAGTGGAGCGACAAACTCAACAAATTAATCAGCCGTTTCACTGATTGAATATACTTTCCTAGCACCATATTGCGCTGATAACAAGCCGTCTGCCAAGTGATTTCTGGTGTCACCGACGGGTTTCCATCCCTATCTGAACCTACCCAAGAACCAAATTTACAAAAGTTTTTCTTTGGTGGTTCCAGCCAGGGGAAAGTAGCGGCTAAAGTATATTTAAAACGCTTGTATAGGTGAGGAATACCATCAAACAAAACTTCTTGAAAATAGTGCAGGGCGTAGTCTACTTCGTCCAGCACTGAAGGCTTGAACTGATGCAGTTCGTCCGTACGCCACCACAGCCGGATTTCTTCTAGCAATTGTTCCCGTAATTCTTCTGCTTCCCAGGAGTTTCCAGTGTTACCACGTTTTTCGATAATGTCGAGCTGCTGTAAGAGTTTCACGACTTGACGTTGTTTGTCGCGGATAGTGTGGCGAACAATTTCCGTAGGGTGAGCCGTAAAGACTAACTGGATATCTAATTGTGCAATTAGCCTCTGTATTTGTTCAGGTGGAACATTTAGCTTGTATAACTGAGGAAATAAAATAGCCAAAGTGCCTGCTTTTTTTGGGTTCAGGTTTCCATTCCAGCTATTTCCTAGCCATTCTGAACGACCTGTGCTGTTGATGGCAAATCCATCTGCTTCTTCTTGATATGATGAATTGTTGTTATTTGAGAACGTTTGGTCATTTTCTGATTCTGTTGCTGCTCCATAGCGAGTCAGCTGCTGTCGTTGCTCGTAGTCCTGCTCTATGATATTAATCAACTGAAAATACAAAGCAAAGGCACGAGCGGCCCTGATTGCTTCATTAATGTTAAGTTGTTCTATCAACTTAAACACAGAGGACCCTTGATCATTAGTTGCTTGACCTTCTGGTGAACACAAATTCTGTAACTGTCGCAGAATATCCACCATCTTTTGACCGCATTCTTGCCGGAGAACAGATTCCCACAATTCTTCCATTACGTGCAAGCGGTGCCGCAAAAACAAGTCAGAGGCAGGGTAGATATTTACAGCCTGAGTAAACGAGTATAAATATGCACTCATATTATTATCTATTGTAGTAAAGCCTATTATTGTTTACCATCTAAGATTTATTACCTGTTCAGTTTACGGATTGTTACTAGAATATCTAATACAATGAGTATCCTTGTTAACTTCGGTTGAGTTCATTCTGGTCAGGAAAGTTTAGTATGGGTAAACGTTCACCTCGGAGCAGTTCTTCACTTGCTTCCCCAAAATTTTGTAAGGTATCTAAGGTTGCTTTTTCTGCCATCAGCAGCAGTAGGATAGACGCTGTACCAGCTTGTAAAAGGAAAGATGTCGGAATGGTAAACAAACCCAGATTTAATCCAGAATCAGAAAGAGGTTGGGAAGTAACTGGTGGCATGAGTAATACTTGGTTGTGGAAGGGCTCTGGGAAAGAGTATAAAACAAAGAAAAACCAGAAGCTTGCAACTCGGTAAAACTATCTTGGCTCTTTTTGCAAGCATATCAGGAAATGAAAGCGAGAAAAACTTCTTAGTGTTATGACTCTATGGTTCTAGTTTACAAGTTATTAGGGATTACAAGATGGCCAACCGAAAAACATTTTCACCGGGAGCAGAGGAGCAGAGAAGCAGACAAACGTGTAGTACTCAGTGCTTAATACCCATCCAATGCCCCATGCCCTATGCCCTATGCCCTATGCCCCATACCCCATGCCCATTTTGCAAAATCAACTTCCCATGAAAACAGTATTACCAGATAGCCAGCAATTGTTAGTACAGTGGGTAAGTCAAGCAACAGGGATTAGCGCTTTCGGGGTGAAAATCCGGTTGCAAGGAAACAACCTACATATTCTTTGCGAGGGTCCAGAATGCCCTCTAAGATGGCGAACATTGTCTGATTTGCTGCAAGCTTTACAGCAGACTAACGTTGACACTTTAACTAATAGCGGACAGATCTCAATATATCAAGTATTTGTCTACGGTAGAAAAAAAGGTGAGAACCGCCCAAAATGGTGCCATCGTGTTAACTTGAATCAACTGGAACGCCATCTAGAGGAGGTGAATAAAGCTTTAATAACAGAAGCTGAACACTCAAGAGTTGGTGGAGCAATAGTTATTTCTAACGAGAGCTTAGCACGTCAGGGACGCCCTGATGGGATCGCTCGCTATCTCAGTGAAACGCTAAGTAGCCTGGGTGTATCAGTAGAGGTAAAAGTTAGGAAGCAAAAATCACCTTTAAATCAGGGTGTGCAAAGCAGACTATGGATTTTTTGTCAATCGAGTTATAGTCCCGATCCATCGTTAATTGCTGATGCTGTAGCCTCAAAGTTACGCTCTCTTAAGCTTACTGGCTACGAAGATGCGGTAGTTGCTTCTCAAGTTGGTGGTGAAAGTACAGTTGATTGGCTGCTACGAGTCGATTTGACTCCACCAGAAGTGATGCTCAAAGAATGGGCACGTTGGGGAGATGTGGAAGCAATCACACGCCTGTTAAACAGCTTGTTGTCAGATCATAAAGTAGCAGTAAGTACAACTCTCACTGAATCAACGTTACATATATTTTGCACCCCTGCTGGTGATCCGATAAAAAACGCAACAGCACCAGATAAGAAGTTATGTCTACACATCATCAAATCTCAATTGCAAGCGATCGCGCCTCAAAGCATTCTTTCAGCTACTGTATACGGTAATAAAACAGGTGATAATCAACCTGCCTGGATTGATTGGCTGTCTTTACCTGCAAATGATCATCCAGCCTTAGCTGCTTCACCACTGGAGTTAGCTACTTCTTTTGACGAACCTGCGCTGATTTTTTTGCTTGAGCGCTTACTCAACCCTGATCTAGATTTACGCTTGAAGACTGGAGGTATTCGTATACTTCTACTGCGTAAAGGAGATTTGTTACACATTATGTGTGATTCTCCTATCTGTCCTAGACGTAAAGAAGTTGCGCCCAAAGTTTTACAGTTCATCAAGCAATTAAAAATTCCACAGGTTAAGGGCGTGCGCATCTATGGACGTCGTGCAGGTAATAAAGAACCTTTTTGGCAGCAGGGTACGGATTTTGAGCCTCGTCAACGTTTGGTTCCCGAAGCTCCCCCAGAATTCGCAGCTACTTCTATTCACATTCGAGATCTGCTAACTCCTGAAGATGATGAACCTGTAGTGCGTTCTGACGTAACTACTGAAGAGGTTCATCGTTTTCTCTCTGTTACGACTCATGATTGGTTCTTAACAACGAAAAAGTTACTTTTAGAAACACAGCTATTCGTTGAAAACCAACAACCACAACAACAAATTTCTGCAGGGCAAGGTCGATGGATCGCTTTAGTCTGGGGAGCTTTAGGGCTATTACTCACGCTACAAACAGATTGGCTCTTAGGTCATATCATTGATCGCACGACTCGTATCTCATCAGCAATTATCAATGTTTCACCTAAACCATCCCAAGAGGAGCAATTTATTAATAAAAATCTAGTAGGGAAAACATCTCCTTTTCCTCAGACTTCTCTAAATAAATCTTCTGGCAGACAAAGTTTTGTATTTAATGCTTCCGAGTTCACCCAAACAGATAATACATCAACAAAAAATTTGGCAGCTGCACCCTTAAAGCAAAAAGCAACTTCAACTGCTATTCTTCTAGCAGCCCGAGAGCAGATACCTAATTTTAACACTAGACAGTTAGAAGAACAACTAGCATTATACAGACAACGTTTATTAAAAACTGGTAAACCGCCAAATGTATTAATTATTGGCTCTTCACGCGCTCTTAGAGGAATTGACCCGGTAGCACTTTCTCAGGCTTTGGCGAGTCAACATTATTCAAATATTGATGTATTTAACTTTGGTATTAATGGTGCTACCTCTCAAGTTGTCAACTTTGTTCTTCGTCAAGTTCTTAAGCCCTCAGAACTTCCAAAACTAATTATTTGGGCGGATGGTTCTCGTGCTTTTAACAATGGTCGAGAAGATGTAACTTTTAAAAGTATCTCTGCTTCACCAGGTTATAAGGAATTTGCCAAAAATCCACCAAAGACAACAAGCAATACTAAAGAAATACTAAGCTCTTCACTAACTATAGCCAAGGAAAAAACAGTCAATAGCTACCAAAGTTTTAACCAGTTATTAAACCAATCATTGGGTGATATTTCTTCTACATACCAAAAACGTGACAATCTCAAAAGTTTATTAAACAAACAACTGAAATATTTGCCTACTATTGGTCAGAGAAAAAAGCCATTTAGTGCACAAGGAAATCAAACAAATCCAGACGAAGAGGTTCTGCCACAAGCCGTAGACTTTGATGGTTTTTTACCTTTATCTACTCGTTTCCAACCTATACAGTATTACCAAAAACACCCTAAAGTTTTTGGTGATTACGACAATGATTACAAATCCTTCTACCTAGGAGGCGAGCAAGATGCAGCTTTACAAGAAATTCTTGGATTTACGCAAGCGCAAAAAATTCCTCTTGTGTTTGTTAATATGCCCTTGACTGCAGATTATCTAGACCCAATACGCTCAAAATATGAACAAGAATTTCAACAGTATATGCAGCATATGGCTCGCCGCCCAAACTTTATTTACCGAGATTTTAGTCAGCTATGGCTAAAATCCAATGATTACTTTTCTGACCCTAGCCATCTTAATCGCTATGGTGCATATGAAGTTTCCAAAAAATTAGCTAATGACCCGATGATTCCTTGGCCATCGAAGTAGAAAATATACAAACTAACTCCTAACAAACGAATAAGAAATGGAATTTATTTCGATTATCTATGGACTATTCTTAATAAGTGTATTAGGAATTTACTGGTCAGTGGGGGGACAGAGATTACGTCTGTTTATACTGCTGATTTCTAGCTTGGTATTTTATGCATCTCTACAATTCCAGTATGTACCTTTGCTATTGGCGCTAATTTTTATTAACTTTCGTTTAGCTCAAGAGATTGGAGAGAACACTTTATCTGAAAACCATGATCTAAACTCGCAAATTTCTAATGAAGAGTGGCAATTTTCTCAAGCCGATTGGAACCGTCGCCGCTTAAAGCTATTATGGCTGGGTATAAGTCTAAATGTTTTGCTTCTTTTAGGCTTTAAATATCTACCACCGCTATTAAGGTTTACATTTCAAACGGCTTCGACAAACTCAGCTGCCGACTCTTTTAAAGTAATTGCGCCGTTGGGAGTTTCATTTTTTACATTTGAGTGTATAGCTTACTTAGTGGATGTCTATCGAGGTGCCCCTCCTGCAAAAGGACTACTAAAATTTGCAGCCTACAAGTTTTTCTTTGCCAAACTCATCTCAGGGCCGATCACTCGTTATCATAATTTAGCAATTCAATTTAATCATTTACTATCGCTTAAAGCTGATAGTGTTGCGGAAGGGATATGGTTAATTGCTAGAGGCGCAGTTAAAAAAGCTCTCATAGCAGATCATTTGGGAATTTTTGTTGATTTGTGCTTTGGGAATATACAACGAGCAGGTAGTGTTGATCTCTGGTTAGCAACATTTGCCTACGGTTTACAGTTGTATTTAGATTTCAGCGGCTATGTAGATATTGCCCGTGGTAGTGCAATGCTCTTTGGCTTAATGCTGCCAGAAAATTTTGATTTTCCATATTTTAGTACTAGCATTGCTGACTTTTGGCGACGTTGGCACATGAGTTTAGGCGATTGGTTGCGTAACTATATATATTTTCCTTTGGGTGGTTCACGTAAAGGTTTGGATCGGACATGCCTAAATTTGATGATTGTGATGGTAATCGCAGGTATTTGGCACGGAGCAGCATTAGGCTTTTTAGTTTGGGGTACAATGCACGGTTTTGCTATGGTTGTGCATCGACTCACTGATTCGATGAGCGATCGCTTTGAAGTACTAGAGAATTTTTGGCAAAGTCCCTTGGGCGTCTTTTTCGCTTGGCTGTTCACACAATTAACAGTTTTTACTTCTTGGATCTGGTTCCGCTTACCTGATGTTCACGATTCTTTGACTGTTTTTGAGCATCTTTTTGCTCATCCTGCTGATGAGCAATTTGTACAAAAAGTTTACGTTGAAGCTTTAAATATCAGTCAACCCCAAATGGGAATACTTTTAGCGACTGTAGGCATTTTTATGGCTTTATTTTATGCTTTCAATCGTATGTTGAAACTACAAATCAATTGGCATTTAAAGCTTATGTTCACACCTCTATGTCTTTACTGTGTTTGGTTATTAGCTCCTGAAGGGAGCTTACCTTATATATATTTTGATTTTTAGGAGATATTTGATTTTTAGGAGATTATTTAGTAGGATAAATAATTGTAAAGAAATAATAAGCATCTATAAACAAAGTTGTTTATTTCGACATAAAAAATAAACAAGAGTAATTGCCTATTTTAAGTGAACTCATGTAAAGTATATGAGTATAGGCTATTTGCCTAATCAATAAAGTTAACAGCAATCATAAGAACAATGACAACAACCCTACAACGTCGCGGTAGCGCCAATGTATGGGAGCGGTTCTGCGATTGGATCACAAGCACCGAAAACCGCCTTTATGTAGGTTGGTTCGGCGTATTGATGATTCCTACATTGCTATCCGCGACCATCTGCTTCATCATTGCTTTCATCGCTGCTCCTCCAGTAGACATCGATGGAATCCGTGAGCCTGTTGCAGGTTCCTTAATCTACGGCAACAACATCATCTCTGGTGCAGTTGTTCCTTCCTCCAACGCAATTGGTTTGCACTTCTACCCAATCTGGGAAGCTGCTTCCTTAGATGAGTGGTTGTACAACGGTGGTCCTTACCAGTTGGTAATCTTCCACTTCTTGATAGGTTGCTTCTGCTACTTAGGCCGTCAGTGGGAACTTTCCTACCGCTTAGGAATGCGTCCTTGGATCTGCGTAGCTTACTCTGCACCTCTAGCTAGTGCAACTGCAGTATTCTTGATCTACCCAATTGGACAAGGTTCCTTCTCTGATGGTATGCCTTTGGGTATCTCTGGAACATTCAACTTCATGTTAGTGTTCCAAGCTGAGCACAACATCCTAATGCACCCCTTCCACCAATTAGGTGTAGCAGGTGTATTCGGTGGTTCCTTGTTCAGTGCAATGCACGGTTCTTTGGTAACTTCTTCCTTGGTTCGTGAAACAACTGAAGCCGAATCTCAAAACTACGGTTACAAGTTCGGACAAGAAGAAGAAACCTACAACATCGTAGCAGCACACGGTTACTTTGGCCGTTTGATCTTCCAATACGCTTCATTCAACAACAGCCGTAGCTTGCACTTCTTCTTAGCAGCTTGGCCTGTAATTGGTATCTGGTTCACAGCACTAGGTATCAGCACCATGGCGTTCAACCTCAACGGTTTCAACTTCAACCAATCCGTAATTGACTCACAAGGTCGTGTTATCGGAACCTGGGCAGACGTCCTTAACCGCGCTAACTTAGGTATGGAAGTAATGCACGAGCGTAACGCTCACAACTTCCCCTTAGACTTAGCTGCTAATGAAGTTGCTCCTGTTGCTCTTTCTGCTCCTGCTATCAACGGTTAATCTTGATTCAGGATTCGGAAAAGACTTTTCTGAATAGATAAAAAGAGCCCTCCCTAAAAGGAGGGCTTTTTTTATTACGATTGATGAGGTAGAGCAATAGCATTACATCAATTGCAATGCTATTAAGAAGCGATAGCGTTGGCAAAGCGTCTCGTACCCCTGTGGGGAAGCAAGCTACGCGCAGCGTCTCCGCTCTTGAGAATAGAAGATCTGCGCCCAAAGGGTGATCGCCTCATATAATAAGCCTATAGAAATCTTTTATTATCTTCAAACACTTACCAATAACACAACAATGGTTACTCAGTTGTCATCTTCCATCCAAAAAGACATTATATATCCTGAAAGTGATGGTCAGCCAATGGCAGACAACACAAAACAATTTGAATTGATTGTACTGATTAAAAAGAATTTAGATCTGCTGTTTGCTAATGACCCCAACGTTTTCGTTGCTGGAGACTTGTTGTGGTATCCTATCAAGGGGAATAACGTTACTCGCAAAGCTCCCGATGTCATGGTCGTCTTTGGTAGACCAAAAGGAGACAGAGGTTCTTACCTACAATGGGAAGAAGACAACATCACGCCCCAAGTTGTGTTTGAAATTCTCTCTCCTAGTAATACCACTAGAGAGATGATTAACAAATACAAGTTTTATGAGCACAATGGCGTAGAAGAGTACTACCTATATGACCCAGACAAAAGCGAACTAACAGGTTGGCTACGTTCTGGAAATGAATTAGTAGAAATTGAACAAATGGTAGGTTGGGTAAGTCCCCGGTTGAGCATCCGTTTTGAGTTAGTAGATGGTGAACTTGAGATTTACCGTCCTGATGGACAGAAGTTTACGACCTATGAACAGTTAGCGGAAGCTATAGAACAAGAACGACAACGTGCAGAACAAGCACAAGCTGAATTACAAACTCTTCGCACTTTACTTAAACAAAAAGGAATTAATCCAGACCATCTGTGATTTAAGTAATACGGATTTTCCTTAGGGTTTGTAGCTTGTAGGGTGAGTTAGGACGAAGTCCGTAACGCACCATTATTTTAATAGTTGTATATTTTTCTTAAGCACGGAAATTCTATGGGTAATACTTAGGTCTTACGCACTATACAAATTGACCATCATGTGTATTCACGGATAATGGTTGTTTCAGACTTGTAAGGGCGCAATGCCTTGCGCCCCTACAGGTGGACGGAACACTATCAATAGTGGAAAAATCAAACGTTGGACGCTATTAATTCCTACCCCACATCTGATGATTTCTGTCAATGCATAACTCCTATTATTTACAAACAGCAAAAGAAATGGGATTTAGCCCTGGCTGATTACAACAAGGCTATTGCTCTTAATCCTCAGGATACTGATGGTTACATCAATCGGGGTGTTCTTTACTATGAGCAAAAGAAATGGGGTTTAGCCCTGGCTGATTACAACAAGGCTGTTGCTCTTAATCCTCAGGATACTGATGCTTACATCAATCGGCGTGCTCTTTACAAACAGCAAAAAAAATGGGATTTAGCCCTGGCTGATTTCAACAAGGCTGTTGCTCTTAATCCTCAGTATGCTTCTGCTTACGGAGCTCGGGGGGTTCTTTACGGTGAGCAGAAGAAATGGGATTTAGCCCTGGCTGATTTCAACAAAGCTGTTGCTCTTAATCCTCAGTTTGCTGAGGCTTATGGAAATCGAGGATTAATTTATTCCATCAAGGGTGACAAGCACAAAGCAGTCGAGGATTTACAGCTAGCAGCTCAGCTTTTCCAGTCTCAAGGGAATATTACTGGTTATCAGACAGCAATAAATATCTTAAAACCACTACAATAGCTTTTTTATGTTATCTTTACTCAAGCTCTTTTTTGCACTAATTCTCTCTCTCTCCAAATTACTTGCAGTAACTCTTGTAATTGACGGACAGCAAAAGCAGGGAGTAAGTCGGTTATTAACCATTGGTAAGCCAGTTGCTCTGCTTTACGAAACTCTTGTGCTTTGTATAATAGAGAGGCTGCACTGACTGCTGTAATACCAATAGTTCTTGTTTTAGTTGGCTCTAAAGCTTCGAGTGCTAAAATTTCTGCTTGAGCTGCAAGCCGGTAAAGTTCTATAGCACGAGCATTATTCTGCTCTCTTTTCGCTAACTCTGCCAATTTTGCATAATGCTCACTTTCAGAATGATGTGATACCCAACTCATAATTAAAATTCTACGGTTTGCATCATTATTAATTTAGCGCGGAATCCAACCACACAGGCTAAAGCTGGCAAGTTGCTGTCACCTTGTAATGCTTGGTCTACTTTTTCTCGCAAACGTCGTTTAATCTCCGATATCCCTAAATTTGTGCCGGAAACTTCAAGCCGAAAACATCCTTCTAGGTCTTCAACTTCCTGACCAAGTGGTGCTATATAATAATCTGCTCCTGTGCGGGTTTCTGCCCTTCTTACTGCTACCAATCCTCGTAGTAGTTCTGTTGCTGCCAAAGCGAAAGCATAAGCTCCATCACGAGTTGCATCATCTTGATTAGCCCAAGCGTTTTTATCCCGCTTTGAAGTTATTTTCCAATCAACGAGAGCTTTAGATTCATTACCATCATCTAAGATGGTAAATTCTTGTGGCGGAGTATGATGTCTGTCTAAGCATACCCGTGCTGCATCCAAATAATTTGCCGCTGTCGAGGGTAACAAACCTCTATGAAGGGCATCCATGTTATTTATTGGTAGCAAGGGTAACGACATCTTTTACTTTTTATTTAAGCGTGAGGTAGCATATTTATCTTAGGTTATAGGTGCCGTTTGAAACCGTGCAAGAGAGCGATCGCCTAGAGGTGCTACGCAAGAGCGCGATCGCTTACGAACTTCGGGGCGCTCATCTAATAGCAGATACGCGAAAGCTCCTACAAAATCCTAGAATTCAGGCAATATTATCTCACGGAAAATAAATTGAATACAGGACGCATAGGTTCTCTGGTAACTTCTCCGAGTTCAAAATCTCCTAAGTGGGCAAAACGTTTTTCTATCATACTTACAAGATTTATAGGCTCTTTTTGATTTTCTCTTAGAGCCTCACGGAGAATGTCTTTTACTTCTTCTTTTAAAGAACGCCCATTTCTTGAAGCTCCTTCCTGCAAGAGTTTTTCGATGTTGTCGTCAATGTTGAAAATGGTAATATTATTCATCGAACTTCTAGTGAATCGATCATATCTTGTGCAGTTCTTAAAAAATCATCATATTGATCTTCTTGTGCTGTATAAGTAACGATATATGCTTTATTGTTTTTCAACAGCCAAACTGCTTTACGTTTGATATTGTCTTGTTGTTGTTTGCCGCTATAAACAACTTCATGTCCTGGCTGACCTGCCAGTATTATTGAATGTGAATCGTGAATTTTTGCGTTTGTTAAAAATTGTGTTATTGCGTTGACTTGTGAATTGGTATATTCCTCTAGTGATTTAGGCTGCTTCAAGTTTTCTACTTCTATAGCGACTTCTGCTTCGTTGTTATTTTAGTTCTTAATTATACTTTTTATTTTCAAGCTTTTCCCTTCAAATTGAAGCTTTTTTATTTCTTGCTTAATATTTTGTTGTATTTTTTATTTCTCTATTTTTACGTGTATTCTTTTTCTTTCGCTGTATGAAACCACCCTGGCTCTCTAAGCTCGACTTTATCCAATTACGCGGCATAAACGGCAATATCCCGCAAACGTTTAAATAAAGGAATTCAGTTAATAACCTTTTCAGAATTGAAGGTATAGACCTGGTAGAGAGTTATTAACTGGAAGAATGTCACGAATGTTCTGAATGCCTTTATTTTTACAGAGTTTGGCGAAATCCAGCAAGCTCTCTAACTTAGCTAACAACTCACTCAACATATCAAGATATTCAAATATCATAATTTGTTCGTTTATCCAGTTATGATTATATTTTTCTGGGGCGTACGACATATCAAATTCTACTTTCACTTTTCTAAGCTTTTGACGAATGGCCTCTTCAGATAATTCCTTATCTCTAGGGGAAATCATAGCAATTCTATCTACTTGTTCTTGAGTTATGTTTTTAGCCTGAAAAACCTTAGCAGTAAATCGGTAAGCTGTAGCTATATCTATATGTGGGGTTGTATCAGCAAGTAAAACTTCTGCTGATGCACAGACAATTTCTCTAAATTTTTCAATCTCCTCAAGGAGAAAATTTTCTGCTTTATTAATATTCTCAGAATTACCTAAATCTAGCAAAAGATATGCTTCTATTGCTGTTGCAATAGCCCAACCTTTCATAGCAAGATTGGTGGGAGATATCGGCATATAATCATTTAGATTCAGTTTTGTTCTTTGGGCTTCTGCCGACAAAAATAACCTTACCTTTCGTGCAGTTCGGTAAGTTTCAAGTTTAAGTTTTTCCTGATATGAAACTTGCGGTAGATTCTGAGATAAAACTTGGGTGTCAATGGCAGCCTGTAACTCTGATATTTGTTCTCTAAATTCTCTTATTTTGGCTTCTTGTTGCTCTCTTATAATATAATCTAATTTAATTGTAACTTCATGAAATTCTTGTCGCAATTGAGTTTGAATTTCAATTAATTGATTATTCATATAGGATAATGCCATTACACTAACACCGATGGGTAATACGCTTGCACCAGCGGCAATTTGTGTCATTTGTAGTAATCTTTGTCCCTTCGTGACAAGAGAATAAACTCCCTGTGGCGGCTCAAGCAAATGGCATATAATATTTTTAGTTTTAGTTTCTCGAATTACGCCTCCATACCTTCTGAGAGATCCCTGTTGTAAACCTTTAATAGTTGCTATAAAATGTTGATAATTTTGAATGTGCAAGATGTATTTTTCAATATTATGATCACTTACATCATCAAACACTCCAACCATGTGTTCTATAGATTTCTGGATTAAACATAAATTACTACTATTTAAAAAAAGCTGAGCTATTGCTGTTCCTAATCTTATATGAACTGAATAAGCTTCAGAGCCTTGAGCATCTACCATAATAGTTGGCTCATTTTTTGGAAGATAATATCTTATACCAATATCTTCGTATCCAAGTGAAGGTGAAGATGGTACAGGATCACTACCATATTCAAAGCGATAATGGTTTAGTCTATAGTTTTTTTTAAAAGCCCGATTACCAACGCGAGGCGCACCGTAGGTATAGACTGCTTCAATTCTATTTCTAAATTCATCAATACAACTAAGCTTATGAGCTGTAAGAATAGCTAATGCTCCCCCAAGACTATGCCCAGTTAGTAGTATTCTTTTATCTTTGCTAATATAGTTTTTTATAATTTTTAATAGTTCATCAAAACTATTAATAACTGCTTGAGCAAACCCATTGTGAACTCCACCATTAAAGCCATTATTATTTATCGAAAAACTAATGTTTGTCTTCCAATCACTCAAACAGTCTGTTCCTTTAATTGAAATAATAATGTAGTGTTTATAACATCCTAAAAAACCTATTACATAACCTTGCTCATTATTATTGAACATAAATCTATGAACATTGTGTATGCCAGAACTTGTTGCTAGCTCATCAAAATTAGGATTTTGGTAGTAGTAATTAAAGTTAGAAGCTTTAGCAAGGATGAGCGCTAATTCTAGTTCTTCAAATGTTACGGTTCTCATAGAAGTAATAGATTGTGTAATTAAAAAATTTAGATATTCTAATTATTAGCTAAATGATAGAACTAAGACTACCTAAATCATTATCTGTAGAAATAAAGTTATTTGTATCAGCATACAAAGTTATTTAGCTTATCTTTTATATAAACATTTGATTCCATAAGCTGCACTACTTAATCTAGGAGAAACCAAAACTGCTCGTGAATCTAAATTTTTAGGTAATCTCTGGAATGCGTCTAATCGCTGTAATGAACTTTTTTTAGGCTGAAAACTAGAATCAGGCTTTTTGAGAAAAATTTTAACTAGATAAACATCATGCTCTGATTGTTCAGTTTGTTTTACCTGCATCTTTTGATCAAACCAACTTTTGAAGTGGTTATTAAAATCTTGTTCAGAACCCACCCATAAAGCCCGTGCAGCACGATATAGAATTTCGGCGTTATCTTCTGTAATTTTCAAATTTTCGAGAATATTCTCTTGCTCTGCATTGATAACTAAAACTAAAATTTTAGCAGAGGGAGATTTTATAAATTTTTGAACAATAAATCTTACAAAGAGTAGACCAACAATAGAAATAGAAACACCAAAAATAATAAAATCTCCAGTATAATCCATATATACAATGCCTTTAGTATCAAGATTTACTACATACTCTTTAGACGGTATTTTTTTCATAAAAAATAAATTTTATTTATTATATTTTTTCCTCCAATTTTCATAGCATTTATTATTATTTATACGAATCAGCTAATATCTTTGAATTATAAACTTTATAACCTCGTTTGTATGTATTCAGGAGGCAATATTCTCATAGGCTTATGGCATTTTTTCTCTAATTCTTCCCGCATCCTTTTAGCTAACTTTAGTTTACTGTTTATATCCTCAAAAATCTTCTGCTTATTTGCTGACTCTTGTTCAAAGTTTGAAATTCGTTCATTAAGCTCTCGTTCTACTAACTGAATAACTTTTACCGTAGAATTTTCAAAGCGATTAGAGTATTCTTCTAGGGATTCCTTAATCCAATTACTGAGACGATCCCATAGCTCTTTTTCTTTTTCATTAATACCTTTGGACCACTCTTCAGCTATCATGTTTGCTATTTTTTTATTTCTATCTTTGTTTCGATCACCCTTCAGTGTTAATATTTGCCATAACTTCTGCAAAAAATTGATTTTTCTATGTGGTTCTATTTCTCCTTTGAGCTTCAAATTAAAAAAATTCTGTGGCAAACTCAGAGGATTTTTAGCCACATCCTTATTGAAATCATTAGTAATTGTTGTATCTAAAGATAGTTCATTACATGTTACTTGATTAATAACCACTCTAAGCTTACTATTTTGATTGTTATATAATTTCTCTATAGCATCGTTCAATTTTTTTGACTTTAATTTAAGCGAAATGTTGGTTCGCTCCGATATAGCTTCTGAAACTGATTCATAAAGATGTCGAACTCTTTTTTCTTCTACTTCGGCAGAGTTACGCTCTGAAAACATACCTAATACGAGGCTATAATTTTTAGTGATATCATTTACATCTCTATCTGTAATGTTAATTCCCGTCTGAGTGTCTGTTGTGAGTTCTTCTCTTAGGACGTAATCCGGTTTTTTAAATATAAGTGCTTTTTGGATGGGTTTAATAATTGAAATTTCCAAATCGTCTTTAATCTCTCGAAATATATTGTTTATCGTATCGAATCCAGAAATATTATCTTGATCTAACTTTTGTAATATAGGCTGTTGCTCCTGTATATCTTTTATTTTTCTAAATTCTTCTATGTACCCGTTTATCTGCTTTTGAAAACTGTGACTGATATCTTTAATGGATTGAGGTAAATTTCTACGATTTTCAGAAAGTTCTGTTCGTTTTTCTTCAATTTCTTCACTGTTATATATTCTGGTCTTATTCGCAGAATCTATTTTGCTTACCAAATCATCGTAGCACTTAAAAAAGTGGTTCAAAGCTGGTAGAACAACAAGTTCTGGAAATGATTCTTGAAAGCGAACACGTAGTTGTTCCCACAACTCTTTCCCTTGAGTCCAATCCAGAGCATAGTTGAGTATTTGCTGGGTTGTATCGTCGTCAATGTCTTTGCCTTCGTCAATTAAATCTTCTAACTTTTGAAACAAATTTTTTAAATCTTTATTTCCAAGTTTTTTCTGATTGATAGTATTTCCACAATACTCAAACATTTCTCTTAGCAGTATCTTCCGTATTTCTTGGTCAACCGATGATTTATCTCTATGAGATGTTGACCCCCAGGCACACTGAGCATAGTAGAGTAGTAGTGCGTTAAAAGGGAAAATTCTAACTACATCATCGAGTATATTGAGATTTGATTTAAGAGGATGTTTTAAAAGTGGGGGCTATCGTAAAAAAGCTCACAAGGTTTAAGCTGAGATTTACAGATACCAGCACCTTGTGAGTAGATGACTAAAGCATATCCTAGTAACCTGACCTGGGAACAGTGGGAATTAATCTCAGCCCTTTTCCCAAAAGCAAAGACAGGTGGACGTCCTCGTACTATAGCGATGTACGCAGTTGTAAATGCTATTCTTTATGTACTTTGTGAAGGATGCACATGGCGAGGCTTACCAGGCGATTTTCCACCTTGGCAAACAGTTTACGGATATTTCCGAACATGGCGTATAGATGGTACTTGGTTAAAAGTACACGACAAACTTTACCAGTGGGTAAGGGTTGCCGCAGGGCGTGAACCAAGCCCATCTGAAGCTGCTGTAGATAGCCAGTCGGTAGAAACAGCAACAATGATACATCAAGAAGTTGGTTATGATGCAGGTAAACAAATACACGGGCGAAAAAGACATTTGACAGTAGATTTACTTGGGCTCGTTTTACGAGTTTTGGTTACTTCTGCTTCAATTCCTGAGCGGCAAGGAGCCAAAAAAGTCCTTCAGCGAGTTTACCATACGGGAGATAAAGTAAAAAGATTACACACAATTTGGATGGACGGAGGCTATAAAGGAGAGGAGTTTGCACGTTGGGTCATGGACATGTTTCGGTGGGTTGTTGAAATTGTTCTTAGACCTTTAGAACACAAGGGCTTTGTCCAGTTACCAAAACGGTGGGTTGTAGAACGAACATTCGGATGGCTCAATTGGTGCAGACGCTTGAGTAAAGATTATGAGCATCTGCCTGAAACTTCAGAAACTTTTATCTATATTGCAATGATTCGGATCATGGTTCGGCGATTAGCATAATTTTTAACTCGCTTTGACTTTTAAAACATCCTCTAACACTGTCTTGAAGTTTTCTAATGGAAGTATCAAGCGGTTCATCTTCTTGCTTTCTTAAATTAAATTTGTTTAATATAAAAAATAAAGAATCTGTTTTTCCGTTCAGTAAATCTAAATTAGGTTTTAGCTGTGTTAATAATTTTTTTCTTTTAACTTCATCTGTATTATTCTGATAGTCTAGGGCAACGATAATAAAAGCTTTATTACCTTTTTCCTTGAAAAGATTAATACTATCTTCGTCATCAGATGTTCTTATACCTGGTAAGTCAATTAATTCAACTTTAATTTTAGGTGGTAATCCTAATAGCTCTGGATTACAAACAAAAAGAAGTGGAACAGAGACAGTTATCATTAATGATTGATCATTTCTATTTAATGATTGATCATTTCTATTTTTAGCATATTCCTTCATCTCTGTTTCGATTATTTGATAGAGAGACTTATCGTTTAATGCCTCTCCGCGCTCTTTCCCATTTATACATAAAAAACTCGTGTCAGAATGCTTAATCGTTAAGATACCTGCGGTTTTTTCTTCGTTAGCAGTGGGGGCTATTTTCCGACCAATCAAGGCATTGATAATGGTAGACTTACCAGAAGATGTTAAACCAATCATGACAATAGATAAAGTAGGATTCTCTAGCTTATCTATCGCTTGTTTATATTCGTTATCCAAATCTTGAAAAGAGCCTTGAAAGTCCGGATCAATGAAAATTCCTCTTAAGGAGTCTATAACCTTAAATAGGTTATTTAATATTGTTAAAGTATCACTTAATAGTTGTTCATTATTAGTCATAATTGCTGTATTTATGTTTATATATAGTTAAAAGCGAAACTTACTATATATGTATGTTGCGCCTTAAAAAAGGGTAAATGACACTAGCGAGGGAATACACTAAGCTACAAACGCAAATAGGTATATTTCGGATTACTTTTTCAATATATTATGTAAAATTACCACATTTGTCCATTTGGAACAAGTTAAAAGAAAGCAAATTTAGTCAATAGCGTAAAAACGGAAGGTTCACCCGTCTATCAAGTCAGGGTGAAAGCCGTTTTTACGCTTGGAGAGCGTGAGGGCAGCGCCCTTAGGCTCTTCTATCGAGGAAAAAAGATTCTTTGTGTTTTTGTGACTTAGGTATCCGACTAACCAACTTGAACCCAACCGTATGTAGGTGAAAAGGCAAACAAGCCAGCAATTCTCATTTTGAAAAAAATAGAATATTAACCGCCATTTTGAACCTCCCAAAATAGTACAAAAGAACTATTTTTGGGAGGGAGAGCCGCTCCTAAAAAACTCTAGACTCAATAAAACTAAGTATAAATACTCAGTATATTTTAGGAGATTGCCTAACTTTGAAGGAGAGTTTGCAAGGATATTAGTTCGGTATTGAAAGTAGAGAACTGAGTTTAAATAAAAATTTATAATTGTTGTACAAAGAGTGTAAAATCGGTGAGTAAAAAATATTAAATAGTCAAATTACTCCAAGATGGCTCAAAAGGCGGCGACTCTAGAAATTCCTGAATTAATGCAATTTTTACGTAAAGAATTACATGAATTACCTGATAAAAGGAAACCAGGAAATAATACGAAATATCAGGTAGAGGATGCAGTGATGGCTGCGTTTTCAATCTTTTTTACACAGTCGTCCTCTTTTCTTGAACATCAACGCATAATGAAAAACAGTAAGGGAAAAGATAATGCAGAAACTTTATTTTATATTAAGGAAATACCTTGTGACAATCAAATCAGAAACCTACTAGATCCTGTACCAGCATTTCTAATTTCCGGCACATTTAAAGGAGTATATGAATGGTTGGAAATCCAAGGAATAATCAGAAATTTCTTGTACTTAGATGGGCAAATTTTAATAGCTTTAGATGGGACAGAATATTTCTCATCAAAAAAAATAAATTGTCCTCATTGTAATGTGCGTAATCATCGGAATGGAACGATGACGTATTTTCACGGTTGTGTGACACCACTAGTAGTTTCTCCTAATAAAAAACAAGTGATTAATTTAGAGCCTGAATTCATAAAAAAACAAGATGGGAGTGAAAAGCAAGACTGCGAGAATGCTGCAGTCAAAAGATGGCTAAATAAAAATCCTCAATCGAGATATGCTTATCCTGTAACCCTCTTAGGGGATGACTTATATTCTCATGAACCTATCTGTAAACTAGCGTTGGAACAAGGTTATAATTTTATTTTTGTCTGTCTGGAAACTTCTCATAAAACTTTATATGAATGGTTGGAATTTCTGGAGAAAAATGGAGATGTTAAAACGGTTGAAAAGAAAACATGGGATGGAAGAAAAAATCTAATTTATCGTTATCGTTATACTGATAGAGTCCCACTGAAAGATGAGGAATTAAGCCTAGAAGTTAGTTGGTGTGAAGTGACTGTGATTAACGAAAAAACACAGGAAGTTCTTTACAAGAATAATTGGATTACCAATCATAAAATTACTGAAAGTAATGTTGAAGAAATTGTTAAAGCAGGACGCAGTAGATGGAAAGTCGAGAACGAAGGGAATAACGTTCTGAAAAATCATGGTTATAATTTAGAGCATAACTTCGGTCACGGTGAAAATCATTTATGTGAGTTGTTATTGTCTTTAAATTTGGTAGCTTTTTTATTTCATACAGTTTTAGATTTAGTTAATTCCACCTATCAAAAAATTCGGGAGCTATTAGTCACTCGTAAGGCGTTCTTTAACGATATTCGTACATTATTAAAATTTTTGTGGTTTAAAGATTGGTCAGATTTTTTCTCATTTATTCTCAGAGAACATGTCCCATTAAAAAAAGGAAACTCTAGTTGAAAATGTCAATACATTGAAAGAGGAGAAAAAAATATTTTACTTTAAAAAAATTGAAAAATTGGGTGAATTTCATCTGAATTTATCAGTTGATATCGATTTTTCATGGACAAATTTATGAAAATCTATTTATCGACAACGTCGGATGATAATTATCTGTCAAAAAATGATGCTTTGACACAAGTTCTCTCTTTCAATAACACAATTTTCTCGGATTTTTTTTCAAAATGAGAATTGCTGCCAAAAACTTAATCATGATGCGTTACAGACTTCTTCACGAGCACACCCTACAATACTACATATAAAAGGAAAACGTAAAATTATTGTAGTGAGAGCATCTTGCCCGCGTTCGGTGTAAAAATTGAATACGCAACGGCTTATCAGATGATCACGTTTAAATAAATACAAGGGTTTAGCGTTCGGCTGGAGTGCGCTAAAGCGCAACTACAAACTTTCTCAAATATAATTAACGGGTGGAATTATGATTCAATCGCTACCAAAATTAGTAACTTTTGACGAGTTTGTTGTTTGGTATCCGGAAAATTCAGAATATCGCTATGAATTGCATAATGGAGTGATTGTTGAAATGCCACCACCTACAGGGGATCATGAAGAAGTTATAAGTTTTTTAGCCGCACAGCTAATATTTGAATTTACGAGGTTACAACTGCCTTACTTTATACCCAAAACTGCGTTTGTAAAAATGCCTGACAATAAATCGGGGTATGAACCAGATATAGTGATAGTTGATCGCCACAATCTTGTAAATGAAGCTCTCTGGAAAAAAGAATCTACGCTTACACAAGCCGCATCAATTGTCTTAGCTGTTGAAGTAGTGAGTACCAACTGGCGTGATGATTATGCTCATAAGCTTATAGATTACGAAGCTTTGGGTATTATGGAATATTGGATTGTAGATTACTTAGCTTTAGGGGGTAGGCGATTTATCGGTAACCCGAAACAGCCTACTATATCACTGTATTCGTTGCTGGAAGATGAGTACCAAGTTACTCAGTTTAGAGGAGAATCTCGTATTCATTCCCCAAAATTCCCAGAGTTAAACTTGACCGCTCAACAGATTTTTACCGCTGGGACTTAATATACAGCAGACAAAGCCCTATTTTTGTTAACATGCGATCGCGTCCTCCACATTCTCACCACCAGAGTGCGATCGCCATTTAGAAAAACATGCGGTCTACCTTCCCAATCCTGCTGTTGTTGCTGTTTTGCGGTAATCTGATCTGAGATTTTAAATTTTAAGGTAATTTTTACAAACTTGTTCGTTCTAAAATTGTACCCTCACCCCAGAGGATAAACGCAGATGATGTTTGTACAATGATCTGCGGTTCAAGATCTAAAATCCAAGATTACAATGGCAAAACTAACCCCTAATTCTAGCTTTAGTTTAACCCTGCGCTTAGAAATTCCCAATCGAGTCGGGATGTTAGCTAGCGTAACCAAGGCGATCGCCACGGTTGGTGGTAACGTCGGTCAAATTGATTTGATCGAACAAACACGCCAAGTTTCTATTCGGGATATCACTGTTGATGCTGCTAGCACAGAACATGCTGAAGAGATTACAGAAGCAGTTAAAGCTCTACCAGATATTAAAGTAGTGAATGTCTACGATCGCACCTTTAGCCTGCATCGTGGTGGTAAAATTAGCATCAATAGCAGAATACCTCTAAAAAGCGTGTCTGATCTAGCGATGGCTTACACGCCAGGAGTAGGACGCATTTGTAACGCGATCGCCAAAAATCCCGAAGAAGTTTACAACTTAACCATAAAACAAAACACTGTTGCTATTGTTACCGATGGTAGTGCTATCCTGGGATTAGGAAATCTAGGTCCAGAAGCAGCAATGCCTGTAATGGAAGGTAAAGCAATGCTGTTCAAGGAATTTGCTGGTATTGATGCTTTTCCTATCTGTCTTGCTACCCAAGATACTGATGAGATCGTCAAAACAGTCAAAAACATTGCTCCAGTCTTTGGTGGTGTTAATTTAGAAGATATTGCTGCTCCTCGCTGCTTTGAAATTGAAGCTAAACTGCGGCAAGAATTGGATATTCCCGTCTTTCACGATGATCAGCATGGTACAGCGATTGTCACTTTAGCAGCATTGTTCAACAGCTTAAAGCTGGTGAATAAATCTATCGAGAATATCCACATTTTAATTAACGGTGCTGGGGCTGCTGGAATTGCGATCGCGCGATTGCTGAAAAAAGCAGGCGCACAAAAAATCTGGATATGCGATTCCAAAGGTATTATTTCCACTAACCGCAGTGACTTAACAGAAGAAAAGCGCGAATTTGCTGTTAAAGCTCAGGGCACTTTAGCCGGTGCAATGTCTGGTGTAGACGTATTTATTGGGGTTAGCGCACCAGGAGTATTGACACCTGAAATGGTACGTTCAATGGCGAAAGATCCAATTGTTTTTGCAATGGCAAATCCAATTCCCGAAATTCAACCAGAATTGGTGAAAGAAGATGTTGCTGTTATAGCTACTGGACGCAGTGACTATCCGAATCAGATTAACAACGTATTAGCTTTTCCTGGAGTATTTCGTGGTGCTTTGGATTGTCGTGCTGCAACAATTACTACAACTATGTACTTGGAAGCTGCAAATGCGATCGCATCCTTAGTCAAACCTTCAGACCTTGACAGGGAGCATATCATTCCTTCTGTGTTTGATGAAAGAGTTGCTACTGCTGTTGCAAGTGCTGTACAGCGTGCAGCAAGACAAGAGGGTATTGCTCGCAGGTAATTAATATACGGCATGGGGCATAGGGCATAGTGGTTTTTTTTTGCGCGAAGCCCGTGGGAGGTTCCTAAGTGTTTCCAGATATAGGGGTGAACGTGAACGGCGTTCACCCTTACAAGTTCCCCTACTATCCCCTCAAACCTCGTTCAAAAATTCCAAATAATCATTGCTGAGTTCTTTGACTGCTAATTCATAAAACTGCTTACCATGTTCTGGGGTAGCTAGAGCAGGATTTGAACCCATCCTGCCATCTGGGTAGTGTTGCCGAAAATCGGCGGCGCTATAAATCTTGCGTCCACTTCCAACTGATGAGGAAAGGGGCGCTTGCTTAATTGATTCTGGATAGACATACTGAGTCAGAGCCACTTCACTTGGTGTGGCGTGAGAACCTTCTTGGTTACCGTATAATTCTTTTGCTAGCTGGTAAACTGAACTGCACATAAACCAGTTTGCTAATTGACATTGTACTTTGTGTGCATTGGCAAGTTGTAAATCTTCTAAGTGAGCATAAGTTTCAGAGAAAGCAGCTTTAAGGGTGGCGATATTTCCGCCGTGTCCGTTGATAAAGTAAAACTTGGTAAAGCCAGCTTTAGCTAAACAGGTGATGTATTCTCTGATCACCTGAATCATAGTGCTGGGACGCAAACTCATTGTGCCAGGAAACGCCGTATGATGTAGTGCCATTCCCACATTGATTGTCGGAGCAACTATTGCTTGGGTTGCTTCACCTACACCACGTGCGATCGCCTCCGCACAGATTGCATCCGTACCAATTAATCCTGTTGGTCCATGTTGCTCTGTAGAACCTATAGGAAGAATAATACCTTGAGACTGCTGTAAATAACTCTCGACTTCCTGCCAAGTACTCAAATGGAGTAACATTTGTATCACTGCTTGTTAGTTGTTAGTAATTAGTTGTCACTAAGAACCCCTAACCACTAACTACTAACAATAACAACTAATCAAAGCAATAATGCTTCTTGACATCGCTTTTAATTTCCCACTCACAAGACATTCCAGCAGGAAAAGTTACTAAATCACCTTTACCCATGTACACTGGTTGTCCATTTTCAGGCGTCACTACGACATCACCTTCCAAAAAGTAACAAGTTTCTTGAGAATCATAAGTCCAAGGGAATTGCGAGACTTCTTTTTTCCAAATTGCCCATCTGGACACACCCAACTGGCTGAGGCGTTCTTGACTGGGTTGACGCTCAATATTTATTTCCATGCTTCGCTTTATCTACAGATCTTTAGCAGTAGGATTGAATATCTTCTCCACACTGATCTACTAAATAACACAAAGCGCGAAAACGCAACCCCACAAGTTCGTCGTATAATGGATTTAGCTTGCACATTGGTGGGATGTGAGCTACCTTTCGCCCCAATAACACTACATCTCGCTCAAATGGACATTGCGCTGGAATCAGCTTAGCAACAAACCGAGCAAATTTCTGATTTTCTATTTCGATTGAGTCAAGCCATTGGCGTAATGGTTGTAAAAGGTTTAATTTATTCGGTAAAGTGATTTTCTTGTGATTGTCTGTTTGAGAGCTTCCTACGCCAGGGTTAGTAAAACCGGAGAAGACCATTTGTTGATCGTTAGTTTTGAGCATGTTCATAATCTATAACCGTAAGATCCTGAGATAAAGCAAGTTTTACAGGAGATTTACTTTTGTGTAAATCCTTTAATGATTGTTATTTAAACTTAATGGAACTGGAAAAACTGTCCAGCCCAATACAAAATAAAAAAAATCTTAATGTGACGATTTCAACAAATTCCCAGCCCACTGGCGAGAAATTTAGGACTTATACGAAGTTGCCAAAGATAGGATTGTTTAGGAAAAATTCAAAGTATATGAAGAAATGTCAATTAAACGTAGGGTGTGTTAGGCGAAGCCGTAACGCACCTTCCATTTGTGGCGGTGCGTTGCGCTGCGCCACAACACACTGGACTGGCTTAATTGGACATCTAATATCTTGTACCTGGGCTGTCAGGCTTCCCGAACTATTTAGGTATTATTGTTTTTGAGAGTTATACGTGTAAAAACTGTCAAATGCTCCTACAGTTTCTAACTTGTATGAAGGTAGCCAGGAATTAAGTTTGAACTCTGTACGATAAATACTAAAAACAATGAAATTTTCCCTGTGTGTACTACCTGCTATAATTTCCCGTATCTGTGGATTCGCTGAGTTTAAGAATTTCTGACAATCAAATTTTATTAAATTTTCTAATAGACTGGTTGTTTTAGTACAAACGTTCTGATCTAAATATTCAGTCAGACGCTGGACTGCATAATCTTCGTAGTCAGCTTTAGTCGGATTTGTTTTTGCCATAGCCACCCCTAATGCAGCTAATCCTACTACTCCTACACATGTAATAACGCTTAGAAATCTCATCTTGTTCAAGTGTTGTTTGCCCTCAGCGTTTAGACTCGCGATCAACAAAGACCGTTCCTTTTTTTTGTAATCTTCTGGATCAATTCGCCAAGGACGTGTTATAATCAGAAACACATATGGCGAGCGTAGCCAAGTGGTTAAGGCAGTGGATTGTGGTTCCACCACTCGGGGGTTCAAGTCCCCTCGTTCGCCCTCTTATTATTCTAACTTGTCCTTTGACTTTGTTTGTATACTAAGTCACTGTCCCATACGTGTATTGTGTGTGTTCTCAAGGGCTGAGATGCCTTTGGCAGGAGCGCTGACGCTCGTTCCTCCCTATCGCTAACGATGCGCGATCGCTATTAAATCCGCATGGCCATAATAGCAGTGTCATCCCCGCCTAGTCACTAGATAGGCTCATATCGAGGGATATAATTCCACGAATAGTTTTTTATTAATGACAAAATAATAATAAAAGAGCCTAATATTATATGGTTATTATACCACTAATAGCTGTAGCCCAGTAGATATGAGTGTTCTAGCTAAGTTTTAAAATTAGAATTTTATGGTAAGATCAAGAAATATAAATATTATTTTTTACTTCTATAAATCCTTGATAAAGAAATATAAATATAAGTTTAAATAAAAAAAAGAAATAAATAAATCAATAGACAATAAACGTATAAACATAAACAGGAGTCAGGGGGCAGAATTCAGGATTCAGAATATACCATCCTTTTATGGATAGTGTTTTAAGAAAAGTTTCAACCCCTTTCTCGTCCACAATGGACGAAGTTTTAAAGCAACAACTTACCCTCCTGACTCCTGACTTCTGAATTCTGATAAAAGTACTTCTCTTTTGTGACTTTATAATTCATAATTAATAATTTGCAGAAAAATACATATGAGCGCTTTTCTAATCTAAGTTACTTAGAAACAGAAGGGTAATTTGTAAATATTACCCTATAAATAAATTAGGTATTTAAAAAATATACAAATCTATGCTCAAAACTACTTATGTTGAGACAACACCTTCTGTAAAACGCTTACTTAATCTTTGGGCATTGCACTACAAACCTGACTTATCTTCTCTACCATTATATCAAGAATCTTTCATATGTTTATTCCTTGAAACTGCTTCGCCAGAAGGACGCAGTAAAACTGTCGCAAAATTTAAGGATAATTTATTAGATATCAACAGCCAGATGGCTTGGATACAAACGAAATCTCTCCATAATTATATTCCGAACGTTTTAAACTTTAAAGAAGCAAAAAAAATAACTGATTCAGCAATTCTTGTCTATAAAGTTCTACTAAATATTTATCAAAATCAGCTACTGTATAACTCTTCATTTGTAAATGAAATATCGCGCACAGAAGATAATTTGCATGACAATTCTCTAACCGACTTTAGAATCTTAACAATACAAGAACTAGCAGATGGACTTCAACCAATATTAATAGAATTTCAAGAGCAACACATAGCATGTAATGATTGGCATTCTCTAGGCTTTATGACTACCCAATTAAAGTTTACAAACAAGCTAATTCTCAATCAGGTCACTCCTATAGAAAAACTATTGCTCAGCCCCTATTTAAAGTTTGTTGAAGAACAAGTTGCTATTCCTTGGCAACGAGTGTGCGTTGCTGCTACTAAACATGATTTAAATTCACCAGCCTTAGCGTTAGTTGAAAAAATGTTGCCTGCCGCTGAACAAATTGCCCAGAATGTTTACAACCAACTAGTCGAATTATTCCCTAATTATATGAGTCGTAGTGGCTTATTAAGCAGCCCAACAGTCGCACAGTCAAGCCTTCGTGACTTAAAGATGTTTCAAGCATACCTTTGGCTGTCTGTTTTGGAACAAAGTTTAGCAGCTGTGGAACAGGAACTTGTGAACTTATGCTTGATGGTGATGGAGAAAGTTGATGTAAAATGGGAAGTATTACAACAATGGAACAAAATATTAATGGATGAAGTTCTCAACCAGCTTCAACCTGAACAGAGAATGATTTTGTTACCTTACACTCAAGGAATGCAGCAAGCTTTTTATAAAGTAAAACCATAAATGGGGAATGGGGCATGGGGCATGCCCTATGCCCTATGCCCCATTCCCCATTCCCATTATTTTATAGCCTGATAACGACCAAGAGCTAATAAAGGAAAGTACTGTTGATAGAAGTGATATTTTAGATAAAAATGACAAGGGAATCCAGTACCAGTAAATTCGGATTCATACCAACTACCATCAGATAGCTGAGTTTCTAATAGGTAGTCAATTCCGCGACTAATAGCAAGCTTCTCGAATTTTCCTGTTGCTTTACCTGCATCTATTAAGCCTAGTATTGCCCAAGCTGTTTGAGATGCAGTACTATTTCCTTGTCCTTTAAGAGATGGGTCATTGTAACTTCGGCAAGTTTCACCCCAACCGCCGTCTGGGTTTTGACACTTAACTAACCAAGCAGCACCCCGTTCTATATGACGTTGCATCTTCTGTGGAGCGATCTCGGATAGGGCGGAAAGGACTCCACTAGTTCCATAAATATAATTAACTCCCCAACGACCAAACCAGCAACCTTCTGTTTCTTGTTCGCGAATCAGATAGGTAAGTGCCCGTTGAAGGTTGCGACTATCAATCGACAGTTGACAGCTACCCAACATTTCTAACACCCTAGCAGTGACATCTGCCGTGTTGGGGTCAATCATAGCTTTAAGATCACCATAGGGTATTTCGTTCAGCCATTCTTGATCGTTGTTCAAATCAAACGCAGCCCAACCCCCTGCTTGACACTGCATAGAAGCAACCCAGTCTAGAGCTCGTGCGATCGCCGCTTGCTTGAGTTTTTCATCATTCAGTTTCACTGCATTTAAAGCCATAACAACCACAGCAGTGTCATCCACATCTGGATAAAAGCGATTTTCAAACTCAAAAGCCCAAGCGCCAGGTTTTCCTGTGCGATTTTTAACAGCCCAATCGCCATAGTCTAAAATTTGCTTGCTCAACAACCATTCCCCAGCCCTCACTAGAGTTGGATGATCTGGTGACATACCAGAATCAACAAGTGCTCTCATCACCCAAGCAGTATCCCATACAGGAGAAACACAAGGCTGGACTGTATAAGTATCCTTTGTTTCAATCGCAAAATTATCAACTGCTTTTAGCCCTCGTTGCACAATAGGATCTGCCACGTCATAATCTAGACAGCGCAACGCTAAAAGTGAATTTAGCATTGCAGGAATAATACCCCCCCAATCGCCTGAAGCTTCTTGCCGTTCTAAAATCCATTTCTCTGCGGCTTTAATACCTTCGCTGCGCAGAGGAACTAGATTAAACTTCTCAGCTAATTTGAAAGCACCGTCCAGGTAAAGAAATAAGTCTGTCCAATCATTTTTACGGGGTAATTCAAATACGGCTTTATCATAACCTTCAACATAAAGCTCGTTTAAGTTAATGGCTGGGTCAACCTTAAAGACTGGTTTGCGATCAATAACAATTAGCAGTGGGACAGTACTTGATCTTGCCCAGCTTGACATTTCGTAAATATTAACAGGAAATGTTGTTGGTAACAACATCACCCAGGGCGGTAACGAAGGAATACCACGCCAGTCATAGCATCCAATCAACGCTAAGTGAAGCTTGGTGAAAATGCGAGTGCGAGTGATACCGCCTCGTGATATGATAAAGTCCCGTGCTTTTACCATGGCGGGATCAGTTGCCGGTACACCTAGCAGTTTGAGTGCCATGTACGCTTCAACTGAAGTGCTAATCTCCCCACCATCACCATAGAAAAGCTCCCACCCTCCATGTTCCCGTTGTTGAGAGCGTAGGTAATTCTCTATTTTATGCAATGGTCTTTCATTATCTGTTCCCCAGATTTTATGGAGGAGGACAGCTTCCGCAGTTATGGTGACGTTGGATTCTAACTCTGCCCACCAGTATCCTGCGGGATGTTGCATCGAAAGAAGATAATTTTGACTAGCTGCGATCGCCGCTACGATTTTTGAAGTTGTAGCTCTGTCTTGAGTTTGCATGAAATAATACGTAATCTCAAAATTAGTGTGAATGCGGCAAGGAGCGTGGAAAGTATTTTCTCATACTTGGTACACAAAAGATGGTCGAAAATTAGAAGTATTTTGTTTCCAACGTTAGAATACCTAACGTTGATTAAATATAGCGGTGTCTTCTTCCACCTTTAGAAATCAAGTCCGGGAACCTTTAGCACATAAGAGTTTACATTATCGATATACAACTAACTGTCACAAACTGTGTAAACCAAAACACATGAAAATCTTTCTCCCCTGCTCCCCTGCTCCTCTGCTTCTCTGCTCCCTATCCTTAGTAATTTGGATAGTCTTACTAACTTTGTGGGGACAGTTTTGGCGAACCGATCCGCAACTAGAAACAACAGAGACAGAACTAAAAGATTTACCTACGGTTTGTGCGGTGATTCCTGCTCGCAATGAAGCTGATATGATACCAATGACTTTGCGATCGCTCCTCACCCAAGACTATCCGGGCAACTTTACAGTATGTTTGGTAGATGATCACAGTACAGATGGCACCGCTCAGGTTGCCAAAGAGACGGCTCAAGCCTTAGCATTAGAGCAAAAACTGCATATTGTGAATGCTGAACCACTACCACCTGGTTGGTCAGGTAAACTCTGGGCAATTGAACAAGGCATTAGATCGGTAGAGAAATCGCAAAAACCAGAATATTTTTTGCTAGCCGATGCAGATATTAAGCATGATGTTGCTAACCTCCGGCGATTAATTGCTAAAGCCATTGAACAAGATTTAGATCTTGTTTCTGTTATGGTGAGGCTTAGGTGTGAAAGTTTTTGGGAACAACTGTTGATTCCAGCCTTCGTCTTCTTCTTTCAAAAACTCTACCCCTTTCACTGGGTAAATGATCCAAGTAAAGCAACAGCGGCTGCTGCTGGAGGTTGTATTCTAATTCGTAGAGAAGCTTTAGCTAGAATTGGTGGTATTCAAGTTGTTCGCCAAGCATTAATTGATGACTGCTCCTTAGCTAATAGTGTTAAATCAACAGGAGGGCGTATTTGGCTAGGACTCAGTAACTTAACTCAAAGCTTGCGTCCCTATCCAACACTCGACACAATTTGGAGCATGGTAGCTCGTACTGCTTTTACTCAACTGAACTATTCTCCATTGCTGCTACTGGGAACATTAATTGGGATGACATTGGTTTATATCGTTCCACCTGTAGGGACAATTATAGGTAGCTTAACAGGGAATTGGCCAGTTGCAGCTATCGGGTTATTAACCTGGTTATTGATGACATTTGCTTACTTCCCCATTATCCGCTTTTATAAATGTTCTCCTTGGTTCGCCTGCAGTTTGCCAGTTATTGCATTTCTGTATACCTTGATGACTTTAGATTCGGCGTTACGTCATTGGCGAGGGCGCGGTGGTGCTTGGAAAGGACGGGTTTATTCGGGAGGGGTATAGCTGTCAAGCTGTTAAGCTGTTGCATATGTAGTTGGTGTATGGAACGCGGGCAAGATGCCCGCACTACAATAATTTTTTGTTCTCGTATTATACAATAATACATAGCAATCAGGCTTATACGATCTTTATATGAAGACGTATAGAAGAAACTCACCGCCTTCTTTCCTCCCCTTGGAAAGGGGAGGTTAGGAGGGGTAACAATAATGTGCAGCTTCACACAAAATTGGTATTAAGGACTAAAAACGATAGTAAACATTACCCTGGATAAAGCTATGAAAAAAGAATATGATTTTGCCCCCATGAAAAGCCGCCCGAATCCCTTTGTAAAACAATTGACGCAACAAGTAACTTTACCCTTAGGGATTAACGTAATTAAATATTTTGAGTCAATAGCTCAAACAAAAGGAATGTCTTACGAAGAATTAATAAATTTATATCTTCAAGATTGTGTTGCAAGTGAACGCAAAGTATAGATGCCTTTTGATTACTAAATCTCATGTATTTAAGTGGACAAGAAAAAAAGCAATTTAGAAAAGCATTGATAGATGCATTTCCTAAAAAATCATCATTAAAAATGATGCTATCAGATGAATTAGATCTGAATATGGATAGTATTGTATCCGGCGATAGTTATGAAGATTTAGTATTTAATCTTATTAATTGGGCAGAGGCGCAAAATAAGTTAGAAGCTCTATTAATAGGTTCTTTGAGAAACAACCCTGGCAATAATGAGCTAATTAATTTTTTGGAGATCAATTTTGAAAAAATATTATACTGCGATGATCCTCCTATTAAACTAGATTTATGTTACGAATTAATCTCTATCGTAGAAAACATCGAAGATTTAGGTTTAATAACCTCGTGTATGTTTCAAGCTCTCCCATACGGAGTAAAAGACAATAATTCAGAAGAGATTAAAGATTTAGAAAATCCTAAAACAAATTTAGTTCTTAAACTATTTTTTATCTCAAAGCTACTAATTATTTGTTATCCATACACAAATAACTGCCCATCAGTTTTGATATTCGCTGAGAAATTATCCCGTGAAATTAGTAATTATCAGATTTGCAAAGATTTGATTAGCTGGATTAATAAAGTTAAAGAAGTACATAAAATTAGCCTGCCAAAGACTAGCCATGGTCTTACTAAAAATAGTAGGCTCGAGGGTTACTTGATAATTACAGTTGCCCCAACTAATGAGTTAAGTAAATTTCATTTAAATGCTTATCTTGAATTACCAGAAATTCCTATAATTACCCTGGATTTACCTGATGAACAATCTCAAAAAGGAGTTATAGTTTCCTTAAAGAAGACAGCGAATCAACAAGCTCCGCAGGCAATTTTTGATTTTATCGGAATAGCTGAAAAAACACTGACTCTCAAACAAAAGGAATTAGGATATAAAACTCATACCTTAACAATAGAGTTTTTTCTACCTTTAGAATCTTTGCATGAAGATATAGAAAATTTTAAAATACTGAAGTTACAAGATTGGATAACTATAGGTGAAACTTATAAATTAGTAGTTCGCTCCTATGACCGTCTGAGTGATGTTGAACTATGGAATCGATTAGAAGAATGTTGGCAAAGAATTAAAATGCTGCTTGAAGAAAGCAGCAATCATCAGGACATTCACTTTGAATGCTGGGAAAAAATAAAATACCGTAATTCTAAAGAAATAGCTTTTCAACTTAAAAACAAAGTAGGCTTAAAATTAAGTGATTCGTTACCAGCATCTAAAAAATTACGAGAAGATTTATTTAGGGGAATAGTACTAGGAGGAATTCCTGTTGCCATCTGGACAAGGTGCAGCGAAATTACTGGAGTTCAAATTATGGATGAGTTAAATTGTCTTTTGAAATTAAACTCTTTAGGTTATCCGCAGTCGCTTATGGAAGGAATTAAGCAAAAGCGTGAGGAGGCAAATTGTAAAGATTCTCCTGAGCAATTTTTAGGATATCATTTAGGAATTATGTATGAATCAGATCGTTGGGGAGGAGAAATTCCTTTACCAGAAGCTATTCCTTTAAGCGAGTGAAGTGGGTGAGGGATGAAATGAGTGATTGGAAAATTTTTCACGGAAACCAAGATCCACATGATGATATTCAACGATTACTAGAAATTGAAGCTCCTGGTTGGCGCAAATTCTCTGGTGTCTCTAAGCAGAACCAACCAATTTACGAAGGAGAATACTGGGAGGAGTTACAGAAAATCGCTCAAGGGAAAGTACAGGATATTGAAAGAGGAAAAAACTTTAAAATCCGTCAGAATCAAAGTGAAGTTGTGGATGCGGTAAATGCTGCGCTTTACTTACGTAGACCATTATTGGTGACTGGTAAACCAGGATCAGGAAAAACTACTCTAGCTTACGCGATCGCCTATGAACTTAAACTAGGTTCCGTTTTACTTTGGCCGATTACAACTCGCTCTAACCTACAAGAGGGATTATATCAATATGACGCGATCGCTCGCTTACAAGATGCCCAACTCAGCCAAACTGATCCACAAAATCTTAGCTATCGTGATATTGGGCAGTATATCCAACTTGGCCCGCTAGGAACAGCCTTTTTACCTTGTCAATTTCCACGGGTATTATTAATAGACGAAATCGACAAAAGCGATATCAATCTCCCAAATGATTTACTTAACCTATTGGAAGAGGGTAAATATCCAATTCGCGAACTTGAACGCCTAGCCAAACAGCGCAATCAAGAGCAACAAAATAACAAGGTGCAAATTGTGCAGTCTTATGATGGCTTAGAAGTAAAGATATATGAGGGAAAAGTTCAATGTCAAGCCTTTCCCTTAATTATTATGACCAGTAATGGAGAGCGCGACTTCCCCCCTGCATTTTTGCGGCGTTGTGTACAAGTACAAATGCCAGAACCAACACAAGAAGATTTACAAGAGATTGTTGAATCACATTTAGGTTTAGAAGCTGTTGAGCAGTTTAAAGCCATCATCGCAGAATTTGCAGACAAGAATGAGACCGAAGAAGGAAATTTAGCAACAGACCAACTTTTGAATACTATTTATCTGCTAACCCAAAGCGCTGATAAAAAACGCATAACAGAACTGCTATTTAATTCTTTAGAGCGCGGAGTAGGTGGTTAATGATCGAATCATTAATTACTACATTAAAAGAAGAATTCAATCTCACAGCAGATGAGATTTTAGATATTTTTTGGCTGACATTAATTAGACAACAATCTACTGGTGGAATACCATCTTCTTCTAAATCGCTCGAACCTTCAAAACCACAAATTATCGATGATAATGAAAAGTCGGAGAATGTCACAGTCACAACACAGCAGCTAAATAATCAGTCTATACCGTCTCCGCCCATTCCACAAGCAGGGTTGTTTAATAAAGAACCTCAATCTACTTCCCAAACTGGGAATGAGTTAAAAACTTTCCCTTTCAAAGTGCCAAACCCGCCTTCTATTCGGAATGCTCTTGAACTCGCGCGTTCCCTTCGTCCTTTGATTCAAAGAGTTCCATCGAAATACGACGCTACGCTAGATGAAAATAAAACTGCGCAAAAAATTGCAGAAGAACGAGTTTGGCAAGCTGTAACTCAACCTGTTTTAGAGCCTTGGTTAGATTTAGCATTGGTGGTAGACGAAAGCACCTCTATGTTAATGTGGCAACCAACAGTTTTAGAACTACAAAAACTACTGAGGAACTATGGCGCATTTCGGGATGTGCGGATTTGGGGATTATTGACTAACGAAGACGGTAAAGTAGGAATTCGTCCTGGTTTTGGGATGACGGTAACAAAGCAATTGCGATCGCCTCAAGAATTAATTGATCCTAGCGGTAGGCGATTGATACTCTTGATTACAGATTGTGTTGGTTCTATTTGGCAAACAAAAAAAGTATTACCAACTCTTAAGCTTTGGGCAGATGAGAACCCAATGGCGATTTTACAAATGCTACCAGAGTGGTTATGGGTAAGAACTGCCTTAAAACAAGCTGCAATGGCACACTTTTATGCAGCATCACCTGGGGTATCTAATCGCGAACTGTCGTCAATTCGTCGCGTAGCAATAGAAGATACAGAAGCAAATACTCAAAAGAACGAGGTGAAAGTACCTGTTTTTTGTTTAAAACCAGCAATGATTTTCACTTGGAGCCAAATGGTAGCTGGTAGAGGAAATGTTATTGTACCAGGGTATATTTTCCGGCTAGATCATCGCCCCATAATACCACCAAGATCAGTCGAGTCAGTAACTCAGTATACACCAGAGCAACAGTTACAGCGATTTCGGGTTGCATCTTCTCCTATGGCTAGACGATTGGCTTCATTACTAGCAGCCTCCCCAACTATTAGCTTACCTGTCATTCGGTTAATTCAAGAAACTCTGTTACCTAAATCTATGCAAGTGAATGTAGCAGAAGTTTTGCTGGGAGGGATTTTAAAGCCTAAGGAAGCGCCCAAAATTGGACAAAAACCTGATGAAGTAGAGTATCGTTTTGTTGATCCAAAAATCCGTTCTTTGTTGTTAGAATCAGCCCCAGTTCCCGAAACTGTCAGCGTTTTATCTAACTATATTGAAAAGAAATTTCAAAAATCCCTAGAAGAATTTATCGCTATCCTGAAAATTTGGACTCAAAGTGAGGATGAAGCAAAAGTTGAGTATAGCCGTCCCTTTGCAATTGTAACGGCGGAAGTACTCAAGCGCAAAGGCGGGCGTTATTCTGAATTTGTCCAGGAAATAGAGCGCAAGTTTGGGACTCTAGAACTGGATGCAGCAAAAGAATTTAGTGATTTTGAATTTACAGTTGCTACCATCATTTTTGAACCTGATGAAATAGAATCGCAAAACTTTGAATTTGAAGTAGCCACCATTGAACTGAAACACTCAGGCTTGTTGAGACGAAAAAAAGAATTGGCGATCAACAAGCGGACTCAGCAATCTCAGTATTTTATTGAAGATTTAGGGAATGGTGTTTTACTAGAAATGGTTGCTATTCCTGAAGGCAGTTTTATTATGGGTTCACCAATAAATGAACTTGAGAGAAGTGAGACTGAAAGCCCTCAACATGAAGTTACAATTAAATCTTTCTTCTTGAGCAAATACCCAGTCACTCAAGCACAATGGCAAGCAGTAGCGTCTCTTCCGGAAGTTAACCGAAAACTAGAACTAAACCCGTCCCGTTTTGAAGGAGAAAATCGACCCGTTGAGCGAGTATCTTGGTACGATGCAGTTGAGTTTTGCGAGCGCCTCTCCCAACATATAGGCCAAACCTATCGCCTACCCAGTGAAGCCGAATGGGAATATGCTTGTCGGGCTGGAACTACTACCCCATTTCATTTTGGTGAAACAATCACATCAGAATTAGCAAACTATAATGCTAACTACATTTACGATACTGGTGTGGAAGGAACATATCGAAAAGAAACTACAGTTGTGGGAGGCTTTGGCGTAGCTAATGCATTTGGGTTATACGATATGCATGGGAATGTGTGGGAATGGTGTCTTGATGATTGGCACGATGACTATAATGGAGCGCCAACAGATGGTAGCCCTTGGTTTGATGATAATAATAACCTTTATGAAAAACGAAGAACAGCCGTACTGCGGGGCGGTTCCTGGAGCTTCAATCCTAAATACTGCCGTTCCGCGTTCCGCAACGTCAGTGATAGGGTGGAGCGCGACTTCATCGTCAGCAATATTGGTTTTCGTGTAGCCTGCGGGGTCGTGAAGATTCTTCTGTAGCCCTTTATACTTTAGATCTTTCCTACTTTGCCTTTGTTTTTTTATACTTATTTAGTGTAGCGAAGCGATCTAAATTTTTTTTCAAATCTAAGCTTGGAAAGTCCCCGAATTGACAACCAACCAATCAAGAAAGTAACGCAAACGCAAGTCGTAATAGATGCCAAAAATAGTTATAACCCAGATACAAAAAACAGCCAAACACTATTTAGAAGACTTGGGTAATGGAATCAAACTAGAAATGGTGCTGATCAATGGTGGTACCTTCGTTATGGGTGCATCTGAAACGGAAGAAGGTAGCACCGATGATGAACGCCCTCAACACCAAGTAATCATTAGCCCCTTCTGTATGGGGAAATATCCCGTAACCCAAGCGCAATGGAAAGCTGTAGCAGCATTACCCAAAGTTAACCGTGACTTAAAAGCAGATCCTTCTTACTTCAAAGGTGATAACCTTCCTGTTGAACAAGTTTCTTGGCACGACGCAGTTGAGTTTTGCGATCGCGTTACGCGGCTTGTAAACGAGCATCGCTTGTCCTCCTATGCTAAAACACAATACCGGCTACCCAGCGAAGCTGAGTGGGAATATTCTTGTCGGGCTGGAACTAACACCCCATTTCACTTTGGCGAAACAATCACAACTGATTTAGCAAATTACCGAGGTACAGATAACGAAGAATATAAATGGTCAGGTTCTTATGGTCGAGGAGCCAAAGGTATCTATCGAGAAGAAACTACAGTTGTAGGAAGCTTTGGCGTAGCTAATGCCTTTGGGTTATACGATATGCATGGGAATGTGTGGGAATGGTGCCTTGATGATTGGCACGATAACTATAATAGAGCGCCAACAGACGGTAGCCCCTGGTTTTATAATAATGATCTTTATCAAAGACAAGGAAGAGCTGTACTGCGGGGTGGTTCCTGGATCAACGTTCCTGAAAACTGCCGTTCTGCGTCTCGTATCAATAACGTTCGGGCGACACTCAACGACCTCTACGCTTTTGGTTTTCGTGTAGCCTGCAGAGTTGGGAAAATTATTTAGTATCTCTTTATACTTTATCTGTTTCGTACCTTACTCTTTTTCTTTTTTACCTTTTGTCTGATAGTATCGACTCGAATTTTTTGGCGAAAATATTAAGATTTTTTAAGTGAAATGAAAGAACTACTCTGCCATCGAAAAGACTTATGATTGATTTAAATTGTGTGAGTAAACCGACAAATGAATGCCGTTTACGCAATCGCCCTTCGGTTCCAATACTGCTCGTTTGACGAGAATTGTAGGTTGGGTAGAGCGGTAGCGAAACCCAACAAACCCCTATAAATGTTGGGTTTCGTTCCTCAACCCAACCTACATTAAATTTAAGTTTTTAGCTTATCTGTGACAGTCGACCGAAAAATGAATGCGATCTGCACTTCGCGATCGCCTTCGGCTCTGTAGCTTTGTATCAACTCATTCTGATAGATGCCTGCGATATTGGTATAACAGCAGGCATGACAAAGTACTTAACTATGTTGCGCGAACAAATTAAGGTTAAGTTTTGGAGTTTCCAGCTATATCCCCACTAATGCAGGTATTTCCTATCAACTTCAAAACTCGAAAACAACACTCAGGGTCAAGAATCTCTTCAATGGGAAATATATTGAGACTACCGTGTTCGGTATTTGCGGTTGTTCAATGTTCCTGTTCCATCAGATACAGGTTGCAAAAGAAAAGCTCGTGTTTGCTTTTGTCCAAGCTCATTAGTGTATGAGCCATAACCGACAATTTCTCCACGATCATTAATTCCTGTCGCCTGCGTCAGTTCCCAACCAGAACCTCCAACTATGAGATTGTTGAGGTCGGACATCTGACCATTTTCCCAAATAAAAGCATGAGGAACTTCTTGACCTGTGGTTGGATTGGGTTGCGTGTTTGAAAAACCAACTATCTGAGTTAGATTGTTGATACTTAGAGCGTTACCAGTGCTACCACCAAGGCTCCCCAAGTCAGTCTCTTTACCGTTTTCCCAGAGAAAGGGGACTGATTTATTGGCTTCAGGGAGATACTGACCAACCACCTGGCTAGCATTATTGATGTTCAAAGCAAAGCTTTGCTGTCCACCAAATGTCCCCAAATTTTGCAGGATGAATTTTCCATTTTGGTCTTTTCGCCAGAGAACCGCCGTTACTGTCGTTTGACCAGAACCAGTTGCAACATTACCAACCAATTCACTTTTGTCATTGATGGCTCTCGCAGCGCCAATAATACCTCCCAATGTTGGTAATTCCTGAGTGACACCGTTTGCCCAGTAAAAAGCACGGGATGGTCTAGGAACAGGAAAACCTGGAACACTAGGGACGCCTGGAACTGTTCGAGCATCTACGTACTCACCAGCCACTTGGTTCTTGTTATTGATGTCACGGAAATATTTTTCCAAGATATTTGGCTCGCCGTAATATGCTCCGCTGTAACCTCTAGAAGCATTTTTTGACCAGATAAAACCCTGCTCTTGATCTGCTCCGATAACAGTGTCTACAGTACCTGCTATGGCACCTCTGTCATTGATGGATCTCCCGACAGCATCAACATAATTGAGTTCGGGTAATTGTGTGATCTTTCCGCTATCCCAGACAAAACCTCTTATAGCTTTGTCTGATCCCACTTCTCTGCAAACAATCTGACCATAGTTGTTGATTGCGTTGGCGCGAATGTCGGTGCTATCAGAATTGAGGCTACCAAGGTCAGTAATAACATAGGCAGACTCAGCTAGGGCTGGGCTAGAAGTAGCTATTCCGGCAATAGTTAGAGCTGCCATAGCAAAACCAATTTTACGAAGATTCAATTTAAGCATGTTCTTGCAAGTATTGATGTTGATTGAGATTAGTTTTCTTTGTGTGAGGATTGGAAGCAGTAAGGAGCATTGTTTCCGCGACGAAAGGCGAACAAGGAGGATAAGGAGAACAAGGAAGGAGCAGCTTTAAAGCTTTGTCGCTAGAGTATTTGAGCGCCTTAATAGGAATATGAGTCGCAGCAAATAAATATTAATTGCTAGTTATACTCAATAAGTTAAAACAATACTACCAGACTTATTGCACTAAATTATCAATTTAACTCGATAATTTTGATCCAGCTTTTACCAACAGCACCACGATATTAGATAGCCAAGGATGATTGCAGAATCTGGATTCAGGCAATGAAGTGTACGTTCTCAAGATTTGAGCCGCACAAACCACCAAAGTACATTGCTTTAGCTAAGAGAATATATGTCCCAACTGTAGTAGAACCACGAGAATAGCAAAGATTGTCGTCTTTTAGGCTCTGCCCAATCTTAGCCTAATAGCATTTCACGAAAAGCTTGATACAAATAAGGTATGTAGGGGCGAATGGCATACTCTGCGAGAAGCCGGAGGCTACGCCCTCACAAATGTTTAATGTGTATCAACATTTAACTGAATTGGTATAAGAAGGGAGAGTACCTCCATAAAGGAGAGTTTGACGAATTCTTGCTGCACTGACAATGGGCTTGTATGAAGTTAATGTCATTCTACTTTTTGACCTAGTTAGGAATATTGTTCAATTACTCTAGAAAAGAAGTTTACACTAAAATCTCAGTTAATGAAAGTCTTTTTCATTAAAAAATCTATGAGATAGTAAGTACTCTCTAGAGACCGCAACTATCTAGGTGATTTCCAAGAAAGAAAATACCTGGGAAATGCGAGTTTCGGCTTCGCTCAACTCGCGATCTCTCAGTTGGTTGAGCGAAGCCGAAACCAACGGCGGTGGTATATTTATTTCCGTAAATCACCCTAGCACTCAATCTCAATAAATCCTCAACCCCAATGAGTGGCATTTTTCCCTTTCTTGCGATACCACCACATCCGAAAGCCTGTGACGAAAAGAAACAAAGGCGCAAATCCAACAAAAATGTAGAGAATACGAGTGGGTAAGCCCCCAAAAGTGCCCATGTGCAATGGTTTCAATGATTTCCAAAGAAGTTCTGCCCGTGATAACCTTAGACCATTTATCAGTTTCACTACCTCACCAGTATATTGATCAAGGTAGACATAACTTGAACCGAAAGTCCCAGTTTCTCGAGGTAGCTTTTTCCGAACTTTAAACGCTTCTTCTGGTTTATGGGGAAGGTAGATTGTTGTTGTAAGAGCAAATGGCAAGGCAGCATCAGCTTTCTGTAGGAGTGTTGACAATTCTAAAGGGGACTTATTCGCGATGGGGTGAGAAACAGGCTTGGGTTGCTGAGGTGTAAATGTCGCTATGTGGATCATACTGTCGGCAAAACTGCGAAAGTTCCAGCAAAAGCCTGTAAAGCTAGTCAAGGCAAGAAACACGCCACACGCAATGCCAGCGACTTTGTGAATATCAAAGTTCATCCGTTTAGGATGAGCGTTCCATTTGATTTTAAATCCAGTATCGAGCTTGCGCCACCCAGGCCACAAAATAATGCCAGTCACGCATAGGATAAAGAGTACAAGAGCGCCAATTCCGACAATGATGGTTCCAGTATTCCCTGCTAGGAGTGCTTGGTGGAGTTTGGCAGTGATACCAAACAGGGTATTGTCCCAGACGCTTTCTCCGACAATAATTCCTGTGTAAGGATTGATGAGATCTTCTATGCGCTGATTATTTGATGAAAGCAGCGACACTTTATAGAAGGAACCTGGCTCAGAAGGTATATAAAGCCGATCCAACGTCAGATCTTTTTGTGAGATATGAGCTGCTTTTACAGCATTCAAGACAGAATCTGGGGTAACTTGTTGCTCTTGGGGAGCAATATGTCCATATAAGCGATGTTCTAACTGATAGCTAATCTCATTCTGAAAAACTAACAAGCTACCGGTTACACCAACAACGATCATTATCAGTCCTACAGTTAACCCAAAAAAGCGATGCAGGATGAATACGAAATTACGGAAGCTCTTAGAGTTCACGAGCAATGTCACCTTAAGAAATTTGCTAAAAATCCACGAAATTGTTTGTCACACCGTAAAAGGTGCAATAGGAGCTATGAGTGTTTGACCTGATGACACCTCAAAATTTTTGTCATCAAGCACATTTTTGAGATTCAATGCAGCTTTGAAATTACTTCTGTATAGTCAGCACGCAATACTGCACGGGTTTTGGAAAATTGTAGGTTGGGTAGAGCGCATAAGCGTTACCCAACAAATGCCGATAAATGTTGGGTTTCGTTCCTCAACCCAACCTACATTAGATTTAAGTTTTTGGCTTAACCGAGCAGTATTGAACCAGCACGTATCGTCTAGATCATCTTGAGGATGATCTACAAAAAAGACATCAATGCAAAATCCTAGTTGCCGGACAACTCCGACAATTAAGCAGAATAATTCTCATTAAGGCTTGAGAAAGCCTACTATGAGGTAGTGATAAAGCTATTGCCTAACTTGGATTTACGACTTGTGATATCTTGCACTTGGGCTGTCAGCCAGCCAGCGATTTAAATCGCTGGCTGATAGCTAAAGTCCTCTCAACAGGACTGAGAAAGGATTTGAGTCCATTTCAATGGACTTAAGCTATTAGCCCGGAACTTAAGTTCTGGGCGGGATATGGGGCTAATTCAGCTGGGGTGCAAGATGTCAAACTTGTGACATCTGTCGTTTAGATGCCTATTCATATCCGTATTCACCAGAACCAAACTTGTCTTGACTCTGGTCACTTGTACTACTTCCAATACTGCGTAGGTTTTGCCCGAAAATTCGCCCTGAACTAAAGTTCGGGCCCTTTAGCTGGCATGGAGCTAAAAGCTCACTGGGTAATCTTTTAACCCATTAAAATGGGTTTGAGCTTTGAGCCGGGAAATAAATTTCCCGGCTCAAAACCTACGCAGTATTGGTACAACTTCTTGAGAAAGCGCTGTTTATGATGTTGATGACTGCACTATTAACGTTTGAGTATTCTAGGTTGGAATCTGTGTCTTCCTGGGCTGCTAAATCTTTTTAATCGGTTCAACAGCACAGAATTTAGTTTTTAGATGTCTGTGTCGAGTAGAGTCTACGGTGGTGTTGATGGATGGTGTACTTTGACCAACTTCAGTTGAGATACTTTATCATTTTTAGTACCCTCTGTCAGCAACCCTGTGTCCGCACATGCCAACAATGGACCAAAAACAGGCTGTTTTGATTTCATGAGTATTTTGTGATTTTGTTGTCCCGCTCAATATTTAGTTGATAAATACTAGCATTAAGAAATTATTGAAAGATATTTTCATTAAGAAAGCAAGCTTCATAGAAGGCTAGTAAACAAAACTTTACATACTGACATAAGATGCGATCGCCAAACCCTAAACTTGATAATAAGCACTTGATTGGATGTTTCGTCGCAATCGGTCAAAGAAGGAGTTCGACAATGATAATTAATCCTGAAAATGTACCCAGTCGCACGACTACAGTTTATCCAAAAGAATTTCAGCACTTGATACACGGAAGAATCAAAAAAGCTTTAGGAAATGCAGCCGGAATTAAAAACTTCGGTGTTAATTTAGTCACCTTAGCCCCTGGAAGTTGTTCTGCTCTCAGGCATTGGCATACTCGTCAAGATGAATTTATATATATTATTGAGGGCGAAGCTACTCTGATTACAAATATAGGAGAGCAAACTCTTCAAGCAGGAATGATGGCGGGTTTTCCTGCTGGGGAAGAAGACGGACATCATCTAGTAAATAAATCTAGTTCTCCGGTAATTTACTTAGAAGTCGGCGATAGAACTCCTGATGATCAAGTAAACTATCCCGATGATGACTTAGTTGCCAAGGCTACCGCTAATGGCTGGGCGTTAACGCACAAAGATGGAACTCCGTACTCTTGAGACTTACCAAAGTAAAAAGGTCAAAGAGGAAATTCAGTCATATCTTTCCTCTTTAACCGACTGAAGCATGAAGGTCTTTTGTAATGAAGATGCAATACCTGACAAACTGAATCTGCCTTTTAATTATAGTACAAATGTACTGAATTGCTCCAATAATGAAACAAGGCAATTAATTTTAGTTGTACTACTACACCTCAGCAGAAATAAGTAGACCATTTCAAACAGCCAAAAGCCTTGATATATAACACTTTTGACTTTTGACTTTTGACTTTCGCAAAGCGGTACTACCACCTTTTCGATGCCACTCGCAGGCTACCGAACAGACCATCCTGTTCATCGTTAGGACCAGCAGAGAAATAAAGAGCGTTTGAATCCCCTAAGCTCTGACCATTACCAAATAACAGACCCCAGAGTTTGTCTATTTTTACTGGTCTGCCTTTTTCATTGCGCATAAATTCTCGGAACTGGCGGGTTGTGGGGTCAAATGCTGAGATGTGACCATCACCAAAGTTACCAACCAACAGCATACCTGAGAGAGCACCAAAATCATTCGGTGCGAACGCAACACCCCACGGTGCACTTAAGCGGCCACCATCTTTCCATACTGCAACTAGCCTACCATCTTCGGTGAATTCGGCAAGGCGACCCTGTCCTGGTTTGCTGGTGTCTTCTTCACCTGCGAATAACTCCCCTTTGGCACAAGTACCCTTAGCAATTTCCTCTTTGGGACATGCTTGCGTTTTCGCGTAGGTGATAAAGAGGTGGCTTTCTCCTTGGGGTGTGGTCAATGCTTGAATGTTAAATGGCGCGTATTCACCAGGATCAACCTGACCGTTTTTGTTGGTATCAAACGGCTGCTCGAAGTAAATAGGTAAAGGTTTGAACTGACCATCAAAGACTTTGATCCCAGGGTGCGCCCCAAAGTCAGCAGCATAGAGGCGGCTGTAATCTTTGTTGACAGCCAGTCCAAAAAACTGCGCGCCGTCCTTAGATTGATCAATCACTGCTACAGCTTCTAGGGGTCTATCAAACGTACCATCAATCTTTTTGCGTTCTGTCCAGGCAGAGATAATACCACCATCACTAGCAAACAGAAACTTAGCTGGTGCAGTGATCGGTGCGGCGTTTTTTACTTGTTGGGTAATGACAAAGTTGTTCGTGCTGTCGCTGAACACTACGCCAGTGGCAGTGTTATCATCGCCGCCAACGGGTAAGCTAACATAGGTGAGTTGGGGATCAGTGGTCAGCCTGCGCAACGTGGGATCAGAAGAAGCTTGAACATCACCGACATACTCGAAGCTTATATTTTTTCCCCCAACCCAGAAATGTCCACCTGCACCTGCAGGGCGAATGGCAATACCCCAAGCGTTTATTAATTTGGGATCGACTGTTTCGGGTTTGTAGGATGCTTTATTAGCTACAAAGCGGGTTTCTGTGTAACGATTATCCGCTGAGTTACCAGCAGCAGCCGGCATAGCAGTGCTTAGCGCCAGCAAGCTACATAAAAGGGTCTTTGTTAGGCGGTTCATGGGAATTTTTCTGGTTAAAAGTTCACGGTAAACGCACACCAGAACTGAGGATATTAGTACACTAGTACCCTCAAAAAATGCAGAAGCCATTAGCACCGATGATTTAGAATTCGCTGTTGATCCCGCATCAATCGATTAAAATCGAAAGGCGGTCATGCCGGAAATTCTACCTGGGTTTGTGAATTTTTCTTGAATCTTAGATAATTTTACTGTAAAGCGGAAAATTATCTTGAAAATAATAAAGTTGTTACTTGCTCCAAAACTCGTAATCCTCCCAGTGAACCCCGAATTAGTCGAGTAGCAGCTATTGGCTGTCGCAGCATTGCTATGGCTACTGGTAAAGGTTGAAGTGAACCGTCGGGACTCAGCGCTGAGGTAAAGTTAGGAAGATCGTGGTGGCAATCGTCGCTTACCACTCGCAGCATTGTTACTGGAACCCCAGCTTGTTTAAAGAATTCTGAGATAGCAAACCCTTCCATATCGACAACATCAGCCCCCGATCTCTGAAATAAGTCACTTTTTTCTGCTGCTGAGGAAACAACGCGATCGCTCGTCAACGCCTTCACAATCGGAACCTGTTTTTGCAGACGGGAGTTAAGTAACTCTGATAAAGAGTAGTTGCAACGTTGCGACTCATAAGTTCCATTTGCGTCGTACACACAATTCTGATACAAAACAATATCGCCTACTTGGTAGCGGGGATTCAAACCACCACAAAGACCCATGACTAACACGCTAGGCTGTGGATAATTTAAAAACTGTCCACTCTGTTGCCATGTTGCCAGGTATCTAGTTGTAGACTTAATACCAACGGGAATCGGTGTAACCGAAGGTAATCTAGAGCTTGTAGCACGGTTCAATCCGCGACATACAGCCTTGTACTCTACCCCTTTACAAACCAAAATTGTTGAAACCAAATTAAAATCATGCATTCATATCACACATTAGGGAAGAGTTAAGCTAATTTCTAGAAATTACACACTTTATAACAAAAATGTTTTCTTAATTAAGAATTAATTAACATCTCAGCCAGAGTGAAAAATACAAACTTGTGCTATTGGTATTAACCCTTGCAATGGCGAAGCTACGCTGATTACACTGTTTTGTATTAATAATCTCAATCTTTAGCAGGAACACAAGCGCCAAAAATATAATCTATAACTATATGTAAATATAGCTTAAAAGTGTTGTATTAATTGTTCTAAGATAAAAGCAGCACTGAGCGTTACTCGTGTTATTTTTCCGCAATTCTCAGGGAATACTAGACAACTAGTAATTCAACTACTGTGCATCAAGACACCCTCAATAGTATCCCGGATAACCTGCGAAAGCAGCCAATAAATCATACAATTGAAAGTTAGTAATAATTATACCCCATGATGGTAAAGCCTAAGCGCCCTATATCCGTAAGAGAGCGGTTTAATATTTCTAGATTAGCTATTCAATATTCCTGGCTGACGCTCAGTTTTTGGATTGCAGTCGCAGTGGCTGGGGTTTTGGCTTTCAGCTCCCTGAAGTATGCTTTGTTTCCAGATATTACCTTTCCAGTCGTAGTCGTAAACGCTACAGCACCACTGACAACCGCTCTGGATACCGAGACAAAGCTTACGAAACCAATAGAACAGCAGCTTCACTCCATAGAAGGACTTGAGGAAATTAACTCCTCCACGTATCCTGGACAGACTGCTGTTAGTCTGTCTTTTGCTGTAGGGACTAACTTGGAGGAATCAACCCAAAAAGTCAAAAGAGCAATCAAGCTCTTAAAACTGACAAACGGGGCAGCCTTCAAAATTATTCCTTTAAACTTAAATGAATCAGCCGCGATCAGCTATGTGGTAGAAAGCTCCTCACGCAATTTAACTGAACTGACCAAGTTAGTTCAAGACCAAATTCTATCACCAATCAAAAAACTACCAGGAGTACTTAAAGTTGATTTGTTAGGAGATGAAAGCGCATCTAATCAGCAGATAGCATCAAGTCCTACCGTCCCACAAGAGGGAGCGACGTTAATACGATTCAATGGTAGAGACGCTTTAGCTTTTCAAGTTATTAAACGGGGTGATGCTAACACCCTAGATGTAGTTAGTAAAGTTGAACAACAAGTCCAAAAATTGCAGTCTACGCTGCCAGATGTTCGCTTAAGCTTAGCCGCAACTCAAGCAGAGTACATCCGTAAAGCGACTCAATCCACAATAGACGCTCTGATTGAAGCGATCGCTCTGTCAGTAATAGTCATTTTTCCTTTTCTGAGAAACTGGCAAGCTACCTTCATTTCTGCGCTAGCGATCCCGACATCTCTTCTGGGAACCTTCATTGTGATGGCTATCTATGGTTTTAACCTAGAAACAATCACTCTGTTAGCTTTAGCTTTGGTAATTGGGATCATTATTGACGATGCGATCGTTGATGTAGAAAATATTATAAGGCACGTTGAAGACGGAGAAAAGCCTCGACAAGCTGCCCTTACGGCTACCAATGAGATTGGATTAACAGTTACAGCCGCAACGTTTACAGCAGTAGCTGTCTTTCTGCCGATAGGTTTGATGGGTGGGGTAATTGGTCAATTCTTCAAGCCTTTTGGTATCACTGTTTCCGCAGCGATGCTCACTTCTTTGTTGGTTGCTCGTACTTTATCGCCAGTTTTAGCTATCCACTGGATCAGACCTAAATCATCTCGTCATAGTCACAAAGATAAAAAAGAAAATTTAAATCAAGGCTTTAATCTATTTTACCGACACTTACTAAAATGGTCTCTTAGTCATCGCAAGATAGTTGTAGCATTAGCTGTCCTTAGCTTTGTTGCCGGTATAGGGCTGATCCCGCTGATCCCCAAAGGGTTTATTCCTAAATTAGATAGAGGAGAGTTCAACATTGTTTATTCGGCTCCCTTGCCTAATTTTCAACAACAAGAGAATTTACAATCGCAACCCTCAATTAACCCTCTGGAAGATTCTCTTCAAGTCGCCAAGAAGCTAGAGGAAGTCGTCAGAAAGTCACCTGAAGTAGAAACAGTATTTACGATCGTGGGTTCTCGCCAGGGTGAACCGAATAAGGGCAAGCTATATGTGAAGTTGAAAAATGACCGTAAAATCAAGACTTCAGAAGTACAAGACAAGTTACGGTCATCTTTACCTTCTCTTGCTGGGGTAACCACCAGTGTGGAAGATATTCAATTCGTAGATGATTCTGGCGGTCAAAAACCCCTTCAAATTGCTTTAAAAGGAAATGATCTGAACTCTTTGAGCAAAGCAGCAAATGCAATCAAAGCACGTATTACAAAAATGCCTGGATTCGCTGATGTGACAGTTACAGGCGTAGCTAACTCACAAGCAAACGTTGTTGAGATCGACCGTCACAACAATCAACGGGTAGTCTATGTGAGCGCAAACTTAGGAAAAGATATATCCTTGGGTAATGCTACTGATAAATTAGTAGCTGAAGCTAAAGCAGTTTTGCCTCCTGGCGTGTCGTTGGATTTAGGAGGAGACTCTGGTCGCAGTAGCGATGTTTTCAGTAGTTTTGGTACGACCTTGTGTCTATCAGTATTGTGTATTCTTGCTGTATTAATTGGGTTATTTAAAAGTTGGATCGATCCTTTAGTTATTGTGATATCTTTGCCTTTAGCATTGGTAGGGGCAATGCTGTCCCTGCTGGTGACTAAGAGCGACTTTGGGATGATCTCGTTGATCGGTTTTGTGTTTTTACTGGGCTTAAGTAATAAAAATGCAATTTTGCTTGTCGACTATATCAATCAATTGCGCAAATCGGGATTGAATCGTACAGAAGCTATTTTAAAGGCAGCTCCAGTTCGACTGCGACCGATCATGATGACAACCGCCGCTACTATTTTAGGGATGGTGCCCATAGCATTGGGTTTAGGGGCAGGTTCCGAGTTGCGATCGCCTATGGCTGTAGCAATAGCTGGAGGGTTAGTTAGTTCGACTGTCCTCAGCTTGATCGTGGTGCCAGTAATCTACACTATTCTGGATGATTGGTTTCCACGAAAAAAATGAGTACTTCAAAATCGAAAAAAGTTTTTGTCACTGGTGGTACGGGTTTTATCGGTGGTCATATAGTACAGTTATTACTGCAAGAGGGGTACACTGTAAAAGCCTTGGCACGTAAAAGCAGCCGACTAGATAACTTACAGGCTACGCAGATCGAACTCGTACAAGGTGACTTAAATGACTCTGATTTATGGCAACATATGGTAGATTGTCAATACCTGTTTCATGTTGCTGCTCATTATTCCCTTTGGCAGAAAGATCAACAGGTGCTTTATCGTCACAATGTATTAGGGACGCGCAACGTGTTGTTATGTGCTAAGAAAGCAGGCATTGAGCGCACTGTTTACACGAGTTCGGTAGCAGCAATTGGTACGGGTGCATCAGGTATGGTTGTAGATGAAACTTATCAAAGCCCAATAGAGGAACTTGTAGGGCACTATAAGAAGTCTAAGTATTTAGCTGAGCAAGAAGCTTTGCAAGCAGCTCGTGGTGGTCAGGAGGTGGTTGTAGTTAATCCGAGTAGTCCAATTGGTCCAGGTGATATTAAACCTACCCCTACAGGGGATATTATCTTGCGATTTTTGCGACGGAAAATGCCCGCTTATATGGATACAGGACTAAATTTTATTGATGTAAGGGATGTGGCGTGGGGACATTTGCTGGCTTTGCAACATGGAAAGTCCGGCGATCGCTACATCCTAGGTCATAAAAACTGGACTCTAAAAGAATTACTCGATGAACTTGCTCACATAACGGGTTTGAAGGCTCCCCAACGAACTGTACCTAGTTGGTTACCCCTCACCGTCGCGTGGATTGATGAAAAAATCCTCGCGCCAATTGGTAAACTGCCTTCTGTGCCCCTAGATGGCGTCCGCATGGCTGAGCACCCAATGTATTATGATGCATCAAAAGCGGTAAGAGAGTTGGGTCTACCCCAATCCTCTTTGAAAACAGCACTTCGAGATGCTGTAGATTGGTTTGTGTCTCACGGGTATGTAAAGGAAGTTGTTAGCAATTAGTGATTGATGGAGAATCTCACCCATAACTAACAACAACTGATTAAAAGAGGAGTGATAAAAGAGAATGGCAATTCAATTTCAACAAGCTTTAGAAGTCGGGAAATATTTGGTTACGCAGCGTCTTTTGGGACGTAAACGCTTTCCTTTAATCTTGATGTTGGAACCACTATTTCGCTGTAATCTGGCTTGTAATGGTTGTGGAAAAATTCAGCACCCAACAGAAATTCTGAAAAAGAACTTAACACCTGAAGAGTGCTTTGCAGCAGTAGAAGAGTGCGGTGCACCTGTTGTTTCAATTCCTGGAGGAGAACCGCTGCTGCATCCACAAATTGATGAAATTGTTCGGGGATTAGTTAAGCGGAAAAAGATAATTTATCTATGTACGAATGGCTTGTTATTAGAAAAAAGTTTAGATAAATTTGAACCTTCTCCTTACCTGACTTTTAACGTCCATTTAGATGGGTGGAGGGAATGGCATGATCAGTGTGTTGATCGTAAAGGTGTCTTTGATATTGCAGTTAAAGCTATTCGTGCTGCTAAAGCTAAAGGTTTTCGTGTTGTTACTAACACCACAGTCTTCCAGGGCGTTGATACGAAAAAAATGCAGGAATTCTTTGACTTCCTCGGAACTCTTAATACAGATGGTATAACAGTTTCCCCTGGTTACAGTTATGAATGGGCACCAGATCAAGACCATTTTTTGAAACGTGAGCAGACACGAGCCCTTTTCCGAGAAATTTTATCACCTTTCAAAGCTGGTAAGAAAAATTGGAACTTCAATCACAGTCCTCTATTTTTAGATTTTCTCACCGGTGAGAAGGATTATGATTGTACACCTTGGGGTAGCCCTAGTTATAGTGTTCTCGGTTGGCAAAAACCCTGTTATTTGCTAAATGAAGGTCATTACGCTACCTTTAAGGAGCTTTTGCAAGATACTGACTGGAGCAAATACGGTCATGCTAGTGGTAACCCCAAATGTGCAGATTGCATGGTTCACTGTGGTTATGAACCAAGTGCAGTAATGGATGCTATGGAACCCCAAAATTGGGCGCGTTCTATGGGAAGTGTGGTGGGACTAGCTAAGTAAATGACTTGTAATAAATAGAATACAGGAGTCAGGAGTCAGGAGTCAGGAGGATGAATTCTGACTCCTGCATTCTGATAAATTTCAAGTGACGACTCCACACACTTCCCCTGCGGGGTAAGTCTGGGCTTCTGAAGAAATTTAGAAGCGCGTCATTAGCTTCAGTAGTCCAATATGCAAGGACTACTACGTTTAAGCAGAATATATAGGTACTCCGGGGTATAGGGTTAGCGACCCGCGTTCTAGCTCCGCGACAATACGGTTAAGATTAAACATTCCTACAGGTAGAGGGGAAGTGTCTTTAACGTAAAACCTGGTTAAACATTGGCAAAGGACACCACCCGCAAGGGTCGAACTCATTACTAGTTCAAACAAAAAACATGCTCGTATTAGTTATCAATAAACACGGACAACCGTTAATGCCAACAACGCCAAGAAAAGCGCGAATTCTTTTACAATCAGGTAAAGCCAAGATTGTAGGAAGAGATCCGTTTACGATTCAGTTGATTTACGGCAGTAGTGGCTACAAGCAACCTATTTCGTTAGGGATCGACGCTGGCTATAAACATGTTGGGTTTAGCGCTATTACAGAAAAAGAGGAGTTGATTGGTGGAGAGGTAGAACTTTTAGACGGGGTGTCAGAGCGCATCACTGAAAAACAGAAATATCGTAGAACCCGTCGCTGCTTGTTACGCCATCGCGCTAAACGGTTTGACAATCGTAAACGTAATGATGGCTGGTTAGCCCCATCAATTCAACACAAACTAGATACCCATTTGCGGTTTGTAGAACGTGTCAAATCTAGGCTACCTATCACCAAGATAACGGTAGAAACAGCAAAGTTTGATATTCAGAAAATCAAAAACCCTGACATTCAAGGGGAAGGATACCAACAAGGAGAACAGCTAGGATACAGAAACTTAACAAACTACATTCGTCATCGCGACGGGTACAAGTGCCAAAACCCTGATTGCAAAAATAATCTGGCTGACAAAGTTCTTCAAGTTCACCATATTGGCTATTGGAAGAATCCCGCAGATAGAAGCAATAGACCCAGCAACTTAATTACTCTTTGTGACAAGTGTCATAGCTCACCCAATCACAAAAAAGGAAAGCTTTTGCACGGATGGCAACCAAAAGTTAAGTCATTTAAAGCAGAAACTTTCATGTCTACGATCTACAAGCGAATACTTGAGGATCTTGGCGCAAAACAAGCTTTCGGCTACGAAACAGACTTTACTCGGGTTGAATTGAAACTCGAAAAAAGTCACCACAATGATGCTTTTATTATTGCTGGAGGTGAGACTCAGCAAAGAATAGAACCTTTGATGATTGAACAAATTCGTCGTCATAAAAGGTCAATGGAACAGTTTTACGACGCTAAATACATCGATAAACGTACAGGAGAAAAAGTTGGTGGTTCTATCTTGAATTCTGGTAGACGTACCCGCAACAAAAACTTAACCGGAGAAAACTTGAGAGTTTATCGGGGATTAAAAGTCTCCAAGGGTCAACGACGCATCAAAAAGCAACGTTACCGTTACAACCCCAATGATTACGTGATGTTTGAAAATAATGTTTATCGAGTCGTTGGAATGCAAAACTTAGGATCTGGCGTTAAGTTAGCCAACTACAAGAGTGTTGCGAATAAGGTTGTTAACGTCAACAAAGTTCAGCCCATTAGAAGGAGAAGTGGTCTATGTGTCCGTGCATAGTTTGGCGATTCTGCCCTCCACCCCTTTCCCTGGTTGAGTAGTAGTCAACTTTGGTCACGGGTGTCTTCCTCACCGCCCGTCATTCATCCCACGCTGATCCGGAGTACCGGATTCAGACGTGGGGCTTCTGTCGGATTAAGCTAAAATATTCATATATTCCAATACATATTATTAAACATCCTGATAAAATTCCTGTGATTTTTCCAGACATTTGGGCTGTGAACCTTGCACCTAAAAAGTATCCAAAAAAGATTGCTGTTATACTAAGTACAAATGTAAGGTAAGTAGTAATAAAAATATTTACACCAGATAGACCTGCTCCTACCCCACCGGCTATATTATTGATTGTTAAAGCGAACGCTAAGGTTAGAGATTCTCTAACATCAATGAGCCGAGATTTATCCAAATCTGCTCTTTCTGGCTCGTTAATAAAGGTTGTGTAGGAAAGTTCGTTAACAGAAGATTTATTTTTTCTTCTCTTTTCTTTTCTTTCTGTTATTATGGCATCCCATATACCCCAGATTCCAATCGCTACCAAAGCACCAGAACCTAAGAGATTAGCTAAATTGTGAGATAAAAATTTAGCTAGAATTGCTCCTATCGACATAGAACAATAGGTGCCTAGGCTGGAGAATATGGCAATAATAAAGTTACCTGATATACCTATTTTTATTCTCTTGACCCCATAGGCAATACCTATAGCAAAGTTATCAACATTGGATGAAAGTGCCAAGAAAACAGAAGATAACAAATGATGCCCCATATAAATCAATCTCGCTCAGTAAAGTGATGCGTGGGAGTTTCTTATTTGTAATAACTACACCCTGAAATAAAAATAGCTATGAGTTGGAAATTGGTAACAGTATTTGCCTGTCCCAAGGAAGAAATTTTTTACTTTTTTAAGTATCAATGATAGAGGAAAAATTATATTGGGACTAATTTCCCTTCTTTAGTCAATCTCAGTCGTCTCCCACGCCACTCAACTGTGGTACCAAAAAATCCATAGCACCAAATTGCAAAGCTGATTAAATCTCTTATAGGAATAAGCCAAAGATATTTTTTAGCAACCGGATCATTGAGAATTTTAACACCAACAACCCAGCCCACTATTAATCGTGCTATCCAAGTTATGATTAGCACAATCCAGCTTAGTATTGATCCACCTGTTGTTATTAGCAATAACAAGCTAGTAACGGTTCCATATGTAAAAATCAGTCCCACGTAACCCCAAGGGCGAGAAACTCGAACACAACGTATCCACCTACTCTGGTGGTTGATAGCATTAATAATTGTGCTCGGTGCTAGTACGTGTTCAACAATATAGTTGGAAAGCAAGACTTTATACCCTGCTTGTGCTGGTAGATAACCGAGTTGATAATCATCTGCTAAATAATCCGCGATCGCGCCAAATCCACCGATCTTCTGAAGCACTTCTTTACGGATCACTATGGTGGAACCAAAAGCAAACTTGATACCTTGCAGTTGGTTACTGACTAAGACGCTTGCATGAAAGTCTGTAGCGGTTCCAATAGCTTCTAAGGTCGTTACCCATCCTTGTGCTATTGTACGGTACAAACAGGTGACGACTCCGACGCTAGAATCGTGTAATGGTTGGACAACTCTTTGTAAGTAATCAGATCCGACTCGAATATCACTATCAGCAATTAGCAAGATTTCATGTTTTGCAGCTTGTATACCATTTTCTAGATTACTCACTTTAAAGTTTGTACCGATGGTGCGATCGCTAACTACTAGGTGAATATCGAGTTTTGGAAATTCCTGTATAATCTGCTTGACTACTGCTATTCCAGGATCTTGAGACTCACGGACGCAAAAGATTATTTGGTAATCTGGGTAATCCTGTCGGCAAAACGATGCTAAATTTTTATAGGTATCGCTGTCTAGGCCACAAATTGGCTTGAGGATGGTGACTGGCGGGTGGAAATCTGGGTTTATAGGATCACAACGGCGAAAGGCGATCGCAGCATAAATTCCGTAGCAGTAGAACAAAACAGCCGATAAGCAAAGAATTAATAATAGAATACCAATGATATTTAGATTCAGAGTTGTTAAAGCAACATGAAAAATATCCGTTAAATAAAACCCTAAGGTTTCATACAACATCTGTGACTCCTTTGTTCCCTGCTGTTAGATTCACAAAGATACATAGTATCGTTCTACACGCCTTGTAAGTCACTTTACGAAACTTTATATAAATAATATTACTCCTACCTACTGTTATGGTTAGCAAGCTGGTGTACTTTGTTCTTTTGCTACACAAATAAAGCCTGCATATGCAGGCTTTATCATTTAGGGTTTCAGAATGAGACAAAGTACTTATTTGATCAGGACTCCTGTAGAGGGGATTTTACTACCATTAGTATCAATACGGGAACCATCAGGATAGTAGAAAGTCTTAGTACCATTACCATGATCTGTACTTACCGCCGGTGGAACTAATTGGCCTGAAGGTGTCTGGACAACGCCATTATGATATACTCGTGAACCATACGGATAAGTCACGTCGCCGCCAATATTATTGATCTCGCTTGTAGAGCCAAAGATTTCAGAACTTGGTGTAGGTCTAGCCCTATAATATCCTCTGGAATCAAGCCCTCTAGAATGGGGTACGGTTCTAATCCCATGACCTGTAGAGTTTAAGACTCTAGCATTGGGTGCAGTGTTAATCGTACTCGGTCTAGCACTAGGTACGCTTTCGTATCCATTGCTAGGTATGATTCTATATTGCGATTGTACTTTCGGCTTATTTTGCGAGTATGTTTGTGAATATGCGGGTGATGCAGTAAACGAAGCTATTAAACAACCGACTCCTAAAACTCCTACTAAACTTTTAAGTATCTTAAGATGCACAACCTTTTTTAACATGATAATTAGCACTTTTTGATATGAGTGCTAGAACTATTGAACAAGTTAACTCTATTATACGAACTGCTTGCACTGTATAGGGGTAAACTAAATCTACTTAAAGCTATGCAATGAAGTAAATTTGTCTTTAATTGCTGCTATCTTCTAACTTGGTCGTGGCTTTTGCACGTTATCAACAATAGGCTTGAGTTTCCCAAATTAGAGCTTAAGCGTACCTACTACCCCTGTAGGTGATATTTCTCTTCACATTGTATGGCAATGGTCTTAAACTTAGAATGTAACCATCCAAGGTCTAACGCTGTCGCCACTGAATGACCAATTGAAGCTAAATATCGAACAGTGCGATCAATTAAGACCGCTTGCACCTCACTCGCTCTCATATAGAGGGTGATTTGCTTATCCTGCCCTCGAAAACGGATATTTATCGCCGCATTCAAATCAGCCTGAATTACGTCCCCTGTGTAGCAGATAAAACGATCCCCTTCCCGACGACCTAAAAGCGTCCCAGTCTGGTGATCAATTTGCGACGTATAAGCTGGATTAACCACTGATATTGTTGATCCAGTCTCCAAAGAGATTTTCTCTAGTGAAGCTTGTAGCTCACCCTTCATCCATTGGTTCAACTTTCGATTGATGCGCTTTGCTTGTTGTTTACCTTTAATGGGTTGAGTGAGGTCTTCGCAGATAATATCGACAGGTGATGAGATATTGCGTCTCAAGTCTCTGCGAATGAAATTCCTTATTGTATCTTTCTCGCGTTGAAGCTTGCGAGATTTGACTTTGTGTCCAAGATTATTTTCTAAAATCCTTGCAGCTTTGACCGGATCGTGTGGCTTAAGATTTTGAGCAAAGCATCGCATCCTGTAACGATTGCGATTAGTGCGAGTGATTCGTTCAGTTTTTTTGGTCATCAGCTTGCCAAGACCCTGTGCGATCACTTGTCCTTCAGAAGTATAAAACCCTTCAGTGTAGCCCTTGTCTAGCCCTAATTTTTGGGTAGGCTTACCTTCAGGAAGAACAAGAGTACGTGTACGAGTGCAATGAACTTCAAGCAAGCCATACTCGTTACGAATCAAGCGAATTTGACCAGTTACAATATAACGAGATCTTAGATTAAGAGCGATTCTTTTGCCAGTTTCTAAGCTTTGAACCTGTAGTTCAATAGAATGGCGATTGATTCTTTTGCAGGTATAAGCTTGTCCTTGGAAAACAACTTGATTTCGTACAAATGTATGCCCTTTCAAGTACTGAGAGCGAAACTTACGATGCAACCACTTGTCGCCAGTTGGGTCATTCCTAAGCAAATCTAGTAATCTGTTGCGTTCTAGTTCTATTTCGCAAGGCGGGAATAATTCTAGCGCTTCTTGTTTCTTAGCTTTTTTATTAGCTGCTAGCCAATCTATTCTTTGCCTTTGGCTAGATTGCATTGGATGCTTTTGCCATATTTGGCGCGATATTGCAGCTTTTGCTGCATCTTGTTGGGCTGATATGGCTTTCATTGTGTCATTGACTGACCACTCCCAAAGCTTAGCTGGTAATCCAATATCAGATGGTTTCATTATTGTTCTGATAATTGGATCAGACTGCTTCCAATGAACGCTCCAGCCTTGCAACGAGCCTAATTTGTTGTACGTTAAAGCTCTTGGGATACCGCACAAGTGCATTATTTTACTTACCTGTGCTTCGTCGGAACAAGAAACAACAGGGATAACTTGTGTGTAGGTTTGTTCAGTTGTCTGTTGTTTCTTGTTCTTTTTTGCCATGTTTTTATCGATCAAATCTATTTTTTATTATATTCTGCATAGATTTAGCTGTCAATATCTATGTTTAAAATATTTTCAGCACACTCGTGCATTGCTTTCATGGCTTTCAAGTTTCTTCTAGAGCGTTTCCCGTATAACCTAGCTGACATGACAGTAATTATCGATAAAACATCGCTTACAATTTCTTGCTCTGGCTCTTGTTCAACCGGCTTATTTAAAATAATTACTTCAGTTCCATTGTTCTCACATAAAGCAAATATTAGTTCAGAACCAAATCTCAATAACCTGTCTTTATCAGTTATGACCAGTCTTTCTACTTCGTTGCGCTGCAACAAATTGATTAGTTTCAACAGACCTCTTTTTTTGTAATTAAGTCCAGAGCCTATATCTTGTAAAGTACAAACTTCTTTGAATCCTTGTTGTTGACAGTAAAGCTCTAGCACTCCTATTTGACGCACTAAATCTTCTTTTTTGTCAAGTGTGCTAACTCTTCCATAGATTACCGTATATCTCAAATTAGGGTTATCTATTTTTAATAAATCGGCTACTTTATAACGACGATGCCCACCTTCTGTCCTTATTGCTTGTATCTTGCCTGCTTTTTCCCATCGACGCAGGGTGTCAATACTGACTCCTTTTAATTTTGCAGCATCGCCAATTTGAAGTAAATCATCTAATCTATGCATAATATATGTTTAAACAAGATATGCATAGATTAGCATAGATTTAAGGCGATCTGTTAAACCGCTCTATAATTAGATGTAAACTTGCTGGTTAATGCAAAAGAAATATCTACATGGATAGTTGTTGTTTTAACGCTGTCAAACCAAGGCAAGGTAGCTCATGGTCTAGAACAGGAAATGGGATCTGGATCAACACCAGGAACCGGTGTTGATATGGGATGACAGTCTATTCTTGAGGAAGGAAGAGATTGCAGATCCTGTATTTTCAATTCGTAGCGTCTTTGTTGTGTATTTAGTTGTTCTTCTTGTTGCTGGATCTGCTGCTTTTGTCGAGAGTTGTCAACTTTTTGATGAGAGTTCGGTGTGACAAAAAGTGGACTAGGCAGAGAGTGAGGGGAAATGTTAATTTGAGCAGTAAAGATTAGGGGCAACATATAGATTTAATTAATACACTAAGCTGATGTGAAGCTATCTTGTGTGAGAGGAAGGCGGAAAATTATTGTACTGCGGGACGGAATGCCCTCGTCTGATATACAAATTGAATACACAGCAACCTATTACATAAATACTAGCAATAACAAGTTGAATGTCTTCTCTGTCAACCGAAGTAGAGGTAAGAACCTAAGGTATCGCAGTCTTACCCTTTCCCGTTAGGAGTTCCCAGCCTTAACCGGGAAGTCGACAGATCTTCAATACATTCGTAGATCTATCTAAAAGTTGATGACTAATTCTATTTAAAGAGTTAAAATTAATACAAATACGAAAAGGCTACACTGACGTATTTTAAAAACAAAAACGTTTACTGGTAATAATTAGCGCTTTTATTACACTTATTACATCGATGTATCTTTAAGGAGTAATTATTGTCTTCATTTCAGTATAAGTACGTTTTCAGTAGTGTTTCTTGCGATCGCTACTTAAAGTATTGATGAATATGCGCAAACTTTTTTAGTTCTTTCCGAAATCGCTGTAATCTACAGTGTAGACACATACATACTAAATTAAATCGAATACCTACTTAAATTTATTTGTAACTTAAAGCACACACTACACAACATCATGAGTAAATTTATGCAAGACCAATTTAAATTCAATACCTCAAGCGTACTTAAGCTAACCTTAGTAACACTGGCACTATCACTCTTGGTAGGAGGGTATGCAAAAGCAAATGCGGAGCCTGCTCAAAAAGATGAGGTTTTGTCGGTTCCACCACAGGAGGCGTTTTATATCCAAGAAAAGACACAGCCAGTTTCTCAAACATCTGATAAAAATACTTTGACTAATAGAGCCGTAATAACACGTGCGTCTAATAACTTGAAAAATGGAAATGGGCAAAATCTTGCTCCTGTAAAAGAATGTGTATCTAGTACAGTACACGGGAAATAAAATGTTATGGAGGGAACAGTCGAGAGTAAAAAATCGATTTAACAGTCTACAACTTTCTTTTCTTGACAGGTTGAGCTGGATTACCTGCATAAATTGTCATAGCTTCTAACGAGCGTCCAGTAACTCCACCTAGCGTCAGCACTGCTCCTGTACCAACAATAACTCCTGGACCGATGATCGATTTAGCTGCGATCCAACTACTTTGTTGAATGTAAATTGGCGCAGGAACTAATTCAAAAGAGGGATGACTCCAATCATGATTTCCGGTGCATAGGTAGACGCCTTGAGATAGGCAAACATGACTTTCGATTGTGACAGTAGCAAGGTTGTCGATCCAAGTATATTCACCAATCCATACATGATCGCCTACAATTAAACGCCAGGGGAACTTCACCCTTACTCCAGGCTTAATACGAACTTTTCGACCGATTTGTGCTCCAAAACAGCGGAGTAACCAAACCTTAAAGGCTGATATAGGAAGTAAATGGCTCTCTACTAAAGGGGATCCTATAAAGTACCACAGAAGTTGTTTCCAGTAAGGCACTCCAGGGCTGTAAGTACCAACAGTATAACTATCTAAACGCATGGGAATAAGGCAGTAGCAAAAAAGTTGATTTTATATGTCCTGTTTCTGGAGTTTTTCGTACTCAACTAAACGAATAGATAGTAGTGTCTCTGCTAATGTGCGTTGGAAAGCATAGTACCAGCCATGCCAACCGTCGAAAATACCTCCTTTAAAGATAAGGCAATAAAAAAAGATAATGAAGGGGGCTAAGATTTTTTGCTTGCGAATGCGATCGCCTAAACTCAGTTCGCTTTTGGGTGTCTCCAGTAGCTTCTTAACTTCCATAACCATATAGTTATCTTGGGAGCCTAACCAACGACTAAGAGGTTTGCGATCGTCGTGATAGATATAGGAAGAAAGTTGAGCAGACTCACCTTGAACCTTTAACAATTGAGTATGCCCATCATCTATATAAATAGCTTTGGCTTTTCTAAAAAGTACCTGACGAGGTGGTAGCAGAGAGCTACGTAATGGTTTGCCAAAGATACAGTATTTGAATCGGACAAAGTAGCCCTCTACAGAAGGGTTTAAAGGTAACTTTTGAATCTCATTGATAAGTTCTTCCGTGAGAATGTAATCGGCATCAAGAGAAAGCACCCAATCAGATGTAATCTTCTCCAAACCATAGTTCCACTGCATTCCATGAGTGTCAAATTTTCTTTGAAATACTTCAACTTGTGGATATAGGCGGAGAATTTCTAAGGTTTTATCGGTACTGTAGCTGTCAATAATAACAATTCTTTTTGCCCAGGTTAAGCTCTCGAGAGTACGAGAAATATTTGAAGCCTCATTAAAAGTGAGGATCAAAGGAGTTATATTTTCTATCATGACAATATTTTGGTTTTGTAACAAACCATCTCAAGATAATCACAATTCATCTCACTTAAATGAGGAAAACATAACACACGTAAACAAATAATGCCGCCCGCAAATTCACGGATACTGCTTATTTTCTAGAACTCCCTATAAGTGAATTTACCGTGGTAATCTGTAATAGAATTTTACTAAACTTCAAAACTGCTGAAGCCAGACGCCTTATCGGGAGAACTCTCGGTTAGCTTATATCTTGCACCTGGAAATTTGAATGTCAATTCCATGACTAAGTGCAATTGGACGTATTCGTTCAAGTTCAAGTAAAAAATAAGACAGAAGTAATTGTGGAAAGAAGGTTTGAAATGCAATTTGTGCTGCTTGTCCCCAATCGGGTAAATCTGTAGTGGCGATCGATAAATAAGCCCAGTGCGCTAAAACATAAGCAATAAATGAAAGTACCAACCGTGGGCAAGAATTGAAACCATTGTTCTTGCTTAATTTATATATGTTTCAACGCCCTTTTTCTCATGTTTTGGTCAACATTTGCAATCCCGTCACCAGCTTTTGTCAACGATCGCATCATTGGCGCAACATATTGTGTCATACCAACATTTGTTAAACATTACGTAATATCACTTTTTTTTAGTCATATACACAACATCTATTTACTTAGATAGCACTTTTCATTCTCCGTAATATTTTTAGCACTCTTGATATGCGTCTCCCGCGTTTATATTGAAGGTGCAAGATATAAGCAATCGGTAGGGTCCACAGCTACTGTATGGCCTGCACTCAGCAACTTAAAAAGTTTCCAACTAATCCGATTTAACCCAATCGGTAGGGTGAGGTTGAATTTAATGAGATTGACTGGGAGCTAAGAGTTTCCAACTAATCCGATTTAACCCAATCGGTAGGGCTTTCTTGCTTGTTTGTTAGGATATCTAACAACCTTTGTTTCCAACTAATCCGATTTAACCCAATCGGTAGGGCTCTACTACTTCTATAGAAGAAGTACGTGAAGTTATCGTTTCCAACTAATCCGATTTAACCCAATCGGTAGGGTCAGTCATCTCAAACGATTGGCTCACCTACCTCTAGTTTCCAACTAATCCGATTTAACCCAATCGGTAGGGTCTTTAAGATTGCCCAACGTCCGTTGACTACAGTATTTGGTTTCCAACTAATCCGATTTAACCCAATCGGTAGGGTGGTAAAGGGGGTGAGGGAGGCAATTCAACTTCTAGTTTCCAACTAATCCGATTTAACCCAATCGGTAGGGTTTCCAGCTTATCTCATTGATTGCAACAATTTATGTATTGTTTCCAACTAATCCGATTTAACCCAATCGGTAGGGTTGGGGTGATTTTAGCGTTTTCGCTAAAGCTTACTCAAGTTTCCAACTAATCCGATTTAACCCAATCGGTAGGGCTTTACTTTGCGAAGGAATGTTCATGGGTTCGTTGGTTTCCAACTAATCCGATTTAACCCAATCGGTAGGGATACCAATTGCACATTTCTCTCGAAAGATAAAAGTGTTTCCAACTAATCCGATTTAACCCAATCGGTAGGGCTCTTATCAAGACACCTGCACAGCTTGCCGGCAGTTTCCAACTAATCCGATTTAACCCAATCGGTAGGGCCGTCTTTCAGGAAAGCTTTTGCGCCCTAGTGATCGTTTCCAACTAATCCGATTTAACCCAATCGGTAGGGTCTATAAAGAACATGAGCAAGTTTATTTGGCGATTAGTGTTTCCAACTAATCCGATTTAACCCAATCGGTAGGGGGCAGTGCATAACGCACAACACGGCGCAGTCTGTGGTTTCCAACTAATCCGATTTAACCCAATCGGTAGGGAGTTCGTCCAGGAGCCCTTACACGGTAAGGGTTTCAGACGACAAATCGACACCATCCTGAAAAACATTATAAACGTTGTGGAAAATCGAGCAACAGACAAGCCTCAAAACCTTACCCTGTAAGCAATCGACACACTCCAACGGAAAATATAGGGTTTCAGCGATTTGGCGGAGTGTGTCGATGACCATGTTACAAAATCTCCTTAATATCTCTAAAATCTAGATCACGTAATACTTTGGCGGTGTCGTTGGTTCTTCACTACCAATAGTTAAGACCCTAGAAACAGCTTCTTGTGAAACCCAGTAAAAGCGGACATTATCCTCAGATGGTTTCACCAATTTCTTCGATTTTTCAAAAAGTTGCCGCATTTCCTCCAAGCTTAAAAAACATTCAAACACAGAAAACTGCACCCTTCGGCCGTAACCCTCTAGAAAGTTGGATAACTTAGTACGTCTTTTATCATCAGGAATATCATACACAACGACCACTAACATGTTTAGCAGTAAGAATTAATACTTCATAAAAGTATAGAATTTTTTACTTTTTAATACAAATTAAGTAATTATACAAAATCTGATTCATTGAAAAATCAAGTTTTCAAAGGGTTTCAGATAGAAACAAAGTCTCTGCTTCTGAGAAACTTTTCCACCACCTGTAAAGGCTAGAAACACCGAAAATCGTGAAAATTTGCGCCGAGTTAACATTTGGTGGCACAACAAAGTAGGCTAGAGTCAATTTTAACTCTAAACCAAATAGTAGTAAATACCCTGGCCTGGGCTGGTCTTATTTAAAACAATCTTCTGACCGGGATAGTAGCATTGCTACTTCACCAATATAGTAACCATCAAAGCCCAGAACCACGCTCCTAAGCAGGCTTAAGAACACTATTGTTAATCCGGTTTTAGCTGCCAGGGTAATTCTATTATAATAGTTTCTCTACATAAGTAACGGGTAGCGCGCTGCCCGTCGGGCGCTCCTAAGATGCACATTTTAGAATGCCTGTATAGCAAGGGTTTTAGAACTCCCGAAAAATGTGCTTCTTTCATATGTTGCTAGCACCATTTTGGCGCTAGTCGGAGGCTGACATCTTGCACCATTCTCAATCAGCCCGATATCCCGCCCAGAACTGAAGTTCTGGGCTAATAGCGCGCATTCCATTGAAATGGACTGAGGTTCTTGAGCAGTCCTCTTGAGAGGACTTTAGCTATCAGACAGCGATTTAAATCGCTGGCTAGCTGACAACCTAGGTGCAAGATATCAGTTAGCAAAGCTCTTCTCCTTTACGAGAAGTTCTTTATACACTATAACTTGTGAACTGAGGCAAGACACAGCATTGATTTCCACAAATAGGGTAATCTACCAGCAAATTTAAAATGAATGTTTGTGTAGTTCTCTGCTTGTAAAAGTTCCTTTAAAGTTTTGACTGAAAAGAATTTAATATGACCTCCATCCCAAAGAACAGTATGATGTCCATCCATTTTTCCTGATAAAGAAAGAATAAGATTTTTGAAATAGCCATGATAAGGCGTAGTAAGAATTAGATGACCTTCTGGTTTTAGACATTTTCGAGCTAATCTGACTAATTCCCTAGGATAGAATAGATGCTCAATAACTTCAACAGCAATAACAACATCAAAAGCCTCTAAAAGGTTTTCCTTGGGTTGATCGTAGATACTAGCCTGGATAAACTGAACTTCAGGAAAGTTCTGACGAGCAATTGCGACTCCTGAAACAGATTCTTCAATACCAACAACCTGATAACCCTGTTGCGAAATTAGATAGCTAAGACTTCCATTACCACATCCCAAGTCTAAAATTCTTGCTCCGGAATGAGCTTGTTCTGCTAACATTGATAGCAATGAGACTGCCAGATAAGAAGAAGTATGGCTTAGAGTATTATCTTGGTATTGGAAATCAGAATTTAGAATATTCGATGTCATTTTTTTCTAACCATTACTATATAGAGCGAATTCTCTTTTCAGAGAGAATCTTGGTGTAGGCATTAATTATATTTTGAGCAATTTTCTCCCAGGTATAATTATTGAAGATGAATTGTCGAGCGCGCTTTCCCATATCTTTTGCTTGTTGAGGATTGCTTAAATACTGAATCAATGCGTTAGCAATTGCATTAGCATCAATATCAACTATATACGCTGCTTGCGCTAGACCTGCTTCAGGAAAATTACAACCAACCGTAATGACACAAGGTAGTTCAGCTGCCATACCTTCTAAAATAGACATACTGAAACCTTCAGAATAATAAGGAGCAACATAGATACTAGCAGCAGCTAGAGCTGCGTATTTTATGGAGCCTGTGAGCATACCTGTAAAAGTGACAGCTTCGCTGCAGTTTACTTTCACAAAGTAGTTTTTAACTGTAGGGAGGAATCCTGTGTTGTCTGGTCCAGCAACAATCAAGTGAGTTTGAGGAAATTGACGGTGTACCCTGGAAAAAGCAGTTGCTAGTAAATCAAGTCCTTTCTTGGGGTGAATTCTTCCTAAGAAGACGATTAGTGTTTTATTTCTAGTATCTGGAAAGCGCTGGTAAAAAAGCTCCAAGTCAGGTGATATTTCAAAGTCACTAGGATGCACTCCATTAGGAATAGCAAATATTGGAGTGTTAAGGTGTAGTGCCTTGATTGACTTAGCTTCAGTAGGAGCAAGTATTAGAGCCCCAGAGTTTTGTAATGCAGGCTTTTCTAGTAAACTAAAGTAAACTTTTTTTTTCCAAGCCTTATAATTCAACGCCCAAGGTTCCAGCATACCGTGAGGATTTATGACATATGGCACTCGACGCAGATGACAAGCCAAATTAGCTATTAAAACCGGATAAGAGAAAATAGCATGGGTATTTACCACGTCGTACTCTGATACGTGTTGAAACAACCAACTCGTTAAAGATATGGTAATCTTGTAATCAAGGAAGTTCCAGTAGGGAAAATATTGAATTCTATAATATTTTTCTGTAATCCATTTACATAGTGGAACATCTAAAGTAGTTGAACCATTAGCGTTGGTAGTTACGATATCGACACTTAAACCTAAAGAACCAGTTGCTTGAGCAAGTTCTATCACAATTTTGGAAGTTCCACCATAAACAGAACCTATTCCAGGAATAATATGTAGTATTTTCATAAACTATTTCATTAATGTGTTGTGGCGTAGTTAATTGCTTTAGATAAATTTTGAGCAAAATATTCTGGAGAAAATTTTTGGATGTGCTTTAATGAAGCTTGACCCATTGCTTGTAAATCAACTTGACCTGAGCTGATTTTAATCATCAGGTTAATCAACTCCTGTTGATTATCTGGGGCAAAACCAAAACCATTTATGCCTTCCATCACCAACTCTTCAAAACAGCCACAGTGCTTAGAAACTATTACCGGCAGTCCGGAAGCCATTGCTTCATTAACAACTAAACCCCACTGCTCTTGAATACTGGCATGAATAAAGCATTTAGCATGTGCAAAATAAGGTAAAAGCTCGTCTTGTTGTAAAAAACCAGGAAGGTGGATGTAATCTTTTATTCCAAGCTCAGTAATTTGTTGCTCAATCTGTGGACGAAGCTCGCCATCGCCACAGATAACCAAGTCCCAAGCACAGCTATGATTACCTATTGCTTTACGATAAGCTACATAACATGAAATCAAAAATGCAAGATTTTTTTTGGGTACAAAACGATTTATAGCCAAGAAGTAAGGTTTGACTAACGGACTTGGAAGATGTCTAATCTTGTCTGGATGAAAAGCGTCGTTACCAACTATGTCATAGCCTAAAAATATTGCTTCAGAAGGCATACCTAATTTAATTAAGTATTGCTTATGTACTTGCCCTCCCACTAAAGCACACTTGTATCTTTTTACAATCCAGCTTTTGAGTGCTTCTCGCCACCAAGAACGTGGAGCATCATGTTCTGTCGTTTCCGAAAAAAGAATAGCTGGCTTACGATGCCACAAACACCAAGCAAGTGCAAAGAGCATGGAAATTTGAAAATAACCAGCTATTGCTATAACGCTAGGATTCACCGTCTTCAGAACATGATTAAGCTTTTGGAATAGCTCTACTGTTTTTGATTTCTCAAGAGCTTGCTCTTGAACTACAGAAACTACTGAAAAACCTAGATTATTAATTTTTGTTTTCCAGGGATACTCTTGTTGAAAACGTGCTACCTCTATAGCAACTATTTCTTTGTGAAGCATCTGAGGTGAGTTAACAAGTCCTTTCACTCTAGCAATGTGGTAAGGTCCATAGCTAGAAAATAATATTCCAATACTAATATTCATCCATTCTCCAGGTTTCTGATTTTATGTAGTAGAAGCTATATCTATTTTTTGAAAAAAATACAACTAAGCTGATACAAATAAACTGAAATATCATCTCTTGGAGAAATCGTCCTATTCCGTGTGTAAGGCCTACCATCGCCGGGCTAACCATTCCCATATAAAGAAGTCTAGCAACAGTACTCTCATAATAAACTGAGGATAACCACAGATTTTTAAATAAAATTCCTATTAGTAAAAAACACAAACATCCAAAGTAACCAAATTCCATGAATGAATCTCCAATACCAGTTACTGTAGAGCCATTAGGAATCAAATAGCCGTATAAATCACCCAGTAAATCATAGGGTGTGAGGTGAAATTGTAGAGATTTTTTGAAGTCATAACCTAGAATTTGTCCAGGTACATACTGAAATATAATACTATCCCAAAATCCAGTGCCATATCCATATCTACTTGTTTGTTCTGTTGCATCCATTAGTAATGCTGCATTTCGTAGCTCCAATATATTACCTTTTAATACTGAATTTAATGCCATTTGAGATGACACTATGAGTTCCCGCCGGTTATCACTCAAAAGTAAGTTCCAAAAATTTCCACGCAACTCACCGATAAGAGGAATGAGATAAGCAGTGGCTATTATAGCTACGATAAATAGCCATCTAGGAGGAATGTAGCGTCGCACTAGCCAAAATGCAAGACCTACAATCACCAAAAGTGTCATAGTTGGTTGCCGACGTCCATTAAGAAAAATAGTTTCCACTAGTGGAATACTAGCGATCGCCGTACAGAAAAGATTAATAGTATTTGGTCTTTTCAGAGTTTGTAAAATAAAAATAGCAAAAGCAATATATATAACTTGACCAAAAAACACATATATAGTAGCAGGACCTGTCCAGTTACCGTTAGCTCCTTTTTGGATTCTTGTAGAAGACAGTAAAAAAATAGATAAATAACCTATGGCCATAAGAGCAATTCCTGCTCTAAATAACTTAGACTCATCTAGAGGAATATTTAGCTTTGACAACCATTTTTTATTTGGTTGTATCTTATAGCCTACCCAGCACGCAGCAGCGCACAAACATGAAAATAATAAAACCCTTTCCAGAGCTTGTTGACTAACTTGACCGGGATTTTTAATCAATGCAAAGGCTTGAGGTAGGAGAAATGAGATAAAAATACTGCCCATGAAGAAGGGGTATTGATAAACTCGCTCTAAGCAAACTAGTCCCCAGGCTATTAGCCCTAGGCAAATTATGACCAGTATATCCAGATATATTTGAGCCATTAGTATTCTGACGAGAAAAGTAAATTTTTATATAAATTAGCGAGTCTTAATGTATTATTGTCCCAGTTATGGTTTTCTTGCAGTCGTAATTCAGAGTTGATGATAAGTTGACGAAATGTTTCTGGTTTTTCAAGTGTTTCAACGACAATTTGAGCCATCTTTTGTAAGTCTCTGTTAGATAAAAGACGACCTGTTTCTTTTGTCAGCAACTCATTAACTCCTCCAGTACATGACAAAGCTACAACTGGTACACGACAAGCCATCGCTTCACCTACTACTAGTCCAAAAGGTTCCCAGTAAGAGGTAAGACAAAAAATATCCATTGCATGATAAGCGGTGATCGTCTTTTCTATGCTTCCAGTGAAAACAACACGCTCAGAAATGTTCAGCATTTTAGCTAGTTGCTTAAGCTGTTCACTATCCGCTCCAGAACCAACTACTAAACCCCAAAAATTAGGAGGTAACAAAGCAATTATTCTGAGAAAATCATCAGTTCCTTTCATCGCACAGTGTAGTCTTCCCACAAAACCAACTACGAAAACATCATTACTTAGCTGTAACTGCTTACGAGCAATTGTGCGTTGAGTTGTCGTTGCCGGGTGAAACCGATGACGATCAACACCGTTATAAAGAACGTAAGTACGGTTAGGAAGATAGCCTCCCTGCTCAATCTCGTTTTTGCGAGTATATTCAGAGATACAAATCAGAAGATTAGTAGATTGACGTTGCAACCAACCTGCTACAGCACCACGTGAAAGTGAGATTTTTCTTTGTGTTCCTAAATGAGCGTGAGCAATCTTGATCTTACCTGGGTGGAAGAAAGTTAGTAAATGCGACCACAATAAACCATCATGATGGTGAATAATTTGAGGTTGAAACTGTTGCAAAAATTTGCTCAACCGACCAAATTTTAGAATATCTCGTGAGTTTTTAATATTCAGATAGTGAGCGCGTTTGTCTAGTTCAGATTGAAAATAACCAGGAGAACCATATAGAAACAGACAGTGCGCATCAACTTCATGGTTAGGTAGACGTTTCACGTACTCCGCTGCTACTCGAACAGATCCTCCTGTCGCTATATCATCTCGTTGACAAATGTGGAGGACTCTCAATTGCTTTGATGAATTAAGCATTTTCGCTCCTCGAGCAAATGTTGAAGTTTTTTAGCTTGTAATGTCCAAGTATGGGCTTTAGCAATTTGCAGACGCTCGTTCGATTTCCAAGTGGGATTTGCTAAAGCAAATTTAATTTTTTTAGCGAAGTCATCTGAATTTTTGGCAATTAAGAGAACATCCTCCCACAAATTCACTTCTGGAACTACGTCATTAGCAACCACTGGTAATGACGTACCCATATAATCCCAAAGTTTTGTCGGACAGGCATTCAGATTAAAATTAGACAGAGAATAGCACATCAAAAGGACATCGAACGATTGCAAGTACTCGCCCAAGCGTTTATGAAAAACTTGACCGATAAAGTGGACATTGGACAAACGACGAATATGTTTTACTCCCTCCCACCATTGAGAACAGCCATCACTCATCTGGGGAACAGAACCTCCAAGAACAAAGGTGATATCAGGTAATTGTTCTGCAACTTGTGCCAGATAAGTAAAGTCAAAGCGATCAGTTAAAGCACCAATATATCCGGCAATCGGACGAGAATAAGCTTGCAGTTCTACAGGGAGAGATATAGTCGTAGACAGAGGTTGTTCAACCATAAACTCTGGAGTACAGCCGTGAGGAAGATAAGCAATTTGACTAGCTTGTGTAGGAAATTTTTGTCTCAGATAACAAGCTCGATAGTCAGCAACACACAATGTCAAATCCGCTTGAGCAACAGCGAGCTTCTCAATCAAGGGAGTTTGAGACTCGCGTCCTGGCCAGTATTGGCAATAATCATCTATGTTGTAATAAATAGAGTAAGCTTTGAGTTGTTGTGCCAACTTGTAGTAGTAAGGGTAGTTAAACACAAAAATTAATGGGTGATCACCTTGAAATTGGCGGATTATATGAGTAAAAAAGCGTCTAGTCAAAAACCAGTAGTGAAAAAGCCAACCAGGTGGGCAACAAATCCTCTGTTCCCAAACTCCTTCGCAGAGAGGTTGGGGCTGAAAGTTAATAAAGTAGCGATCGTACTGTTTGCGAAAAGCACGGTAATCTAGAGGACGCAAAAGAAGAACATCAGCAAAATTGCGACAGGCAGAGAAAAGTTGTTCTGTCCAGTAGAAGTTGGCATCCATAACAGCCAATTTGAAACGTTTTGAGCGACATTTTGTAGACTTATACATTGTGACTACAGCAGTTAGCTAGGTTAGAATTTACGAGCCATTACACACAGACGATTTCCTTTTATTACCGACGATACATTACCTTATATTATTTCAAGGAGAATAGGGTGAGGTTATATGGATGAGCAAACTTATCTACTAAATGGCTAAACTCAAAAACTGCTTTTCTGGTTCCTGGAAAACATTTTTCATCGGTGTCGTGGCAGGCTATGATTCCACCTTTAGCTAATAGCGGTGACCAAATTTGCAAATCAAATGCAGTATTTACATAATCATGGACTGCATCAATAAAAACAAGGCTCACTGGTTTATGTTTCCAAGTTCTAGCTGTTTCTCCAGAGGTTCTACGTTCGTGTATGATATTTGGTAAGTTAGCAGTATTTTTTTGAAAATGTTTGTAATCACCTTCACAACCTCCATAACCAATATAAGGATCAACCGCAATTACCTTACGAGACGTCGCTCTTGCTAGAGTTTGAGTTGTTACTCCACGATATGAACCCAATTCTACAACAACTGTATCTATCAAATTTTCCGTTGCTGATAGAGCAGCTAATAGATATTGCATTTGAACAGGAGTAACAGCTGTGTTTGAGTAATCAGTATTAGGAACAGGTGGTAGAGAAGGAAGAATTTTTTCTGGGAGCGCGTATTTATGAAAGTTCCACTTAGCTTGGTTCTCAATAAATCTTGCTTGAAGAGTGAAAGCGAACCTTTTAGGATGCCATTTTGGATATTTCTTGATGATAAAAGGATCTATTCTCATTACTTACCTCATGCTATAGCTCTAATACCATTTTTATATGAAGATGCATAACTCAAAATCTGTTAATAACTTGGCTGTTTATTTATCCTAAATATTGATTCTCACACAGCTTTAACTACAAAGTGTTAATAGCTGCTAGTAATCTCTCAGAATATTTCTCCGAGGTGTACTCTCTAGCTCTCTCCCTTGCGGCAATAGACATCCGATTACGTAACTTGCGATTCTCTATAAGTTCCTCAATTCGCTTTGCTAGAGTCTCTGAATCTCCTTCTGGAACAATGAACCCATCAATACCATCTCGAATGACAGATCCTGCTGCTTCTGTAGTAATTACAGGTAAGCCAGACGCTAAAGCTTGATAAGTAACCTCTGCTGAACCTTCTGCTAAACTCGGTAGTACAAAGATGTCCGCTAGAGTATACTCCTGATGAATTTCAAATCTGGGAACTCGATCTAAAAAGGTAAGATGTTGAGTAAGTTTGTGATGCCGAACAGAATCAGCAACATTTCCAGCTACTCTAAATTCATAGTTGTTATGGCTCAATTTTTGAGATGCCATTCCCAAAATATGAATTCCCTTACGAAGTTCTGCTGTACCTACAAACAGAATTCGACCCTTAATAGGATGATTTTTAAGTTGAAGCCAGAAATCATTTACAGCATATGGAACTAAGCGGCATTTATCCTTAGTAACACCAAATTCTTTTAAGCCTTTTTCTACAAACTGGGACGGGACAAGAAAGATATCCGTCACTTCACAGAGTCTAGCAAAACTAGAATGGTCTTTCTGTATAATCTCAGGGGGAATGACAGGTTCTAAGTCTGGAAATTTTTCTCTTTCTGCTTGAACAATACTATGAGTTGAAGGAGAAATATAAATGTCAGTAACTATTTTGATACCTTGTTGTTTAGCAAATTCTAAAAGGCTAATCCCTTCTCCAAACATTGAAAAAATATGAGTAGCTCTACCTAATCCTTTGCGGATTGTTGCTTGACCAAACTCTTGGTTAAAGGTGCAGAGAGCTTGGTACTGTTTAATTAAGTTATATCCGGTCAGCTTTTGCTTAATTAGGTACTTAAGCGCCAGCCAGTCGTATGTAAATACTTTTTCTTCAAGATTAGGTGGTACACGACGATTTAATAGTTGATTTAATGAACCCCGTCTTAGAGGTTTGGGACAGATACGATCAAGTATTGCTCCTAGTCCAGTGTTGGCACAAATGTCGGTATAAAAAGCTTCTAGTAATCCAGCTTTGTCTAAAATGTGTGGTACCAGATAGTTACGCCGTGCACCTATTTGAATAACAATAAAATGTTTCATTTACGAGATTTCTACTTTGATATTACGTGATATAAAGCTATCAATTCATATGTAAAATAAAGTTTAATTGACTCCAATAGAGGTGACTTTTCTCCCCAACATAATAAAGTACAATTATGATGTTTACTCTGAAGATAACCCAATAGGTTCTTAGAGAAAGTTTCAATCCCCCCAACAGGTGCAAAGCCGCCAAAATAAAACAGTATTTCCATCTCGTTATAGTTGTCCATATTGCAGTATAACTAAGGGCATAAGTAGGATAGCCATGCTTTCTTTAAAACTGTATAAGAGTAATGTTTAAGGTAAAACTGCTGCAACTCGACTTGGTTGATCTGACCATTTGCTAGTCTATGTGCCATTTGTCTAACGCCAGAGACGAATGCCTTCGGCTCTGGTGAAACTACTAAGACATTTGGGTTATCGATCGCATAATCTGGTATTCCGCCAACTCCATATGCTACAAATGTTACGCCACAAGCCATCGACTCTAAGAGTACTAAAGGAGCACCTTCCGCACCGATAGTGGGAAGTAAAGTCAAGTCATAGCTGCTGAGCAAATCTACATAGGCTTGATCTTCTGGATAGCGCCCAAAGCATTTAACGCGATCGCCAATTCCTTGTGAGTCAATATAGTCTCGGATGAGTTGTTCCTCCGAACCAGTACCGTGAATATGCAACTCAGCTAAAACGTCTTTGAGCAGATCCCATTGTTGAACCAACCAGAACGCCTGTTTATGAGGTACAAGACGACTAAAAAGTCCAGCTTTAGCTTTACCAAGTTCTACAGTTTTTATGACGGGTTGAGGTAAAGTTGCCGTTAATTCTAAAGGTTCGGGTATTGCTGGAATTGCTGAAATTGGTTTTTGCCAACTAAAATACTTAGCAAACGTGTTTGCTACAGTTGGGGATTGTCCTATCACTTCATCAAACCAGCTCCGCACCGCCCACCGAGAATCACTCCATCCACTAGGAACACCCGACATTACTTCGTAAAAGATGCGTCGGGTTTTAACTCTAGACAGTAGAGGTGGAATAAACAAATTCCATCCTGTTCCTACAGCCAGATAAACATCCGGCGAAAAACTGTCAATAATAGCTGTAATTTCTCCCAGTCTTTTTAATCGAGAGAAACCTAAACATAATTTATTTTTATCGTAAGGAATGCAGTGGATAACTGAAACTCCCAGTCTAGATAATTTTTGTAACTGATGAATATCAGGATGAGAATTTTTTTGGTTTTCTAGTGAAAGAGCCAGAGTTTGTACTCCTTCTTCTCCTAAACATTGCGCTAGCCATGTTAAATGACGCTGAATACCACCTAACCCGGTAAGAGTTCCTACTAGTGTAATTCTCATTGTTGATGCTGACTTTTGTCTATAGTATATTGGTAAATTTTTAAGTAATCTTTAGCTTTTTTATCCCAAGAAAACTGCTCTGATGCCACTTGGTAATTGATTTCTCCTAGCTGTAAACATTTATCTGGTTTCTCGAATAAATCGATAATGTGCTGAGCGATTCCTTCAGCTGTATTAGCAATTAAAATTCCTCGCTTTTGTTCTTCTGTAAATGCTTCTACTCCCACAGCTGTTGTTACGATAGCTTTTCCTAAAGCCATGGACTCCAAAATTTTAGTTTTGATACCACTACCGTACCGAAAAGGCCAGCAGATTAATGTAGCATTAGAAATAAAAGTATCTATATCTGTAACATTTTCTACGATTTCAACCCAATCTAAATGTTGAAAACAATTAATGGTATTCACATAAAATCCTGTAACCAATAATTTAAAATTAGAATGTTGCTTACGAACAATTGGCAATATAGAATTTATCAGAAAGCTGAGAGCATCGATATTCCAAATCTGATTCAAGAATCCATAGAAAACTAGTATTCTTTCTTTTTTAATTAGATTTTTTTTATTCAAAAATAAACATTTTTCTTTTTTAAGATTAGTGCCAGTTGGAACAACATAAATTTCAGCGGAATAGCAAAGATTCTTAAGAACTGTGGCATCCACTAAAGAAAGAGTTGTAAAAGGATATGATGAGTATATTGATAATACATTTTTCTCAATTATTCTGGTTTTAAGATAATCAATAATAGATAAGAATGCATAGAAATATTTTTTATTATTCATTTGATAAAAAACGGCACGCTTTTTATGCTGTGTCATGGAATCGCCAACATCAATTAAAATCGGAGTATCAATTTTTTCTGGAAGTAAATACGATGTTTTTATATCAAGGCAGTGAATAATGTCTATCTGCAAATTTTGGCAAATTTGATTTAAAGTAATTTCAAATTTCTCTAGTAAATGTGAATTTTGTCTAGCTAAAAATTTAACAGGATTGAGGTGGAACCAGAAAATAACTTTAGTAATAAAGCTATATGATTTCTCTTCGTATGGAATAATAAAACTACCGAGACTAAAAAGTCGTGACTCTTCTAACTTACGGTGAAATATATCTATTTTATCTGGACTACAAAAAGTTAAACATCCGACTTGATGTCCATTTTCTATTAAATTTTTAAATAAACCTCTGATTTGCTTTTGAAATCCTCCTTCGCCAAGAGGATAATAATAGTCTAACAATAATATTCTCATTTTTTTATTGCCTCAATAATTATAAATATTACTTTGTAAAGAAAATATTGTTTTTTATTAGCCTTAATTGATATAAAAAATATTGTTGTTGGTTATTTTCCAAAATATATAACCAAATAAAAATCAGAAATATTGTTCCGCAACTGGCGGCACTTAGTCCCACTATTAGCCAGTTACTATTTAAAGACAATAGTATTAAAGTATATTTAATCAAGTTAGTAATACTTAAGCATAGTACTAAAATAACTACCCATAATAGTAGAACTCGATTTAAATAATTTTTAAAACTAAGTTTCAAGCGCATAATTGGCCTATATACTCCATACCAATTATTGGTGAGCATCTGAGCAAACATTGTTCCCAGTGCCACTCCTAATAGACCAAAATATTTGTAGAAAACTAGAGTCAAGACTACATTGAGAAAACCAGCCATTAAAGTCCAAGATGCATAATTTTCGTCATCAGTTGCTCGTGAACTATAAATAAGAATTACTTGCTGAGCTTCTAAAGTTAACATTATGCAGAAAACTAATATAAAATCATATCCAATAAAGTTACCTTCTCCTAACCACAAATCCATCAATTCCTTACATACTCCCAGGAGAAAACCAACACCAGCAGCCATGATAGACATACCCAATTGAGAATTACGAATAGTAATTTTTTGAACTATACCTAGTTCTTTGGCCTGCCATGCTTGACCAATAAAAACTGCTGATGCTGCTCCAAAACTAACTGCTAACTGGTAAAGATTAGAGACTAATTGGTACCCGGCCTGATATATAGGTATGTTTTGAGTTCCTTTCAAAATTCCGATAAAATAAGCGTCTGTTCGTAGGATTAAAAATGAACCTAGGTTAGTTAGCCAGTAATAAAAAGATGGTTTTATCAATGCTTTAGCATACTCAGTACTCCATCGTCCTTGAATCTCAAATAACTCGGGTTTGCGCCAGCGAATAAATCCCAAAATTACAAAACGTTGGCATAAACTAGCCACAACTGAAATAGCAGCTAGCTCTAACAGACCACCCCCACAAACTACTGCTGCGATATTTATTAAAATGGTTAAGAACGATAGCGCTGTTCCAAGCAAACTATCCCAACCTATATAGCCCATACCTGCTAGCAAACAGTCAAGGTATGATATCCAGATCCCCACAGCGTATCCTGCACACATAAGTGTCCAAGACCAAAACACTATATGTGGAGCTACATTCTTTAACTCGAGTTGCTGAATAAAGCCATAACCAGATATCCAAGCAATAAAAAAAACTATGATAGATAGCCACTGAAGAATAGTTCGTCCAGTCACAACCAGATCCCCTATGTGCTGCTTAGTTTCTGTTGTAAGTGTTACGCCTGGATCAGCACCACTTCTACCTTTTGCTAGAGCTATATCTCGCATCAGTATTGGTGCGACTCCAATTCCTAGCAAGCCAAGAAACGCTTGGCTATTTCCTAGCAGCAACCATAAACCTAACTCTTCTTTGCCCATATGGCGAAAGAGGATAGGCATGAAAAATAAATTCGCCAAAATTGTAGTTGCTCGACTAAACCAAGAAGCAGCAACAGCAAAGGCAATACGTTTAGCTGTTGACATAAAGTTTTGTTGTTAACAATACCATTTTTGGGCTACTTTTTCTAGTTTCTAGTTGAGTCTTTTTAACACCTATGCAAGAGAATCTTAAAGAAAAACTATTTAAATTTTGCCTGTACCATCATTTGTACAACATCATCCATTTTGTACTGAGATTGCCACCCCAATTTTTGATGAGCTTTAGTTGGATTTCCCTTTCCTAGTTCAATGTCAGTGGGTCGGAATAAACTTTGATCAACGATGATGTGTTCTTGCCAATCTAAATTGAGTTCAGCAAAAGTAATTGCCACGAAGTCTTCTAGTTTGTGTGCAGCACCTGTCGCAATCACATAATCATCTGGTTGATCTTGTTGCAGCATCAAATACATAGGTTCAACATATTCTGGTGCCCAACCCCAGTCACGCTGAATTGACATATTACCTAAAAACAGCTTTTCTTTACTACCAGCAGCAATCCGACAGGCAGCAGAGACAATTTTTTGTGTTACAAAACGTTCTGGTCGTAAGGGCGACTCATGATTAAACAAGATGCCAGAACACGCAAATAAACCATAAGCTTCCCTATAATTAGCTACTTGCCAAAATGCAGTTGCCTTAGCTACACCGTATGGACTGCGGGGACGAAATGGAGTCGTTTCATCAGCTGCCTCTCCACCCGTATCGCCAAAGCACTCACTAGAGCCTGCATTATATAGTTTGATTGGTTTAGCTAAAAAACGAATCGCTTCTAATAAATTTAGAGTCCCTGTCGCAATGCTTTCCAAGGTTTCTACCGGCTGCTCAAAAGATAGACCCACAGAACTTTGTCCTGCTAAGTTATAAACTTCATCTGGCTGGATCTTGGTAAGTATCTGCAATACACTGCGGAAATCAGTGAGAGCCATCGACTCTAGCTTTACTTGGTTTTGAATACCCAAATGTATGAGATTACGAAAAGACGACATTTGGGCATCTCGTGAAGTGCCACAGACTATATACCCCTTATTGAGTAGCAGTTGCGCTAAATAAGCTCCATCTTGACCCGATATTCCACAAATCAATGCTTTTTTCATCAGGTTTTATCACTCACTCAAATAAATATCCATTGAATCGTTACCACCAACTCTGAATTTAAGATCCATCAAAGATGGCATCCATACTGGAAATAGGCATGACATCTGCGCAACAATTGACCGAATAACTAACAGGCGATCAAATGGATGGGTCTTGATGACAGCCAGATAGTTTTGCTGAAAGATTGAGTGGGGGCTTGCCTTGTGCGAATTACTTTGCTAAATTTCCAAATTGGTATTAGGTCTCACAATGGTTGTCATAAAACCTGAAGCTGGATGCATTCACAAAATAGCTCGCAGTAAAACTTCAGAATATTGGTGGGAAATAACTTGTGGTGTGAAATATGACTGCAAATACTGACGAGCAGATCGACCCATACGCTCTGCTAGACGCGGATGGCAACTCAAAAGTCGAATAAATTCCGCTAGTTGGTAACTGTCTGCGTTCTCAAATGTATCACCACATTTGGCATTTGCAATCAGCTCTCTCAAGTATGAATGTTGAGGACAAATCACAGCAACAGGTCTTCCAGTTGCTAGAGCGGGATAAAGTTTGCTAGGAGCAACTAAACTCTCCATTCCAGCATCCACACTTACCAAAGATAAATCGCAGGCTGTCAGGGAGTAAGGCAAAACCTGTCTTTTTTGATACGGTAAAAATAGGAAATTTCTTAGTCCTAATCGATGCACCTCCTCAATCATTTCTTCTCTTTTAACACCACCACCAATGCAAACAAACTGGATTGGATCGTCTTGTAAGTATTTGGCGGTCTCTAATATAGTGTGTATATCATGGCACCGACCCATGTTGCCTGAGTATAGTACTGTAAATTTATTTACAATATTGTACTGTTGAGCAAACCAGTTATCTTTTTTAGCAATTGGCACAATCCACTCAGGATCAGCCCAACTATGAATGACAGAAATGTTATTGGCTACCTCGGGATAATTTTCTACAACTTGCTGCTTCATTGCTGGACTCAGAACCACAATGCCCTTTGCTTTGCGCAAAACCTCTCTATTGATAGCTTTCCAGAATTGAGCTAGAAAGTGGTGTTTTGGTAGTACTCCTAAGGCGATCGCAATATCGGGATAAAGGTCATAAAGGACGCAAACATAACTAATGCCAAAAAAGATATGCGCTAAATATCCTAAAATTGGCAAAAATGGCGGAGCAGTAGTGAGTAACAATAGGTTACGATGCTGCACAGCTCTCAACAGATAGATTGCAGCACGTAACATAAACAAAATACCGTTGATGGTTTTACCACGTATCCGCCTCTGACACAGGTGAACTATGCGCGATCGCTTGATTTTTACTCGACCAAACTGTTCAACTGATTGCGCACAAGGAGTCTCAAACGCATAACTTGGTTGACCTGTAAATACCTCTATGTCTACTCCTTGTTGCTCTAAATGTCTAACTAGTTCCTCAATTAACTGTCCCGTAGCTGCATAGTCTGGAGGAAAGAACTGAGTAATAACACACAATTTAATCAGCTGCGTTAGACCAAAAAAGTCATGATTGTCATATTGGCTAGCAACTAATTGTTTCAGTCTTTCAGTAGATTTCACTATTTACATGCTCCCATTTAACTTTTCAATTGGCAGTTGATACTAGCTTGCCCAAAAAAAAAATTAAATAACACTGCGTATTTACTTGTGAGTCATTGAAATTATGAAAAATTCATTAAATTTTTGATAGATGGAATTACTATAGGCTCAGATTTTACGTCTTTATACTTAAAAGCACTTTCAAGAGACATATTCAAGAAACTTTTTATTCTTCCAACACTTTTTATAATCTCGAAAGTCAATTATTATATACGTATAATCACTGAAGTTTTTCAAAAACTACAAGGTTAATATTAACCAGTAAATTTAAAGCTTTAGTCTTCAGGCCAGGCAATTTGTCTAACACCGAAGCTCATCCCTAAGATTCCTGTTCTAGTTGACTGTATCAAAATTTAGTCTGTATTTACCCAACATGAGTGTACGATGGATAATTCTTATTTGAAAACTTCATCTTATAACGAAAATGGCAATAGTCAAACCGGGAATAGGATCTATTTAACTCCATCTCTTCAGTCTCAATTTGTACCGAGATTAGAAGAAAAAGAGGATGATTGGAATTTGCGTCAATTATTGAGCATTACTAAACGACGCTCACTAGTGATTTTAGGGGTAACTATTGCTGTTATGACTGCTGTCGTAGCTGTAACACTAAAGCAAGAGCCACTATACGAAAGCAAATTTCGGATTTTAGCAGAACCAGTTAACAGCAATGACAGTAAAATACCTAAGCTAACCTCCACTCTAGAAAACAATCTTAACAAATCTAGCCTGGATTATGAAACACAAATTCAGGTCCTTAGGAGTCCCGCACTGATGGAAAACATTGTAAACAAACTGCGGAATTCCTATCCAGAGATTAGCTATAATTCCCTTCTAAATTCTCTAACCATAAATCGCTTAGGTGAGACAAAGATTATAGAAGTTCGCTATCGCAGTAACGACCCGGGGAAGATTAAAGTTGTATTAGATAGCCTCGCTCAATATTATTTAAAGTACAGTTTAGAAAATCGTCAGACTGATCTGCGTCAAGGAATTCAATTTGTCGAAAAACAGTTGCCATCTATCCAGAAGCGAGTAGATCAGCTCCAGCAACAGCTACAAGTCTTCAGACAAACTTATAATTTCATAGATCCAGATGGACAGGCAAAAGAAATAGCTGTTCTAATCAATACTTTAGCAGAGCAGCGACTCGGAGTAAACCAGCAGTTGGCGAAAGCTCGCTCTGCTTTTACAAGTTTACAGGGAAGACAAGGGGCACAAGTAGCAGTCAATAGTACACCTGTCTATCAGCAGTTAATCACTCAATTTCGGCAATTAGAAACTCAGACTGCTTGGGAATCAACTCGTTTTCAAGAAGATAGTTTTCTCATTCAAGATTTACGAGAGAAACAACAAAAGCTATTACCTTTACTACGGAATGAAGCACAACGAGTTTGGAATATCAAGCTAGCTGAAGTTGCAGGTGAGATTCAAGCCCTACAATATCAAAGTCAAGTGCTTGCCGAATATGAAAACAGGCTTTCCCGAAAAATTAAGGAGTTACCAATTTTAGCACGGCAATACACCGAGCTACAGCGAAACTTACAAATAGCGAATGAAAGTCTAAATCATTTTCTTTCTACCCGTCAGACTTTGCAAATAGAGGCAGCACAGACACAAATTCCTTGGCAGTTAGTTCAAGCACCAGAACAGCCTTTACTCCCTGTATCACCCGATATTCCACGTAATTTGATATTGGGATTGGTTGGTAGTATTGTCTTAGGAATTAGTAGTGCATTACTTGTAGACAAGCTTGACAACACATATCATACAGTCGATACCTTTAAGGAGAAGCTTAAACTACCCTTGTTAGGAACAATTCCGTTTGATAAGCAACTATCAAATTCTCAAAGCCTTAGTATTGCAGAAAAAACTCAATCAACAGCTTTGACAGAATTACTCTCTCAACATAGTTCCGAGTTAAAACAACTTGCTCAACACGTATCTCCTTTGGTTGAGGGCTATGGGTATTATGGCTCCTCAAAATTTCTAGAAGCTTTCCGTGTACTGCATACAAATATTCAACTGCTTAGTTCAGACCAACCCATTCGCTCCATAGTCATTAGTTCTGCGTTACCAGCAGAAGGTAAGTCTACAGTCGCATTAAACCTAGCACAGACGGCTTCTGCAATGGGACAAAGAGTGCTATTAGTAGATGCCGATCTACGCCGACCCAAAGTTCACAACTTATTAGAGTTAAATAACTTATGGGGCTTGAGTAGTCTCATATCTGGAAATACACCTGTGGATGCAGTAATTCAACAGATGTCTAATATGAGCGGATTATCCGTGATCACGTCTGGACCTATTCCACCTGATCCAACAAAATTGCTTTCATCTCAAAAAATGAGGCAATTAATGGCTGATTTCCATAAAACCTATGATTTAGTTATTTATGATACCCCTCCGTTAGTTGGATTGGCTGATCCTTCCATACTGGCTTCTAACACTGACGGTATTATGCTTGTAGCTAGAATTAACAAAACAGATCGTTCTGCTTTAGGGCAAGCGATAGATAGCCTGAGAATGACTCGTAGTAATGTTTTAGGTATGGTCATCAACTGGCACAAGAGTGATTCTTTTGGTCATTACAACTATTACTACTAATTCTGCTGGGGAGAATTGAAAACTCTGTAAGTACTCAGACACAATAAATTACATGGAATCTTCTAAACTCACAGTTCGGAATAAACCAATTCAAATTCCAAATCCTACTCTTGAAAACCAGCGGTTCATTTTATTGAATTTTGTTGGTTATATTCTCTTGATTTTTTCAGTAATTGACTATGCTGAAATTCTTTTCCCATCACAATTAACAGATCCAGTATGGGAATTTCAAACAATCGAGAAGCTAGTTGAACACGTATGGTCTCTTTTACTCGGTCTGACATTTGTATTTATTCAACAGCAAGATATAAACAAATTCAAGTTACGGGTTTTAAGCTCTTTATCTTGGCTTTCTTTCGTTTTAGGATTGTTATACTTACTTATGCTACCTTTGGGAATTAATAATAGCATAACTATATATCATAACTCTAACGCTCAAATTAGTAATCAAGCTGCCCAACAAAAAGAGCAGTTCTCAAAATTAAGCCAGATAGTAAATAAAGCAAATACTTCCAAGGAGCTACACAATCTAGACAAAATCATTAATCCTCAAAATATTACACCTATTAATGATGATACTCAAGAATTGAAGAATAAGCTATCTCAACAATTAGAATCTCTCTCTCTTCAGGTGTCAAATAAAGCAAAATCAGCTAAGAAAACTTTGGCAAATAATTTAATTAAAAAGGCAGTAAAAGTAAATCTAGGAACCGTACTAACTGGAGTTTGTTTGATTATAATTTGGCGTCTAACTTGTTGGACACGGATCTGGCGGAAATGGTACGTATAAAGATTCCTCAGTCGCAACAATTGTTCCTGAATCAAGCCAGATACCTAATCAAAGACCAATGGTTTTATTCACTTGGTCTTATGACTACTTTAGTGGTATTGCATCTGAGCTTAGTTTTAAACCATCCTCTGCAAAGAAATCTATTATCAGATTATATACTTTTTTGGGCAGGTATTATACTGGTATTATGGAAAACAAAACGACAAAAAGACTTAGACAGCAATTTATTGTCAAATCTGTTTGGCTTACTATTGCTTATATTTATAATTGCTAGACCTTTGTATCTATGGAATTTAGATACAGCGCTTTTTCTTGGTGGTCCTTTGGTAGCTTTTGCAGGATTAGGATTAATAGTTTTTGGATTTCGAGGATTACAGCGCCGATGGCACTTTGTATTGCTGTTGTGCCTTATATTTCCAACTCCCTCATTAACACTTGAACACTTGTTACCTTTTACACATTTAACTACAGCAACATCAGGCTTTTTACTACATTATATTGGGTTTAAAGTAACTTACCAAGGAGATTTGCTCACTCTACCTACAGGTCAAGTTTCTGTTGGCTATCTCTGTACAGGTGGCCCTTTAATTATATATCTGTTCAAGATATGCTTCCTCAGCATAATTACATTTTCCTTGAACTGGTTGCAAAAATTGGGATTAGCTTTGTGTGCTATTGGAACAGGATTTGCAGTTGGTTCTGTGAGGATAGCATTGTTAGCTGTTGTTGTTAACAATGAGCGCATTTTTCATTATTGGCATGATGAGAATGGCTCGGAGATTTTTTTAGCGATCGCAGTTACAATTTTTGTAATTCTTTGCAATTGGCTACTACCATTAGAGGAGTTTAATTCTAGAAAAAAACAGTTACAGACTACTCCTGTTTTTGGCTGTCTGCAAAAGTGGCGTATACCAATGCTATTGGTTACTTGGAGTACTCTGGTACTTGGTGCTGTTTATCTTATTTGTGCTCCTAGCTCCATAGGTGTGTTAGCCGATGCTCTTCCAGATAAACTTGCTATTAAAGGCTGGGAACAAGTTTGGGTAGATCAGGTCAATACATCTTTTCGTAAAGAAATAATTACTGTAAATGATTCTGATCAAGCGCTATCTAGCAAGCGATATATATATCACCACAATAATCAGTATATCAATGTACAGATGCGCTACATTGTCAATACCTATGGAAATATAGAAAACTATTTAAAGAAGTTTACAGAAATTACTAACGTTAAAGATATTGGGAAAAATATTCACTCTAAGAATGGAATTGGCTATTACGTACTCCTAAATGATTCTAATCAAGCTTACCTGACAGCTTGTATTAATCCCAGAGGCGGTAGCACCGTCACTCAAGATCAGTTTCTCTCGAACCGAAATAGTTACGATTCTACTGCCAATCGGATACTACCTTGGCTATTGGGGACGGCAATTCTTAAAGATAATCGTTGCCTGTGGATACAGTTATCTACTGCTTTAGATGGAGCAGGATCAGAATCAACTTACCCAATTTTAGAGTCAGTTTGGGATACTAATTACACTTTATGGCGATCGCACTTTCCTAAACTTTAAGAATAAACAATTCACGAGTGAGCCAGGATAAATTTTTTCATCGTGACATAGGCATTTTGACAATTACGATTGCAAGTTATCGCAGATGTTTGATCAGTGTAAATCCTGATGTAATGAGGCCAAAAAAAACGGTAATGTATAAATAATCACCATTAATAATTTACCAATGATGAATACCAGTAAGTTTTCTTGTTTAGCTGGGATTTTAGTAGCGTTAGGATTACTAAGTAATATAAAACCAGCGGATGCAATTACCTTTAATTTTTCAACTACTATAAATGGACTAAATTATAGTGGAACTCTTGATTTTGCTAGTACAGGAACAAACTTAGCGCCTCTGCTGAATTCTAATACCGTCTTAACTCAATATCAAGGCAATACGGTCAATAGTACTGCGGCTTCTTTTGTAGGTAGTCCAAAGTTTGATGTTACAGCAAGCACTTTAACTATTGCATCAAATGGAGGATTGACATATAGTTCTGGACAAACATTAGGTTTTCTATCTCTTTCCTCAATTCAAGATAGTAGTAATTTCAATAGTGCTACGGCTACATTTACTCCTGTTCCCTTTGAATTCTCACCACTTGAAGGGATGGGACTAGGATTACCACTGTTTATTGGAGTAAGAATCTTGAAAAAGCGTAATGCCCTCAAAAAGAGTAGCCGAGAATTGCAAGAAATAACTAACTAAAATTATTGTATAGGCTTATTATTTGATTTTTGAACAGCTATATACAAAACCCCAAACTCTTAATCTTCGTGTGTTGCGAACTTCGTCGACAGCGAACCGTTACAATACTTAACATTGCTCAAAAATCAAACTGAATCCTATATTTCCAAGAGTATAAAACCTTCTATCAAGTCTTAGATGATAGGAGGTTTTTTGATTTAGAGGTCTTAAAACATTTGGGATGCTCCCTATCTGAAATGGCTATATAGATGCCAAGGAAGATCATCCCCCCCCAATAACCCAGCGAGAGAAGGCGAAATTAGGTGGGTGGATTTAACTACTGTTCGCTTTTCTTCATGTATGTTAAAAACACAATTATATAAACTTTTGTATCAATTACTCGGTTTAGCTTGTTATCGTTTTGTTCTATAGTAATCTGTGATCACAAATAAATGCATAAATTCATGCACAAACGCGCTCAGGCAGTGTGTTTGCTATTACACGTGTGTTCTGTTGCTTTTGGCTTTTGGTAGTGCGTTTGGTCAGGATATTGGAATCATCAGTTGTCATGAATCAAAGGAAACAGAATGAATTTTAATGGGATTGTGCAGACAGCACTTGCTTTGGTAACAGCATTTGGTTTCAAGCTTCTTGGTGGGGCAATCCTCTGGATAGTTGGTCAATGGCTAATCAACTTTTCTGTGCGCTTGATTAAGCGGACTTTCAGAACTAAGAGCATTGATCTTACCATCTTAAACTATGGCACTTCCGTTGTCTCAGTCACCCTCAAAGTCATCTTAATCGTTGCTATTTTAGGCTTCTTTGGTGTCGAGACAACGTCTTTTGCTGCCTTATTAGCTGCTGTTGGAATTGCTATTGGGGCTGCTTGGGGTGGGTTGCTAGCTAACTTTGCAGCTGGTGCTTTCCTTGTTGTTTTTAGACCTTTCAAGGTGGGTGACTTTATCTGTGCTGGTGGTGTTACTGGTACAGTTAAGGAAGTTGGAATATTTACCACGACGATTAACACACTAGATAACGTGATGACGATTGTCGGTAACAACAAAATCTTCTCAGACAATATTCAAAACTTTTCGGCTAACCCCTACCGTCGAGTTGATTTGGTAGCTCAACTTAATCATAGTGTTGACCACAAAGCAGCTATTAATCTTCTCAAACAGAGAATCAGCCAAATTCCCAACGTGCTTTTTGATCCAGCACCAGAGGTTGAGATTCTGGATTTTAATCTTGCAGGTCCAGTACTGGCCGTGAGACCATATTGTCACAACGACAACTATTGGCAAGTGTATTTCGATACCAATCGAGTTATTCGCGAATCCTTTGGAGAAGCTGGTTATCCTGTACCAGAACAGCATTACAGCATTCGGAATTAGGGCATGGGGCAATGGGCAATGGGCATGGGGTAAAGGGCAATGACCATGAGACATCTCCTCCCCGTTGCTCACTCTCCCCACCTACCCGCAATGCCCGATGCCCATTGCCCATCAATTCATTGTCAGCACTGCTCGAAAACGAGGTTGAGCGTTACGCACACGCTCAAGTGCTTGCTGAGCGTTTTCTAAGGGATGAGTTTCAATCATGGGGCGAACACCATGCTTAGCAGCAACCTCTAGTGTCTCACGCATATCTTTAATTGAGCCACTGGGACTCCCCATTACGCGGCGACGCCCTCCGATGAAATCCATTGGCGACGGAAAGAGAATCTCTTTGTTATCTATAGCGAGCAATACTAATGTTCCTTCTGGTGCAAGTGCGTGGAGAGCTTGTCCCATAAGTTTAGAAGAATTGGCTGTTGAGAGAATGACGTCAGCACCACCTATCTGCTGCACCTTTTTTACCCATTCATCAGTACTTGAATCTATCGCTTCATCTGCCCCTAATTGTTCTTTAGCCAATTGAAGTTTATCTTCTCCTCGGCTGATGGCAATAGTGTGCGCTCCTAATGCATGGGCAAACTGTAGTGCCAGATGTCCGAGCCCTCCTACGCCCATGACAGCAACAGTTTGTCCTGGCTTGAAACCGACGTAATTGAATGGTGTGTAAACAGTAAGTCCTGCACAGAATAAAGGTGCTGCATCTTCAAATGAAATTGCATCGGGGATCACAGTCACATCACGAGCAGGGGCTTTGGTGTACTCTGCGTAACCTCCATTGAGGCTCACACCGGTTACCAATTGCTCTGGACATAAAACTGATTCACCGCGTATGCAGTAACGACAATGACCGCAAGTGTGTTGAGTCCAGGAAACACCAACCCTATCACCCTTCTTAAGATAGTTGATTTCTTCACCGACTTGTTCTATTACTCCAGCAACTTCATGACCAGGAATGACTGGTACTGTTGAGAGTCCCTTAAACTCGTCATCAACCAAATGTACATCTGAACCACAGATTCCGCAAGCATGGACTTTAATCAGTACTTCGGTTGGACCGATTTCAGGTACAGGGACATCCTGCAGTTCTAGAGGTTGGTGATAATTCTGTAAAACAGCAGCTTTCATGTTATTCTTTCCCTAAACAATTTTATGTGCTTACTGTTCTTTATAATTCCACAGAAGTCCACCATCAACAAAAAATGTAGCTCCCGTCACGTAATTAGCATCGTCTGAAGCTAAAAAGGCGACTATAGAAGCAACATCATTTGGTTCTCCCAATCTTCCGAGGGGTATATTATTGAGAACAGCGTTGAGCTTTTGCTTGTCTTCTATCAAACTTGTGTTAATAGGAGTGTTGATAGCGCCTGGAGCAACGTTGTTGATTGTAATTCCCAATGGTCCAAGTTCGATCGCTAAGTTTCGCATCATCATTTTCACACCACCTTTACTTGCGCAGTAAGAGGTAAAGTGTGGAAAAGGTAATTCTTCATGCACCGAGCTAATATTGATGATTTTTCCTGGACGCTTAGTTTCCCTTAAGTGTTTGACAATTGCTTGAGTTGCAAAAAATACGCCTTTGAGGTTGACATTGAGTACATTGTCATAATCTTCTTCGGTCACATCCCAGAAAGAGGCGTTCTTCTCTATCCCTGCATTGTTGACGAGTATGTCTAGCTTACCAAAGTGTTGAATCCCTTCGGTGACCATTTGGTGGATATCCGAAACTAGACTCAAATCTGCTTTGATAATGAAGCCTTTGCTTCCTGATGCTTCGACTCTTGTTTTGGTCTCCTCAGCTCCTTGCGGGTGAGAGCGGTAATCGATTATAATGTTGGCACCTTCTTCGGCAAGGCGAATGGCGATCGCCTGTCCAATCCCCTGGCTACTACCTGTGACCAGTGCGACTTTCCCTTCAAGTTTCATGAGATCTCCTTAAGTTACGAACAACTACGGAGCATTCAAGACTGCTTATTATTGCAGCCTCGGATATTCGGACATGAGATGCTAGTACTGTAACAGTAACAATCGCACCACAAACTTTCAATGGTGCTAATGTACTAGTATCACAAAGGAAAAGTACAAATTGAGTCCGTGGAGGAATTAACAGTACTCCAAGAAACGATTCTCGAAAAATAAGAGTTTTGCCGTTCAACTAGTAGGGGGAGTACAGAAGCACTCCCCCTACTACTTAGAAATAATTATTATGTGTTAATACAGAACCGTGATATTATCTATCTTCTGGCGGTAACTTGATTTCCTCCCTCAACTAGCTTGTGTAAACGAAGGTATGCCTCTTCCGGAGTAAGAGGTTGAGATTTATTTTCACTTGGAATAAAAAATATCCAGTTATCAGGGAAGTAGTCGATAGCAAAACTTGGGATTAGACCTTGGTCCATTGCCGTTTTCGCTAGTTCTTCAGCTTTGGTTTCTAGAGTTAGTTGGTCGTTAAACGAATAATCACTCATGTCTACCGATACTTTTTTGCTGACAGAAATTAACAAGTATATAAGTTGAGATAACTCAACCAATGTACGAAAGATAAACTATCGCACGCTTTACACTTAGTCAGTGCATTTGATTTTCATGCAGATTGACTATAACAACCAAAGTACTGTTGTTTTTCCTTGCAGTTAATGACTTGTCTGTACAGTGGTCAGTCTGCCGAAAAGGAGTCTCACCTAATATTTTTGGTTGTTTGTTAGCAGATAACGCTATGTGTATACTATAGCATTTGGTATCAATAATCGTAAAGAAAACAGTAATTAATTTTTACCATTTTACTTAGTCAAATATAGGGAAACGATTTCACCGGTATTTGAGCAACTTTAATCATAAGATGATCACATTAGATAATTGAAGTTATATGAATAGACTCTAATAATAAAGAACCAATACGTATTTTGCTGTAGGGATACAGACGCTCCTTGGCCTGTACGAAATACAGTATTTTTTTAATAATTATTTAACAAGTGATTATTCTTAAATTAACATATTGTGTTAATCCTTACTGAGATGGTTCTTTTAAGAACTCTCGTTTGGTACGTTAGCACTAAAAGCTTATCAATGAGAATTTTTGTACAAACGTTGAGCGAAGTTGAATAGCTGCAATACTATAATAAATACATCTTTAGAAGAAACGTCAGTATTACCCATTAAATGAGAAGCTATAACATTTCTTGATCTTACTTCACAGTATCTTTAGAAAATTTCTGGCAGTAAGTGATTGATCTGAGAAAGATTTAACGGTATTATGTAATTATGCTGAATTTTTACAAATAAATTGTAATCTCCACACTAAGCATAAATGCAGAGAGTGGGCTACTCATACTAGATATTTTACTAGATTAAGGTTTGGTTGCTCTACCATCAATCAATTATCAATTGTTTAGGCATCAATTGATCTGGCTTTTCACGTTCTCTAAAAAATTCTTAAATCCGTAAACAATAAAGGAGTAAAGACTACTTATCCTCTTTTTTTTACGATACTTTAAGAATTTACGTGAAACCACAGGAATTCATGGCCGCAGTTATTCTTTCCTTCTAAAGGTTGTCCAATATTTGCAGCTTAATATTACAGCAATTTTCAGGTAATTAGACCACAGTCGTAGGGGCGCTGCGGCCTTGCGCCCTTACAAACGGTGTGGTTCATTTAGGTGAAAACTGCTGTAAGCCGCCTTGTTGTGAATCGACCAAGGAAAAACGCTCTAATTGCAATGCATAACAGGATACACGAACAATAGTAAAGAGTAGAGAAGCATGAAGAAGTATGTATTGCAGTTAATCTCCTGCACCTTTGTTTTATTGATTCCTCTGATGGAGAAAGCTCAAGCGGAGTTGTTCGTTCGCATTACCGGAGAACCAACCAACGGCGCTTCAATCGATTCTCAAGGAAATCTCAAAGAAGCTGGCAGGAATTATAGAGTAATTTACAAGCCCGATCCCAGAGCAAATTGGGTTTATTTACCGTGGATTAGTTCCAGCGAGTTTTACAAGGGAAGTTCCTCTATTGGAATGGAAATCGATCCCACTGAGAACTTAACCCCAAACGGTACAGATAAAGTCAATCATCGAATCTCATCGGCTGGTTCTGGAAGTAACGATAGCTTTGCACTTGACTTCAATCAACCTAAATACACAGGCTTCGCAGTTAAACTTGGTGAGTTTGATGTTCCTTCCAAAAGTTTGCTGCTTGGGCAATGGTGGCAGGGTTCACCATATTCTCCACCTTTGCAACTAGAAATTATCCCAGACAGTAACCCATCAAACCCTATCAGGTACCAATTTTTATTCCGGAATAATAGAACCGGAGGCAATCCAAAATCTCTTATCCCAAATGTTATACCCTTTAATCCAGGAGTGGACAACACCTTAAACCGTCAACAATGGCATACTTTTATCGTTTACACTAAGATGCGTCACACAGGCTTACCTGATGATGGGGAAGTTAGAGTCTGGCATAATGGGGTTGAAGTGATTCGGTGGTTGGGAAAAATCGGATACGATCCCTCCATAGCTCTTAACGGCAAGAATTTGCCCAATAAAACTTTTGATGTCTTTTACGGGCTCTACCGAGAACAACAGAGCAAGAAACACCAAGCTTTTTTTGATGAAATTCGCTTTGCAACAACTTGGGAGGAAGCGAATCCAGAGCAGCCGTAATCTGATGCTCAGTTCAAGAGCATTAAAATAGGTATAATTAGGTGAGATGTAACGCCAGCAGTTCGACGTGTATGGAAAAGCAACCAATTCAAGTTATTGGCGGTGGACTCGCTGGGACAGAAGCAGCCTGGCAGATAGCTTGTTCAGGAATACCCGTAGTGCTGCATGAGATGCGTCCCAAACGGTTTAGCCCTGCCCATCACACCGAACACTTTGCAGAATTGGTGTGTAGCAATTCTTTTGGGGCGATGGCAAGCGATCGCGCTACCGGTCTTTTGCACGAAGAATTGCGCCGACTTGGTTCTATCGTTATTAGTAAAGCTGATGAACACGTCGTTCCTGCTGGTGGTGCATTAGCAGTAGATCGAGGACAATTTAGCCAAGACTTGACGGAAACCCTTTCTCGCCATCCCTTAATTGAAATCCGTCGAGGAGAATTAAGTGTTATTCCTGAAGGGATTGTTGTTTTAGCAACTGGTCCTTTAACTAGCCCTGACTTAGCAGAAGATTTACGTCGCTTTACAGGGATGGAATATCTTAGCTTTTTTGATGCTGCTAGCCCTATTATTGTAGGGGAATCTATAAACCGAGACATTGCTTTTCTAGCCTCTCGTTACGATAAAGGCGAAGCTGCTTATCTCAACTGCCCAATGAATAAAGAGCAGTACCTACGGTTTTGGCAAGAACTTTGTGCTGCTGAACAAGTCGAACTAAAGGATTTTGAGCGAGAAACAGCGAAGTTTTTTGAAGCCTGTTTGCCAATAGAAGAATTAGCAAACCGGGGCGAAGATACTATGCGTTATGGTCCCCTTAAGCCTGTGGGTTTGACTCCCCCTTCAACCGCCCAAATTGGCGAAGGGGATGCAAGAGTAAACCGTCCCTACGCCGTCATACAGTTACGCCAAGAAGACAAAGCTGGTCAACTCTGGAATATGGTCGGATTTCAAACCAACTTACGATGGAGTGAACAAAAGCGAGTATTCCGGATGATACCTGGGTTGGAAAATGCTGAATTTGTTCGGTTAGGTGTGATGCACCGCAATACCTTTCTTAATGCTCCCCAGTTAATGCTTCCTACCCTACAATTTAAGCAACGCCCAACGTTACTAGCTGCTGGACAGTTGATTGGCACAGAAGGTTACACAGCAGCAGCAGCCGGTGGATGGCTAGCTGGGAGAAATGCAGCATTGATTGCTTTGGGGAAAGAACCTTTGACACTACCATCTACAACAATGATGGGGTCTTTATTTGAATTCATTAGTTCTGCCTCTCCCAAGCACTTTCAGCCCATGCCTCCTAACTTTGGTATTTTGCCCGAACTAGGAGAGAAAATCAAGAATAAACAGGAGCGTTACGGACGTTACCGCGATCGCGCCTTAGCTGACATTGGGCAATTCACGTGAGTTTTTTCCTTTTCCTATTTCCCGTTCCCTGATATAATTATGACCTTTTTTGGTCTTGGATAGAATCATCTTTAGCAGTTGCTATCCCATGTACGCCTATGGCTGCGATAGTCGCACCAATAAATCCCCACGTTCCATTCACGTATGCATTCATACGATGAACTAAACTGCGGTGATAGGCAAGATCCAACTGCCGATCGCTAGATCTTCCCTCTCTAACCAACCTTTCTACATATCTTTCACTTCTTGCAACTTCCTCGTATTCAGTGTTGAACGAGTAAATAGATGACCCTGCTAACAACAAACCAGGAATGACTAAGATCATCAAAAGAACTGCTCTGCTTACGCTCATACGACCTCAAATAGGGCGATACCTTCGTTGTCAATGCTGGCATAGCTGAAACTTTGTATTAGTATCTCACGAACAAATTGATCCGATAGATGAAATGGGAATAATACACATGGTCTTTGGCGTAATTCGCGCCCTTTTCCCTATCGCCTTGAAAAACCTAACAACATGAGAACCAAAAAATTACCCTGGTCATATCTTGCGGTTTGCTGGATTTTGTGCATATCGATAGTATTGATCCTAGTATTGCCAGTTAGCGCTGCAACCCAGGGGGGTTCTCAGTCCATTGAAACGTTACAGCAACAACAACAGGTTATGAAGCAACAGCGAGCAGATTTAATTCAAGAGCGCGATCGCCTAACAAATCTGCAACAAGCTGCACAAGATCACTTAACTAACTTACAGCAAAACTTGCAAATGACTGATACTCAGATTCAAGACAGCGAATTGCGACTACAAGTTGCAAACCAACACCTCCAGCAGTTAGTAAATGATTTAGTAGCTGCTCGCAATTCCTACCAAAAGCGTCAAGCAGCAACAGTTGCGCGGCTAAGGCTCCTACAACGTTCGCGCAGTCACCAAGGATGGGCGGTTTTGCTGCAAAGCCAAAGTCTTAATGATTTTTTAGATCGCCGTCGTCAGTTGCAGTTGGTTTATAAATCTGACGAGCAAGTTTTAACAAAACTGACGGCTTTGGCAAACCGGATTAATAAAAAAACAACCGCCGTTGAACAACAAAAAAACGAGATCGATCTGATTCGGCAACAATTACTCTCACAAAAAGCTGATTATCAAGCGGCTGCTGAGTTGCAAGAGCAGGTAATTGGAAGACTAAATAGCGATCGCTTTGCATTAGAAGCAGCGCAAACTCAGCTAGATAAAGATTCACAAGCTATTGCTGTGTTGATTAAACAAAAGGTAGAACAAGCAAAAGCAATAGATAAAACTATCGATGTTCACGGAACCGGAGTGTTTGCGTATCCTAGCGATGCACCTACTAGCAGTCCTTTTGGTTGGCGAATGCATCCGATTCTCGGTTATCGACGCTTTCACTCAGGTTTGGATTTTGCTGCTAGTTATGGCACTACAATTCGTGCAGCAGATTCAGGAACAGTAATTTTTGCAGGATGGTACGGTGGCTATGGCAAAGCTGTTATCATCAACCACGGTAAAGGTGTTACGACTCTTTATGGCCATACTAGTGAATTATATGTTGTTGAAGGACAAACCGTAAAGCGAGGACAGGCGATCGCGGCGGTGGGCTCCACAGGTTTATCTACTGGTCCTCATCTCCACTTTGAAGTACGCCGAGACGGTACACCAGTAGATCCTATGGCTTTCCTCTAAATTAGCAAAACAGTGTTATACTATTAAACGTTGAGGGCGCGTAGCTCAGTGGATAGAGCAACAGATTCCGGTTCTGTTGGTCGGGGGTTCAAATCCCTCCGCGCTCGTTTTTTTTACTCAAGACCATCAACAACGGGAAATAAAGGACTTGCAGGCGACCATAGCTCAGTACTATCTGGGTGTTCGTTAAAGTAATCAGCTTTAGTCGTAACTCGCAACGTTTCGTTCATTCCTGGCATAGAAAATTTGTATTCTCCATCTTACAAGAGCTGAACTTCAATACCAGGAGGTAATAAAGCAGGATTTTGTAATATAAAGTAAGGAAATTTTCTCCACAAATGAGAACGGACATTTTTTATTGATAGTTGCAAATTAATCTTGGCTCAGATTGATCCTTATTGCTGGCTCCTACACATACCGATCAATTAGGACAGTTGCTTGATCTGCCCTTTTCTCCAAAGCTTTTTCTAATTCTGTTCCAACTTGTTCGACTACATATTTAAAGACAGCCTCATTTTCGCTCATTTTTTCTGAAATTTCTGTCGCTAATTCGGTCTTTTTCTCCTCACATACAGTGCCAATTTTGTCATCAGGCAATATATTTTTTCGTGACTCGATAGGTAAATCAGTTTTTTTTAGCCAATCTACGATTGTTTTTTGACTTGCTTTAAGTATTTCTTGAGATATTTGTCGAATTACTTCTGCTGCTTTTCCTGCATAATTAGTAATGACAAAAGCAAGAATACCCCAAATCCAGTTTCCAGCTAAAAACAAAAGTATCCCGCCTATGAATCCGCCAATAGCTAATAGATCGCCGATTATATCGGCAATTACATCAGTTATCTTCTTAAAAGCCTCAATTCCAATAACATCTTTTAGAGGTATAGCTTGGTTCCCTATATTAGGATCGATGTTTGCTCGTAAATTTAAGCCACTATTATCTATCTTGAATTTTTGACAGATAGGTTGAGTTTTCTGATTTAAGTCTTCCAGAAGTGCTGGATCTCCAAGCCATTCTTCGCATTTTTTATTAATTATCTCCTTTACCTCCTGACTGTTGAGCCAACTTTCTACAAGAAGTTTTATCTTTTTCTCGACTTGATCAAAAGTAACTATTTCTCTCTGCTGCCATTTTTTTAAGCTAACCTCAACCACATTTTCTACAATGCCTTTTGTAAGTGGCTCGACGATGAGGTCAATCAACTTATGAATATGAGCGCGAACGATTTCTCTTACCTCTCCTCTGTCAATCAGTGCTTTAACTTCTTTCTTAAAATCCTCAGCAAGAAAGTCCCATCTACCTACTCTCGCTAAACCTTCTGCAATAGAAAACTCTGGCTGTACATCAGTTTGAAATTTGGCTTCAGAAAAGATGCTTTGACAAATATCACGAGTAAACTGCATATTGGATGCACCACCAGTCAAAAGCATAACCTTAATTTTAGTTCCTTCTCGATCTAGCCTTTCTTTCACCTCCCTGATTTTGGTTTCAAAGGCTTGTCGCCAACTCTTTCCACCTAATTTACTCTGAGGCTCGTCCAATATTTTTTTAATAGACTCAGCAGTGACCATAGGTTTGAAATAAAGATCGTTATTTTCGTCAATTTCATAGTCAGCATCTTTAACCCTTTTTTGCGATTCTTTATAAGTTTTTTCTTGTGAAAAAAATATTTCCTTCGCTTCGCGACATTTAAGCTTACATTTTACTATGAGAGAGCGATCTCGTGTAAATGCCTGCTCTATTTCCTGCTTTCTTGTAGCATTGGCAAGTGATAAAGCAAAGATCGATTCGTCAATCAAAGATGCCCCTAGTTCATTCTCACCAAAATCTTCTGGTTTTTCTTTTAGACTTCTCACCAGTGTAAAGTCCGTTGTGGAAGAACCAATATCAATAACCAGTGCTGTCTCAAGCAAATCAGAAACTGTGAAATTTTGAGAATCCTTAGCGTATATTAAAGCCGCACGAGATTCAGATACGACTTCTAAAAGAGGAATCTCTTCTATCTTTAGAAATTCTGCATAGGCTTCTCGCTCTTCCTTTTCCCATCCAGATGGACATCCAATAAGAAATTTGCTAACCTCTCCACCTTGAATCTCTCCTCTCTCTTTTAGTAGACGATAGTATTCTGCCATGTAGAGTTTGAGAAATTCTGCTCGCTCATCTGGTAAATCAGTTGGTTTTTGTTTAAAGCCGATATGCAGTTTTGTGGCATAAGCTACTGCCTGTTGGCCCACATAAGCCTTGTTTTCTGAATCAAAACCAATTGCTGTAATCTGTTTTTTGACGCCATGAACAGTCAGGCTCTGTGGATGAGGATTACCCTCAATATCCCTTGATATCCTAGTTACAGCTGTATCACCATGTCCCAAATCAAAACCAATTATTTCTCGAACTTGCTCTATCATGACACTCTCCTTTATAAATTTCAAAACCTTATTTGTTTTTTCTTTCCCTTTCTCATCTCCAATAAGACTGAAACAGTCTTGCAATCCTTTCACATACTGGCGGTCTAAGATTGTAAGTTTTGACTTCATTGCTTCCAAAGGATCGACTCCTTCAGCTTTTGTGATTCGGCGCTGTATCAACCAAGATTGAAGTGAATAATTTAATTGCTCTCTCGCCGACGATTTGTCAGGTAAGCGAGCTAAACTTTGAGCTAATTGCAAGGCAAGGTAGGGAGTCGAGTAGGGACGCGTCTCTTCCAAAGCCTTGTAGACCTGTTTATAGCCATCGACAACAAATTCTACAACTTGCATGTCAAACTCATTACTTACCAAATCAGGTATTAACGCAGGCAATAAGGGAGAAACATCGTGATGGGTGAGATGATGAACATCTGCTACCCAGCCTGTAATTAAACACAGCCAAGAACTTAATAACTGGACAAGAATTTCCAAATCCTCTTCTTTTGGTTCTTGGCGACCATTAGCTTTCGCCGAGCCAAAAACAATATCGGCGTGCGCCACTTCAGAAATGACAGTTTGATAAAAAGGCTGTCGCTGTCCCGTCTCCCAGTAGCCAACACGAAAATCTAGATACCCTCCAGCAAGATCTAGTTCTAGAATTAGAATTGATTCGGATTGCAAGCCTCGATGCAAAGTATTGATAGCCGAACCCCCACGAAAACGCTTGCTATCCCAAGCTGCATCTAACAACTTTACTGGTCTTACTACATCATATTGAGGGTAGTGCTTTTCAGTAAAATGTCTTAGCTTTTGAGCTAAACGTCCTTCAATATACGGAAAGGGATAGGGAATACGCCCATACTTGTCGTAATCTAATATAGGAGGTAAAAATAAAATCTTAAGCGGAATTAAACCACTAGGATCTGGAAACTCTATCAGCTCTGAGGGTCTTGGAATTAGAGGCCACGAGTTAGCAAGGATACTTTGAAATTCGGCTGATTGAAAAAGGGTTTCCCGCTCATAAGCAGCTTTTTGAAGTAACAGTTGATGATTAATAACGGCTATTTGCTTCTCCAGATCATGACGCTCTCTGAGCATTTTCAAATCGTGTTCCTGACTTAGCGCTGCAAGCTTTCTCTGCGCTTCCTGACGCTTCTCTTCTATGTCACGACTGACAGTTGAACCATGAAAACTGTAAAGCAAACTGTTTGTTAAAATCGCAAAGCTTGTCATGAAAGGTGCCAGAGCGCTAATGCTATTCCCAATCCCCTGGCTTGCTCCAACTAACATTAAATCTGAAGCTGGATCTAAAACCATATTGACAACCCTAGTTAATTGAATAGATAGTTGAGTAAAGTTATTTTTGAAAAGGCAGCACACCTACTTAGAGCGAAGGATTGGGGATACCAAGCCAACAACTCTTGGCAGAACGTACTTGCACATTTGTTCGCGATCCCGTATCAGTCTGGGAGGTACTCCCGAACTAGGTAAGTTATTATGTGATGGATAAAACATTTCTCGTGAGTTGAAATTCACTTCGTTTGAACTCGCCATGCCAGTTCTTAACCAAGCACAGCCTCTTGGTGGGTTACCTCGCGCCTCACTGCGCTGTTTAGGAGCAGCTATTTCACCCGTTACTCGCACCCACAACGAGCTACGCCCCAAAGGTTCCTCATTTACCTGGCATAGATGTAAGAAATACTGACCTAATGGTCGGTTCTCTCATTTAACTATCGCGCTTCGTGGCGCACAATTGCGTTGCTCCCTATCTTTAATTATTGCCCATAATGCTTGTAGTAATCGCTTTTAGCTTTTTCTGAAGCAGCGTGGTTTGCTGAGGATTGTGCATCAGATGCATAACCATGACGTGCGTTGTACTCAGCTTGACTTTTATAATAATCGCTCCACCCCTTGTGATAATCGGATTTCGACTCGCCAAATCTTAGGTTATTAGCATAATTATTAACATGGTGATCGTGGTTACTAGCGTTGACTACATGATCAATTATTTGCCCATGCAAGTTGTTAGTGTCCTGAGTCGCTAGTCCATCATTAAACGTTGGAGCATGATGCCCTAGATAAGGCTTACAGTCCGTTCCTCCGTGCAACCCGTGGTGGTGTGTCAAGCTGCCGTAGACATAATGGCTCCCATGCGACCAACCTTGATGCGTCAAGCTACCTTCTTGGTGATTGTGATTAGAATCAATGAAATCGTGTTGATTATGACCAGAAAGAGTCGTGTGATCCATAGTGGTTTACCTTATATATAACTTTCATCTTACTCCTTATTTTTTGAACTATCCCCTTAAAGAAGCGAACATACACACATTTACTGCTTGCTGTCACAAAGGGGAAATAATCCCCGATAAGACGAGAATGGCTTAACAATTTTTAAAATAGAAATCTCACAGTTTATTAAGTCCCCAGTAAGACAGAACAAACAGAAGTACCTACCCGCCTACTCTTCATAGATTTTCTGCATGTTTTTATCAACAGAGATAGCTCGTGTTCTTTTTTGATCAGGTAGTAGGAATCCCTATTCTTTCCATCTCATGATTTATTAGGGTCAGTTTTACTGCCAAAAATCCCTTGGAACACGCTGCTTAGTAAAAAGAAAAACGCTGCAACTTATAATACAAGCATCAAGCTAGCAAGACCAGCAAAGGGAGATGTGATAAACAAGAGTAGGAATGCAAACATTAAGATCGTTAATAGTGTCTTATCCATCTTTTTCCACCTGTAAGACTCACCAGATTCTACTAAACAATTAATTGATAGATAAATCTACATCTAGTAGATATAACTTGCTATAGTTCTTTAGTATGATTTTGGAGGTATGATGAGTAAAAGACTGTTCATTTTTGAAGATAAATATTGTTATGTCATCTGAGGCAATTACCACGGTGATCAAGATGATGGAGTCTTTGCGTGAAGACATACAAGATAGAGTTGTAGAGCATCTCAAAGAGTATCTTGACGATTTGCGTGACGAACTTCAATGGAAGGAGTCCTTTAAGAAAAGTCAACCAAAACTCATAGCAGTAGCCCAGCGTGCTAAACAAGAGATTGCTGAGGTACATGCTCAACCGACGGACTACGAGCAACTATGAAGTCTGCAGCCCTTACGCGATATCGTACGTGTTCGTTATCTTCATCACGCATTTTCAGCCATCCACACAAAGAATCCAAGAATTTCGTCCACTGGGGGTAGTGGATAGTCGGTTAAGTCTAAAGTTACCACCTGCCCTTCCAGCTTAAGAAATCGCCAGAGTATTCCATTGGTGACGCTGCCATAAATAGTATTTTTGGAATTTCCTCTTAATTCGTTAAACCGTTGAGCAGCAACCATTTCAGCAACGCATTGACCAATTCCTGTTCTTAAGTCGGCTTTTTTTGCTTCCACTATAATAATTACCGGAGCTTCAATTTCCAATACTTCAAGAGAGCTACTAATTAGGAAATCACACACCCCGTTCAATCCAAGGCTTTCATCAACTGTAAAATCTTCACCAGAAAATAGATTAACTTTCTTATCGAGAATACGCCTTACTTCTAGTAATATAGGGTAAATGATCCCTTCTGACCGCATCTTTTCGCTACCAGAAGCAGCTATTGGTAAACTTTCTGCTAAGTAGTTTAAAAGAGTTTCGCTAGGAGAGATGGGCGCAATTTTGGGAAAAAAGTGCACCCCCTCTACTGTTTGTAAACCAAAAGCGTCTTTGGCTTTGGTGATGGTAGTAAATTGGCTATACGGCATTGCTTGGGTAGACTTTATCGAGTGGTTTACTTCTAGTCAGTTCAATGGTAATTTTGCCGCCAAAGTCTGGAATGGGTGCAGCAGGTTTGCTTAAAGTGACTTGTACCTGGGCTATGCGATCGCTTGCTGCCAAAATGGAATCCGCAATAGTCGCTGTTAACCGTTCCACCAGAACAAATTTTGATGTTTTTATCAAATGCTGTGTCAGGTTAATAACATTACGATAATCGACAGTGTCTTCTATCGCGTCAGTTTTAGCTGATGTAGAAAGATCCAGCCATAACTTCACATCTACCTCAAACCATTGTCCTAAGACTTGTTCCTCTGGTAAATATCCTGTGTAACCGTAGCTACGAATTCCTGTTAAATGAATGCAGTCCATAAAAACAACAAGGCAAAAGTAAACAATCTATTTATAAAGTAGTCAGGAGTCAGAATTCAGGAGTCAGAAGGTAGTGGGAGCATCTTGCTCACATCCCACATAAAGCGAGCAAGATGCTCCCACTCCCAAATTATAAATTTAAACATTTGGGATGCTCCGGAAGTTGAAACTTCTTCTTTAAAAAGCCATCCCTTTACGGGTGGTGTATTCTGACTCCTGGCTCCTGACTCCTGAATTCTGCTTTATTTAGATGGTAGCTTTGTTTCCGCTCCCTCTATACTAGTTAAGTGCTGCTTCTCAAGAGTTAGTGGTACTGATCACAGCTAAAAATCCTAGCCTGCAAAAATCCGTTAATGACAATTGATTATAGAAACATTAATACTGTATGGGCATCGATTCTTGTAGAAACATTAAAGCGGCTAGGATTAACTTGTGCAGTGATTTGTCCTGGTTCACGTTCTACACCACTAGCGGTTGCTTTTGCCCAGCAAATACCACACATCGAAGCAATTCCGATTCTTGATGAGCGCTCCGCTGCGTTTTTTGCCTTGGGAGTTGCAAAAAAAACTGGACGCCCAACAGCGGTTGTTTGCACTTCTGGAACAGCAGGCGCAAATTTTTATCCGGCGGTGATTGAAGCTAAAGAAAGCCGTGTACCGTTGTTACTGTTAACGGCTGATCGCCCATCAGAATTGCGAGATTGCCATTCTGGGCAAACTATAGACCAGTTGAAATTGTTTGGCAATTATCCAACGTGGCAAACAGAGTTAGCTTTGCCCTCGCCAGAGATGGAAATGCTAGCTTATCTACGGCAAATGGTGATTCATGCCTGGGAGCGATCGCAAACACCAGTCATGGGAGCAGTACATTTGAATATACCTTTTCGTGATCCCCTTGCACCACTTCCTGATACAACAGATTTAAGTTACTTACAGTCCAACCTAAACCCAGAAGACTTCTTCTCTCACATAACAACGATCTCCCCTGTTTCCCAAATCCCTCTAGATCCCGTTTTCCAAGAGTGGCTAAAGTCTCAGCGGGGAATCATCATTGCTGGTGTAGCACAACCGCAGGAGCCACAAAAGTATTGTAGGGCGATCGCTAAACTTTCCCAAACTCTTAACTTTCCCGTGTTAGCTGAGGGACTTTCTCCAGTGAGAAACTACGCTGACTTTATCCCACAAGTCATTTCTACCTATGACCTAATTTTGCGAAATCCCGAACTAGCAAAAGAGCTAGCACCAGAAATAGTCATTCAAGTCGGTGAAATGCCAACTAGCCCAGTACTGCGTAACTGGCTCAAAGCTACACAACCTAAACGATGGGTGATTGATCCCTCCGATCATAACCTCGACCCCCTACATGGTAAAACAATACATTTACGAGTAACTGTAGAACAACTAGCTATATGGGGGAAAAATGGAAATTTCCCCTCATCGGAATCGAACAAAAATCAATATGAGAGAGAAAAACCGTCTTCATTTTCTTATATCGAGCAGTGGCGTACAACAGAAAAGACAGTGAGGGAATCTGTTGACCATAAACTAGAAAAAATAGAAGATTTATTTGAAGGTAAAGTTGCCTGGTTACTTTCTCATGCGTTACCACCAGAAACACCTGTCTTTATCGCCAACAGTATGCCAGTGAGAGATGTAGAGTTTTTCTGGAAACCGAGTGCCTCACATATACAACCCTTTTTCAACCGAGGTGCCAATGGTATTGATGGCACATTATCTACAGCATTAGGAATTGCCCATCAACATCAAAGCTGTGTCATGTTAACAGGTGACTTAGCTTTGTTACACGACACCAATGGATTTTTAATCAGGAATAAGTTTGTTGGACATTTAACAATAGTGTTAATTAACAACAATGGTGGCGGTATTTTTGAAATGTTACCTATTGTTAAATTTGATCCACCTTTTGAAGAGTTTTTTGCTACTCCCCAAGATATTGATTTTGCTCAATTGTGTGTTACTTATAATGTTGAGCATGAATTAATAACTTCTTGGCAGCAGTTGCTTTCAAAATTAAACCCACTACCAACTCATGGAATTAGAGTTTTGGAGCTGCGAACAAATCGTAAAGTAGATGCTATGTGGCGCAAGGAAAATTTAGGTAAGTTTATCA
>NZ_JAAKGC010000104.1 GCF_017591665.1 Aetokthonos hydrillicola CCALA 1050 | reverse complement strand
AGGAATAACGTGTAGGAGGGGGCGAAAAGTATTGAAACTACGTGGTTTTTCCCAGCGTTACGGACTGGATCAACAATTAGGTTAAAAACACTTTAATAGTCCATTTTGAGCGAATGCGATTATAGTGGCAAATCCTGGGACATTTTGATTTTGATGTATTGTATAGTCAATTAATTTTAAACCCCTTAAATCGTTTTCTGAACGGTATTTTTTTTCGGTCTATTCGAGTGGGAGCCATCCGGGAGAGTCGAGGGAAATGGTTTACACTTGGCTATAAGATCCATGTCCTCTCTCTTCTGAGAATTGTAGACATGTGGACACGTATAGAAGTACAAGTGTGTATGTGTGAGAATTTTGAGCTATGAAAGTAATAGCAATCGTGTCGAGAAAAGGTGGGAGCGGGAAGTCAACTATTGCAATTCACTTGGCTGTTGCTGCCAACTTAGCAGGTAAGGAAACAGCGATTATTGACTTAGATCCGCAGGCATCAGCTGCAAAGTGGTCTGATTCTCGCTCATGTGAATTCCCCGTTGTGGTTTCTGCTCAGGCTTCTCGACTGGAGAAAGTATTGGAAGCAGCAGCAAAAGAGGGAGCCGATTTGGTTTTTATTGATACTTCGCCACACACAGAAACAGCAGCTCTTGCCGCTATTCGTGCTGCTGATTTAATCTTGGTTCCCTGCCGCCCGTCGATTGTGGATTTACGTGCTATCGATGACACTATTGATCTGATCAAATTAGCAAAAAAAACATCTGTTGCCGCCGCAGTTCTTAATGGTGTTCCCGCCCAAGGATCACTGGGAGATGAAGCAGTTGAAGCGATCGCAGGTTATGGTATAGCTGTTGCCCCAGTCAAAATTGGGCATAGATCGGCATTCGTTCGCTCGCTTACAGATGGGCTAACCGCTATTGAGTACGAGCCAAAAGGTAAAGCAGCAAAGGAAATCCAACAATTGTATAAGTGGACATGTACACAAGTTAAAGTGTAAGAAAGTGGAGGAGTGGACATGAACCCTAAAAAGACGACGAAACTGGGCAATGCTTTACATAAGGCTAAAGAGGAGCCAGTTAAAGAGGTTGCAGCACAAGACGAACAGCCGCAAGAAAATCAAAAATATCCGTTACCACCAAGTCGCCAGGGAACCCGAACAATAGCTGGTCACTTTGATCCAGCAATAGCTATCCAGTTGAAAAGAATGGCAGCAGAAAAAGAAACTACGGTACAAGCTTTATTGACGGAAGCGTTAAACCTCTTGTTTGAAAAACATGGTGAGAAACCAATAGCTTAATTCCTAAAAGGTTAAGTACCAAGGTCGCCTAAGGCTAGAGAAGCTGATATGAAGTGCCAAGTGCTTAAAAGTATTAAACTAAATACTTTAGTTTGATCCTGCTCGCAGCTTCCGCCGTAACACTTCCTGGCTTAGGCATCCAATTAGGCATTATCATTTATCCATTTACATTGTTTATAATGCCACTCGAGCGCTTCTTTATTAGGGTATAGTGTTATCTCCTTGGGGAGATTAATTGTTTTACCGTTGAGTTCACCATAACTTGTGTTTTGTAATTCTGGTGCTAGACATATTTTCTTGGTTTCTGGGTGAATGGTAAGGAGATAAAGGTCAAATAGGGTATGGATATCAGAACGGAGAATTAACCCATTCCAGATTTCGTTAGTGTCATCTCCTCGATAGGGGTAAATATGAGCAGCTTCTAGTGCTTGTTCTGCATCACAACCAGTTACAGTGCATTGCTTATTGTAAGCAGCAAGTATTTTTTTACGAAAAGCTTGTTGTCCTCTCCGGCGAACAATAGATGAGTAAATACGTTTTCTAGCATCTTGTAGATTTTTATGCTGAAAAAAGCCAGAATTCTCAACATCTTCAATTGTACTGGCTAATATAGATTCATCCTGTTTCTGAAAAGAATTTTCGTTTAAATCAAAAGGAACTTGCCAAACCTTAAAACTGTGGTTATCATCCTGTGGGGCCGTACATCCTGCAGCAAGCATCTTACCATCCGCGCTAAATGAAATGGCAGCTAAATTTGAAAACTCTAAATAATGAATTATTTCATTATTTTCTAAACTGTATATTCTAATTTTCCTATTCCCATCATTACTAGCCAGTAATCTTCCATCGGGACTAATTGCAAAATAATCAACATAATCTAAATCTTCACATAGAGTAAATAGTAAGTTTCCGCTTGTCATACACCAAAATTTTATACCACCTCCTCCACTACTAATCAAAATTTTCCCATCAGGGGTGATTGCAAGACACCTTACATTATATGAATGTCCAATAAGATTATGAATAAGCTGTTTAGTTTCTACATTCCAAACCTTTATTGTTTTATCATTACTCCCACTAACTAAAACACGACAGTCAGGGGAAAAGATAAGGCAATTAATTCTTAAAGAATGTGCAGAGAGTAGATCTATGGACTTATTTTTTTGGTCCCAAAGATAGATACTTGTATTTTTAGCATTAAGATTTTTATACTTATTCTCGCCTCCACTTGCAAGAAATTTCCCATCAGGACTGAATTTGACACAATGAATTGGATCTTTACGAAAGAAGGTTTGTGTATGGATTAAATTTCCCGTTTGTAAATTCCAGAACTTAACGGTTTTATCTAGACTAGCACTAGCAATGATTAGTCCATCAGAATTAATGTCTAGCGAGTAAATCTTTCTTGAATGCCCAGATAAAACATTTTTTAATTTCGCTGTATTCAAATCCCAAATTGCAATATCGTGATCGCAAGCACCAGTAAGAAATTGTCCATTAGGTGTAAAAGAAATTCCATAAGCAGTCGCTGCGCTTCCTTCAGGATAAGGAAAGCTATGTGTACATTTCCATTCACTACCAAGAGTTTTATCTTCTAGAGAAATTGAGATTTCTTTATTTGTGTTCTCTATCATTCTGAATACTGAGCAGATTATAGGAATACGGTTTGATAAAAAAAGCTGAACTTAGTATTCCCAGCACTTGGTGCGAAATCAACAATAAATCGTCTTGGCGATAGATACCTGATTATATGCTGTAGCGCGATCGCAAAAGTTAATGATGAGTCAACAAAACTGCTATTTCGGGGAATGGCGGACTCAAACCCTTATTCTTTCGTATTGGTAGCTCCAAGTGCTGCAAAGAGTGATCGCTTTCTCCTACAGTAGGCTAACTTATATCGGCAGTTTACTTATGAAAAGTATCGTTCCAACGATAATGATACTCGTTTAACCTACTTTCCCCCTGATGTTGCTGTCGCTAATTTGACCCGTATCGGTATCGAAAAGCTCTTTGATCGCTTGTCGTTCAACTGGGTTATAAGATGGAGGGTCGTAACGCGCATCAGTAATCAGCCAATTCAAAGCAACAGCCTGCAGATCTATAGTTGCCCCAGTCTTATCTATACAGTAACGTCCGAACACCAGCTTATCAACTAAGCTGACTCCTGGTCCGAGTCGCGACCACTCAAAAATCACGCTGTTGTCTACGGTTGCACCACTAGATACCCAACAATTCGGACCAATTATTGCTGGACCGACGATTTTAACTCCATCTTCTATTCTGGTCATTCCACCAATGTAAACTGGACCTGTAATATCCACTTTGTCCCAATTCACTGCCACATTTAAGCCAGTGTAGATGCCAGGGGCGACCTGATGACCCGGAATTTGTACATTTTTGATTTCCCCTAACAACATCCTACGAATTGCCTGCCAGTAGTTAGGAACTTTACCAAGATCTACCCATTCAAAGTCCATTGAAATAGCGTAGAAGGGTGCACCTATTTCAACTAGTTTGGGGAACAATTGGCTACCGATGTCATACTCTACACCAGAGGGAATATAATCCAATACCTCTGGTTCAAAGATGTAAATACCCGTGTTGATAGTGGTGCTGAGAGCTTCTTCAACCTTTGGTTTTTCTTGAAAAGCTTTAACGCGACCGTCTTCATCAGTGACAACTACACCATAGCTAGAAATTTCTTCCCGTAGAACGGATTTCATCACAATGGTGGCGATGGAACCTTTAGATTTATGCCATATGACTGCTGCTGTCAAATCCAGGTCAATCAAAGTATCCCCGCACAGCACAACAAAGGTGTCGTCAAAAAATGGGTAAAAGTCCTGGATTTTCCTTATTCCGCCAGCAGAACCAAGGGCTTCGCCAACAAGTGTACCTTCAATAATACGACCTTCAAAAGAATAAGCAATCTGCACGCCAAACCGCTGACCATCACGGAAATAACTTTCAATTTCCTCACCTAAGTGACTAACGTTGACCATAATCTGGTCAAAACCATGTTGGCGTAACAGTTCCACTAAAAATTCCATCACTGGCTTTTGCAGAATGGGAATCATCGGTTTGGGAATTGTATAAGTAATCGGACGCAGGCGAGTACCTTTACCTGCTGCCAGAATCATGGCTTTCATATGCTTTTTCAGATTGGCACCACTAAGGTTTGCACCACTAAGGTCGGCACCACTAAGGTTTGCACCACTAAGGTCGGCACCACTCAGGTCGGCACCACTCAGGTCGGTATCACTGAGGTTTGCACCACTAAGGTCGGCACCACTAAGGTCGGCACCACTGAGGTTTGCACCACTAAGGTCGGCATCACTCAGGTCGGCACCACTAAGGTCGGCATCACTGAGGTTTGCGCCACTTAAGCTTCGACCCTCAACTGGCTGACTGACAATCTCTTGTACTAGAAGCCATTTATCATCTAGTTTATTACTTTCGTCATCATCCCAACTTTCGCTTAAAATTTGAGCATCCTCAATAGGGAAACCGTTTACTTCAGTTAGTTCTCCTGACTGAATACGAGATACAAGCCGTTGGATATCCTCTTGAGAACCGTCTACAGATAATCTAATGCTACCTTCTTTAATATCAGTGATTACTATACTGTCTCCTGAATGTTCCTGTAAAAGAAATTGAATAATTTTGAAATTGTGAACTGAATTTATATCGTCTTCTAATACGATAACAGCTTTATTTTTTTTACTTTGTTTATCTATTATAGTCACTTTACGGCGAAGGGTTTGCACTTGCTCCACCCCATCATTAATATCTAAGCTACTACAATCATCTTTATCTAGCCGCTGTGATTCTTCTTCTATTATCCCTGCAATTACTCTCCAGTGCAGTTTCAATTCCTTGCATATCTTTTTAAATGAATCAAGTTGAATTGACTCACACTGAAAAAATTTTGTAACTGTATTCCGAGCTAAAAGTTGAGATTTTGCAAATTGGCTTTTTGAGTCAAAACCTAGTCTTACCAAAGCTTTTTCTGCTATCTCAATACCCTTTGGAGAAGCAGTGATAGTAATTTTTCTCTTTTTTCTGCCAAGACTTGGGTCTGTCATAGTCTCACTTTCTGGCTCTCTGTGTCTAATCTTAATTGTGGGAATATTAGACTCATGGATATTGTTTAAATCAATATTATTACAGCCAAATCTAAAAGCCTCTGCATAATTTCTCCCACTAAAAATAGCGTCATAAAATCCTTTAGAAAAATTAATCCCTGCACGATCTTGAATAGGTTGTACCATGCCAATGACACAATCTATATGTCGGTGAATAGCTGACGCCTGAATTTCGGAATAGCAAGCGTTAAGCAATACACACTCAATTTGTTCTTTAAATAGCTCAAATAAATCGCTCAGCGATTCTGTACTTACGAGGAGCGACTCACCTGAAGTATTTTCTAAAACTAAACCATCAGTTCCTGTTCCATGACCAGAAAAATGCACAATCTCCGGATTGTTCTCCAACAACGTTTGACGTAAGTCATCAATACGAACCGCTCCTATAGGAATTAATTGAAATGCTTCTCTATTTTGAGCTCGTTTTAAAGCCGACCGAATTTCTCTAACTTCCTCATCTAGGCGCAGGTTGTTTGTATTTATAGGATTTGCTGATAAAATCAAAATCTTCTTCATTAGGATGAGGGCTATCTTTATTAGAAATTACTATTAAGGTCTTTGTTATAACTGTACACCTCAGAAAGCTAACCAATTTCTGTCTAGAAAATCTGTGATCGCTCTCAAAACCCAATCACTGAAACAGCCTTCTTCCGTTGCTCTGGTGTCACTTCCAAGTAGCGCTGCAATGTCCCCAAGTCATTGTGACCACTGATTTCCTGGATATGCCGCAAGGGAACGCCAGCAGAAGACATCATAGTTAGTGCCGTTCTTCTAAACGAATGAGTACTAACACCTACCAATCCAACCCGCTTACAAGTATCCCGAAGAATCTTGTCAGCTGCAAACCGTGTAAGACGTTCGGTTACACCCCGTAAACCAGGGAATAATACTCCTGGTTTTGGTTGATAATCAGCCAGTAGTTCTGCTAGTCCTGCCTGAATGTCTACAACGCGAGTTTTTAACTTGCCTTTGGTGGTAGACTTCCTGAAGGTGATGGTTCCAGATTTCAGATCAGTGGTCTGGAGTGCCAACGCTTCACTAACACGGCAACCAGTATAGAGGCAGATGCCAAAAAGAGCGCGATCGCGTGATGTAGTAAATCCATCAGTAAAGAGTAGCCGCAATTCTTCTGCGGTTAAAATCTTGCCTTGCCCGTTGCCTTCTACTTTCATAGGGATAGATCTCTCTAATGTTGGTATCTTACACGAAATGTGTATTTCGTGGAATACACCCCTCAATCCCCTATGTTTTCGTCATTCCTGAACACCCGACCCGCGCCACTTAACCAAAACTTATACAACGCCTTCGCCAGAACCCCCATTCTCTCGTGACTCTCTGGGCAACTGATTAATTCTGCTTATACCCAATCCACACTCACCATCTCTCTGGTATAATCCTAAACCCATTTTTTTTAGCTTGATATCAGTTGTGATATCAAAACTGATATCACGCGAATTGTGTGAGCAACACCTGGATCTGGTATTGAGCCTATAGCCAAGTAATTTCCGGCAAGATGGTTTGAAAAGTCTGATTCTGTCTGGGTTTGATAATTTGCTACATTAGCGTACAAAAAATCCGTTTTGGCACGATGACCCCTAACTGCGGCGAAACTGCTATCAAACTGATGACTGAAAAAGTACTTTCAACAACGGCTATTCCTTCTCCTTGGGCAGTGGATTAAAACGGGACTATTGAGTAAATGAATAATTACTCAAATGAGTAAATACTCAATCATTCTCAACTGGTGTACTTAAATAAGCCTCAAGTGCTTTAATAACAATGCTGGTAATACTGCTGCCCTTGCCTTCTTCTACGGCACGTATCTTGACTTTGTTGTGCAAGAGTCTAGGAACTTCAGCATTAAGGCGTGTGGTTTCTTCCTTGGCTGCTTCGTGGATAGCCTGTTCTTTTAGGTCATGTTCCCGCCGTGATTTCTTCGCTTTAAGCACCATGTTTCAACACCTTCAACACTTCATTTTTTAGGGCATTAATTTCTGACGCAGCATCGCTGTGGGGGTCACTGAAAACTGTTAACCCAAGGGCTGCTGTTGTTGGATAAGCTACACGCTGCGTAGTTCCTGTTTTAAGTACAGGTAAGTTGTATTCTTCCAAAGCCTTGGCAACCTCACCCCCCAGCTTGGTATTTTTGATAGCACGACTGATAGCAAAAACAGCCTTTGGCTTACCGTCCGTGACTTCCCGACGTGCAGCAATGATATCAACCAGGTCAGAGCAAGCCCAAATGTCGTAGGGGCTGGGTTGAACTGGAATAAGAACCAAATCAGCAGCTTTGACCGCAGCGACACTTAACTTGGCGACTTGCGGCGCACCGTCTATAACAATCCAGTCGTATCCTGCCGAAATTGCTTGCAAGTCTTTTGCTAGTGTTTCCCTGTCCAAGCCAACAACAGGGATGAGGCTCCCCCCGGAAAGCTTCGTTCCAGTCACGAGTCGATCCCTGTGGATCTGCGTCAACGAGTAGCACCTTTGTACCATCTCGTTGTAGGGCATGAGCCAAGTTTGTGGCGATCGTTGTTTTACCACTGCCGCCCTTGGTGTTTAGCACGGCGATTACTTTAGGCATTTGAGTAAACGCTCAAGAGAGTATTTACTCAAGAGAGTAAATCATTAATTGTGCTATGGCAAGGGCGTTTTATCACTTCAGTAGCTTCATGCCGTGTGCTTTTGGGTCAAAATTAGGGGGGAATGTAGTGGGACAGGGGTAGTGATCTGTATAATATGAACACGTCTTAGGACTAGTACTCTTGTCTGTGTACTGCGTTCGTTGCAGGTTGGCACTATCGAGGTTGGCACCAGAAAGGTTGGCACGGCTCAGGCTGGCACTATCGAGGTTGGCACTATCGAGGTTGGCACCAGAAAGGTTGGCACGGCTCAGGCTGGCACTATCGAGGTTGGCACCAGAGAGGTTGGCACCAGAAAGGTTGGCACGGCTCAGGTTGGCACCAGAAAGGTTGGCACGGCTCAGGCTGGCACCAGAGAGGTTGGCACGGCTCAGGCTGGCACCAGAGAGGTTGGCATTATCGAGGTTGGCATTATCGAGGTTGGCATTATCGAGTTTGGCACCAGTGAGGTTAGCACCAGTGAGGTTAGCACCAGTGAAGTTGGCATTATAAAGTTTGGCACCAGTAAGGTTAACTTTTTTAAGTTCAATATTATTTAAAGGTTCACCAAGCTCAACCAGTTCTTCAAGTGCTTTGAATCTCTTATAACTATCTTGCTGTCCCTTAGCTTGATCAACATCACTACGTAGTTGGCTAATTCTTATTGTTCTAACACCAATAAATCCCAAAAAAATTGATAAAGTTACTAAGGGAATCAACCCAAAGCAAACTAATCTTAGGCGATTATTCCACCTATACTTAATACTTTTTTGAATAAATTCACTTGCTAAACTTGATAAGGTGAAGAATGAAGCTTGCTCTTTTTGAAAAGCATTAGCTTCATTTAATTGTTTACCAACGAGCAAATAATCCTTTGATTTTCCCTTATCTCGCCACTCGATAGCGGCTGCTTCTATTTTACGTTGTTGTATCAATTTCTCTCGATTATTAGAGAGCCAATCTTGTAAGCGCTTCCATTCACGAATTAGTGCTTCATGCACAACTTCGACTGTTTCTTCTCCAGATTTATCATTACGCCCTGTCACTAATAAACGTGCTTCAGAACCGGCTAAATAAGTAACCAATTCCCAGTTCTGTTTACCTATCTCCTCTTGAGTAGCAACGCGCCTAGTATATTCTGTTCCATCACCCAGCATTACTAAGGCTAGAAAAACTTGTTGTGCCTGCTGCTGTTGAGAATTACTTAATCTGGAATAAATTTGTTCAGCATGTTTTACTAGTGCTTGTTTAGCGCCACCAATGTCCTCATAGGCTTTATGAGTCAGTTCACCGTCTTTCTGCTTATCCCACAACTGTGTTAGAGCAAATTCTAGTAATGGTAAATTACCAGGTTCATTTCCGACATCATCTAGTATTCTTTCAGCTAGATGAATTTGTAATTGTACGTTTAACTTTTGAGCAGGTTGTTCAACTGCTGCTTTTAATTCCTCTCGTGCCATTAACCCCAGTGGTGTAAATGCTATTTGCTGTAATGCGTCACTGAATGGACGGTAAGAAAGAATATAACCATAGAAGTCAGCACGTAATGTAAAAACCAATGTTATAATTTTTTTTTGAACAGCAACCAATAAAGTATCAATGAAACACTGTTGTTCATGCTTGTCAAGACATTGGGTGTAAAGTTCTTCAAACTGGTCTACAATTAACAAAAAGCGTTTCGACGGTTTATTTTCTAGAATTTGAGGAGCTACCTGATGCAGCGTAACTTCACCTTTTTTTAGACTTTCTGCCAGTTTACCTACCATCAAGACTTTCTCTACACCATCAATATTTGGTTCTAATTGACGCACTAAAGCTAGCGCTAGTTCATCAAATGGTTGACTTTTAGGACGGAATGATTCAATTAACCAAATACCTTCTTCTCTCAACAACGGGATTAATCCAGCAAATACAACTGAAGATTTACCACTTCCACTAGCACCAATAACTGGCACTAAAGGTTGGCAGTGAACCATCTCAAACAATACATTAGTAAATTTCTCTCGTCCAAAAAAGAACGCAGCATCTTTCTCACTAAAAGCAGATAAGCCAACATATGGATTGCGAGGAGTATCACCTGCTTCAAACTGAATATCAGATCTATGAAAGGTATTACTTACGACAAGAACAACATCTCCAGTAATCATAGAACCAACTATAGTTGCGTTCCCAATTTTTATCTCTGTTTCTGGAAAAGCTAGCCTCAAAAGAGAATTTTCAGGAGCTAATCGAGAAATTACAAAAGCTAATTGGGTAAACGCATCTACTAAATTTTTCGCATGAGCCTTTTGTTTCTCTCGAATAGCTAAAGTTTCTTGATATGCATACCGAGGAACGTATGGAATAGCTAGTTGCCAAAATATATCTGATCTAGAACCAATAGACTTAGGTATATATTTAGAAAACAACTTAATAAAATCTCGTTGAAATGAATCTAGAAGATCACTTTCTGTATTGTCAATTCTTGCAGGTACAACCACTACTTCTAAAGTACGCTCCCTAATTTCTTGAACCTGAGGTCGTTTAAAATCCAGGAACATTTTATATGTACCTTCCAAACACTGTTGATTTGCTGAACATAGCATAACTATAACATCAGCAAGTTGGTAAGTACAAACCCCTCCCATTTCAGTGACACCAGTTCTGCTATCTATCAATACCACATCTGCAATTATTTCAAACTGCTGACGCAGCCATTCGAAATATAGTTCACCTTCCCAATTCTGATAGAAATCCCCCCAGTCAAAAGTTCTTACAGTATTAGCATAATCACTAAAATTATCCTTTGAACGTCTACCAGCAGAGAGTATCCAAAGCTCTCCTTTTTCCTGAACGTTTGTATAGACATCAACTATAAACTCCTTTAGATTTTTAAAAGGTAGATCATCTTCATCACCAGATATTGAGAAATCTTGAGTCATTTGCTGTTTGTAGTCTAACAGCATATCCATCAAACCTGGCTTGGTGGAAAATTCTTCATGATTGATTGGAAAAAATCTTTCTATTCCAGGTGCTTCTAAGTCCCAATCTACTATTAAGACTTTTAGCCCAGCTTGATAGAATAACTCAGCGACATTTGCTAAAGACATTGAACGACCAACGCCACCTTTATAAGAGTAAAATGTGTAAATCATCTATTATTCCCAGTCCAAAGTTTATCCACCCCATTTTTGGGACCCATTTTTTTACGAAATTTCAGCTTATTTTTTAACTGAGGTTTATGTTTGATGATAATTTCAGCTGTTTCAGGTAGAACTGAAAAAAACCATCTATTTATAGCACGTAAATCGCCAATACCAATCTCACACAGCTTATCTAATTCCTCTTCAAAACGTAAAAAAGCAGGTTCCATGTGAGATTTAATTCTCTCTTCTAGCAATTTATTAGCTTGAATATTAGAAGGATTGATTGGTGAAATTACAAGAATAGCTGTATTTTTATTTGAACTAATTTCAGCCTTTAAGAGTTTTTCTTTAACTTTAGGGTGAAATAGTGAAATTGAATCCACAATGAGTATGCAACCTAATTGTCTTAAATCATTCCAAGTTGTGACTCTCTTATCATCATCTAGTCCCAAACAATCCTGTGATAAGAATTTTGGTCTAATTAAAGGTAAATTCGTTATTTCCTTACGATAAATATTAATATCTTCAACTATATTATTAATAATAGATTTAATTGTGAAATTTTGGCATACATAGGGTTTCCAATCCTCTCTAATTTCATCATAATGACTAACAAAATCTAATATTCCATGTTGCTGAATCATTTGTGTTAAATTTTGAAATTCTTCAAATTCTTTATTTATTGCTTCAAATTTATTAAAGGCAGTTTCTTGTAGATACTTAGCTTCATCTAGTGTCATCGCAACAATTACAAAGGGAATTTCAATTTCATCATTTGACTCTGAGTCAAGTGTAAGTAAACGTTCTTGAATTTGCTTAATTTCATTTTGATTTTGAGAATACCGTGGAATATCGTTGACACCATTCTCATATTTTATTTTGCGTATAATAGCATTTAACTGAGGTGCGTCTTTACTTCCTTCAAAACTTGATTGTAGTTGCAAGGAAAGTTTATAAATGGCAATTTCTAATTTCCTTTTTTGTAATAAATCAATGAGTTCTATAACAAAATCGTGGGTAGTCAGTGTCCAAATAGCACTTAATTCTGCTGGTTTAATATCTATTTCTATGCATAAGGCTTTCCGGCGTTCTGGATCAGCGCGGTGACTCAATTCTAAAAGTTTTCTCAGAGTTTCAATATCTGAATCATCCAGGTCTTCTAAAGACATGTTAATGTTTGATTAAGATTTGTGGTAACTAACCCAAACTATTAAGGGCTGATTTTAATCATAATTACTTCTAGTTTAGAATGATATGCTCCGTGTTGAAAATCAGATACTAACTTTTTACATAGTCTATAAATAGAGCTTTCTAGTTTGCGTCTATGTAATAAATCGATAAGTTCAACGGCAAAGTCGTTTTCGCTCAGCATGAAGATAGCGCTCAAATCTCCAGAATTAATGCCGATTTCAATACATAATGCTTTGCGTCTATCAACAGCAGCACGTCCACTTAATTGTAAAAGCTCTCGTAATGTTTCAATATCTTGTTCATCCAGTTCGTGTTTAGGCCCGAAAGCAGATAAACCAAGGTAGGGATTGGGCGGAATATCACCAGCTTCAAACTGAATATCAGCAGGACGAATCGATGTTGTTTTCAGTACTGGTGTTTGATCTTCCTTTAATCCAACAAGCTGTGAACAACCTAAATTAAAAGCAAAATCTACTGCTTCCCCAGCGCCAAGTGCATCATAGAAGGCTACAGCAAAAGTGATCGCCGCCTTATCACCAATAGCCTGATTCATGCCAATGACATATTTAATGTACTGGCTAATAGCTTCTGCTTGTTCCTTAGAGTAACAAGCATTTAAGACGACGCACTCAACCCCCTTAACTGCAAAAAGCTTAAACAGTTTTGAAAGTGCTGCTTGATCGACGAAGGTTGGTTGTCCCGTATCATCTTCTAGAACAATTCCATCAACGCCTGCACCATGCCCACAAAAATGTACTATTTGTGGTTTATGTTCTAGAATTGCACGGTAAAAGTCACGCGATCGCACTGCCCATTTTTGTACTACCCTGAAGTTTCCCCCTTTGGGAGCGCGTTTTAATCCTTCTTCAATTTCTCGCACTTCCTGATCTAGTCGTAGCCGAGAAGTATCTGTGGGATTTGCAGCCAAAATCAGAACTGTTTTCACAGAAGGGGTATTACTCATGGCAGACTGAACTGAGTATGTACTCAAAAGAGTAAATGATTATTTGTGTTATAGCAAGAGCGATCGCTACTAGAAGAGTGCTTAAAATAAAGCGGTCTTGGGATGCGATCGCCGTAAAGGAAATATTTCTGTAAAGGAGACTTGGTTTGGGGAGTGGGTTGGTGTTTATACTTTGGGGAAGGGCGATCGCCCGGTTGCGGGCGCTGGGCTGAAAGCCCAATCGCTCCTGCAACGCACCCTCAATCTTGGTCTTTTAGTTCTGTTAATATCTTGTCCAGCTTTTCATTTGTGTCCTTAGCAAGCTGAATACACAGCACACTTGAAGCCAATCCACTAGCTGCTGTTACTGTTCCTTCTGGTACTTTGCCTGATAGCAATAATCCTGCTCCTATAACGCTAATACAGAAAGAAACAGTGGTTGCAACTAGAGCTAAATTAAAGCTGTGATGTGCTTGGCGTAAGCGTTCAGAAGCTATGCTTAGCTCTAATGTTAAGTAGGGTTTGGGATTAGGATTTGAATCCGAAAGTAAAGAGATCTTAGTCATATAACTGCGTTCTGGATGGTAACACTAGTCAGGGGTGAGAGCGTATGCTGTAATTCCATTACCATCCAGATTTCTTGAAGTTTGGTTAGATTTAGGCGTTGAACCTATGTAAAACTTATGTATGTAGAGAAGTTATGTAAGACTTGTATAAAAATCATTGGGGTTTTTAATGGGACGGTCATGCCGAGCATCGAAAGAAGGGGCTGAAAAGATTAAAAAAGCATTCCAACTTAAGGGCTGGACGCAAGACTATTTGGCTGGAACAGTACGTTGTACTCGACAGACCGTCATTAAATTTTTTGCAAGCAAACCTGTTGAAAAGCGTTTATTCCAAGCTATCTGCAATGAATTAGACTTGGAGTGGGGAGAGATTGCAGAACTGGAGATAGAACAAGAGCAATCAAGCAGGAATAGTGTTATGAACACAGCACAAAAGAACACCTGTGAGATTGCCTCAGGGGATTACAGCACTACAAAGGTATTAACTCCTCCAGTATCTGTAGCTATAGAACAAAAGCCAAGTGGCAAAGGTAAAGCCATTTTCGTACTTACTGGCACTATAGATTCTGTTGACGAAGAATTGCTAAGAGCATTGGAAACGCATTTGCGAACAATTTCAAAAGATGCACTTTTAACAATTAAGAAGACTGAAGAAGGCAGTATAAAAATAACCTTAGAGGCGTCTTTAAAAGGTCTTGAAAGGCTTGTGGCTTTATTTAACTCAGGAGAATTAACTGAGGTATTAGGTATTCCTGTTGAAGATGTACAGTTATTGCCTAGCACTACTAGAGATGAAGATCAAGATAAATCTCGTCTAGTCCAAGAAATCATTGCTCAGGGGGCTAAAGGTCGGAACCTATGTGATGTAGACCTGAGTGGTGCGAACCTGAGTGGTGCTGACCTAAGTAATGCTGATCTAAGCTGTGCTGATTTAAGCGATACCGACTTGAGGAAGGCTAATTTGAGCGGATCTGACCTAAATTGTGCAGATTTGAGCGGTACCGACCTAACAGATGCGGATCTGAGTGGTGCCTATCTGCATGATGCAATAATTGACTCGGCAACAAGAATTAGCGACAAATGGCGTTTGGTGTGGGAAATTGTCAATCACGGATCTGAGGGTCGTGACCTGAGAGGTGCCATGCTGTGGAATAACAACCTGAAAGGTGCCATACTGTGGAATGCCAACCTGAGCGGTGCCAACCTGAGGAATGCCAACCTGAGCGATGCCAACCTGAGGAATGCCAACCTGAGCGGTGCCTACCTGAGCTATGCCAACCTAAGCGGTGCCAACCTGAGCGGTGCTACACTTTGGAATGCCAACCTGAGCGGTGCCTACCTGAGCTATGCCAACCTAAGCGGTGCCTACCTGAGCGATGCCTACCTGAGCTATGCCAACCTGAGCGGTGCCAACCTGAGCGGTGCCGACCTGAGCAGTGCCGACCTGAGCCGTGCCAACCTGAGCGGTGCCAACCTGAGCGACGCCAACCTGAGCCGTGCTTATCTGCATGATGTAATAATTGACTCTGCAACAAGAATTAGCGACAAATGGCGTTTGGTGTGGGAAATTGTCAATCAGGGATCTGAGGGTCGTGACCTGAGCGGTGCCAACCTGAGCGGTACCAACCTGAGCTATGCCAACCTGAGGGATGCCAACCTGAGCTATGCCAACCTGAGCTATGCCAACCTGAGCGGTGCCTACCTGAGGGATGCCAACCTGAGCGGTGCCAACCTGAGGGATGCCAACCTGATCAGTGCCAAAGTTGAAAAAGCCTTGTTCATAGAAACTAAAGGGCTTACCGAGGATATGAAGCAGAATCTAAAACAGCGAGGAGCAATTTTCGAGGATTCTCCAGGAGACAGGTCTGAAGTTTATGCTGGTCGCTGAAACTTGTTACACCATCTCAGTTTGGCTCAATGCCTAATCCAGTAGATCGGCTAGTGCTATGCTTGCGTGCTTCTGCCGAAGATGGCGATTATCATCGTAAATGCTGAGTGTTTGAGGGTCTTTATGGCGGCTAAGGGCTTGAGCGCCGCGTATGTCACCGTCACTAGCGTCAAGGTACGCAGTGATACTACTATGGCGGATGCGGTGAGGGGACATAGTTTTGGTAACGCCAGCTTTTTCACAGTATTTGACAACCAGTCGGCGGATAGCTTCACCGCTTAAGCGCTTGCCAATGGAATTTTTATCAAGGGCGACAAACACCGGGGCTACCCCAAAGTCGTCTTTAACCCTGGTGATATCTTGGCTTCTGGTCAGCCAAGTCGCAAGAGTGTTGGAGATCGCGTCACTAATGTCAATAAGAACGCGAGTGTTGCCTTTCCCCTTGGCTTTAACGGATATTTGGCGGTTCTTTAAGAATAAATGCTCATGGTTGAGGCTGCACAGTTCATCACGTCGTAGAGCGTTCTCCCATAGTAACCTAAGCATGGTGTAGTCTCTTAACCCCTGCAAGGTAGACAAATCGCAACACGCCAAAACTGTTTTAAAATCCTGTGCATTAATGCCCGTAGTGTCGCGGTATTTGGCAGTAGCATCACACTTAATTTCTGTTAGATGGTAGGAACAAATGCCCATAGCCCGACCCTTGGCGACCAGTGCCTTAATTGCGGCTAACCTGCGGTTAATGGTTGCTTCAGAGAGTGGTTTACCCATTGGACAGCCTTCACCACGACGCATTTTAGCCTTGTATTTGGCTACGACCTGCAAGGCTTGACGCTCTTCCAGGTGTAGAAATTCAAGGACTGCATCTGGCACGGGGTCTCTTTGGGTCATGGATCTAAAAAAGTCGGTCAAGTCCTTGAGATATGCCCGTTGGGTGTTGGGTGAATTTTTCTCTTTTAGCAGCTCCTCTAACACGTCTGGATCTTCATCAAGGGTAAAGTACTGGGGGGTAGTGGGTGCATGAAAACTTTTCCCCAGACTAACAATTTTACTATCATGCGTGTCTAATTGGCTCATATAAGTAATTGTGTATACGATGTACGGTAGTGCGATAATGTTTCTTTCCGCACCCATAAGGGGATTTTATAACCCCACCGGGTTGATGGGGTTGGTGCAAATGTACTATTAGGTTTACGCTGCGAGCGCACTTTGTTTCAGGAGACGAACAACAACACCACCAGCCAGCTGGTTTAGGCGATCGCACAGAATCAACCAACCCCGCTTAGTCCGTAAATCTAGCCCCTGACCAACGTGCTTTTTAAAGTGCTTTGTCTGGGTGAGGGTTAATCCAAGGCTTTTTGCTAGTGCGATCGCGCGGTTTTTAATATCTTTCAGCTTGGTAGTGGTCGCCTGTGCTTTCATGTCTAGTTAGCATCTTGTCTTCGTCTTGTCAGAGGATACAGGGGGGCTGGCAGCCATTCCGGAAAAAACCAAAAAAAATCTTGTCAGATGCAAGCCAATTGACTTGTCATAAAGAATCGAATACCATCGAATATATGACAAGACAGTAACTAGCCATGAACAAGTCAGAACGAGTACAACTAAGTTTGCGGTTTGATAATCGAAAGGAATTATTAGACGCAGTAAAGGCACGGGCAAAGGAGTTAAATATACCCCTGGTTGATTTCGTAGCCTTGGCTTTGGAAAAAGCCATAGAAGATGGGTTAACCCCATTGACTAGTCAATTGCAAGTCAATGGCAAGATTGAGGCTTTAGAAGCGCGTATCGTAGCCTTAGAAGAAAGCCTGGGAAAGTATCATCCCGTCTAGGCAAGACAAGCCAAGAGTCTAGGCAAGATGACGGTAGCGTAACCCCAAGCACGGCAGAGTTAGAGAAACAATTAGAAGAACTGACTGCCGAGAATTTGGAGTTACGAAAAATAGTCCAGTTGGCGGAAGAACGAAACACTGAGTATTTAAACTTAAAAACTGAGGCTTGGCTGCTCCAAAAGCAATTGGAAATTAAGGATGAGCAATTTAAAACCGTATCGTCAATGCCCAGACTTGCCGAGTTGCGCGAGCGCGTCTTGCAAAAGTTAAAAGTAGGAAGACAATCGGCAGTAGGGAAGGGGATTGATTTATTCATCAAGCATCTGGAGCAAACCAATGACAGAACCGACTGAAAAACCCAAAAAATATATTCCTGACCCAGAGTTACCACCAGAGAAGTGCCAGCACGTTAGGATTTTGGATGCAGATAAGCCAGTGCAGCGCGTCTTTTATGAGTGCTATCACTGCTTTCAAGGTCTTGTGAGTGAATGCAGTGGCAAGCCAGTAATTGAAGAATTTAAGGGTCGTCCCTCTGTACGAGAGTTAAAAGTTAAATGTCCTAACTGTGGTGAAACTGCTATCAAATTGATGACTGCTAAAGTGCTTTCAACAACTGCAATACCATCACCCTGGAGCTAGTAAAAAAAGACTGCGTTATTTTACGCAGTCTTTTTGATCGGGGTTTTTCGTTGTTCAATCCCAGTTGCGATATGCACCATATCCACTATTCTTGGACAGGCGATCGCAGATCTCATTTAGCGTGTAATCTCCTGTATCGGGGAACTCACCCCCCAAGTGGTAAATCTCGCTCAATTCCCCACACAGATCGTGGTTGCCTTTGCAATGGGGTAATAGTTGCCCTTCTGGGTAGCCAACCTCTACTCCCAAGTATTGCTCATCATCTAACTCCGTTGCATCAAGGGTATCTACTGCATCTTCAAAAGACAACCTAAGCTTTTTAGCAAACAGAATTGCACTGTCAGCGATCGCCCCCACCTCTGAGTCAGTCACAGAGGTGTCCAACACGAATTGGAAAGGTTGTGAATGTTGGATATATTGCAAGTCCAACACGACTTTTGTGAGCATCATCTTAATTTCTGAAGAGTTCATACTTTCTCCTAACTATTCAGTAAACGGAAACTACTCTTTTCCTCGTCTAGCCATGAGACTTGCTCTACTTGAACAAGCTCGTCAACGAATGAGCGGATCTCTTCTGTGGAGAGCTTTTTTTGAGGAAAGCTCTGCTGAGCAAGTACTCTGACCACGAATTTGTTCTCAAATTTTTGAAACTTCTCTTGCTTAAGCCACGCCAAAAAACCTGTACAAGTCCTTGAAAATTCTGGCTCGGCTTTTAGTCTTGGCTGATCCTCTGGTGAGGTTAATTCTTCGGGATGATAAGCTACAGGAGGGTTAAGCATGTTTGATATTTGTTGCTGATACTGAAGGTCTATTGCGTACCTGTCCACTTCAACGCTTTGCCCATACTCATAATCAGTAAGTTCAAACTCAGATTGCCTAATTTGCCAGTTCGTGAACTCCAGGCGCTCGTATTCCTTTTTCAAGGAGTTAGCAGACATAAACAAGATTGTGCTACCAAGAAGCGCGAGCGAAGCCCCAAGCCCCTTAACGCTGTGAGAATCTGGCAGTATTCCCACTAACTTAAAACCGAATGGTGGAGGTGAATTGATTGGGGCATACTGCTCAGTCGTGTAGCTTACCCCCAAGATGTTGTTAGTTTGCTGATACTTCGACCATGTAACCATGTTCCCTGGTACAGCCAAACACAACCCACCAAAGCCCATGATTGAACCAATAGCCAGCCCCCAATGTTTTGCGAGCCAAACCCCCTGTTTGGTTAAGCCCTTATTTTGCATTTCGCCCCCCCTGGCTCAGCCCAACTTGAAGATGTCTGATGATTAAAAATGCGATGAATGCGATCGCCAACACCCCAACCACAACAGAAGCAACATCCACCCAGAAAAGGGTCAATAATTCTTTAATCCCCAGCCCCACTCCCAGCGTTACTGCTGCGATTCTAAATCCGGTCATTCTGGGAGCGTTATCAAAAGCGAGAATTGCATAAACCAAAGCTGTTAAGTAGGCGATCGCCAAAACAATCTGCAATTGCTGAAAATAAACGCTTATTAGTGAGAAAGCCAAGCTAGCAGAGAAAAACATTCCAGCTTCACCAAAGTTCTGAAAATGCTCCATTAAGTTGGTTTTTGGCTTTGGGGCATCTGAAAAATCGCGTACCATAGTATCTCAATGATTTTTTGTGAATAACGGCTTGGCGTACAACCAAGCCGGATTTTATTAGTTGTTGCTACCTTGCAGGTGTCCAGTTCTCAATTCTTCCCGTAACTCTCTGCGGCGCTGGGAGTTTTGCGCTCTGATATCGTTACGTTGCTGCTTCATTGCTGCTTGGTGCTGGATGCCTTGCTCTCCTAGTCTTGCTTGTTGATTTAAACCTGCAAGAATTGCATTGCTGCGAGCATCTTGAACGGATTCAAAGTGTGTGTATGCAGCATCAATATGCTTTTGGGTCGCTTGTACACGCTTTTCTAACTGGGCAGCTTTGCGCATATAAGCGTAGTACGCGACAAACGCCTTGGCTTTTGCTTTGTCGATCTGATATTTAGCTGTAGCGAACTGCAAACAGAAACACTTCAAACTGCAAACAAGGCAAAATTGAAACCACATTAGCTGCAAATAAGGGTGGTCTCAAAACCACATTAGCTGCAAATGAAACCAGATTATTTGCAAACAA
>NZ_JAAKGC010000392.1 GCF_017591665.1 Aetokthonos hydrillicola CCALA 1050 | reverse complement strand
AAACTAGCCCATGCTGTAATTGTTACATCAGCTGAGGCAACCGTACAGCTCACCCGGGGGCTATCAGCAGTGAAAGTGATAACAGGTTTGCCATCAGCCAAGTCCCACACTTTGAGAGTGTTGTCATTTGAAGCAGAAATCACCTGCTTGCCGTCTGGGGTGAGCGCCAGTGCCGTTACCGAGTTGCTATGACCAGTGAGAGTAAAAACTGGTTTGCCATCAGCCAAGTCCCACACTTTGAGAGTGTGGTCATTGGAAGCAGAAATCACCTGCTTGCCGTCTGGGGTGAGCGCCAGTGCCCTTACCCAGTCGCTATGACCAGTGAGTGTACGAAGCAAACGCCCACCAGGAGGAGTTAAGCTAGGTGACAAGGGATGCAACCAAGAATCATCTTGCCACTGCTTTGCCTGTGCTAATAATGCCTGAACCCCTGGTTGGGGAAAAGACAGCAACCGCCCTAATAATTGCCCTGCTAGTTGCGTCTTATTCTCAGCTATAACATGGGCTGAGAGACGCAACGCTCCTTGAATCAGTTTCAGCGTTTCTACTTCACAGGAGTGTTCGTCTGAGTGAGTTTCTAGATTTGACTCGTCAATCAGATCATAATCTGCAATCAGCGCTTGCACTCCCAACTCACTATGCTTAATCTTTGCTTCTAAATAGTCAAAATCAGTCAAAGTCTTGTAGTACTCGGCAAAATCCCCCGACTCTATGTAACTTTCCACAGCACGGCTGAGAAAAAAGCGCTGGAAGAGGGGATCTTTTGCAGCTAATTTTTCCGCAAGTTTCCCCATCTTACGCCATCTCCCTTTTAAAGTATTCAGCCATCCTTTGGTTAACTTCTTTAAATAGTTTCCGGGTTGTCTCTAGTTCTGCTTTGCGTTTCAGGAAGTCCAGGAAACTTGTATGGTAAATACTATAGCAGATTTTTCCATCTATGTTCTGGTCTTTCAAATACTCAACCCACTGATCTAAAACCTTTTGCACGTCGTATTCATCTTGTTCGGCAATTTCTGCTATCATCTCACAGGAAATAGGAGTACTTTCCACTAAAATAAATAGAATAATCACCATCTTTTCCTTCTGTTCTGTATCCATACCCATCCGTTTCCAATGGGTTTGATAGTACTCTTTAAGACCCTTGGGAAATTTGTCTAATTCAGAAAAGTCATTATACTCTCCCTTAGCAATCCCAGGCAAGAGATGATACAAATACATAAAGTTATTTTGACTTTTCTCTGTTATCGTCTCAACAAAAGTGAGAGCAGAAAATTTACGATCTTGTATCCATTTACTCAGACTATCTTTAGTTTTAGGGTTTTCTTGAAGAAAGAACCAAATATAATTTTCAATATCCTGACGGCTAGAATTTCCATATTCCTGACTTCTTAAATCTAACTC
>NZ_JAAKGC010000391.1 GCF_017591665.1 Aetokthonos hydrillicola CCALA 1050 | reverse complement strand
TTTTAACTGTTGTTTAAGTTCATCTAACAAACGATAAATCTCGTAAGTTTGTGCAGCAACGTCCATCAGTGTTTGATAATCTGTTGGTAAACCTTCTGCTAAATCATGCAGATCCATTTTCATTTGACCTGCTTTACTATTGAGGCGTTTTATCTGAGTTTTTAGCTCTTCAATATTTTGTGTTTCTCCAGCTTGCACCATACACATCTCCCCAAAAATTCACCGCTTTAGTAGGGTGTGTTAGCGCAGCATAACGCACCGAAACATTGGAGTGGTGCGTTACAGACTTCGTCCTAACACACCCTACTGAATTCTGACTCCTTTTCACAGTTTTCCTACTTCAGGAAAACGTTGTGCTAAATCAATACCTTTTTGTACGAATTGTTCACCCTCTTCTGCTAATTTCTCAAAAGACTCAAAACCAAAGCGGTGAGCATCCCGTAAAGTTTTAACAACTAGCAAAAGACGACCAGAAAAAACTAGTACCCAGCCAAAACCTTCATGGTTCAAATCAATTACGACCTTAGAGAGTAAACCTGTTTCTTGTTCAATCCTAGCGGCTACAGCTCTAAAAAATGCCATGATTCGTGCTTGAGTTCCCGGCTCAACCTCACCCTCGACAGAAATTTCGCGTTTCTTTTGTTTAGTAACAACAAAGGGTTTAATAATTAATTCATCAGACCAATTACGATATACTCCATAATTATCTTGACCTCGAATCTGTTGGACTAATGTCTTGATAAAAGGAGAGGTTAATACTTCGCTTAAGGCTGTGTCATTAACATTATTAGTTGTACTCATACTGTCATACCGTTGCTTCTTCTTCAAGTTCGTCTTCAAAGGTTTGGGTTTTCTGCTGTAGAGCTTTACGTAACCAAGGTGGAGGATTTCCTTTGAGGGTTTGTACTAATTTATTTAAAATACCGGTGATCTCTTCTTCTTCAGATCGCGCTTTGATTGGTGTAACTCCCTTCTTGATTAATCGAGCAGCTGCACTACCTCCAATTGCCACAACATAAACAATCGTACAGTCAGCTAATGCTTCTAGTTTTGGGGTGATTTTATCTTCATTACCATCTTGTTTAAGCTCACCCTCAAATTTGAGAGTTTCTATAAATTCATATCCAGAATCTGAGATTTCATAAACGTCAATCTCTTTTGTTGATCCGAAGTGAGTATTAATATGAACTCGGTCGCTTGTTGTGAAAGCTATTTTCATTCTAAAGTTCCTTGGTTCCAGTCTATAGGTGACGATTTATGCTTTACGCAGCAAATATCTACAACAACTCTTTACTTTTTATTTCCAAATCTCTGTTATGATGGACTTTTGATTCTTCCTCCTCTAAAAACAAATTGCCAATATCAAATAAAAGCTGCATAGTACCCCGATATCCAACTTTGGTGA
>NZ_JAAKGC010000390.1 GCF_017591665.1 Aetokthonos hydrillicola CCALA 1050 | reverse complement strand
CAAGAAAGCGACGAGTGAAGTAATGCGTACATTCATGTTCCAGTCTGATTTTCAAAGAAAGTTCCTCCCACTCGGTTGCGTTCAGTCCTAAGCTACTGGCTGCAACATTGCTATAGGAACTAGGGCTGAGAATAATAAATTGATCTTGATACAATTCTTTACGGCGAATGAGGAGTTGAAATTCTACAGCCCATTCAGCTTGAGTATGGTTACCCTGTTTGTGTTTACTATTCCATTGCTGCTGGTATTGGCGTACACGTCCCCAGTTGTTATAGCCACTCACAATACATGCTCCCATAGAATCAGGTATCGGCTGCGGTTCATTCCGTTTGGTGAGAGCTTGCACTAAAGTAACGAAATCCTCGCGGTTACCAGCAATTATGACCGGAATTTTGCCAGCGAGACTTTGGTACAACCAAAGTTGTAGTTTTTTGGGTTCGGTTAAAATCAACCCAGTCGCGATCGCCATATCTTGCACAGACTGCCCTCGTAGGGTTGCAGCACGATATGCATCTGTTTCACTAATCCCTCTCACTACAGGGAACTGAAACTGTACTAAATGCCGCTTCAAGACAGCATCAGCTCCATCCATTGCGGCGGAGGCTGCATATTCGTCCCACACAGCGATATAAGGTTCAGGTTGTGGGAGGAAAATTTGTTCTCGCTTTAATTTGTTGTGATCAAAGACATTTTGATTGTAGACAAGCAGTTCTGTAATTTCAGAGTTACTGGCTCCGAAAGTTTGCAAGACATTAATACGTAATTGCTGCTGATTCATTAGATAAAACCGACTAAATATATACAGTTAATCATTGAATTCTGAAAAATTAAAAATTAAAAATTTTGCAGTCTTAATCACTGATTTTGCACTAATATGTTTAAGCTCTAAATCTCTTCATAGCCATAGTTAAACTAATTTTCATACGTGTAAAAGCTTCTGCTAAACTACCAATTTCATCATTGGATAATTTCTCAAACTCAGCATCCATATCACCAATACTCACAGCTTCTGCAATTTGAGCAACCTTCTTGATAGGTTTAACAATAAATTGTTTTATCCAAAAGTTAGCTGTAAATATGGCAAAGGCAAAAATCACAGCGATAAGTCCAATCAAGAAAACTAACGATTGCCGCGCATTACGAAAAATTTGATCAGCTGGTAAAAAAACAATTTGCGCTCCATTAATGTCATTTAATTTCCAACCCATACCATTAATTGTGCCATACTTTTGAATCATACTTTTAGGGGCTTTATCTGGAGTACTGTGACATCTCAAGCATTTAGCTTCAGTTATAGCCAGAGGATGAGCAATATAGAAAAGATCTTGACCTTTTAAAGAACGGAATCCTGTCATTTCTTGCTCGAGATTATTATTTTTACGAAAATTAGCAATAATTTCTAACTCAAAG
>NZ_JAAKGC010000389.1 GCF_017591665.1 Aetokthonos hydrillicola CCALA 1050 | reverse complement strand
GTCCGGGTACCACACAATCACCCCCGAAGGCGGGCACGTCACCACCGGCGGCGGAACCACCTGCCCCGGCACCGGCCCCCCCGGTTGTGTAGGTCCCGGTGCCGTCGATCCCCCCGGCACCGCCACCGGCCCGCTCGAACCCCCGGGCACGGGAGACGGCGCGGGCGGGATCAAGGGCGCGATCGAGTTGTTTCCACCGGGCACGGGCGAGGGCGCCGGCGGGATCAGAATCGGATCGGCCCCAAAGCACACCGCGCTCAGCGAAACGCCCGCCACAAACCCCAGGATGGATCGCAGGGGCATGGTCATCTCCAATGGAACAATACGTCCGCCGACCCGCCTCGGACGCACGATCACAAACATGGTTCCAGCCTCTGCGCGCGCAGAGCCGGTCACTCATGAGGATTTTTTCAGGGGACGCCTGAGGACGAAGATGCCGTAGGCGGACACGGTGGGCTGTTTCCACATGTCCCCGTCAAGCATGACCGCGTCCTCGCCCTCTTCGTCGACCACGCCGGCGACTTCCCATTCGGTGCGGGCCAGGACCCTTGCCCATTGGGCGCCGCTGTAGCAGCGCAGGCGGTAGGTGTTGTCGAGGTGTTCTTCCTTCTTCCCCTTGGTCACCATCAGGTGATTGACGATCGGCTCAAACCGTGACCCCGGCTCTGGCGGGATGAACTGGGCCAACTGCACCACCCTGGTCCCACCCCGCGAACCCGAGAACACTTCCTCGCTGGCGAACTCGGCCCCATAGTGCGTGAGGCCCAGCCCCACGCAGTAGACGCCGCCCGGGCGCACGGCACGGAACATCGAACGCAGGTGGGCCAGCATCGCCGCGTCGGTGGGGAGGTGGCGGACGGAGTTGATGAGGCAGAAGGCGAAGTCGGCACCGCTCCCCGGGGGCACCATCTCGGGGTCCAGCACCGGCACCTTCGTCATGTCCCCCACGCGCAGGTCGGCCTTCAGGTGGCGTTGTTCCATCATCGCGCGCGCAAAGGCGATCATGCGCGGGTTCAGATCAAGCCCGACCACCCGCCGCCCCCGCGCCGCGGCGACCCTGAGATACCGCCCGCTGCCGCAGGCGGGTTCGAGCCAGACGCGTTTGCGCCTCGCGCGATCTCCTTCTGGACGGGGCAGGCAGAAGCGCTTTTCGATGCGTTCCAGCCCGTCCACTTCCGCCGTGGTGCCGGGCGAGTGCACGATGTCGTACCACAGCGGGTGGTCGTACCAATCCTCGGCTCGCCACCCCCCGGATTTGGACTCGGACCCGGCCCCGCCCCCGGACCGAGTTCGCGGCTTCTTCTTCGTCCGTTTCTTGGTGGTGTGCGTCCGTGCCATGGTTCGCGGGTAAGGTACCGCGTGATGAACTCCATGAAAGCCGTCGCCCTCGGGCTTGCCCTGCTGTGTCCGGG
>NZ_JAAKGC010000388.1 GCF_017591665.1 Aetokthonos hydrillicola CCALA 1050 | reverse complement strand
ATTGGAAGAAGCTCTCAAAATTCCAGTGCAATTGGTAGCAATGGAAGACTTAGCAGCTTTACTAGATCAAACCTCTTCTGCTACTGTAGTCACAAGTCGCTACTTTATCGGAGTCGTCGAGGAAATCGCCGCACCTACAGCAGTGCGTGTTATTCCTCTTGATATTAATGACTACGCCAAAGAACTGAACTTGATTAAAAACTTACCAAAAGATAGCTCTGTTGGTGTAGTTAGCCTAAGTCCTGGTATTTTAAACGGAACAGAAGTGATCATTCATGGTCAACGCGGGGATGAACTACTGGTAATAACTTCACAACCAAAAGATACTTACAGAGTTCAGACAGTCGTCAAACGAGCTCAGGTAATTTTTTGCACAGACAAAGTAAGTTTTTCCGCAGTGCAAGCAGCGATGCAAATTGCTCAAGAAGACATTATTCGTCCTCCCAAGCTGATTCGTTGTGAAAATTATATTGGTATTCAGTCAGTTAACTTACTGAAGAGAGAGCTAGGTTTGGTTTAACTTGTGAAGAAGTATTATGCCAAATATCTAAATTGTAGTGCGGGCATCTTGCCCGCGTTGTATTAATCAAACAAGATCCTCTCACTAGATATAGCGACTTGTATATTCTCAAATATTTTGTTTTTGATTATCATGTTATTGATATCTGTCGATGTAGAATCTGAGATCTAAACTTGAACGGGGATTACAGATCACAAATAACCAAATCCTCTGCTGTCAAAAGGGAAATTGTAGAGTCATCCATTTCTTTTAAACTATTTGCAATACGGTTCGCTTGTTGTTCAATGCTTCGCTCGAAAATGGTACGAGCAAATCGACCATTCCCAAAGTTTTTATCTCGTTTTAGATACGCTGTTTCAAAAATTCTTTGCAAAGCTATACGTGCTGAAATATCCAGCGTATACCCATACTCATAGCAGTATTTTGCGAAAATCAAAATTAGTTCACTTGGTGTATAGTGTTCAAAATAAAATAATCTGCTAAAACGAGATTGCAAACCAGGATTTGACGCGATGAAATGCTCCATTTCATTTGGGTATCCAGCCACAATCACAGCCAATTGATTACGATGATCTTCCATGCGTTTGAGCAAGGCTTGTACTGCTTCGTGACCAAAATCATTAGCTGCTCCGTTTTTCGGCGCTACGCTATCAAAACAGCTAGCAAGACCAATTTTCTTGTCTGTTCTGATCCCGTTGCGCTTGATGGTCAAGCGTTTCATGATGAATTTGTTAAACGAGTCAAGGCTACTGGCGGGAAGGTTTATTCCCCAAATTGCAAATTTTCAACTAACCGCTTGCAAGCAGATGCAATAATTTCGCAAACTATTAGTAGAGGCGCCAAAGCCCTGCTAATACATCCCCATATAGACAGAATTTACAAGGCCATATATTTTTCA
>NZ_JAAKGC010000387.1 GCF_017591665.1 Aetokthonos hydrillicola CCALA 1050 | reverse complement strand
ACTCGATGCCGCTTTTGTTCTTCAGCAAGGTCCCCAACCTTTCAACGCATGCATCATGCGAATCAGGGCTGGCTGGGAGAATCAGTTGAATATCGAGATGTGTCTTTTCGCTCATGTTTTTGAACCTGCCATATTTTTTTTGTGAATTGCAGTTGAGGTTTCGCGAGTCGCTAATCACTCTCGCGAGGACGATGATTCATGTATCACTCAGGACGAGAATAGAATGCCTTCGAAAGAACTCGCTCTTTTCTTGGGCGAGGCGTGCCGGACTGAAATCGCGCTCGGAGAGTCTCCCAGTCCAAAATGAGCGTTCCGCCGGTCGTTGAATGCTGCTTTTCCCAATTCATCAAAAGCGTTAGGCATGTGTGATCGATATAGCTAAGACCTTTAAAATCGATATGAAGCGTTGTTCCAGGAGGGACAACCTCCAGGGCAGAAGCGAGTTTGGGCAATCGCAGGAATGTCGCAGCCCCTTCGAGGATCAGTGTCATTCGGCCATTTGCACCATCTCCACGTTGGCGAATCCGTAATCGCGAAAACGTGTAGATGAGACGAACAACAGATAGTGCAATTCCAAGGACGACGCCTGTTAGAAGATCAATCGTTACCACTGTGAAGGCCACGATGACGCAGATAACTCCTTCCCATTGACTCTCCTTCCAGAGCGCACGAATAGCCGAGGTTTGAATCAGCCTGAATCCAGTCAGGACGAGTGTCGCGGCCAGTGTAGCGACAGGTATCAGTCGAAGAAGCCCTGGCGTCAACAGTACGAATAACAACATCCAGACGCCGTGAAACACTGAAGACCACCGAGATTTTGCTCCCGCTTCCAAATTGGCAGAGCTTCTGACAATACCACCAGCTAATGGAAGTGCTCCTATCATTCCACATACTGCGTTCCCAACTCCCTGGGCAGCAAGTTCTCGGTCGTAACGGGTTCTTGAGCCGGAGTGCATTCCGTCTAAGGCAGCGGCAGTCAACAACGACTCAGCACTGCCTAGGATCGCTATCGTCAGCGCGATCTGCCAAATAGTAGAGTTTGAAAGCAATTCAACAGATGGGATGCCTATCAAATGAATGCCCGAACTCAAACTGTCGAACTCGACTCGTTGGATAGGCAGATTTAGTAGGCTTGCAGTAGCTGTGGCAACGATGACAGCCGCTAAAACTGATGGGATTGATTGCAGCTTTGTCGGCACAATACGCTTCCAAAGTAGCAATATTGAGAGTGTCAACAGGCCAATTAGTGCTGCAGACAGGTGTCCCGGGTGTCCAGGATGGCCGTCGAAAATATGGAAGATGGCCCGGGGAATTCCCACAAAGTTGCCAATGGCTGTTTTGGCTGGAGTATCGTCAAGCGCGACGTGAAACTGCTGTAGCAACAATACAGCGCCAATCCCCGCGAGCATTCCTAGGATGACTGCCGGAG
>NZ_JAAKGC010000103.1 GCF_017591665.1 Aetokthonos hydrillicola CCALA 1050 | reverse complement strand
AAAGAAGATTCTAAATACTTACTGTGACCTAACAGGCAGAACTCAGGTTGATGTGTTCCGAGAGTTTGTTCGTACCCTTGAGAATAAAATACAAAAACTAGAGGCATCGAACCTCTAGTTTTTGTGCGCTATCCATCCCCACCCTACTACGTAGAGGGTGGGGAATTCCGCGAATATGTTAAAAACAGAGCGATCGGCTAACAGCCTCATGCAGGTCACGCTCTCTAGTCTTGCCAATAACTTTAGAGGGAATGCCCCTCACTCTATCACCATTATGTACTTATTTTCTACTGTATCCTTTACAAACCCCGTGAACGGTTACCTAAGATGGCAAATTATCCTGGAGTTTTTAAGACGGCTCTTGGGGAAGTTGCTATTAAGAAAAATCCTCTCACGCCCTATACTGTCATATTCCCAAACCATAAAATAACACGCCAAGTATCCATAAACTCTTGTGGATATGCTGTATTAAAGAATAAAAATATCTCCATCTTAAATCTCCCACTGCCACTGGCGGAAGGGCAGATTTTAATTATGCTAGTCTTCCTGTGGCGCAGCCTTTATCGTGTGCGAAGGGAGTATTGTATTTTGCAGAAAAGTTTGACACGAAGAAGGCGATCGCCAACTTCCGCTCTTGACCTGGCGCGATAGGCTTTGCGTCAAGCAAGAGTGCTGATCGTACCGTGTTATCTTTGCTCTGGCGAAGCGCCCCAATAGGAGCGATTGTTACGCTCTTGTCTGTACACGCGATCGCTCCTATTTTTTAATACCTAATCATCCGTGCTAACACAAACATTACCAATGATGCAGCCACAGCACCCACAACGATGCTCAACATCCCAGCGTCGAAACTACCAGTAGTCGCAATGAGGGATCCAGGGATCAGTGAGCCACCGACGCCACCAAACAGCACAGCAATCCCATTGTACAGCCCAGTGCCAGCCCCAACTTGGTTGGCAGGCAACAGGTGTTGAACAATGGCGTATTCTTGGGCAGCGTATGCGCTTTTCGAGAATATAGCGAGCGCAAAGAATAATACTAACAGTTCCAACGTGTCCACCGTCGATGCGATGTATACCATGACACCGGCAATCAAAAAACCCACACTTGCAAGCTGCGTCCGGATCTGAAACTTATCACCAAGGTAAGCCATCAGGACAATGCCTACGATGCCAAGAGCAAAAACTAGCGCGAGTGGCCACCCTAGTCGCTCAAAATCAATCCCTTTGGCGCGGTTGAAGTAGGTCGGTAACCAATTGAGCAGACCAAAGTTACAAAAGGCATCGAGTGTACCGCCAAGGACAGCTAGCCAGAATCGCCACTCGCGCACATAGCCTGCCCTATGGGTTTTTATCACTGCAACATCAGACATCTCACGCCCAGCGTTAATATATGCCAGTTCAGTGTCACTCACGCCGTGGTCGAGGCGCGGCTCATCCTGCACTCCTAACCAAACCAGTGGAACTGATAGGAGTAAACCAGCTACGCCGAGTATGGCAAATGTAGTACGCCAGCCCATGAGTGTGATTAACGGTACGACCATTAGTGGCGCAGTTGCAGATGCAAGCATGATCCCTCCAACCCAAATTGCATTGGCACGCGATCGCTCACCTACTGGAAACCATCGACTGGTGAGCGCACTCAGCATTGGGATGTGAACACCCTCACCAAGCCCTAGAAGCAGGCGCAGCAAAATCAGTGCAGTGAGCGACTGGCCTAGCAGTGCATTGAGAATAGTAAACACTGAGAACGCCGTAATCGCTGCAATGACACTCCGCTTAGGACCGAACCGTTCGGCAAGTGGACTGAGCAGCATGTTTGATAATCCATAAGGCACAAAGAACGCGGCTAACAGCAATTGCCCGTAAGAACCAATCTCGCGATCCGTCCAGCCAAAATCCTGAGCAATACGTGGCAAGGCTAGTGAGAGGTTGTTGCGATCCAGGTAATTGACGAACACTGTAACGGCGAGAACAATTGGAATGCGCCAACGAACTTCCCCGACATGCACTGTAGCAGTTTGCATAGCAAATTCTTGTAAAGGGTGTGGGGTATAGGGACTACCTCTTTTTTTCTCTGTGCGCCCTCCGCGTCCTGTGCTGTGCGGTTTAAATATCTTTTATTTAACCACAGAGGCACACAGAACACAGAGTCAAGCATAAGTTGATGAGATCAGACACCTATAAAGAAGACAGGAATTAAATCTTCAAACGTTTATCTTGCTCATAGATAAACTCTTTGTTCATTCCTAAAGCTATTTCTGCTTTTTGCAACTCTGAACCTAAATAGATTGCGTGTTCTACTTGCAAACCAGGAGAATTCGCTGCTATTTCTCGGTAAAGTTGAGTTGCAGATTTACCTGAGTAACAATTAACAACTTCTCCGGAACCTGGGGTCATATGCTCGACGATAATATTACCATCTTGGACAGTAATAACAAAACTGCCTGCGGGATCAGCATAATCTCGTGATGCACAAATTTTTGAATAATGGGATTGAATTACATTCTCTGCATTTTCCCAGCAGTCATCATAAATATGAGCGCTTTGACTAATAATAATTAATGGGCCTATTTTTAATTGATGGGTTGAGTGTTTGCATATCTCATGCCAAATATGCTGTTGTAAAGCTCTTAATCCCATGGCATTAGCAGGCCATGCTGAAAACATATCATTACTGCGAAATGTTGCTGTTAAAGATAGTTCGTTATCAACTATTCTAACCCAAATATGATTAAGGCAAGGTGGGCTATCGTTCGCATCATGAGTGACATCCCATAAAGACATAACTGCTCTAGCAGAATTTAGATCAGCTAGTAGTTTGTCAATCACCTGCTGAATTTGGTCGCTTCCAAACCATGAACGTAAGCGTTGACCATATGTATATTTCACGCCTTCTTGCTTGGGTAAATCATCTAAAATCTGTGAAATGTACTCTTGGAGAAAATCTCGGTTAATTGGTAAATAATTCGGTTCAGGAAAATAAAAATCAGGTGGCTCATCAGTCACGATCGCCATCAAATCAATTAATTCTTGCCATTGTCCATCATAGCCAGTAGGTCGAATGGTTCCTGTTGTTTTAATTCGATGAATTATTTTTACCCAAGTTTCTGCTATTGTTTTACCCTCTATACGGTGTCCGTAGCGTTGTCCTGGTAAAATAGTAGGTGCAACGGTAGACATGGGATACTCTAAAGGTAGTCCCCAAGGTTCAAGTTTTTGCTTTTGACCATAAAACTTGACTAAGTTAACCGCTTCAGTAATGGATTTAGCTTCCTGACACTCTACAGAAGAACGTAGTTTTTCTAAAGCACTGCGTTCAACTTCAAAATCAATATATCCACGAATAATAGAACGAATTACCCAACAACGTTGCTTGTTATCGCTCAAACCTTCTTCAAAGCCATTACGGAAAAAGTCTAGTAAACAGGTTCCAGCACCGGCGTTTTTGTCTTCTCTGGTAGCGTTTAGTACGACTAGGTAGCGGATATGGGGGTTGAATAGTAAATTGCGTATAAGTAAGTTAATCCCCCTTGAGGGTGAATACAACTGTCCAATAACAGCATAATCTTGAGGGTGGAGGTGTTTGGCGATCGCGCCTTTCACTGTCCACCCTGTAATAATTACCGTTTGCCCTTGACCATAAATCAGTTGGTTGGGTTTGTACAGTGCCTTGTACTGATAAAATTGCGATGAGTTTGCTGTCATTTCGCTCCCGGCAGTAAATGATCCAGTGCATGAGCTAGGTTAACGAGTTCACGCTGTAGGTCTTGCGGGCTAAAGCCGAAAAATTTTAAGATAACGATGACGATAAAAATAGCGATCGCAGTACTCAGAAAAGTCTTCAGCAAACTCAGCAAAGCTCTGAAGACTATCAGCGCCACGACTATTGCAGCAACCAGAATAATTAAGTTAGTCGCCATAGCACTCCCTTCTAAATCACCCTCGATGCATCCCCTGTAAGAGGGATGGGATATTACAGCAGTTTTGATAAAGTTTGGTTGTAAGAAAAATATATAAGTACCGATACACCCACAACTAACCTTAAAAACGACATATCAAAAGATTAACGCACATTGATTGCTTGCAATTAGAGGTAAACACACATTCCCAGGAAAAATAACCATGACTGAGCAAGAACGTCAATTACTCAACAACCTGCTAAACAACTTAGTTGCAACCCCGACAACACACCCCTGATGACTATCAATATGACCAAGATAACGACCCAGGTTTTTACAATGATGACAATAGCTTCTTGTAGCTCATCTTGGCTCTTTATTTAGTAGACTATGGTATTGACCATAGAAAAAATAAATAACTAGTCCTACTCCTAGCCAAACAAGTAAACGCAGCCAAGTTTCTTGAGGTAAACCAAAGACTAAGTAAAGACAAACAAAAATAGCTAGGAGTGGTACCCAAGGAACTAATGGACACCGAAATGGTCTGTATATGTTTGGCTGTCGATAGCGCAGGAATAGGACTCCAGCAGATACTACCGTAAAAGCAAACAGTGTTCCAATGCTGACTAATTCACCTAAAGTAGAGATTGGAGTCAGGCCAGCGAGGAAACTTACAAAGACCCCTAGTATTATAGTCGTGATATGGGGCGTTTTGAACCTGGGATGGATTGTACTAAAGAAGGCAGGTAATAATCCATCCTTAGAGATACTGTAAAGGATGCGTGTTTGTGCATAGCTTAGTACCAGCATGACCGAACTCAGACCACAAATCGCACCAATCTTGACTGCGATCGCGAGCCACTTCAATCCCACCACATTCACCCCGACAGCGATCGGGTCTGCAACATTTAAACTCTTATAAGAGACTATCCCTGTTAACACTGCTGCAACTACAATGTAGAGTGTGGTACAGATGAGCAATGAACCAATAATACCTATGGGCATATCTCGCTGAGGCTGCTTAGCTTCCTGAGCCGCAGTAGAAACTGCATCAAATCCAATATAGGAAAAGAAAACCACACCAGCACCACGCACAATCCCACTAATACCATACTCACCAAATTGTCCAGTATTGGGTGGAATCAAGGGCGTCCAGTTAGCAGAATTAATATGCCACACCCCAAACCCTATAAAAGCAAGAATGACAACTAATTTAACAGCAACAATGATATTGTTAAATCGAGCCGATTCTCGAACCCCAACAACTAACAGCACTGTGACACATAAAATTGCTAAAAATGCTGGTAAATTAAAGACTGCTGTTACTACTGAGTTGTCAGATAACACTACAGAGGTTCCAGGGGCTGCTGTTAAGCTGGGAGGCAGAGTAATACCCAAATCTTTAAGGAAGCTAACTGCATACCCAGACCATCCAACCGCAACAGTTGCTGATCCTAAAGCATACTCTAAGAGTAGATCCCAACCAATAATCCAGGCAACCAGTTCTCCTAGAGTGGCATAAGCGTAAGTGTATGCACTCCCAGCTATTGGGAGTAGAGAAGCAAACTCAGCATAGCAGAGCCCGGCAAATCCACAAGCAATTCCCCCTAGTATAAAGGAAAGTACAATCCCAGGTCCAGCATACTTAGCTGCCGCCGTCCCTGTTAGGACAAAAATTCCTGCTCCAATCGTGGCACCAATTCCTAGTGTGATCAAGTCTATAGGACCGAGGGCACGCTGCATATGGTCGCCTGTAGATGCTTCATTTTGCAGTTGCGATACAGATTTTTTTTCTAAATATTGCGATCTATTCACAAGAGAATTATGACAAAGAAAAGAGCGATTCTGGGCATTAAGAGGTTTGCGGTAACAAACAACTGTTAATTCCCATAATCTAAAGATAGGCTATTTCACTCACCACGCCCAAGCACGCTTCCACAAAACGTCCAAACGAAAATATTCGTTGCTCTGGGCAAACAAGTACACTCACTTTTATCTGAAATATTAGCCTAGGATTTTATCCCTGTTAATATCTCGCAGGGCTTAGTCATAAAATAAAATTGATTTTTAACATCTCTAGCATATAAATAAATGACTACAAATAACTAGATTTGTCGAACGATTAAACTCGAATATTAAAGCCCAATCCCTGCACTTAGTACAAGTATCTTACGCAAGATAGGTGTCGCCATATCTCGTCTATTAACACCGATTATATCACCTACTTAGCAAAAAAAATTTCCAAAAAAAATGTTAAATTTTACAGCCATTGCTAATATAATAACTACAACACAACACTCTCTGACGTGAGGAGTTAATATGAGTAAGTTCGCTAGAACTCTGCTAGTTTCCCTCAGTATTGGTTTAGCAGTTGGTATTCCAGTTGCTACCCTCGCCCCATTGGTTAACGCACAATCCAGTGGTACCTCAAGTGGCACCACAACAACAGATCCGACAGGTGCAGCCAGCACCACTACCCCCGGTGGAACCTCATCAACAACTAAACCCAAAAAGAAGAAGAAAAAGCACACAGGTGGTAGTATGACGTCACCTACATCTACAGCTACACCTACTACTACAACCACACCATAGTCAAAAAAGTTGGTTTGTTGTAAGCCTAATTTGAAAACCTAAGTTTAGGCTTACGCTCTTGGGTATAACTTATCCGATACTTTTAAAACAGTAGTCAATTTGACTACTGTTCAAAAAACCTCTTGTTTACATACAAGAGTTTTTTGTTTGTAACCAGGTTACTCTCACTTAGAGAAATTTTTCTTCCGGTTGATCAACATATTAAAGATAATTAGTATATAAACTAACAAAAAAAACCAGCATGGTACGGTAACCGGCTGGGTATTGTTTTGTGAGTAAATCGTTTATATCATAATACCAGAAAATTGAAGCGAGGGTTGATACCCCCCCTTTTAACAGTTGTCAATTATCAGTTAAGAATAACGCGTTTACAGGAACGCGAAACACCCCACTCACTATACGCCTTGATCACTGATAACTGTTTACTGTTCACTGTTTTAAGGGTATTTAAAATTTTGTTTTTCAACTCTCCATAACTTCGCGCAACAAGTGCGCTAATTTTTCAGCACTATCAACAACAGCGATCGCGCGAGCGTTTTCACCCATTTTGCGCAAATCTTCGGGTGAATGCAGCAAACTCAACACCTTATTTTTTAATAAAACAGCATTGAGATCGGACTGCTGAAACATCAACGCCGCAGTCGCAGAGGTAAAAACCTGTGCATTGTATGTTTGATGATCTTCTGCTGCAAAGGGGTAAGGAATCAAAATCGCAGGCGTTCCACACACCGCTAACTCCGTTAAACTACCAGCACCAGAACGACTAATTGCTAAATTTGCTCTATGTAATAACGCAGCCATATTATCGTAAAATGGCAAACATATATACTGCGGATGCTGCAAAGTATCCATTTCTGGATCTTTGTCACCTGTCAGATGTACAATCCAAGCACCTGCTTCAAACCAAGCTGTAGCAGATTCCCGCACTAGCTTATTAAGAGCAAGTGCACCCTGACTGCCACCAAACACGACAATTAAAGGAACATGATCAGGAATTGGTAAATCCAGCGATGTCACAACCTTCTCGTCTAGAAATTGGGATCTTACTGGAGTACCTGTATAAACTGTTTTAGAACGGTGCAAATATTTTGCCGCTACTTCAAATCCTACTGCTACTGAACTGCACCAGGGACCAAAAAAGCGAGTAACTTTACCGGGTAAAGCGTTGGATTCATGAAGAATGACAGGTAAGCCTAAAGAACGTGCAGCAATCACAGCAGGTGCAGCAATATAACCTCCTGTTGTAAACACTCCCTGGAATTTACCTTGTTTGAGCAGTTTTCTCACATCCATTATCGAACTGATTAGCTTCCCCAAGGTACCTAAAGATGAAAGTCTAAAACCTTTTTGGAACCCTTCAACTGCAATAGTATTCAATGGATACTGCTGGGGAACAAGCTGAGTTTCCAGGCGGTTAGGGACACCAAGCCATTCGATCTGATAATCTGGCAATTTTTTAGCCAGTGCGATCGCCGGAAACAAGTGTCCACCAGTACCACTAGCGGCTATGAGTAATCTTTTGGGAGCTTGTACCATCAAACCCTCTATCGTAATCAGCACCTAGCAGCCCCTTCGGGGAAGTCAAAAGTCAAAAGTCAAAAGTCAAAAGTGTTTTGATTCTGGGCTTTTGGTTTATTCCACCGCAGTGTACTAGCCTTTATTAAGATAAAACAATTTAGCTTTGTTAATCTAGTCGAATTGCCAAGCAATTAATCACCAATGCGTAATCTTATTCAGTACATATCAAAAACCTCTACCAGTCGTTTACTGGTTTTGTTCTTTCTTGCTATTGGTTTAGCTGGTGGATGGAAACAAGCTCAAGCAGTTACCCCCCAAAATCCACCACCACAGCTGCAAAATCTATTGCAACAAATCGATACCGCCGCAACCCAAGGTAATATCAAAGGTGTTTTACAATTCTACAGTCCCAATTTTACACAAGGGGATGGATTAAATCTCCAAACTCTTGAACAAGCTTTAACTTCGCTCCGCAAACGATATCCACAGTTAAAATACACCACCCAGTTGCAATCTTGGCGATCCGAAGGTAACGCTATTATAGCTGATACAGTAACTACAATCACTGGCTTACCTTCCGCCAGCAGCCAAAATCAGACACTAACTTCGACCATAACATCCCGCCAACGTATTGCTGGTGGAAAAATTGTTCATCAAGATATTCAGGCTGAACGCACTCAAATTACCTCTGGTGCAAAACCACCTCATGTAGAAATCAAGTTACCGCAACAAGTAAAAGTTGGTGAGCAGTATAATTTTGATGCGATCCTTCAAGAACCACTAGGTGAGGATTATTTACTAGGAGCAGCCTTAGAAGAACCAGTCCAAGCCAACAGATATCTTAACCCCACACCAGTAAACCTAGAATTACTAACATCAGGCGGGCTTTTTAAAATTGGACATGCACCCGCCACCCCCGGTAGTCAATGGCTTTCTGCCGTAATTATGCGCCCAGAAGGCATGATCATGATAACTCAGCGGTTACAAGTGGTGAAATAGGGATTGGGCATGGGGAATGGGGCATAGGGGTACTAATTCCTGCTCCTGTGCTTCCCTACTCCTCTGCTCCCTGGGAGCATCCCAAATGTGTCAATTTAGTTTATTTTGTAGTGGGGGTATGCTGCCTGCTTTCTCCACAAAGTAGGGAGCTTTCCGGCTCCCACTACGATCTTTTTGCAAAATAGGGATGCTCCCATGCCCTATGCCCCATTCCCCATGCCCCAAAATCCAACAATGACTTCAATCAAAAATCAAATCGTATTATTAACTGGTGCAAGTAGTGGTATTGGCGCTGCTTGTGCTAAAGTGTTGGCCAATGCAGGAGCAAAACTGATTTTAGCTGCACGGCGATTGGAGCGATTGCAAGAGCTTGTCTCAACGTTAGATGAAACTTCTGTAGAGACTCACTTATTACAATTAGATGTGCGCGATCGCTCGGCGGTAGAATCCGCTATCTCCAGCCTCCCTCCTTCTTGGGCTGATATTGATATTCTCATTAACAACGCTGGTCTAAGTCGTGGTTTAGATAAACTTCATGAAGGCAGCATTGAAGATTGGGAAGAAATGATTGATACTAATATAAAGGGTTTACTGTATCTTACCCGGTTTGTAGTCCCTGGAATGGTTAGTCGTGGTCGTGGTCATGTAGTTAATCTAGGTTCCATCGCTGGACACCAAACTTATCCTGGTGGTAACGTCTATTGTGGTACCAAAGCTGCTGTGAAAGCTATTTCTGAAGGGTTGAAACAAGATCTTTTAGGAACTACGGTGCGAGTAACTTCTGTTGATCCTGGTATGGTGGAAACAGAATTTAGTGAGGTGCGGTTTCATGGCGATCGCGATCGTGCTCAAAAGGTTTATCAAGGAGTTACCCCCCTCACACCAGATGATGTTGCTGATGTCATCTTTTTCTGTGTTACCCGACCGTCTCATGTCAATATTAATGAAGTTGTACTTATGCCAGTTGACCAAGCTAGCGCAACTCTGGTTAATAGAAAATAAGCGAGCACGGAGCAGGAATTAGTACCCCTATGCCCCATGCCCTATGCCCTATGCCCCATGCCCCATGAATTTCACCCAAAAGCTGCAAAATTTAATGCATCGGGTTGATATTTCTAGTTTTAAAGCTCTTAGCCGCAGTGCTGGTGTTTCAGAACGACAGCTTCTGCGGTTGCGGAAGTCTGGTGTTGAACAAATGAGGATGGATGTACTCCTAAAGTTGTCACAAGTGCTACAGGTATCGTTAAATGAATTAGTAACAACTTTTTCTGAAGTAGATTTGGTGAGAGAGGAAGGTGTACCTACCCAAGAATTGTTACAACGCATAGCAGATCTAGAAAAAGAATACAACCACTCCCAATCACAACTCTTGCAGCAACGGCATTTATTGCTGCAAGAGTTCCAGCACTCAAGTTTGCAACTGCTGGAATCTTTGTTAGTCCAATTTCCTACCGCCGCTCAGAAGGCGCGAGAAAACTCAAACCTTCCGGCTATCAATATAGTGCCTTTAGTACTCAAACCCTTGGAAAAACTTCTACAACAGTGGGGGGTGGAAGCGATCGCTTCTGTGGGAACTGAATTACCTTACGATCCCCAGTTACACGAACTTATGGAAGGAACGGCACAACCTGGAGAAATTGTCAAAGTACGTTACATTGGATATTCCCAAGGTGGAAAGCTGTTATATAGAGCTAAGGTTAGTCCAATTTAGGTAGGGGCAAATGGCATTAGCTCTAGAAGCGTAAGCCATTTCCTTTCCGTCGGGTAGGTTTAACATAAAGGAGAGGGCTTATAGTACCAGATGTTAAGAAAAAAGAATTATTGGGCATACTCAAAATTAGGAGTGACGAGTTTGTCCTCTTTAGCACATGCCCTTAATCGTAGAGACATTACACTGCTTCACTTTAAGTTCGCTACAGATGATGACACCGCAAACCGATGGTTGATTTTGTAGCTTGATATTTGCCTTATAGTAATATTTGTAACATTTCTACAAGCTTACTTTGATATCTGGCTACGATTTTTAAATTGAATTATGATTGGTAAATAGTAGCCAATTTAAAACCTAATTTACTCAAATGATTATTTGAACTATGGGACATTTAGTAAAAGTTCTTCAACCTAGCGGTAGTTTAGATGCTACTAAATCTCAAGAGTTTCGACAAAATATTACAGAAATTGTAGAAACAGAAAATGATGCAAAAATTGTATTAGTTGATTTTCGCGATGTGACATTTATGGATAGTTCGGGGTTAGGGGCTTTAGTTTTAGCCTTTAAAGCCCTACGAGCAGCAGATATAAAGCTTGTTATTTGCTCAGTTAATGAACAAGTTAGGATATTGTTTGAACTAACTGGTATTGATCAGGTTTTTGAAATCTTTCCTAATCAAGAAGAATTTCACAAATATCTAATATTACAAAGTTAATCGAATTTGAGTTGGATGATTGATAAATCATCGTCGAAAATGTCTTTAGAGTTTAAAGCAATTAGATATTTCAATACTTGATCAAGTTTCGATTGAATAGGCTCATGTAAGTTTATAAGCATTTCAATAAAAGCATCTAATGTCCAAAGAGTTCCATCTGATTGAGTAATTTCGTAAACTCCATCACTGAAAATATACAGGGTGCTGTCTTCACCAACATCACAAAACCCATTCGTATATTTAACCTGTGGAAACATCCCGACTGGTAAGCCAGATGTTTTTAAGCGCTTAACTTCTTTGACAGACATAGATTTACTTGATACTAGTAATGCTGGTGGATGACCACCACTAGCATAAATTAACTGGCGTTTTGGTTTGTTATAAACTCCGTACCAAATAGTAAAGTATTTATCATTTTGATAATTTATTTGAAAAGTTTCATTTAACGCTTCTAACACTTCACTTGGTTGATAGTAATTAAGACCCTTAAGGGCACGCGATCGCAGTAAATTAAGTACAGAAATTGAGGGTAAAGTAGCTCGCAGTCCGTGTCCTGCAGTATCAAGTAAGTAAACTGCTAAATAGTTGGAATCGAGCCAATAGTAATCAAAACAATCGCCACCCAGTTGACGTGAAGGGATGAATCGGAAATCAATGTTGAAGGGTTGCTTCATCACAGGAGGAAGAAGCGATTTTACATACTCTGCTGCTTCTGCCAGTTCTGCCTCTAAAATTTGCTTTTGGGCTTGCAAATCCCGACTGAGTTGATGCAAGCGCAATCCTGCTCTTACTCGTGCTTGCAATTCATTTTTTTCTATAGGTTTAGCGATAAAGTCATCAGCACCAGCATCTAGACCCTTGACACGATCAGCTACTGAGTCTAAAGATGTTAATAAAATAAAGAAAGTGGTAGATAACTTAGGGTTTGCCTTAATATATTTGCAGACTTCCAGTCCGCTCAATCCAGACATCACCCAATCACAAATAATTAATGCTGGATGACAAGCCAATGCCTGCGTGATTCCTTCCTGCCCATTACTGGCAGTGACGACAACATAGCCCTGTCGTTCCAGCATTCTTTTGAGCAGTATCTGTACGGCAGTATCATCATCAATCACTAAAATGTGAAAAGCATTAGTCATTATGTTAGTTGCTGGCTGTAAAAAAGTTACCACTAACCACTATCTACTGTACAAACCGGTTTAACAAGATATAAACTTGCTTTCTCAAGAAAACTTTCTCCTACTACACTCGTACAACAGGATTTAGCCACAAGAGTATAATACGTTTTAGCTCATTTAGCTCTTGGTACACTTGTTGCTTAAACCACTGTCCTAAAGCGTCAAAGGGCGTAAATGATTCTCCTGTCTGCCATTTGATATCTTGACCTAATGGTGTGGTATGAGATCCTGGCAGTGTTTGCACCGTAACCATTTCAGGAAACCGTTTTTGCAGTAGTTTAGTTAAAGTTAAGGATTGGTCAAGAGTATCATTGGTAAATTTTATCAGAAGGTTACGACGAACGGTATATTGCTCCTGCACAAGTTTATTGGTTTGCGATGGTGAGGGAATAAACTCCAACCCGTTCACATTCAATTGTTCCATTAAGGGAATCGCATCTCTTGCTGCGTAGTTGTTAAATGATATTAAGATGTTGCCAGCCCGTTCTACAGGTGAGAGGCTACCAATAAGTAGGTGGAGCTTACACCCCATACTATGTCCCACGCCATAAATGGGAAGATAGCGCTTGTGCAATTGAGAAGAATCGTACAAACGTTCTAAAGCACGTTCAAAGTTTAACTCCACAGTTTTAGCGATCGCAATATGATCTATAGTGTTCACAAAGGGTGTAGCTATAATAACATAGCCTTTATTCGCTAATTGCTCCAGTAACCACCTATACGTAAGGTGAGGTGCGGTAGCTACAAATGCACCCCCTAAGAAGTGGATTATACCAATAGGGTTTCGAGGAACCAGTACCCAGTTACCCGATATCTCTTTCCAGTTCATGCTCACTTTAGTTTAACTTACCTAGTGATCTTAAATCAAATAAAGATGGGCATGGGGCATAGGGCATAGGGCATAGGGCATGGGTTGTGGGAGAAAAAAGTAAATCCTATGTAGTATTGACTCGTTCCCACTCAAGATTTGTGTATACTTTGCACGGGGGGAAACTGAACATTTTGATGAAGCTAAGAGCAAGACTAAACTAAGGTACTAGCCTTGGAAACAAAAGCGCAATCTGTGGCTATGTAGAGGAGTACTCTACCCCACGCCCTATGCCCATTGCCCCATGCCCATTGCCCTTCCCTCAACTATTTTGTAATCTCCTCATCTCGTGCTGGACATCTAAAGCAATTTGCAATGCTTCATTGAGAAATCTTCCATGCTCGGTAGCTTGTTCAGTCATTTGCATTGTTATTAAGGCTGTTAAGTTATTGGCAAATAATTCCGTATTGTTAATAATAAATTTCTTATTTTCTCTCAAAATCCTTTCTGTCATTAAAGCACGAACTAAATCTGCTCTTGTAAGCTTCAGTGCTTCTATAACTTTATTCCTTTCGTTTATACTAACCTCTGGGTTGCCTGCAGATTCAATTTGATCGTTGATATCTATTGCTTTAATAACAGTGTTATATCTATCAACATCTGCTAAGATGATTTTAAGAGAATGGGTTATTTTTGTTTTTAGAATGCGAGTTCGTTTCTTCCACCTTATGAAGAAAAAAATCTGCAGCAATGCTCCAACTACTCCAGATAGTAGTATTAATAATAGCCATGATGACAGTTTTATCGATGTAGCAAAAAGTTGAATCCAAAAATCTAATAGAATATAAATTACGAATAAACCACCAAAACCAATAAAAAATGCAGTAGCACCTTCGGGTCCTTTGAGATTTTCTATAAATTTATTAATCCATTTTTTTAAGGGATTAATAATAATAATTAGTTCATCATTAACTGGCAAATTAGTCAAACTTTGCAGTTCTTTTTGAGTAATTTCCAATCCTTCTAAATCATCACGCACAGAGATATAATCCTCGTGGTTAAAATATTTTTATATTACTATATAAAACTCAAATCTATCACATTCAAATCTGACTGATATTGTTTTTTCGTCACAAAAATTAATTTTAGTCGTCAAGATAATAGAAATCGAGTTTGAGTTTTGAAAAAATTAAGTATTGTAGAAGAGTCAAATTAGGGTGTAAATGTTCCTCCCCCAATATTGCTGTTGTGTTAGATGGAACGTCGTAATACACAGGATCCTGATAAATCGTGCCATACTCTCTGCCCTAACACACCTACTATCTCAAAAATTCAATATACACAAAAAATGTATTTTGTCAATACACAAATGCTGAAGTCGCGTAATATCTTGATTGAGCAGACAATAGACTAGTTTCATAAGGTGTGGTAAGGGCTTTTCTTATTTTTTATAACACGGCCAAATTTTTTTTATAGTTTAGATTTGAACTATTTATAAAGAAGAATACAGGAGTCAGGAGCCAGGAGTCAGAATGAGTTCATGAATTCTGACTCCTGAATACTGTCTCCTGACTCCTATTTATTTTTATGTTGTCAAGGAACAGTAAACTGCTACAACATAAAAGTTGTAAAATTTTTGTTAAATTGAACGAGCATCTATAATTCCCCTAATCCTTAATTATTAGGTACTGAGCATGACAGCTACAACTCCAAAAGCTACTTCAACCACTCCCAATTTTTGCGAAGGAATTCAATATTTTGGGGAAGCATTACCAGGTTTTGAAACCTATGGCAAAACACCTGTAATCGAGTCGGATCAAGTAGCGATCGCAGATCCTACAGATCCGGTGGCAGTTTTTCAAACCTTACTTGCTGCCGATGCTTTACGCTACCTAACATTACAAATTACAGGTAGTAAAGCATCAGGACATCCAGGAGGATTTGCTAGTCAAGCGGAAGCTTATGCAGCTCTAGTCATGCTAGGTTACAAAAACATTATTACTGAAGTGGGACACCATGCCCCTGGATTCTATAGTGCCATGTTTTTGGATCGTTCGCTAGAGGACATGGGAATCTTTACAGTCCAACAGCTACGCGATAGCTTCCGAGAAAAACATGGACTTTTAGGACACCTTAGCGGCTATATTCCTGGCATTCTCGCACCGGCGGGGCCTCTGGGTCAAGGAAAACCACTTGCAACGGCCGCAGGCAAATTACACAAAGACAAGCTTTTCCCCTTCACTATTGGCGACGGAGGATTAGGTGAACCTTATATTATCAGTTCCATAGCACACTTCAACACAGCTTTTCCCACCGTGACCAATTTCTTACCAATTTTGGTTTGGAACGGTTACAGCCAGGAACACCATAGCATGGTTTCTCTTAAAACCAACGAACAGATGATACAGTACTGGCGGGGTAATGGTTTTGAAGAAGTGGTTTTAGTCGATGCTAAGGAATTCGACGACAAAAATCAATCAGGAGATTATGTTGATAGTACAGCTTTTTCGTGGGAGCAACGACTAGCATTTACCAAAGCTGTGTTAACGAATGTGGATCGAGCAGCGCGATCGGCACTGAGTGGTAAGTTAACTGTTTTCATTATTAAACAACTTAAAGGCGCAGGAGTTCACGCACGCGGTGCAAAATCTCACAACCTCTATCCTAAAGATACTTTGGATGCTCCTCATATTGTAAATGCTTTGAGGGAACGGGCTTTATCTCATGAAGCTTGGCAAATAGTGCGGGCAAACTGCGAACGCGCTGGTGGTGCTCCTGCTGCAAAAACAGTTGTAACCGAATTTGAATTACCTTTGCCAGATTTAGGAGAATTACCTTTGGAAGAATACCCAGTAGGTGGAGATCCTAAAGTTTCAACGACGGCGATGGGAAGGTTGGTTGCAAAAGTCGGACAAATGGATCCCAATTTCCTAGTCACCAACGCTGATGGTAACGAAGCATCTGGTATTGCTAATATCAATCAAGCACTCAAGATTATTCACCCGACTACTGACGATTTATATAATCAAGCACCGAACGGACAAGTTTATGAACCTCTCAGCGAAGACGCTTGTGCTGGGTTAGCGGCTGGATTGTCGCTAATGGGTGCTAGAACTTTGTGGTGTTCGTATGAATCTTTTGCAATTAACGGGTTACCTATTTGGCAAACTGTAACCCAAGCAATGGCAGAATTACGGCGTCCTACTCCCTCAACTATTACTTTATTCACTGCTGGGGCGTTAGAGCAAGGGCGGAATGGTTGGACTCACCAACGCCCTGAAATTGAAGCTTATTTTGCGTCAATGATGCGTAATGGCAATGTTTTCCCGTTGTTTCCACCTGATGCTAACAGTATTCAAGTTTGTTACGATTGGGCGCTGACGACTAAGAATAAGGGAATTGTCATCACTGCTAGTAAGTCACCTTTACCTATTCGTACTACTTTTGAACAAACCAGACAAGGGCTGCGCGATGGTGCGGTAGTCTTACATGAAGTGGAATCTAATCAAGGGGGAAGTAAGAAAGTTGTATTTGCTGTAGTTGGCGATATGACTTTAATCCCAGTTTTTGAGGCTGCTGCTTTCTTGGAAACTGAAGGTCTTGGAGTTAAGATTGTTTCTGTGATTAACCCGCGTCGTTTGTATCGTGAGGATGATACTGCATGGGAAACTTGCTCTACACCTGAAGGTGGTTTCTTGAATGATGAGCAATTTGCTGAGTTGTTTGCTGGTGATGCGCTGATTGGTGTAACGGGTGGTGCTGCAGCGATGCTGGAACCTATTATGCTACGGAGTACGGTGAAGCGAGATACTTTCGCTTGGAAGCGTGGCGAAACAACAGCAAGCGCCGGCGACTTGATGGCTTTTAATGGTTTGACTGCGCAAGCTTTGACGAAGCGATCGCTTGAGTTAGTACATTAACAGTTATCAGTTATCAGTTATCAGTTATCAGTTATTGGGTGTTCACTTATGACTGATAGCTGATTATATGGGTGGTATAAACTCGCTACTGAACCTACATAATTTTACGCTTTAACTTAAACATATTATCGTATAAATTTTATTTATACGATAGCAAGGTCTTTGGAATATTTAATAAAAATCAATTTAATAAATCAATATCTTTTTTGTTTTGATCGCCACTAAGTAGATTGATTTATGGATTATATATAGAAATTGATTTTTTCTAGAAAAATAATTATTGTAAGCAGGATTTAATGTAGAATTTATAAATAAAATCAAGAAATCCTGACATTCTTACAAATGGTTAAAACATCGTTCAAATTCCTTACCGAGGATAATCAAGCGGTCAAACGTGAAGGCGCAGATGTGATTCAAGGATTAACTCAAACACCAAAGACGTTACCTCCGAAGTATCTCTATGATGATCGAGGTTCTGAGCTGTTTGAGGAAATTTGTGAGTTGCCCGAATATTATCCAACGCGAACGGAAGCATCGATTTTACGCCAATGTGCAGATGAAATTGCTGAGATAACAGGTAGTTGTGAACTTGTAGAGTTAGGCAGTGGTAGTTCTACAAAGACACGCTTTTTATTAGATGCTTACCAAAGAATCCCAGGTTTCTGTAAATATGTACCGATTGACGTTAGCGGGGGAATTCTCAAATCTAGTGTGCTACAGCTACAGCACGAATATCCTAATTTGTCAATTGAGGGCTTAATAGGAACTTATGAGCAAGCTCTAGCTAAACTAGAATCAATTACCGTGCCATCACGGATGATTTTTTTCTTAGGAAGTTCTATCGGCAATTTTACACCAACAGATTATAACAGATTTTTGACGCAAATTTCCCAAACTCTAAGATCTGGTGATTATTTTCTTCTCGGCGTCGATTTACAAAAACCAAAAGCGATTCTAGAAGCAGCCTATAACGATAAACAAGAAGTAACCGCTGCTTTTAATTTGAATATGCTGTCTCATTTGAATTGGCGTTTTCGAGCGAATTTTGATACTAGCTTATTTAGGCATGAAGCAATTTATAATCAGGCGGATGCTCAAATAGAAATGTATCTTCATTGTCTGAAAAGTCATTGGGTATCGCTGGAAATTCTGGATTTAAATGTTTTCTTTGAAGTTGGAGAAAGCATTCTCACCGAGATTTCTCGAAAGTTTGATTTAGCAGTTCTCGAAAAGCAGCTTGAGTTTCAATCCTTGAAAACACTGAAGGTATGGACAGACCAGAATCAGTGGTTCGGGTTGATTCTTTGCCAAGCTTAAATCTTACTTTCTTTTAGGAAGTTGATTGATTAGGTAAACTTTTAAGAAGGCAGATGTATGCTCGTCTGAGGGTAGAAGGGATCCCTATAAATAAATTTAAGCGATTTAAAACAAGGACGCAGTATTTAAGAGCGCTACGAAGCGAGCGAAATACATATTTTCTTTGTTTTGCATAAATGAATTTAGGGGCACTGGAAGAAAGTACCATCGAGCAGACCATTAAATTTCTTTCCTTCAGCATAGCTGCCATCTGCCCTCTGCCTTTCTTCGGTCAAACATAAATTGGGAGACATAAGGCAAGAGCTTCTGGATGTTGCGATCGCATAAATTCATCCTTTGTCCCCAAGACTACCTGATATCTTGCACCTGGGCTGTCAGCCAGCGATTTAAATCGCTTGTTGATAGCTCCCGTCCTCTCAAGAGGACTGCTCAAGGATTTTAGTCCATTTCAATGGAATGCGCGCTATTAGCCCGGAACTTAAGTTCTGGGCGGGATATCGGGCTGATTCAGCTGGGGTGCAAGATGTCAGCTACCCATCTGTTTCCTGTCCTTCACCACTCACTCTTGGGTTGGAGTTTCCCGCAGCTTTCAATGCGTAAATCCTAAAACAATTAAAAAATTCTTTTTGATTTTCAATTATCATTAGATAAACACCGAGATTTTAACGTACTTTAATGTTGCTCATGATTTAATACACGTTAGCTATCAAAAGCAACAGTACGTGGATGACTGTTCAGTTTTACGAGATTTATATGTTGCAAATACTTTTGAAATTTATGTACTCGCAAGGGGCATAGATTTTATTTTTTGTGGAGGATAAATTTTGTAATGTTTGATGCAAAAGAATTTATTCAATTAGTAAAATTTCCCGAAATACTACTTTAATTCGACTGTTTTTTAGTAGTAAAGAATGCTGATTAATTCTATAAAAATAAGTATAAATATCAAAATTTAAAGTAGAATTTATAAGTCGAATCAAGAAATCCTGACATTGCTACAATGCTGAAAACGTCCTTCAAATTCCTTACCGAGGATTATCAAGCGCTCAATAATGATGGTGAAGATGTAATTCAAGGATTAACTCTAATTCCAAAGATTTTACATCCAAAATATTTTTATAAGGTATGGACAGATCAGAATCAGTGGTTTGGTCTAATTCTTTGCCAAGCCTAAATCTTACTTTCTTTTAGGAAGTCGATTGATTAGGTAAACTTGTGAAACAGAAATTTGGAGACATCATGAATAGTCTAAAGTCTGCTTATCCTCCTAAACTTAATAGTTGCAATAATGAGGCTATTTTCGATTACTTTGAAAATTCTTGGCATTTGGAAGATATTCTTCTGAAAAGCGTATTAGAGAAAGAAACTTTTTATCTCAATCCTGATCCTCTGAGAAATCCTTTGATTTTTTATTTAGGACATTCGGCTGTTTTCTATATCAATAAGTTAATCCGTGTTGGATTGTTAGAAAAACGCCTTAACCCTGAGTATGAAATATTGTTTGAAGTAGGGGTTGATCCAGAAAAACCTGAAGAATTGAATAAGGCGATCGCTCACCTGGAATGGCCAAAAGTTTCCGAAACTTGGGAGTATAGAGAAAAAGCATACTCCACTATTGCTGAACTGATCAAGACAACCCCAATTACTTTGCCAATTCGTCCCGATCATCCCCTATGGGCTTTAATGATGGGGATAGAACACCAGCGTATTCACGTTGAAACTTCTTCAATGTTAATTCGCCAATTGCCTGTGGAAAGATTGAAACGTCCTGAAAACTGGAAATATGCACCTTCTAATGGTTACTTTCCTGAAAATGAGATGATAGAAGTTGCTGGTGGAGTGGTGAAAATAGGGAAAGCTAATAATGATCCGACTTATGGATGGGATATTGATTATGGCGATCGCACTGTTGAGGTTGCGCCTTTTTTCGCCAGTAAATATCTGATCAGCAATGCAGAGTTTCTTGATTTTGTCAAGGATGGTGGTTATAAAAATCAAGAGTATTGGACTCAAGAATCTTGGGATTGGAGAACTCGATACAACATTCAACAACCTAGGTTTTGGTTACACGAAAACGGTAGTTACAAATATAGAGCCATGTTTGACGAAATTGATTTACCATTAGATTACCCTGTCGAAGTCAATCATTATGAAGCAATAGCGTATTGCCGTTGGAAAGGTGATGGTAGTCGCTTAATGAGTGAAGCAGAATATCACTTAG
>NZ_JAAKGC010000102.1 GCF_017591665.1 Aetokthonos hydrillicola CCALA 1050 | reverse complement strand
TAGGGTATGGGGAGGAAAAAAGGTAAATTATAGGCAGTATTCAATTCCTTCAAGCCAAAACTCACTATGTAATTCTTCTCCTCTCAGATGAATATCTCGCCATGTAATTCTTCTGCTCTGCCCAATGTCCCATGCCCTATGCCCCATGCCCATTGTCCCTTACCTAATTTATGAATCAGATCATCTGGATTGCCAGACACGCCAACCGCCTCGATTTTGTAAACCCTGATTGGTTTCTCACAGCCGAACGACGCTACGATCCCCCTTTATCGGAAGATGGTATATTGCAGGCAAAGCAATTAGCTAATCGGTTGAAGGGAGAAAACATTGCTCATATTTTCTGTTCTCCCTTTCTGAGAACGGTACAAACTGCTAACCCAGTAGCAGAATTTCTCGATTTGCCAATCAAGCTGGAAACTGGATTGAGCGAATGGCTTAATCCAGCTTGGATGACAGAAGAACCAGAAAGACTCTCAACTCCAGCGTTAGCAGAATTATTTCCTAGAATTGACACTAGCTATACACCACAGATTCCTGCTAAGTATCCAGAAACGCGTTCACAAATGCTTGAGCGTTCAGGACAAGTTGCTAGAATTCTTGCTAGCGAATTCTACTCCAAGGATATACTCTTGGTGGGACATGGTGCATCCGTACTAGGAGCAGCAATTGGTTTAGTGGGCGAGATTGCCAGAACAGAGGTTAAAGCCTCATTGTGTTCTTTAGTAAAAATTGTGCGTTATGACCCCGAATGGTTACTAGAACTAAAGGGAGATACTTCCCATTTAACGGAAGTAGAGGAAGTAATCAGGTTTAATTAAATAGGGAGTAGTTGGTCGTTATTGCTTATTAGAACAACCAGCAACTAACAACTGGCAAACAACAATCTAACATCGTTATGACATTACTACTTGCAGGTGATATTGGCGGCACGAAAACCATTCTAAGACTTGTTGAGGCTTCAAACGGGTCTGCCCTACAGAGCATAAATGAAGAACGATACCGCAGTGCAGATTTTGCCGATCTTGTACCAATGGTGCAGCAATTTTTGGCAAAATCTAATGCAGGCACCCCACAAAAAGCTTGTTTTGCGATCGCAGGTCCTGTAGTTAATAACACAGCTAAATTAACAAATCTAGCATGGTCTCTTGATAGCAAGCGGTTACAAGCGGAACTAAGTATCGACCAAATTTCTTTGATCAACGACTTCTCGGCTATTGGGTACGGGATCTTAGGGTTAGAAAAACAAGATTTACACACTTTGCAAGTTGGTCTACATAACCCAGACGCGCCTATTGCTATTATTGGCGCTGGGACAGGGTTAGGTCAAGGATTTTTAATAAAACAGGGTGAACAATATCAAGTGTTTCCCTCAGAAGGAGGACATGCCGATTTTGCTCCTCGTACTGAGTTAGAATTTCAACTATTAAAGTACTTATTAGATAAACATGATATTCAACGGGTTTCTGTTGAAAGAGTAGTTTCTGGTATGGGAATTGTTGCGATTTACGAGTTTTTACGCGATCGCGAAGCGCGGCGTCGAAGCGACGATCGCAAACTAGCTGTAGAATCCCCAGAAATTGGAAAAATCGTCAGAGCCTGGGAACGAGAAGCAGGACAGCAAGAGAAAAGCGTCGATCCAGGTGCTGTTATTGGAAACGCTGCACTAGAAAAGAGCGATCGCCTCTGCGAACAAACAATGCAATTCTTTGTAGAAGCATACGGTGCTGAAGCTGGTAATCTTGCCCTTAAACTTTTACCTTACGGCGGATTATACGTTGCTGGTGGTATTGCTCCAAAAATTCTCCCCTTAATCCAAGAAGAAAGGTTTCTCTTAAGCTTCTCACAAAAAGGCAGGATGCGACGCCTTTTAGAAGATATACCTGTACATATTGTCCTTAACTCACAAGTGGGATTAATTGGTGCTGCTTTGTCTGCGGCTAGGTTATAACAAATACTATCCTCTAGGAGGATAGCAGTATTTGTACAGAGATAAATATGAGAATTAGAGGTTTTTTACCCTTAATAGCCGCCACTTTAACACTCAATTATTCTATAGGAGTTGAAGCACTTCCATCGAAACACCCACCTTCTAAAACCAAACCAACTGTTTCTCAACCCGTGCAGCCATCTTGGAAGATTTTCACATCTCCAGATGGACGCTTTACTGTTTTAATGCCAGGAAGACCAAAATTGATGATCCAAACGCAAAAAACCTATATGGGAGAAATTGACTTACAAGTATTTTTAGCTCAACCTCCCAAGCAGGAAGTTGCTTATTTAGTTGCTTACAACGACTTCCCTTATAGCTATGGTCAAATGGTGAATCCTCAAGAAATACTGAGAAATACACAATATATGGCTATAAAAACGACGCGAAGTCATTTAATTAGTCAGCGCGATATTCGTAGTTCTAATGGTCATCCAGGCAGAGAAATTGTATACATAAATTCTGGAGGTAAAATTACTAAAAACCGGATGTATTTTGCTGATGGACGCTTGTATCAAGTTGTGGCTATTGCAACTAAAAAGCAAGAAAAAACTTTATCTAAAACCATTACAGGTTACTTAAACTCTTTTCATGTAGTTCTCAGGCCGTAAGAGTTGACTATTATGCTTTTTCATGCATAGCGGTTCAACTTTTTTCATTGGGACTGTCTTGCAAAAGATGAAAGTAAAAAGTGGTATAAAAAAGGCATTAGAATAACACAGTATATGCCTGATGCACGATGTCTCTTCTAGGCTTCACTTGTTATGATAATATTGACTGCACAGTGATTCAAAGTCAATTATTACTGACCACTACTAGAAGCATGAAGCATCTGTCAGACTACAACTTCTTTGACCCAGAACTACTGGTGTGCCCTTATGAATTCTACAAGCTGGCACAAGAGCAAGCACAATTATGGAGCTACCTAGTCCCAGAGCTAACACCAAGCTTTTCCTTGTTACTCGCTATGACTTGGTGATCGAAATTCTTAGGGATACAAAAGTGTTCTCTAGCAACTTCTCTACTTTAATGGTCGGGAAAGGGCAACAGGACGAGGAGTTGGAGAAAATTGCTGCTCAAGGTTGGCCCCAGATGAACACCTTGCTCACCGCTGATCCGCCACAACACGAGCGATTCCGCTCATTGGTGAATAAAGCCTTCACCTCGTCACGGGTCAACAAAATGCAAGACTTGATCGAGCAGATTGCTGACGAACTCATTGACAGTTTTATCGATAACGGCAAATGTGAATTCGTCAGTGAGTTTGCCGTACCTTTACCACTTAAAGTTATTGCTCAGCAATTAGGTGTACCGCTGGCAGATCTGCCAAAGTTCAAGCAATGGTCTGATGCTTTTATTGCCCAACTAGGTCACCAGCTCTCCAGAGAAGAGGAGATAGAGTGTGCTAAGAATGTCGTTGCTTTCCAGCATTATTTTCATGGTGTGATCGAATCACGTCGAAAACAGCCTCAAGATGATTTGATCACGGACTTGGTAGAGGCAGAGGTAGCTTTTGAACGCCCACTTGATACTGCTGAACTGCTAAGTATAATCCAGCAAATACTAGTGGCAGGTAATGAGACGGTTACCAGCGCGATCGCAGGTGGGATGTTATTTCTGGTAAAGAATCCTGAGCAGATGAAGTTGGTACAAAAAGATTTTTCCCACATAGGGAACTTGGTGGAAGAAGTTCTACGAATGGAAAGTCCTACGGCGGGAATGTGGCGAGTTGTGACGCAAGACACAAAACTAGGAGAAGCTTTTCCCACATCCAAATAGAGCGTTTAGCAATCAATGTTGCATAGGCTTGTAGGTCGTATTCAGTGAACCGATAAGCCTTTTTCACCTCCTCAAGAGCTTTGACTCGTTCCGGGTTGGAAACTGTTTCTCCTTTCTTGTCTTTGACTGTGCGTGGCAGCTTTTTCGCTGCTTCCCATGCCTCAGAATTGCGTACCAACTCCATCCGAATAAGCGCTTCTGACTGGATTCCGTTTAACAGCCTAAATCCAGCGTTGAACCTAGCATTTAATTCTCGTTGTGCACTTGAATCAACAATTATCGGAAATTCAACAATAAAAGATGGAGTTTTTTTCTTTGGCATAGGGGTTGATCACCTCCTTTTGTTTGTTACACTCTATGCATGACAATTAATATAACAACAAAGTTCCTGAAATGGCAAGAGATTATAGAATGGTAGTCAGACTTACTGAAATTGAACGCCGCAAAGTGCAAGCGCTAGCTGAAAAACTAGGTGTTTCTGTCTCTGAAGTCGTTCAAGATTGGATAAAGACTTTGCCCGATAAGAGTAGTGACTGCGGATAAATCCGCTCGTGTCGGTTTTCATCCCCCTCTAAAGAGAGGGGGCTTTCAACCTCCCGTACCATCTTGGTAAATTTTTAACCTACTGATTTCAAAACCCTAGCCAGCAAAGCTATATTACAAGTACTTTCCCTGCGTGAGTTTATCACGCATCAATTAGCAACGCCCAGAGCAGAGTTTTGGATTCGGAGGCGAATATGTCGCAAAAAATAGTCATAGATCCTGTTACCCGCATTGAAGGTCATGCGAAAATCTCTATCTACTTAGATGATGCAGGACAAGTAAGTGATGCTCGCTTTCATGTGACCGAATTTCGGGGTTTTGAAAAGTTTTGTGAAGGTCGTCCTTTCTGGGAAATGCCAGGAATTACGGCTCGCGTCTGTGGGATTTGTCCTGTAAGTCATTTGTTAGCTTCTGCTAAAGCAGGCGATCGCATCCTTGCTGTGACGATTCCAAAAGCCGCAGAAAAGTTGCGTCGTTTGATGAACCTGGGGCAAATTATCCAATCTCACGCGCTGAGTTTCTTCCACCTTAGCGCCCCAGATTTACTATTGGGAATGGACAGCGATCCCCAAAAGCGCAATGTGTTTGGGTTAATTGCAGCTGAACCAGAACTAGCCCGTGGTGGTATTCGTTTGCGCCAATTTGGGCAAGAAATTATCGAACAACTCGGAGGACGTAAAATCCACCCATCTTGGGCGGTTCCTGGTGGAGTAGGAGAACCCCTATCTGAGGCGGGACGCACCCATATTCAAAATAGAATCCCTGAAGCAAAAGCCACAGTCCAAGATGCACTTGGTAAATTTAAAAGCTTACTCAACGAGTATGAAAAAGAAGTACAAACCTTCGGGAACTTCCCAAGTTTGTTTATGGGTTTAGTGAGTGCGGAGGGTTTATGGGAACAATATGACGGCCACATCCGCTTTGTTGATAGTGGTGGTAATATTATTGCTGATAAACTTGATCCAAGTCATTATCAAGAATTTATCGGTGAAGCGGTTGAATCTTGGAGCTATTTAAAATCTCCTTACTATCGTCCTATTGGCTACCCAGATGACAGCGATCATTGCCGTATAGATAGTGGGATTTATCGAGTAGGTCCCCTAGCACGCCTGAACATTTGTAATCACATCGGTACTGCTCTAGCTGATCAGGAGTTGAGAGAGTTTCGCGATCGCGGTCATGGAACCGTTAACTCATCATTTTTCTATCACTACGCCCGGTTAATTGAAATCTTGGCATCAATCGAGCGAATTGAAATTTTGTTAGATGACCCTGATATACTTTCAACTAGGTTGCGTGCTGATGCTGGTATTAACCAATTAGAAAGTGTTGGCGTGAGTGAAGCACCACGCGGGACATTATTCCACCATTATAAAGTTGATGAAAATGGTTTAATTCAGAAAGTCAATTTAGTGATTGCCACAGGTCAGAATAATTTAGCCATGAATCGTACAGTCGCTCAAATTGCACGGCATTTCGTTCACGGTCCAGAAATTCCTGAAGGAATGCTAAATCGGGTAGAAGCCGGAATTCGGGCGTTTGACCCTTGTTTAAGTTGTTCAACTCATGCAGCAGGACAAATGCCATTGCATATTCAATTGATGAGTGCCGAGGGAAATGTTGTTGATGAAGTCTGGCGAGAGTAATGCGTAATTTGAAGATTTAGAAATCTGCTTCTTGAGCCAGCAAGCTAATACCATCAACTGAGTAATACATGATAGCTGTTGGAAAATGCGTCAGCTATCATGTAAATCTCGTGTCTCACGCAAATCGATCCAATTCCTATGCTTTCTTAAAAGAGTACAAACAGCCTCTAACTGATTTTCATCAAGCAATTAAACTCCAAACTTATTATTTTGGGATATATTCTCAAAATTCAACTTTAATAATTAACACAAATGCGGATAAAATTTTATGAATTACATTCAATATTCCGCAAGAAGCATCAATTAAATGACACGGTTTATTCATGACAAATTTGCTAAAGACTATCTAGAAGAATTATTAAAAGATTATGGAGAAGTAAAACCATCAGAAAAAGTGTCCGGAGAAATTAAAGAAATTGATGTAGTATTTACTCCTTTTCAACAACAAACCTTAAATTTACAAGTATTAGGGTTACTTGGGAGATTTGCGGAATACCCAGCACTCATGGAACCCTTCCGCAATGCAGCGTCTAGTGATGAAATCTGCGATTGTTTGATAAAATTATTGGAGGTAAGAGCACAGCTGAGACGAGAAGCTAAAGCAAATAATACCAAACTCGAAGAATGGAAGATACCCAAATTGTGGGTGCTAACTCCAACTGCATCCGTAGCACGATTATCAGCCTTTAACGTTAAACAAGAACAGGGGTGGTTATCAGGAGTATACTTTTTAGGTGATGCTTTGCGAACAGCAATTGTGGTGATACATCAACTACCAAAAACACCAGAAACATTGTGGTTACGAGTTTTGGGTAGAGGAAGCGTGCAGTCCCAAGCAATTGCTGAGTTATCAGAATTACAATTAAATCATCCGTATCGTCAGGCAGCGTTAGAATTAGTTTATAACCTGCGAGAAAATTTAAGGATAAATCAACATTTAACGAAAGATGATCAGGAGTTAGTTATGCGCTTGGAACCACTTTATCAAAAAGACAGAGAACAAGCTAAATTCGAAGGACTAGAACAAGGACGTGAGGAAGGACGACAACAAGGACGTGAGGAAGGACGACAACAAGGACGTGAGGAAGGACGACAACAAGGACGTGAGGAAGGACGACAACAAGGACGCGAGGAAGGACGACAACGAGAACAAAGTCTTGTTTTGCGACTATTAAATCGCAGAATTGGAGAAATTAATAGCTCGTTAGTCGAGCGAGTCGGAGGGTTATCTATTGAGCAATTGGAAGAGTTAGGTGAGGCCTTATTAGATTTTTCAGCAGTAGCAGATTTAGAAGCTTGGTTGCACCAACAATCACGATAAACGTTGTACAGGTTTCCTCCCGAGTTTCTCAAGTTTTTTACCTAACTTTAATTTTGTATTAAGGAACTTTGCACAAAATAATGGGTAGTGTGATTGTGATTGGTTATGGTAATGATTTGCGTAGTGATGACGCAATTGGGCAGCGGGTTGCTAACACCTTGGCTCTTCCGAACGTGAAATCTCTTGCTGTTCATCAACTCACCCCTGAACTTGCTCAGACTTTGGCAAGTGCTGATTTGGCAATCTTTATTGATGCGTGTATAATCGCGTACGACTCCGAAGTGAAAGTACGCTCGCTAGCTCCTGCATCTTCTACTGTTAGAACAGGACATACAGGCGATCCGAGTTCGCTGCTAGCTCTCACCAAAGCCATTTACGGTCATTGCCCGCAGGCTTGGTGGATCACAGTACCAGGAGTAAACTTTGAAGTAGGCGATCGCCTATCACCAATTGCCGAAACTGGCGTGGCGATCGCTTTAGAAAAAATCGCCCAAATTGTTGACGAGAGTGCCACAACCCATGCAACAGTCTCTGAACGTAACTCCCGAAAGTGCTTCTGATATCTTACAAGCACAGAAGGTTAACCCCCTTTCTGCCATCTTTGCACCAAAGAGTGTTGCTGTTATTGGTGCTAGTGAAAAGGCTGATAGTGTTGGACGTACCTTGCTATGGAACTTAATTAGTCATCCTTTTGGCGGAACAGTCTTCCCAGTTAATCCTAAACGACATAGCGTACTAGGAATCAAAGCATACCCAACTATATCTGATTTACCAGAACGAGTTGATTTAGCAGTTATTGCTACTCCAGCGCCAACAGTTCCTGGAATTATCCGCGAGTGTGTGGATTCAGGTGTCAAAGGTGCAATTATCCTCAGCGCTGGTTTCAAAGAGGCTGGTGCAGCAGGTGTTCTTCTAGAACAGCAAATTCTCTCGGAAACTGATCGTAGTAAAATTCGTATCATTGGCCCTAATTGCTTAGGCGTCATGAACCCGCGTACAGGTTTCAATGCTACTTTTGCCAGTACGATCGCTCGTCCTGGTAATGTAGGCTTTATCAGTCAAAGTGGAGCACTTTGCACTGCTATCCTTGATTGGAGTTTCCGAGAGAACGTTGGTTTTAGTGCCTTTGTTTCCATTGGCTCAATGCTTGATGTAGATTGGGGGGATCTGATAGATTATCTCGGCGACGATCCTGATACCCATAGCATTGTTATTTACATGGAATCAATTGGGAATGCACGGTCATTCCTCTCAGCAGCACGCGAGGTGGCGTTAACAAAGCCTATTATTGTGATCAAAGCTGGTCGTACTGAAGCAGCCGCAAAGGCAGCAGCTTCTCATACAGGAACACTGGCAGGAAGTGATGCAGTTCTAGATGCTGCTTTCCGGCGTTGTGGTGTGCTACGTGTCAACAGTATCTCCGACTTGTTTGACATGGCAGAAGTGCTGGCAAAACAACCTCGTCCTAAAGGACCACGATTAACAATTCTCACTAACGCAGGAGGACCAGGGGTACTAGCAACCGATACCTTAATTACTAGTGGTGGAGAACTTGCCCCAATCTCTGAAGAGACTCGCGCGTCGCTGAATCAAATACTACCAGAACATTGGAGCCATAGCAACCCAATTGATATTCTCGGTGATGCTGATCCCCATAGATATAGCAAGGCTTTAGAGATTGCTGCTAAGGATCCTAACAGTGATGGCTTACTGGTGATCTTAACTCCTCAAGCTATGACAGACCCCGCCCAAACTGCAGAGGAGTTGAAACCCTATGGGCAGATTTCTGGGAAACCGATTCTAGCTAGTTGGATGGGGGGATCTGATGTAGCAGATGGGGAGATGATTCTCAATCGTAACCATATTCCCACTTACTCTTACCCTGATACGGCAGCTCGTGTTTTTAGTTACATGTGGAAGTCTAGTTATAACCTCAGTGGTATCTACGAAACACCTGTATTAGGAAATAGTGAATGCGGAATAGAAAATGGGTGTGCTGTTGTGGCGCAGATTATTGATGCGGCAAAACAAGCAGGTCGTACAATTCTAACTGAGATAGAATCTAAACAGATTTTAGCAGCTTATGGTATTCCCATTGTTGAAACTCGCCTTGCCACAAGTGAGAGAAAGGCTATTCAATATGCGGAAGAAATTGGTTATCCAGTCGTCCTTAAACTTTTTTCCCACACAATCACCCATAAAACCGATGTTGGTGGTGTGCAGTTAAATTTAACTGATGCCGAATCTGTACAAAGAGCGTATAAAACTATAGTAGAATCAGTTACTGAGAAAGTTGGTGCTGAACATTTTTTGGGTGTAACTGTTCAACCAATGGTAAAAATTAGTGGCTACGAACTGATAATTGGCAGTAGTATTGATACACAGTTTGGACCAGTGCTGCTTTTTGGCGCTGGGGGACAACTGGTAGAAGTTTTTCAGGATCGCGCGATCGCACTTCCTCCCCTCAACACAACTTTAGCGCGACGCATGATGGAACAAACACAAATTCACAAAGCACTTAAAGGAGTCCGGGGACGTAACAGTGTTGATCTCGCATCCCTTGAACAACTGATGGTGCAATTCAGCCAACTTGTTGTAGAACAGCGCTGGATCAAGGAAATAGATATCAACCCGTTGTTGGCGATCCCCCCTTATCAAAACGAGCCAGGAAGACTCATTGCGCTAGACGCTAGAGTTGTCCTTCACCCAGCAGATGTTACCGAAGATCATCTACCAAAGTTAGCTATTCGACCCTATCCTACACAATATGTTGGACAATGGACGATGAAAGACGGAAACTCAGTTACAATCCGTCCAATCCGTCCTGAAGATGAACCTTTGATGGTTCAATTTCACAAGACATTATCTGAGGAAAGCGTCTATTTTCGTTATTTCCATTTGATTAAGCTTCAGTCTAGGGTAGCCCATGAACGACTAACACGTATATGCTTTATCGACTATGATCGTGAGATGGCGCTGGTTACTGAATATCAAAATCCCGAAACACACACACGGGAAATTTTGGCAGTTGGTCGCTTAAGCAAATTGCACGGCACTAATGAAGCTGAATTTGCCCTGCTTGTGAGCGATCGCACTCAATGCAAAGGATTAGGAACTGAGTTACTACGACGCCTGCTGGAAGTTAGTCGTAATGAAAAACTCGAGAGCATTTCTGCTGATATCCTGCTCGACAATCATGGTATGCAAAGAGTTTGTCAAAAACTTGGTTTTATCATCGAATCCACACCAGATCCAACTGTTGTCAAAGCTTACATGAATCTTGAAGGCTTATGATCGAAGCATCTAGCTAATAAACTGACAAGTGCTGATATTATTACCGGAGGAGTTTTGCTCTGGGCTAAGAAACTAGGAATGCTATCCGATGATGACCCTTTGAATAGATACATCGAAGGCTTAATGCAGCGACCTGCTTTTATCAGTGCGGATGAAGATTTTTACGCGAAAATCAGTCCGTAGTCTTTTTCTGAGGCGGGAAGAATACCAATTCTGTTAAAGGAGTTGCACCCTGTCAGGGTAAACATTTGGCAAGGACGATTGTAGCTGTGAGTAGTCTTGTTAATGCTACAGTGATGGGAAGTTTTACATAGACTTTGCGCCTGTGGCTATTAAACGTCTAAATAAACCTTCAGTCCACCCAGTTTCCCTAAGAACAGCAGCCGAAGATACTTCCACGTAAGCTTGCTCTATGAAAGCCAAATCGATCATGCAAATACGACTTAGAGCATCTTTGAGAGCTTGGTCTTTCCCATCAACCTCTAACTGCTTACCAATTTCGTGGATCACCGTTGCCATAGCAGGAACTACATGCTGGGGTCCAATATTAATCCGGACATGAACCAGACCGATTTTCCAACGGCGCTCAGCATACACAGTTCCCCAATCATCCATTCCTGTAAACATTTCATGGAACCATTGAACAAAAGTTTCATGCAGTCGATGGATACGTTGCTCTCCGGTATGCAAAATCGCTTTCATTTCCGGATCTCGCTCTAGGTAACTATAAAAGTGATCAGCCATTGCTGGTGAAACTTTTAAGCCCCAATCAGCATTAGCTTTCAACAGCACTTTGTCTTGTTCTGTCAAGCCAACACGTTTTTCCAGTGTCAATAGAAAACTTTGTGGTTCGACTGTAATCATGAGCTTCTCCTCTTTTAGCTTGATTTATAACGGTTTTCGTGCCGATAAAGCACACCCCAGTGTAAACTTTCTTTCAGCATTATTTGCAGCTATTCTCATTTAACCATCTTATTGACATTAAGCTAAACTGGCTTGTATTGCTACAAAGCTTACTCTGTCTAATTTTCTAGTTATTGTCCTACTTCCTACTCTCAAGGTATACAAATAATTTCAAAAATCAAAGCAGATTATTTATACATGTTTGCTCGATTTCAGTATTAAAGCACACTTATTTTACCTATTTTCGTTAGTTAATACCTAATGAAGGGGAATACTAATTTCATCTCAACTTGACGTGGGCAGTGTCATCCAAGTAGAGAAGCAAACACCTATTGAAACCGGAAGCAGTATAAATGGCTATTGACACTTACACCTGTATCATTCCCGAATACCAAATTAGCGAACTGCTATACGTAGGCTCTAAAACCAGAGTATATCGAGCTATCCGCCAATTGGATCAACTGCCAGTAGTCATCAAACTTTTAACATCAGAATATCCCAGCTTCCATGAATTATTACAATTTCGCAACCAGTACACCATCAGTAAAAACCTCGTTATTCCTGGTATTATTCATCCCTTATCCTTAGAAACCTATGGTCATGGTTATATTTTGGTGATGGCTGATACCGGAGGAATTTCGTTACGAGAATATGTTAAAGCTACTACCCTTTCCGTAAGCGAATTTTTAGCGATCGCCATTCAACTAAGTAATATTCTCCACGATTTGCACCAAAATTGCCTCATCCACAAAGACATCAAACCCGCCAATATCCTCATAAACCCAGAAACACAACAAGTTGAACTGATTGACTTCAGTATCGCCTCACTATTGCCCAAAGAAACCCAAGAAATTAAAAGTCCCAATGTATTAGAAGGTACACTCGCTTACATTTCTCCCGAACAAACAGGGAGGATGAACCGAGGCATAGACTACCGCAGTGATTTTTATTCTTTAGGTGTGACATTTTATGAATTATTAACCGGTAATTTACCATTCATCTGTGATGAGCCAATGGAGTTAGTGTATTGCCATATTGCCAAAAAACCAAATGAAGTAACAAGTGAACGAATCCCCCAAGTAATTTCAAACATTGTGATGAAGTTGATGGCAAAAAATGCCGAAGATCGCTATCAGAGTGCGTTGGGTTTAAAATTTGATTTAGAAAAATGTCTGGTTCAATTGCAATTGACTGGCAAAGTTGAATATTTTGAAATTGGTGGACGGGATATTTGTGAGCGCTTCCTCATTCCTGAAAAACTTTATGGACGTGAAGCAGAAGTGCAAACTTTATTAAATGCTTTTGAGCGCGTCGCAGGAGGTTCTGCAGAATTCATGCTTGTTGGGGGTTTTTCAGGAATTGGTAAAACTGCTGTGGTGAATGAAGTGCATAAGCCAATTGTCGAGCAACGCGGCTATTTCATCAAAGGCAAATTTGACCAATTCAATCGTAATATTCCCTTGGGAGCATTTGTGCAAGCTTTTCGCGATTTGATGGGGCAATTGCTTTCGGAATCTGATGTACAACTTAAGCAATGGCAAACTAAAATTTTATCAGTCGTAGGAGAAAATGGACAAGTTCTGATTGAAGTGATTCCCGAACTAGAGCAAATTCTTGGCAAACAACCACCTGCGCCTCAGCTATCAGGTAGTGCAGATCAAAATCGGTTTCATCTATTATTCCAAAAGTTTATTGAAGTATTTACGACTGCAGAACATCCATTGGTAATATTTTTGGATGATTTGCAGTGGGGGGATTTGGCTTCGTTTGAGTTAATTAAACTCTTGATGCAGGACAACCACCATTTGCTAGTTTTAGGTGCATATCGAGATAATGAAGTCTCGCCTGTCCACCCGCTTATTCTAACAGTAGAAGAACTTAACAAAGCAGAGGTCATTATTAATATAATTACCCTAACATCTCTGACTTTTGACAATACCAATCATCTCGTTGCCGATACGTTAAATTGTTCGATAGAACTCGCAAAACCTCTGACTGAATTAATCGAGCGAAAAACCCAAGGTAATCCATTTTTCATTACTCAGTTCCTCAAAGCGTTACACGAAGACAAATATATTACCTTCAATCCTAATTGCCGTTACTGGGAATGTGATCTTGCCCAAGTGAATGCGCTATCGCTCACCGATGATGTGGTGGAATTTATGGCGTTGCGATTGCAGAAATTGCCAGACGAAACACAACAGGTGCTTAAGTTAGCCGCTTGCATTGGTAATCAGTTTGATTTAGCAACAGTGGTAATCATCTCAGAACAATCCCCAACTGATACAGCAACAGCATTGTGGAAAGCGCTCCAGGAAGGATTGATTTTGCCCACTAGCCAGGTTTACAAGTTTTTTCAGGCAGAGGATACCAGCTATGCTGAAGCACAGCAGGCTATTAATCCAACATATCGATTTTTGCATGATCGGGTTCAGCAAGCGGCTTATTCTCTCATTCAAGATGACCAAAAACAAGTAACGCATTACCAAATAGGACAACAATTATTACGTCATACACCTATAAATTTACAAGAAAATAAAATTTTTGATATTGTCAACCATCTCCATTTGGGCATGAATTTCATCATTGAACAATCAGAAAAAGATGAATTGGCTCAATTGAACTTAATTGCAGGGAAAAAAGCAAAAGTTTCTACTGCTTATAAAGCAGCTATCAAATACTTTTCTACAGGTATAAGCCTTTTATCCCAAGAAAGTTGGAAAAATAATTATTGTCTCACATTTTCTTTATATCAACAGCAAGGAGAATGTGAATATCTAATTGGGAATTTCCATCGAGCAGAAGAACTATTTGACATTGCATTACAGCATTCACAAAATGTCTTTCATCAAGCAGACATTTATGCTGTATTAATGATGCTTAGAATGACTCAGGGTGAAAACCTTGACGCTTCTGTTGAGGCTGGATTGAAAGGTTTAAGCATTTTGGGTATGAAACTCCCACAAACACCAGACGAATTGAAAGTTGCCATTGATACTGAACTTCATAAGTTGCAATCATTACTTTCAACTGGGAGTCACAACGATATACTCACCCTCCCTGAGATGACAGATCCAATCAAACAAGCGTGCATGAAGCTTTTGGCTGGTTTATATTCAGCAACCTATCTAGCAGGCAACGTTCAAATCAATCGGTTGACTTGCTTGTTAATGCTTAATACTTCATTGGAGTATGGTAATTCCGAAAGCTCTGGTTTTGCTTACTGCCTTTATGGTATGACTTTGGTTGAACAAAGAGAATATGAAACTGCTTATCAATTTGGTAAGCAAGCCCTAGAACTTGACCAAAAATTCAATAATCCTCAATTTATTGCTAAAAATAATAATCACTTTTGCCACTCTATTAATCCTTATTTTCAACCATTAAAAACTAATTTACCGCTTTACCAACGCTCTTTTCAGATTTGTAATGAATGTGGAGATTTAGTATTTGGTGTTTGGGCAGTTATATTCATGATATGGACAATGCTAATGCAAGGCAAGTATGTAGCAGATGTCTATGCTGAAACAGAAAAATATTTGACCTACGTTGAGGATGCTAATGATATAAATATATTCCAAATTTTTAACCAACAACAGGAATTTCTATTGCATCTGCAAGGTTTTGTCTCAGAAACTGACTTACTAGCAGATTGGAATAGTCAGAAAATAAACTGTATAAACATTTGGCGCAAAAATAATTTTCCATCTGGAATTAATTGGTACTGCTTCCTGAGAATCCAACTATCATATATATATGGCGATTACGCTGATGCAGTTAAAACTGCTACCATCAATCAACAAACCCTCGCTGCAAACCTTGGTTTTTTCCCTGTAATTCAATATCACTTCTATTATCCGCTTAGTTTGACTGCGCTCTACACAACAGCAACACCAGAAGAGAAACAGTCTTATTGGGATATAGTCGAGGAACATCAGCAATTGATCAAGACATGGGCGGATCATTGTCCAGAAAACTTTTTGCATAAATATTATTTGCTTTCAGCTGAAATGGCAAAGATTTCTGGGAATTCGTCAGAAGCAATCAACTTTTATGATCGTGCTATTGCTGGAGCTACAAAAAATGAATTCCTCCATGAAGCTGCACTGAGCAATGAACTGGCTGCTAAGTTTTACCTTGACTGGGGCAAAGAGAAAGTTGCTGCAATCTATATGCAAGAAGCTTACTATGACTACGCTCGTTGGGGTGCAAGCTCAAAAATTAGCGATCTAGAACGTCGCTATCCTGATTTATTGCGCCCCATTCTCCTACAGGCAAATCCCAGTGTGAACCCGTGGGAAACTTTAGAAACTCTCATTGCTCCCAATCACTCAATACATTCTTCAGCAAAAGTTAAAGGTTCTTCTAGCTCTAGCATGAATACTGTGCTAGATTTTGCGGCTATCCTCAAAGCTTCTCAAGTATTGTCAAGTAAAATTCAATTAGATCAACTACTGCAAAAACTAACTCAGATTATTCTGCAAAACTCTGGTGGCGATCGCTGTGCCTTAATCCTACCTGATAACTATGGTAATTGGCTACTGCAAGCAATGGCTACACCGGAAAGCACAGAACTTTGTTCGCAACCCCTCGATAATAATCCTAACTTACCAATCAAGCTCATCCAGTACGTAAAAAATACCCAAGAAGTTGTCGTAATTGATCATCTCAAAACTCATCTCCCTGTAATTAGTGAATATTTAACACAGCACAAACCAAAGAGTGTGCTGTGTTTACCTCTTCTCAATCAGGGAAATTTGATTGGGATTTTGTATTTACAGAACCAATCCACCAGTGGTGTATTTACTAATGATCGTGTTCTCATTGTCAATTTTCTTTGTATCCAAGCTGCCATTTCTCTAGAAAATGCTCGCCTTTATCAGCAAGCTAGAGCTTATACTCAACAGTTGGAACGCTCCCAACTAAAAATTATACAAAGCGAAAAAATGGCATCTCTAGGTAATTTGGTTGCAGGAGTTGCTCACGAAGTCAATAACCCCGTTGGTTTCCTGAATGGTAGTATCAACAATGCAAAAGAATACGTTCAAGATTTAATCGGACATCTAGAACTTTATCAAAAACAATATCCCCAACCAGCAGCATCAATTCAAGAGAACGCTGAAGATATTGATTTAGAATTTTTAGTTGCAGATTTACCGAAGTTACTTGATTCGATGAGTGAAGCGACTAAGCGTATCAAATCGATTAGTACTAGTCTGCGTACTTTCTCCCGTGCTGACACTGACTACAAAGTAACTACTAATCTCCATGAAGGTCTGGATAGCACCTTACTAATTCTAAAATATCGCCTCAAGGCCAACGAACACCGTCCCGCTATCAGAATTCAGCAAGAATATGGTGATATACCGCTAATCGAATGCTTTCCTGGTCAGTTAAACCAAGTTTTCATGAATATCTTGGCCAACGCTATTGACATGTTTGATGATATAGCACAAGAGCGTACGTTTGCCAAATTGCAAACAAATCCCCAACAAATTACTATCCGTACCGAAGCGCTCGCCAACCAAGTTTATATTAGGATTCGAGATAACGGTAAAGGCATGAGTAAAGAAGTCCAAGGTAAAATCTTTGACCATTTATTTACTACCAAAGAAGTAGGTAAAGGGACAGGATTAGGACTGGCGATCGCTCGTCAAATTGTGGAAGAAAAACACGGCGGTAAAATTGAAGTAAATTCTGTTTTAGGACAGGGAAGTGAATTCATAATTTCCATTCCGATTACCACTTCCTCACAGTGACATTTTATCCAAAGGAAAGTTTTTGTGCGCAGACTGTGTCAGGTAATTACCTTCGGCAGACCCCCTTGGCGATCACTTTTTATCCGTTGGAATTGATAAAAGCGGTGTAAACACGTAATCACAGTTTCGACAACGAAAGCGCTTGTGGTTTAAGCCATCAGCTAAGATTTGAAAACCATCTTGCTGAAGTTCTTTTGATTTACAGTTAGGGCATTTGAGAACCGAAGTGTTCTTTTCTACTTCAACACGTGGCTGTTTTTGTTTCTGCGGTTTGTGTTCCTCCCTATTAGTGGACTGTTGAGTGCTTTGGTTTGTCGTTTGAGAAAGCATGTTCAGGTACAAGGCGCTAGAATCATCTATGCGTGCATGAAGGTATCTGCTGGTGGTAGCAATCGAACTATGACCAACAGTATTCTGCACCAAATGTAGCGGCGCACCCCTAGAGAGCGAATGGATTGCATGGGCGTGTCTCAACCAATGGGGAGAAACCTTTTTGTCAATACCCGCCTCAATAGCGGACGAAGCCACAATGCGATTGACTTGGGACTGGTCAAGGTTTGTACCAAGACCGTCTTTCTGTCTAGATATAAATACAGGGTCACCACCAAGAGCATTGTTTCTTAGCTTACACATCATAATCACGAATATAGACAATAGGGCTTTTCCGTGTTCCCCAATTTATACCATTTGCTTCGATCAACTCTGGAATTACACGTACGTCCTGCTTTCCCTCTACAAGAAGAACCTTTGGATGAACATCAGCCATTGTCTAGCGTACCTCGATTCCTCGTTCAGCAGCTATTACAATTTGTCGTTCGGTAAAGACAATACTGTTGGGTTTGCCTTTTTCAATCCTTTGAATTGTAATGCCTTCCTCACTTGGGCTTTCTGCACTTGCAATTTCAGCCAAGCTTGTCCAGCAATCACTGTTATGGGTTGTAGCGAAAACTTGAACATTAAGCCGCTTAGCTATTTTCCAGATTAATCTCCACATATCAGACATCGCACTAAAGTGAAGTCCGGTGTCAATTTCATCAACTAATAAAACACCATTTCTTGCATTAACAATTGCTAATGTAAGTCCTAACATTCGCCATATTCCATCTCCCATACTGCCAATTGGTATACGTTGATATCCATTATAAAGCCGTACCACAAAGCCGCTACGTGAGGGCGTAGATCTATATTTATCAGATCCGACTGAAGCAATACGTTCAAGACTTGGCTCAATTGTCTGGAGAGCCTCTGTAACAAGATCTTCTTCCGGTGTGAGAACAACTTGATCAAACAACTCAATCATTTTCTCGGTTGTCAAAGAGGAAGATGTTACAAATTGCGTTCTTGCTACTGAATTTTTAAAGTCTCTAGAAAAACGTCTTATGGAATCCAACGGCAAGCGCAATCCTTCGTTAGGTGATAATCGTAGCTCGAACGGCTCATTCTTTTGACCCGACCACTCAATAACCAATACAAGCTCTCGTAGGTCTTCAAATGAACTATCTCGTCTTCTCTTCTGTTCCACAGATACAACCATTTGTTCTGTGTCGTTATAAGTGTCACCAAGAATTGAAAACTTACTACCTACATTAATCTCATGAGCATAAAAGAGATGACGAACATCTAGCTCACGATAGTCAGCACGTTCATCATTCAAAATATATTCACCCCGATTAATCATTACTTCTCGTAATGATTCTCGTAACAATTCTTGATTAAACCGAGAGTTAAGAAGTTGAACAGCTTCTAAGACTGATGTTTTACCACTATTGTTAGTACCAACAAGCAAGTTTAACCTGCCAAGCTGCTGAAGTTCAAAAGCTTGGAAACAACGGAAATTTTCAATTCTTAGTGTCCTCAGCATGATTAGACGAAATTGCGCAAGTTATGGTGCCTGCTCCTAAGATAAGGGATATTGCTGCTTCTCAACGTAATACCGCAGTGGTATGACAAAGCTCTCATGCACCAAGCTAAGCTGATTATTTACCAGACATGATAGTGAGGACAAGGAAGCATTCATCTCCCTTGTCTCCCCAGTTTCCAGCAAGCGTTTACTTAATAATTTCCTTCACCTTCTTGATAATGCCTTCTGGATCTATTCCCTGATGAGGGAATTGTTCCCACAAACCGCCACAACCTTCTTTGTGAACACCCAAGTGGGCAAATTTTGGTGTAAATCCACGTTCTAGTAGCCAAGAACCAAAGCGACTGCCAAGTCCTGTACGTCGGTTAAAGGATTCTACTACTAGCACAAATGGAGCACGACCAACCTTGGCAAGCATATCTTCATCAACAACGTTCAGCGTAGGCTTGTTAATTAAGCCTACATCGATCCCTTCTTGCTTCAACCGTTCTACTGCATCGACTGAACGATACAATGCATCACCAAAGCTAACGATGTAACCAGCAGTTCCTTCACGTACAACTTCATCCTTACCAGGAACGAAGGTGTAACCTTCTTCATATAGGTCTTTTCCGTTGGCGTCAAGGATGTGGGGCACTTTCGAACGGGTTGAGAAGATGAAGCGTAATCCTGGATCGAAGAATACTGCTTCAACACAAGCTTTCATCTGTGCTGCGTCTGCTGGGAAGTACAAGCGTGTTTCGTAACCGTCGTCTAGCCCGTTATCAGCAAACAGGTTATTTAAACCAAAATGGCAGGTATTATCTGCCATGTCGTCTATACCTGAGTGAGAAAAGTGACACAGAACATTCGAGTAATTTAAACGCGCCATTGTAATTTCTGAGATACACATCTCAAGGAACGCGCTAAAAGTACCAAAGATACCTTGCTTACCTTTTTCCATGCCAAAACCGGCGGCAGCGGAAAAGTTTCCTCGCTCCATGATACCAGAACTAACGAAGATTTCTGGATAGGTATCGTGGATCTTTTTCAGTCCGCAAGAACCTTCTAAGTCACTGTCAATACACATCACTTTTTCGATGCGTTCAGCTTCTGTCAGTTTGCTGAGAACAGATACCACTGCTTCACCGAATACGTTGCGGTTAGAACCTTGCTTGTCACTAGAGCCAAGGAATTTATAGGTGTCCTTAGGCTTTTCAACATTTTTCAGGTAATTGACGGCTTCTGTTTGTCCGTGTTTTTCTAGGTAGGCGATCGCCTTATCTACCGAAATGACATCGTGACCATGAGTAGAACCTTCTATACCATCAATACCAACAGCCATTTTCCGCTTGTTAACCAAGGCTATTGGTCCATCAGTTGTCACAGCCTGGCATATACGGCGATACAACTCATCTATATCTTCACCATCTCCTTCATTTACATTTACACCATGACCAGCTAGTGTCTTGGTGACACTGTAACCTGGTAGGTAATCTGAAGGATGTCCTGCGATGGTCACATCATTATCATCAATAATTAGCTTCACGTTGAGATTCTTAGCAACTGCCAAACGTGCTGCTTCCGCATCATTACCTTCCTGCTGTGAACCATCAGAACCAAGACAGATAACAACCTTGCCAGGATTTGCGAGTGCTACGCCATTAATATATGGCCAAATGTGTCCCAAACGACCAGAGCTAAACTTTACACCTGGTGTTAGCCCAAGTTCAGGGTGTCCTGGTAATTGTGCATGAGCAGCACGATATTGGGTAAGACGCTCAACAGGTAATTCTTTATGCAAAGCCGCCATCAGGTATTGTGTCGCCACCCGGTGTCCTGCTTCATCAAAGAAAATCGGCACGAATTTATCTGGTGCGCCTCGGAACAACGCATCGAGGATTACCACTTCTGGTACTGTGTCGTAGGGACCACCAGTATGTCCACCTACACCTCTAGCTGCTCCTGTTGCAGTAAAGAAAACAATCGCATCGCGACAGAGTTGAATATTAGCCTTTAGCGTTTTGCGCTCCTCATCAGTGAGGGTTGGTTTTGTAGGATCTAATGCTAACGGCTTGTAAGCAGCAAGATCAATGGGAAAGCTAGGTTTTACAGTAGTAGTCATTGGTGTTGTTCCTGATTTTTACGGATTGTCACAGATAAAACTGCCATAGATAACAGTAAAGCTGCAAATGCAAACCATTTATTTATGGTATAATTGTAGGCTGCACTGAACCTTCACACCACGTTGCACACTCCGGAGATAGACTAGAGTTTATCGTGAATATAGCCACTTTCCGTATAGAATCTACAAAAATTGAGGGGAAGTGGGCATGGGGCATAGCGCATAGGGCATAGCGCGTAGGGTATGGGGAGGAAAAAAGGTAAATTATAGGCAGTATTCAATTCCTTCAAGCCAAAACTCACTATGTAATTCTTCTCCTCTCAGATGAATATCTCGCCATGTAATTCTTCTGCTCTGCCCAATG
>NZ_JAAKGC010000016.1 GCF_017591665.1 Aetokthonos hydrillicola CCALA 1050 | reverse complement strand
GAAGAGAGAAAGTTGTTGTTGGGAGTTTGTATTTGTGTTTGGTTAGATGGTTGTGTTTAGGGTGGTTGGTGGGTGGGGGTGGGGGGAGTGGGGGGTTGGGGATTTGGGGATTGGGGATTGGGTACTGGGGATTGGGTACTGGGGGTTGGGGATTGGGAAATAGAGGGTTTTTTTTATAATCAATGGGTGAACGTATAATTAGGTGTCTAAATGTAGATGATATCAGGTAAGCTATTAAGAGCAATGGATCACTACAAATTTTGTCCGACAATTACAGGACAGCAGTTTATATATGGTTAGTTAATGGTTTTATGATGTTTAGAAAAAATTATGTTGTCTTGTCGTGTTTGTAAACGTATCACCATTGATTCGTCCAATTCCTTGTGTCCAACCTGTAGCTGGAATTTTCATTCCTTACCCAATTCAGACGAAGAAAAGTGGGCGCAGAATCAGTGGCAGAAAAGCCAGGAACAAGAAGATGAATTAGAAAAATTTAAGCGAGAATATCAAAAACTAAGAGAGGAAAAAGAAAAATTAAATAGCAAGTTTGAAAATCTCTACAAGCAATTAGTAGAAAAAGCAGAAGAAAGAGAGCGTTTATTATTAAGTCTTTTACAGCCTATATCATCCATACCATCAAAAATAGATGAATTAGTAGATGCGATAAAAATACCTTTAAAAAATTTATCAGGTCAATATACAGTAGACAACCAAATAAAAAAAGAAACTATTGAACATAGAGATAAAAGGCAAGACAATTATTCTCAAAATACAGCAACTAAACTTACTGTTAAAAACTTGTCAGAAATTGGCAGTGAATCTCATATAACAAGGCAGCCTTTGCTTCTAAATCAAGAAGAAACAGAATTAGCAAAATTGTATAACGAGAAGCATAAAAAATTTGTTGAATCTGTTATAAAAGTTTCACTTACACAGGACAGTCTTGAAAAAGACCGTCTTGGAAAAACAATTAAATTATTTTTTCAAAAAAATCATAAGGGAACTTATTGGATATTTATTGCTGACAAGCAAAAATATTTTTTGTTTCCTGAACATCATTTTAAATTAAACGAGTTTAACTACCAAGCTTTAGAAACATCTTTTACTTGTTATGGAAATTGGCAGAATGAAGGAAGTGCTCTGAAGATACTCAAACCAGGTATAGTTAGACCTTTAGATCAAGGGGGAGAAAAGTGGGAATTTGTAGATAAAGGTGTAATCGAATTTACATCTATTTGAGAGGTAATTCTTTATGGGTAAAAGAAATTCTTCCAGATATTTCCTGATTTTTGTACTAGGAGTTAGTTTGTTAGCTGGTTGTAAAAAAATACAACAGCAAAATGATGGAAAAAGTGACAATCCCCAAGCAACGACATTTGAACAGGTACAGGTTCAAGATAATCGAAAGCTAGAAAATTTGCAGAAAGAACTTGATAGCAATTATCAAGAAGTAGACGCTGCTGTTAAAGCTTTTAGCCAGGAAGTGACTGGAAAATCAAGAGCATCACAAGTTGGGCTTAGATCATCTCAAGTCAACAAAAAACTAGAAGAATTATCTGAACTAATAAATAAAAAAATGTTTACCTCTCAACCACCAGAGGAAATAAAAACAAAAATAGGTGAAATAAATATATTAATAGAAAGTCTTCGTCAAAAAGTCATTAAACCAACACAAAAGGGATGGAATAAACGAACACTTCTGGAAATTCAAAGAAATTTAGGACAGGTTCCAATCACGGAATCTAACAAAAATCTCAAAAGTCAAATTGATAAATTTTTGAAATCTAATTTGACTCAGTTAGATCATCAAATCAAAGATTTAAAATTATCAGTTTCACAACAGCCTACAAATCTAGCTTTACAACCAGCTTTAGTTACCTCCGACAGGCTACACGTAGCTCGCTTAGGGGAAGGGGTAGTAAGCCAAAGTGCTAGTTCGCTCGGGAACATTACGCAAACGCGATTGCCTAACAATTCAGATGACAAAGCTGTTACTCTAAGTTATATAGCAATACTTTTGTCTGGATGTTCAGTAGTAGTATCCACGTATGCTCTCTTAACACGAAATTCGGCAAAGGCTCCAGCTAATAGAACTCGAGCTAATAGAAATCGAGTTACTCAAATTTCAGTAAATCAATCAGCTGAATCAGAAATTCTTCAAGATCACTTTGTCACTCACACAGAATTGGAGAAGGTGCTTGCAGAATGGAAACGACAAATGACACATGGACAGATTACTGAGAATCAAGACGAGCATAATCTTCCTCGTTTTGCAACAGAACGTAATCCTACTCAAATTTCACAAAGATACAGAATATCCCAAGAATCCCCAGATATTAAAAAACTGGTAGAGAGGTATAACACAGACCCAGGTTCATTATCACATAATGCCATTGAAGTCTCAGCAAGAGAGGATAGTATCACTCAACGCCGCCTTGGTCTTCAGCAAGCAATAGTTCTTGAAAGAGTAGGTAGAGGTAAAGGTAATTATTGGGTATTAACCGGTAAAGATTTTAACTATTTAGTTCCCAAAAAAAGTATTAAAATTAACGAATTTAATTATGAAACCGTCGAAGCTTTATTCGTGTGTAACAACTATCAACCAGGTTATACTCACTTTCAGTTATGTAAACCAGGAAAGGTAATGCCTATATCTCAAGGAGAAACTTGGCAGCTTAGTGAGCAAGGCCAATTACAATTTTAAGTGGCACAGCTATGAAACAGGCGGAAAATTGCTTTTTGAAAAACTTTAAATAATTTATTTTTGGTTTAGTTATACTATAGCCATCGTAAAAGATAGCCAAGCCTAGATTTGCCAGAGTCTACTTTGCACTAGGAGAATGGTTATGTCTGTCCGGCAATAGGATAAAGTTGCTATAATTTCTTTAGCTTAATCAACGCGAAGCTCAGACAGACCATCTGGTGCAGTTTAGCTTCTGCAGTGAAATAATTTTTAGTTATAAAACCAAAGAAACGACTCTTTTAATCATAACAAATTCAATAATCATTTTTAAACTATTTATCTTATGTCTTCAAATCAAAATTGTAAAGTAAGTTTGTCTGAGGAAGATCTACTAGAAATTTATAACAATGCTCCTAAACCTTTATCAAAAAATGTTACAAAAGTCTCTATTAAGGAAGAAAGCCTCAGAAATCTCCATCAGGAACCGATATATTTAATTGAATTACGTAACGGCAATTATTGGCTCATATTAACAGAAGATGGCAGCTATTTACTTTTGCCCAAAAGTAATCTCAAGATAAATTCCTTTGAGTATCAAACAGTTAAATCTTTATTTGAGTGTCAAGGATACCAAGCAGAGGCTGCTAGAGAATTTACTCTAACAAAAGCTGCTAGAGTTTTGCTGACTTCTAAAGGTGAGTGGATGTTAGAAGAAAAAGGAATTTTGGAATTTTGTAATGCTTCTCCTTCATCTCAATTACAAGCACAGCTAGAACAAGCACAAGACGAGTACATACAACTTCAATTTCAGTTGGAGCAATTACGTTCACAGCTAAACCAATCTGAATACGAACGTGTACAACTTTTATCTCGGTTAAGTCAAGTTGAACAAGAGCGTCAACACATGCTAGCTAGTTTAGAACAATTAGCAAAGGCACCTCAAGGAGAACAAATATCCCAGCATATGCAACAAGCAACTGAGGATCATAAGTTGTTTTTAGCAGAAATGCAGAAATTTTATACTGGTCTTAATAACCTAACATTTAAGGTATTTTCTTTAGAAGAACATTTAGAATCAATAAGTAAAGAACTAAATGGATCTAATAGCAGTGTAACAAAAATATCATCAGAATTAGTACCTATTCAAGCTTTATCAAAAGTGGAGAGTAAATCTCCTAAAATAACAAATTCTTTTAATCATAATACAGAGGAAAAAGATGTAGATAAACTTTATAATAATGAGCAAAATAAAAAAAATCTCAGGCATCTTGTCAAAGTTTTACCAATACAAGAATTGATTGAAAAAGACAGTTTTGGTAAACCAACTAGATTATTTTTCCAAGAAAATGTTAAGGGAACTTATTGGATAGTGACTAGTGAGCAAAAAAAGTATTTATTGTTTCCCGAACATAACTTTAAAGTCAATGAATTTAACTACAAAGGTTTAGAAACAGCTTTTACATGTCATGGTAACTGGCAGGAAGAAGGTGCTGAATTAAAAATATTTAAACCAGCAATAGTCAAACCTTTAGAAGAAGAAGGAAAAGAAAAGTGGGAGCTTGTAGATCAAGGTGTAATTGAATTTACATCAAAAAAATGAAGAAGGAGTCAGGAGGAGCCATTGCGTTGGGGGGCTTTGCCGACTTAAAGCATATGGCGTTCAGAATTCAGAATATCTCTTAGCTTAGATTATGAGTTCAAATTATAAAATTTTGCTTTTATGACTGCAAATTTAACGTCACAAGATAAACCAGATTTCATAGATACACTAACACAGACGGCGGCTGCTTATCGAGAACAAAATAAAGAACGTCCTAGTGCTGCTGTGGTTGTTGATGCGTTGCTACAAGCAGAAAAAGCAGCCAAAGAGGAACGCCTGTCATACCCCTTTGAATCTTTATTAGGTCAATGGCGATTATGTTTTATCACTGGTACTAAGAAAGTTAGAAAGCGAGGGGGAATTGTCTTAGGCAAGGGTTTTTATTTGCCAAAATTCGCCATTGCAAAAATTTCCTTTAACGCTTCCTTAGATTCGGCCTTAGGTAAAGGGGAAATTTGCAATCAACTCCAATTAGGCTCACTTTTGTTAAAGCTGGTAGGTCCCGCAAAATATCCAGGCAAGAAAAATATATTGACCTTTGACTTTACCCAAATGCAAGTTAGTTTGTTTGGTCGTGTTGTTTATAACCAAGAAATTCGTGGTGGTAAAGTTAAGTCTGAGAATTTTTATAACCAACCCATAGCTAAACTACCGTTTTTTACATTCTTCTTAGTTACAGGAGACTTGATCGCAGCTCGGGGTCGTGGCGGTGGATTGGCTATCTGGATTCGAGAAAATTAAGCTGCCGTATTATAAATTATTACTGTATGCACTATATCCATAAGCCAAAGTTTCTTTCATTGAGCCTGAGGGTTTGATACTTCTATTTATTGTTTCAGAAAAAGGTACTGGGATACCTTTAATTTTCTGCGGCAAAATTGCATACTCTTCTGTTGGTTCTACAGTGAACTGAGGACACTTTGTAGTAATTCCAGAAGCAGTTAACATTGCTTTTATCTCATCTCCAGAATATTGCTTTAGATAAACTGGATTTTGGTTAACGGGGTTGAGCCTTCTTACAAAATTATGGATTATATGCGAAGGACAAGACTTGTTGTGGAAAGAGTGATTAAAAATAAAAATTCCGCCTGGTTTCAGCACACGAGATATTTCAACCAATAGATTTCTGATTTGTGCATCTGGTATGTGCATAAATACACAATTAGACATCACAAAATCTATAGAATTATCTTCTAAAGGTAATAGCTCAGCTGAAGCACAAATAATGTGAAATTCTGCATCTGGAAAGAAATCATATTCTTGCTTACACTTAAGCAAACGTCGCAGCAAAGGTTCAGAAATATCAAGACCGTAGTAATTCTGACACCTCAGATTCTTATCTTTGGATAAATGTAAAGGAATCCTGCCGTAACCACAGCCAATTTCAAGAATAGAATCGACAGATTTGTTTAAAGATAGCTTATTCCAAGTTCCTCCTGGCTTACCTGTTAAAAGAGTATAATCTTGTTTAATTGGCGATGTTTCTGCCGCTTTTTCTATCTTTTGGGAGCCATAGTATGTCTTGCCAATCTTATCCCATTTTTGTTTATGTTCAGTGCTATTCAACTGCTCGTAGTCTTTGGGAAAATAAATGCCATCCCGAAACTGAAAATCATCTAACCTAATTTTTGTATTAGCTAATTGACTCATTAAACGCTTCCTCAATAAATTTACTTAACAGTATACGGAATTAGAATTCAGCATAGTATATCTACAAATTAGTGGTGGTTTTCAAGCGCCCAAGGTTTATTCTGACTCCTGACTCCTGACTCCTGAATTCTTAATATATGTTTTTGGTTATACTCTGAAGTCAATATTAACCGCAAGTGCTTTTTGAGCGCTAAAGGTAAGATATGATAATGGAATTAGGAGTCAGGGGATCATATGTCTGAAGGAGAGCAAGCCAAGAAGGTAGTCGTAGTTGGTGCAGGTTGGGCTGGTTTAAGCGCATCTTATCACTTGGCAAAACAAGGTTACGATGTGACACTTCTAGAAGCAGGTTCCTATCCTGGTGGACTAGTAGCAGGTTGGAAAACATCCAAAGGTCGTTCTGTAGAAGCAGGTATTCACGGCTTTTGGTACCCTTACAGCAATATCTTCTCTCTTGTCAATGAATTAGAAATCAGTCCTTTTACTAGCTGGACTCGTTCATCTCAATATTCTCCTGTAGGCTTAGAAGTTGAATCACCGATTTTTCAAAATTTGCCACAACTCCCGACACCTTTAGGAACGTTTCTCTACACACAATTTAAGCGTTTACCATTAATTGACCGCCTTAGTGCTTTACCTTTACTTTACTCGGTTATTGATTTTGATAATTCTGACGAAGCTTGGCGACGTTATGATTCTGTAACTGCTAGAGAATTGTTTAAAGATTTTGGTGTTTCAGCACGACTTTATCGTGAATCTTTTGAACCAATGTTATTGGTAGGGTTATTTGCTCCTGGAGAACAGTGTTCAGCTGCTGCTGCTTTAGGAATGCTTTATTTTTTCATTCTAGCCCATCAACCAAACTTTGATGTTGTTTGGTGTCGAGGGACAGTTGGAGAAAAAATATTTCACCCTTGGATTAAACAGATTGAAAAAGCTGGTGCAAGAGTTTTAGCAAAACACCCAGTTACCGATTTAATTGTGGATAGTAATAATCGAGTTACAGGAGTTATTTGTAATAATGAGAAGTTTGACGCTGATGCAGTGATTTTTGCTGTTGGTATTACCGGTATGAAAAAGATTGTATCCGGTAGTCCAAGCTTACAAAGCCGTGAAGAGTTCAGGAATTTGAATAATTTAGGCGCAATTGATGTTTTAGCAACTCGATTATGGTTTGACAGTAAAATTAATATTCCGCGTCCTTCTAATGCTTGCTTTGGTTTTGATGCAACTACAGGATGGACATTCTTCGATTTAAATGCACTGCATGATGAATATCGGGATGAACCAGGGACAGTTATTGAAGCTGATTTTTATCACGCAAATCAGTTGCTTCCTCTCCAAGATGAACAAATTCTGCCACTCGTTCAACGTTATTTAGGAGTTTGTGTGCCAGAGTTTCAGCAGGCTAAGCTAATTGATAGCAGTGTAATTCGTTTACCTCAAGCAGTTTCTCACTTTGCGCCAGGTAGTTATCAATATATGTTGCCAGTAAAAACCAGTTTTGATAACGTGTTCATGAGTGGTGATTGGATTGTTAACAGCCATGGTTCATGGTCGCAGGAAAAGGCTTATGTTACCGGTTTAGAAGCAGCAAATTATGTAATCTCCTATTTAGGAGAAGGTACACTAGCTCATATTTTGCCCGTTGAAGTAGATGAGATGCATATCCGATTTGCGAGGATGATTAACAAAGCTACACGTCAACTGGGTAAATCTATTTTGCCTGATTTTTTGTTACCATGAGATCACTAAGAATCATAGAGATAAAAATATAAGAAGGTAATTTCAACGTGTTTGTATAGAGGGATAAGAACAATGACACGAGCTTTAGTAGTTCAGGTTACAGCAGAAGGACAGTTAGAAATTCCACCCGAAGTACTATCTAGTCTTCAGCCTGGTGACGAATATTACCTTTGGCAAGAGGACGACATGCTTGTTTTTAAGAAAATTCAAAAGCCTAATGGTCTATCTTGTCTTTGGCAAAAGCTAGACGAACTTGGGACTGATCCAGAACAACCTTCAATGGAGGAGATTACTGCAATGGTTAATGAAGTCAGGCGTAAAATATCAAACAATGAAAATTTTACTTGATACGAACGTCTGGATATCTGGTTTGCTATGGGGCGGTAATCCTAGAACAATTATTGAGTTTGCTCAAAAAGAAATAATTACTCTTTATACTTCTTTATCCTTGCTTCAAGAACTAGAAGAAACTTTAAATTATCCTAAACTACAGCCTCGTTTACAAAAGTTAGGGATAACGGCTAATTATCTACTATCAGAAGTTAAACAAATAAACCAATTTTGCCAACCTTTACCGCTTTCCCCAATTCCTGAGTTAAGGGATCCCAAAGATAAAATCCTTTTTGAGACGGCGCTCGCTGTTCCTGTAGAAGTAATTATATCCGGTGATAAAGATTTGCTTGTACTAGTAGAATACCAGGAGATTCATATCTTGTCAGCATCTGATTTTTTAATCCGCTATCTTGATAAATTACGCATACTGTAAGCCTTGGATGAGTATATCCTTTTGATTGAGATTTTAGTATTGTCATCTTGCCTACTATTGCTATAAATGGGGAGCAAGAAATACCTACTGCTCGTCGTTGTTCAAAAGCCGTGACTAGATTATCAGCATGAAATTCCAACTGTTTTTAACCGCGTTATTTTCCAAAATTAAAGGACGCCATTGGTGGCTTGGTATTCTTTTGTGGAGCATTTTAATCGCTCCAGCGCAAGCTTCTGTGATTCTGCGTGTGGCAATTCAAAATGGAGTGAATCAAGTCAAAGTTGGTAGTTCCACAACTGCATCTGTCAAGGATGGTAGCGGTCGTAGTTTAGGACAGTTACCAGGAATGAGTTCCTTTTATGCTCAAGCTGTTCCTGGGGGAGTTGCTTTAGATAGTTGGCGATCTGGTCTGTTTTGGATTGAACCAACAGGTAAGGGATTTGTTTACATTAACGATCGCTGGTATCGAGGTAGAGTACTCGTCATCCCTACCGCAAAAGGTTTAGCTGCCGTTAACTGGGTTGATTTAGAAGAATATCTCTATAGTGTTCTCGGTGGCGAAGTGGACGCTGCTTGGCCTGTAGAAGCACTGAAAGCCCAAGCAATAACTGCCCGCACATTTGCCCTATACGAACGCGAAAGACAGCGTACTAATCCTATTTACGATCTAGGTGCTACACCAGATCACTGGCAAATGTACAAAGGCGTCATGAGTGAAGCTCGTAGTACTTACGCGGCTGTTGATGCTACAGCAGGGCAAGTACTAACCTACAAAAATAAGATTATTCTCTCTGTCTTTCACAATTGCTCTGGTGGGCATACCGAAAATGTGGAAGATGTTTGGGGAAGCGCTGAACCCTACTTACGTGGTGTACAAGACTTCGATCAAAATGTCAGCGAATGCAAATGGGTAAAAACCTTCTCCCCTGCGGAAATTAGCGCTGATATTCCTGGTGTGGGCAATGTCCAGCAGATGATTCCAGCAAGTTTTTCTCCCTTTGGCAGTGTGACAGCCTTAAGAATTATTGGTGATAAAGGCGTTAAAGATTTAAAAAGAGAAGATGTACGAACTGCACTCAAGCTCAAGAGTACCCGCTTCACAATTAGTAAGGCTCCAGATGGCAGTTTCGTCCTTCAAGGCAGTGGTTGGGGTCATAGTATAGGTATGAGTCAGTGGGGAGCGTACAATCTAGCTAAACGCGGATACAACCACCTGCAAATTCTGAACTATTATTACCAAGGCGTTGCTCTAGCCCCAATTCAGGTTAAGTAGGGGTTAGGTGTTGCTGAAATACATCTCGGGCGAACAGCGTTCGCCCTTACTCTACCTGAGGCGCAGCTTATTGCCCATTCCCAAACCCTCTAGAAATTGGCGAACCAGGAGTTCTTGCTTAGTAAACAACGCTTATTCGACCGTGTTGGCGATGTTCAGGTTTAGGCTTTACTATGATTTCAATATCATTGCCAAGCGCATTCAGAAAGGCTAAAAAGTTCCAACTACGCAGAATTCTCCCGAATTTGCGCCGCGAACCCAGGGTTTTGGGTAATACAATTGTGGGTAGTTATTTATACTTCCGATTCTATTGTCAGGACAATGTGTGTATGATAGCTTTTAGTTATTGTTAGAGATAGCTAAAAAAAGATGAGTACTTTAAATGAATCCAGGACAGAACGGATAGATATCCGCACTAGTTATAAGGTTAAAAAACTTTTACAACAGGCGGCGGCGGCTAATCACAAAAGTGTTAGTGAATTTTTACTAGAGCATGGTTTGATTGCAGCGCAAGAAACACTAACAGATCGCCGTCTTTTTGTCTTGGATGATGAGCAGTGGCAAGCTTTTCAAGCTGCTCTCGATTCTCCACCACAAGAAAAGCCTCGTCTGGCTCGCTTATTGAGGGAGCCAAGTGTCTTTGAATAATTCATTACCCTTGGATAAACCTTATATTGAAAAATTATCGCCTGAACACAATGTTAAAAGTTTTAATTGTGGAAAGGCGGCTCTAAATAAATTTCTGACAGATTATGCTTTACAAAATCAACGCTCTGATAGCTCTACAACTTACGTAGCTATCTCAGATGGGATTGTAATTGGCTATTATAGCCTCACTGTAGCGTCTGTTGCTCATAAAGATGCTCCAAGTCGGATTGTAAAAGGACTACCCAAGTATCCAATTCCTGTGGCACTTTTGGCACGTTTAGCAGTTGATAAAGACAACCAGGGAAAGGGTATTGGCAAAGGTTTATTAAAAGATTGCTTAAAACGTGTTCATGCAGCTGCTGATATTATTGGTATTCGTGCGTTACTTGTTCATGCTAAAGATGATGAAGCACGGGAATGGTATGAGCAATTTGATTTTGAAAGTAGTCCAACTGATCAATTACATTTGTTTTTAATGTTGAAAGATATTCGTAAAATTTTAAATGGTTAGCAAAAATGAAAGCTGTTCCCCATATATTAGGATAAGCCGTTAAGAAAAATTATCTGGAACGGTAATCGCTCCTACTCTACCTGAAGCTCTACAAGGTGAAGCCATTGCTCTGAGTAATTTAGGTAACGCTTACTACTCGTTGGGACGATACCAACAGGCAATTCAGTTTCACCAACAATCATTGAACATAGCTAGAGAAATCGGCGATCGCCCTTGACCAAAATGTGTTTTAGCAACTGATAAAAAATTAACAAGTAACACAACATCATCAACGCTTATATCAGCTTAATGCCGTACAAGCCCGGATCAGCATCATCACCCAGAAGAAGCTCACGACTACTCTTGACACCTGTACTTTTACAGAGGTTTGCAAAAGGCTGCAAACTCTCTAATCTAGCTAACAATTCACTCAAAGTATCGAGATATTCGGCAACAGCAATTTGCTGGTATATCCATTTTGTGTCAAATCTTTGCCGAGCAGAATACATCTCAAACTCTACTTCAGCGAAATTTTTTTTTCGTTTTATTTCGTTTTTCGATAAAGATTTATCCACAGAAGAAATATAAGCTATTCTATCCACCCTTTCTGGCGTTATATGTTCCTTAAAAATAGGAGCAGCAAAACGATAGGCAGTAGCAATTTGTAAAAGCTCATTACCTAGTAATGAATCTGCCCACTTAATAGCAATATTTCTAAAGCTTATAACTTCCCTATCCAGCAAATTCTGCGCATCGTCAACTTGCCCATATTCTAACAGGAGATGAGCTTCTATTGCAGTTGCTACTGCCCAGCCTTGAATAGCGACATCCGTAATTAAGATCTTGTCTGCTTCTAGAACAGGTTTCTCTCGCATCGCTATACACAAGAGAAGAAATTTGTGCAGTAGGTAAGTCCTTAAATTTCAATATATAGCTGGTCTTTAACATACCATAGAAGCTATAGAGGGTCATTATGCTCTTTGAAAAAACTTTACATTAAGGAATGTCATTTCCACGCTCTAAGCGTCTTTGCCATTCCTCGTCAAGTTTGGCAGAGCGCTCTACTTCCTGTTCTAGTAAATCGGTTTCAGTAGAGTAAGCTAAGTCTTTGCTGGTGATGACTTTTTCTTGTGCAAATTCGTTGGCGTAGGCAATTTTTCGGCGTAAAGAACTATCAGCACTTTCTAATACTTCTGCTCGAGAACGGCGATCGCTATTACGTGCAGCAATTTTTTTATTGCGCCCCTGAATCCAGAAATAGCGGATTAAGGGAATACCCAAGAAACCTGCTCCATAACCCAGCAGCAACCAATAAATGCTTTGTACAAAAGCGACTAGTCCACCTATCTGCGCAGCTACCACACCATTTTTAAGCAAATTTCCCAGCACTAAAGCTCCAACAAAATTGACAACTCCTAACCCGCCACTCAAGAGATTTTGCCCTGAAGTTGCTGTACTAAAACGCCAAAATGATTCTTCTAGATAACTTGAAAAAGGCTGGTGACGTTTATTTGCTGCTCTCACCTGCAACTCTGGAAAGTAATAGATAATCTGTCCCTCTTGACTTACTGCTGGTTGCCCATTAAAGCGAGTTAGCACAGGCAGCATATAATCTTCATACTCTTTTGAGTACCCTGTACCAATATCATCGAGATAGGGAGCAATTTGTTCAGCTACAACTGCACCTCGGTTATAACGAATCACACTAGCAATTTCTTGCCATCGGCGTTCTTCTAAATTTGCGTTAGGATTCCCATCACCGAACAGAAACGAAAAAACTGCTTCAAAAAAATTTAGCTCACTTTTCTCTCTCCGTCTTCTTTGCTGGCGTTCTTCGTAGTTTGGGCTAAGATACCAAAATAAATCTGGGAAGTAAAAGAAGCAAAAACCGCCACTTGAATGACTGCTTCGGCTATTATCGTCACGATCTGAGTTCATGCTCATGATAATAATAAAGATCGTGACAGTTATTAGAAGTATAGAAAGAATTAAGAAAATCCCAAAGGAAATCCGAATTAAGTAAAATAGGATGCTCCAGATCTTTTTCCACCATTCCTGCAAGCGCAATTGAAAATATTTATTGCGCAAAATCCCTTGCAAGTTCTTAGGAAACAGGTACACGATATCACCTGTATCACTCACCTGTAAATGTCCCCCAACATCTGAAGCAAGGGCTAATAACCCTTGATTCGCCTCCGCCGCATTCAACCCTGACTGTGTTACCACATCCCCAAGAGTAACGCGATAACCCAGTTTTTCAACAGCTTGCATAATGGTGGTTTTTATAGGTTCCATAAGACCTCAAGCTCCTTTCGGAGAGCTATTATCAGTCTAGATGCTCTCCCTTAGCTCATTGTAGCAATGGCATTTCCATAACAAGGCTAATACATCTGTAGTCGAGATACATTAAATAACACTCTAGAGGAATAAGGATTTCCTATTTTAGGAAGTTTAAAAATTGAACAGGACTGCTATATATGTAATGAAGTAGACTACAAACAACACATGCGTGAAATTATTGTTAGTTGACCAAGACCCCATCTTTCGTTTAGGTTTACGGGTAGCTCTGCAAGAACTGCCTAACTTACAAGTCATCCTAGAAGCAGAAACATATACAGATGTGTTGCGTATTCTAGCAGAAACTACTGATCAAGACGTAGCAAGGTTAAATTTAGTCATTCTAGAACTAGGCAACGTTCATTCCACTTCTAGCCAACAGATGGGTTTACAACTCTGTCAGCAACTAAAAACTCAGTACCCAAACCTCCCAATTTTACTGCTCAGCTCTCTCCAAGAGCAAGGAATACTATTGGCAGCAAAGGCTGTAGGTGTGGAGGGTTATTGTCCTAAAGGTAGTCCTATTTCTGAATTAGTCACAGCTATACAAGAAGTTATAGCAGGGCGCTCTTATTGGTTTGGGGAAGTAGGAAGAGAACCAAACACAAAGAAAATCGTTTCTTCTCCTACCTCGAAAAATGCCAAGCTTCCTTTCGCTAAGCTACGGAATGATTTGCATGTGTCAGCGGTTAGTTATATTAATACTGCTTTAGCACAAGTGACCAAAAAGTTACAAGTCCCTGGATTACCAGTGCTAGATCAAGCAATCTTAGCTGGTAGGCGACGAGAACTCGTTTCGGCTCGTTGGCTTCTTAATCAGGTTTTGGCTTCACCAAACCAAAACGAACCAACAGCAATAATGCAGGATGTTGCATCTCTAAAGACAAATCCTGTTAAAAATTCTACAGAGCCACAGATACAGGACTACCCTTCTTTATTAAGTGCTAAAGCTCTGCAAGCAGGATTATTTACATCTTGTATTCATAAGCTTCAATTTAATTTATTAAATAATGTAACTAATGTTCCTTTAGAAATCGACATTCTACGGGTAGATAAAAAACGAGATTTACTTTATACCATTCTACAGAAACTTGTAAGTATATTAGAAGATAAATCTCTATCTCAATTAGAACATCACCAAGTATTTAAAATAAAAAATAATTTATTACTAGACATATGGCAAGCAGCAACCACAGAATTTTTTGGTAAATTCTCTGTCGTGCCAGTGGGTGAAAGTCAGTTAGAAATTGTTCCTTTTTTACTACAAGATGCTGAGATAGTGCGAACAGAGATTTTGAATAAAATCCCTTTGATAAACGAGTTACTTTCTTATTTATTGTTTAAAACTGATTTACGTGTGGATAATATGTTATACATCGCAGATGAAGTTGAAGCTAAAGAACAAGGATTAATGATCTTAGAAAATTTGTTAATTCAAATCGGAAATGCTGTCATACAGCCGCTACTCAATAAATTAGCAAATGTAGAAGAGATTAAGGAAAATTTTTATAATCGTCAAATGCTTTCTACACGCGAAATTGAACGATTTAGAAATAACTTATCTTGGAAATATCGTATGAGTAATTATATAACAGAGCCAAAAGCAATTTTTGAAAGTCGTCATGAGCTATTTGTATTTGCACCTCGGGGTATTGCTAAAGTTTCGATTTATGCTCCGCGTAATCAGGAGTTAGAACAACTTACAGGGATTCCACTAGTGATAACTTTGTTCTTAGAATTTCGTGATGCGATCGCGCCACGATTACAGTCACTCTTATCCTTCTTTGGTAAGGGTGTTGTTTTCGTTCTTACCCAAATAATTGGTCGGGGTCTAGGTTTAATCGGCCGTGGAATTCTTCAAGGAATTGGAAATGCTTCGGTGGTAGAGAAGAAGAATAAAAAGTTATAATGGATATGATACCTGACATTTAGATGTTCAAATATAGCTAGTTTAAGTTAGAGTAATTTCATATGATGACTTTGCAAGAAATTATTAATTCTATTAAGAGTTTGCCATCAGAAGAACGAGATTCTTTATTTGATCTTTTGCGTCAGCAAGGAATTGATAATCCGCAGCTTGAGATTTTGGTTAATCCTCATGAGGTGATACATCCCTCTAACGAAGGTACAGTAGAGAGGGGAACCATTGATGATGCGAGCGCTGATTTATTAAACGAAAAACAAACAAAATCTGAGGGTTTTTGGGATATGACTTTACGATTTAGAGAAAGGATGCAACAGGAGAACATTACTTTTGATGATGTAGATTTTACAAACCTTCGTGACATTTACTCGATTTTTCATTCAAATTAGATAGATGGTTGACTGCCGAAGTAGCCACCAAGACTGACGAGCAAGCAAGGGATGTAATTTTAGATAACTTTATATATCCCAATTGCGGCGACAAAGGAAGAAGCTTTGTAGAAAATCCTGTAATGCAACATTACTATTAAATTGTCGCTGATTCCAATCCTGTGCAGTCTGCTCAAGAATTTCCGAAAAACTAGGATAAACGGAAGATAAATTGGCTAGATGCTTGACCTGAATTTTTTGCGCGATCGCCAAAGCAATGATATTAATCAGCTCTCGTGCTTCTCCTCCGAAGACAGTAGCACCTAAAATTAATCCATTGGGCAAGGTAATTAATTTACAAACGCCTGTGGTTTGGTTGGTGACTTGGGCGGCTGCCATTGTTTTAAAATAATGCTGCAAAACTATAACTTCATCATGACTGTACAGGCGTTTTGCTTGCGCTTCTGTTAAACCTACTTGCGCTAGCATAGGGCGAGTAAATATTCCCCACGGAATAGATTGATAATTAACTTTAAACCTAGGAAAAAACAGAGCATTTTTAACAGCGATTTTGGCTTCATAATTAGCAATATTAGGGCAGTCATAACCTCCTATTACATCACCACAAGCATAAATTCGGTGGTTAGTGGTTTGTAGTTTGTCATTCACCAACACACGAGACTGATTCCATTTAACGTTTACCCCCGCCAAATTTAAGGATTGAATATTCGGTTGTTGTCCAGTAGCGACGACAATTTCATCAGTTTCAATTGCCTTATCTCCTGCCTGTAACCACTTCTTATCATCAATTCTTCGCACTTGAGTAACTCGGGTATGGGTAAAGACACGCACACCCTCAGCCTCCAAATGGCTGCGAAGTAAATGGGCTATTTCTGGATCAATGTGAGACAGAATAAATGGGCGATCAACTATTAACGTTACGCTGCAACCCAACCTAGTTAAAGTTTGGGCAAGTTCAATGCTTTGAGGAACACCGCCAATAATTGCCCAATTTTTAGGAGGTGTATGACTATCTAGAGACTGCCAAATATTGGATAAGGTTAGAAAGCCGGTTTTTTGTAGTCCTTCAATTTCTGGAATGAATTGAACGGAAGTAGCAAGCAAATAGTTGCGTGCGCGTAAAACACGGCTGTTAGTAGCAAATGACAAACGGGGGGACGATTGAAATTCGCCACCACCAACAATAACATCGACTCCTTTGGCAGCTAGGATAGCGAGTGAATGTTGTTGTTGCAAATTAGAAACAGTAGCATGAGCATAGAGGTTTGCTTGGGATATATCTACGGATAAAGCATGAGGCTTAAATACTGCAGCTTCACTAATTTGTTCGGTGAGATTGGCAATTTCATTAAAAATTTGGTGATAAATTAACTCATAGGGTGTGTGAGCAGAGTATAAGAGCTCACTGGTATCGGGTTCTACCAAGGCAACCTTGGCTTTTAGTTGAGTCGCAGTAAGGGCGGCATAGCGTCCAGCAAGACTGCCGCCAATAATCACAACATCGTAGTCAACGGTCATCACTAAATCACCAATAATTAAAAGTCAATAGTCAATAGTCAAAAACTTTAAGCTTGAAACTCTCGACTATTGACTAAGAACTAATGATATGGCTTTTAGTAAACGCTGGTTATCGGACTTTGAACGTACAGCTACTCGAAAGTAGCGATCGCTCAATTGAGGAAAACTCAGGCAATCACGAATGAGAATTTGGTGATGCTTGAGTAATTGTTGCTGTAACTCTGAACTAGAGCTTTGTGATTCCACTAGTAAAAAGTTAGCAGCACTATGAAAGGGTTGTAATCCTGGTAAACAGGTTAAACCCTCAAAAAGTTCACTTCGTACTTGTGGCAGCCACATCCAGGTTTGTGCCTGAAAATCCCTATCTTCAAGAGCAGCGATGGCAGCGGCTGCTGCTAGGGTATTAACAGGCCAAGGATCACGCCACAGCTGCCACTGTCGCAATCGATCAGGATGAGCGATCGCGTACCCCAGTCGTAGACCAGGTAGACTGTAGAATTTGGTTAGCGATCGCAAAATCACTAAATTTGGGTATTCCTGCACAACTTCGATCAGGCTTTGTTCCTGATCTTCAGGCAGAAAATCCATAAAAGCTTCATCTACGACGACTAAAGCAAATTCCTTAAGGTACGGCAAAATCGCTGAGCGCGCAAATAGCGTTCCCGTTGGGTTGTGAGGATTATTTATGAGTAAGCCACACTGTTGAGTGTGATGAGAGAGAGATAGGGAGGATAGAGAGGGGGGAAGACAAACAAACGAGCAAGACATTGTTCTTCCTGCTGCTGCTACCCCAAAATCAAGGAGAAACTCCAGTACTTTGGCATTGTATGCCGCCAGCGTCCGGTAGTAATCACCAAAGGCTGGAGTTATTAAAGCTGTTGCACTTAACTGTGCCAACTCCCTACCGGCCAAACTAAGTAATTCCGCCGAGCCATTTCCCGGCAGAATCCATTCAGGCGGCAGCTGATGGAACTGACCTAAAGCAAGTCTCAAAGCACTGTAATCAGGGTCTGGATAGTGCCTGAGATTGTCCAATTGGGACACAATGGCGGCTATAGCGCCGCTTGGTGGTCCCAATGGGCTGATGCTGGCAGAAAAATCCAGAATTGCACTGGGGGGGCAACCAGCTAGTGCTGCTGCCCAAACTAAATTTCCCCCATGTACAGGCTGCCGCATCATCAAAGAATGTCCTAGGACACAGGTTCTTTTGGGGGTGCTACCTTTTCTCTAAAAAGCTTCCCAGCAGAGAAGGCGGGAACCTTGGTTGCTGGAATTTCCATCTTTTCGTTGGTTTTTGGGTTGCGACCTTCACGAGCTTTACGTTCTCGTGATTCAAAAGAACCGAATCCAACAAGGGTGACTTTATCACCAGAGGAAACAGCTTCGATGATGATTTCGATAGCCGCAGTCAAGACTGCATCAGCTTGTTTTTTGGTAACACTAGCCTTATCAGCTACAGCATCAACCAATTCACCTTTATTCATGTCAAACTCCTAGTGGTTTACTTGATATGGTCATCAGATGCCTTGTGTGCATCTATACGTAAATCTCTGTCTAGAGATTTACAAAAGTCACTTCCGATGAGTATTTTTGCCTAAAATGGCTGCAACTCCCATCAGTTCAACTTTTCAATGAATCATTCTAAGGTGTTGTAGCCGGAAGTGGATAGATGAAACCATTAATTTATATAGATTTCAGGATTTCTCCTTTCCATCAGCCCATTTTTGAACAAAAAACTACTTTCTAAGCAAGAAAAATACTTAGTAAAAACCCCTGTTATTAGGGCAACAAGGGATGATAACGAAGTAATTAGTCTTTTTTGGGTAAGAAGCGCAGAATATGGCATTTTACCCCCTCTTAAGCCTTAAAATTTTTTTACTCATCAACAAAAAATTCATTATCGTCTTCTAATTGCTCACGGCTTTGCCTTGATCCAGCAACACCCCAAAGAGGTTGTAGGAGCGCCATCCCGATAATCCCCACCCCAGCACTAAACGCCAATAATAAACCCACTGGGATTTGTATCGACTCAAAGGTGAGAAATTTTAAACTCACTGGCGCGGCGTTTTGTACTGAAAGCAGTGCGATCGCCATTACCCAAAAAGCTACAATTATGGATATCAAAAGATTAGCAAGTGTTTTCATCAGTCTTAGTAAGACTTTACGTTGTAGGCGCGGAGTTTTACCCTAACATCCGAAGTGCCTCTAAATATTTGCCACAATAGTATGATTGACACTCCTACATACAAAAGGAGTAGGATACTTGAACTCAGACTACCTTCTTAAAGCTGCCTTATTCAATATCTCACACTCTGATACGCCTAGTCTCGCGACTATTGTGTATCTCACAGAACTTCTCCCTGATTATATCACTGTCGGATAAGACTTTTAAGCGGTAGCTAGACCGCATTCAAAGCGGCGTTATTTCTCTCTTCTATAATTTTTCTCACTGATTTCCTGCAATGTCAAGCCCTGAATCGCCTTTTGCCAGTTATTACCTTTGGTCTTTAGTCGCCCCAGTGGCAGAGCAACAACGTTGGCATTGTCAGATGAGAAGGGGATTTACTAAAGCGCGGCAACACGAACCACAGGTCAAAGCCCTTTTGGGAAAGGCAACTCCGTCCCAACGCATTGGCTTACTGGCACAAAAAGGTGTTTATGAGTTTCACCACCATAGACATCTTTTGAAGCAGGCAGACGGTGTAGAAAAAATTGGACAGTTACTAAAATTAAGTGATTCTACTGGTGAAGTTCAGCAACGTGTGCTGCAAATTTTGAAAAATTATCACAATGATCCATTGCTTTCAGGTAAACGTATCGTCCTCTTAACTCGCGGTGATGAAGGCTTTCCCAAACCGATTGTGATCGAACATCAAGATTATTACTTCCGCCTATATGCTGCGATGGACTGCGTTTTCTCAGAGCCCGATAGCACTTTGCATATTTTGGACTTTAAAACTGGTAAATCTACTTTTGATAGACGACAAGCACTAGTTTATCTGCTAGCGGCTCGTTATCTTTACCCAAAACATCAAGCGATCGCTTCATTCTATAATTTAGAATTCCGTAAAAAATCTGAGTTAATTCACGTTAGCAAGAGCGAGTTAGACTCTATAGAGTTTGAGTTAGCTCATGTTGCCCAAAAGCACCAACAGGATTTACAAAACTATCACCAAAGAAGCAGCAATTTTAGTAAAATTTTTCCGCCCAACCCAGGGTATCACTGCCGCTTCTGCCCCTTTAATTCTATCTGCGATTTTTCAATGTTTAAGTCTTGATAAACACAGAAATTACAATAATATCTTTCCATTTTCGTTTTATAGAAATTGCCTCTATATCGGCTTAATTTTATGAATAAAAAATTAATTTATCGACTAATTACATCTTCTGGGAAATCTATTGAAACTGCTCGCCAACACTACGATATCTTTATTGAAAAACTTACCCAACTTCGGAGCTATAATACTGGAAACTGAGTTTTTTTAGGGTAGCCTATCTTGGGGGCGACACTTTTTTAAACATAAATATTTTAGTAATTGAAGAGCGATTTCAAAAAACATGCTAACAACTTTTTTGCATAAAACCCTAGGTTTATTAAGTTCTACAAATCCAAACCTTCGTGCTCCTTTGGCAATTATTTTGGGAGCGATTCCTGGTGCCTTAAGCCGTTACTACCTAACATTACTATTTGCTAGATGGCTTGGCACTGGATTTCCTTATGGCACTTTTTTTATTAATGTTACAGGTGCTTTTATAATGGGCTTTTTTGTGACATTCACGTTAGATCGAATGCTTACTTCTCCTGATCTACGACTATTGGTTGCTGTTGGGTTTTTAGGATCTTACACAACTTTTTCTACTTATGCTTTGGATACTTCTGCGCTGCTAAAAACAGGTTCTCAAGGATTGGCGCTAACTTACTGGCTAGGTAGCGCCCTGATGGGGTTTGTAGGTTTAGAAATTGGTAGTTTTTTAGCAAGGAAGATACCTTGAGCAGGGAGCAGGGAGCAGGGAGCAGGGAGGAGGGGAAGAAGGAAAAAATTGCTTTGAGACTTCTGAAGTATATATCCCAATCCCCATGCCCCATGCCCCATGCCCCATGCCCATTGCCCATTGCCCTAAAAGGGTTCTAATTCTTGAAGAATTGTAAAGCGAATGTGATTAATCGCTAACTCTCCTATTGAAATCTCTTCTTTTGTTACCCGTTGACCTTTACTTGTCAAAATTTCAAAAGGGATTCCTTTACCAATTTCAATGTGATACCAGCATAAGCCCATAAAAAACCTTGTGGGATATGGTCCCCCACCACCAATATCATCAGGATTTGATTCCATTGGTAACCAGCCAAAACCAGGTATATAAAATTCCAACCAAACATGATTAAAGTCTGGTTGTAGAGGAATATGTTGGTATTCGGCGTAGGGTGGACATTTGTAGCGCCCCACGGTACGACAAGGGATACCATTTAAACGCGAGAGTGCAAGTAGAACACCCACATACTCTCCGCAAGAACCAACGCCTCGTTCTAAAACAATATCTGGGGTGTCAATATGAGGTTTTATCCCATAAGACAATTCGTCGTAGACGTAATTGCGGATGTTATACATTTTCCGTAGTAAGTTGGTTTCAGTACCAATTGCTTCTTGGGCAGCACGGAGAACAATGTCACTATCCATTGCCAAGTCGTCATTATCTTCCAGGTAACGGGTTTGAAATTCTGGTGAAATCTCAGGAAGATCTTCTACATCTCTTGGGCTGAGGCGATATTTAATCCCCCGAACTTCCAAAACAGCCTTCCATCCAAACAAATGGCGTTCGCCTGGAGTGAGATAATCAAATTTAAATACTGCTACACGCTGCCCATCTACGATTTTTTCTGTAAAAGGTAGACCAACAGGTTCAACGTGCCGCACTTTTTGACGATCAGTTTCTGAAGGTAGGGCGATGAGCCATTCTACATCTGTTAAATAAACTTCTTCTAATGGTGAAATTTCCTCTACATAGGACATTTCAATAAGATAGCCATTGGAAAGGGCGTAGTGTTGCTCTGGATTGTGATGATAATGCAGGGGGTGAATAAACGTGCGATCGCGGTAAGTTAGTTCATGATTGGGATCAGCATTTGGGTTATCCCGAATATAGGGTTCCTCAGAAGCATAGGCGACGTATAAAGTTTCTTTGCCTGTATCTGTATTTTTGTGTACTGCTATCCCTCTAGGAGCTTCAAATGGCGTCAACACACTGAACTGTACTTCTCCTGTTGCCCTGTCAATGCAGTAAACTGTTTGTTCAAGTGCGTCGCAAACCCACAGGGTTTCTTCTGTAACTGCCAAATTTTCCATCCCTAAACCAGGAGCATAAAATTTGGTAATTTGCTTGCGTGTATTACGGTCAAAAATCAAAATACCGCCTAATTTTTGACAAGTGACATATACTGTTGATTCCCAAACAGCAATACCATCAGCACTATAAGGCAAGGTGACGAAATGCTCTAAGCCTAAAGTAGCCAGCTTGCATAAATAGATACTGTTACCCCTTGTCACCCAGAGGGTATCTTCCCAAATTGCGAGACCGGTAACATCTGTAAAATCTCTTACTTGGTGAATATTGACAATTTTTGTGTTATCTGTTGCAGGGTCAATTTCCAATAAATGCCCTTTCACTGTGTCTATAGCAATAACTTTATCTTTGATGAACGCGATCCCACCAAGGGCAGCTGCACTAAGCGGTCGGATTGTTTTGTGACCAAACATCAGGCTAGATGGAAAACTAACGATTGTAGAAGTCATATTAAACTTATTTACTTAACGATTTAACACACTTGGAATCAATTGTGAAATATCTTTGATAGCAGTCCTGCTTGATTCTTGAGTTGACTGGTGTAGATAGGGAACTCAGGAAAAAGGAGTCAGAATTCAGGAGTCAGGAGTCAGAATCGGTAGAGATTCAAGCTCCTAAGCAGTCATATATCCATGATTATTATCAATATTTTGTGATAATAAATTTGCCTAAAGTAGTAATAATTACGTATTGTGTTCCCAAGATAGAATTCTCAGAGCTTGCAGTTCTAAATAATACTTAGATAAACTGTTTTTCTTGCGCTATTTTTGTCAACACCCAGAGTGATGTATTTCCTGAAAGTCTTCTTAAAGTAAGGGTATTCCCCTGCTCAAGAGATCGTTGGTCCCGGGTTCATCTTCCCTACTGCCTATTTCCTCATCACTATTCCCTGTTCCGTTTTAATGAACTATGATCAAATGCTGTAACCCTTGCTTTAACCCATACCATGTCTGCTCACTCTTTGCCTGATTCAATCGTTGTTTGGCATAGCTTAGAAGTTGATAGCGCACTAGAACGGCTTGCAACAAATGCAGAAACGGGTTTGAGCCACCAAGAAGTACAACGGCGGTTACAAGAATATGGTCCTAACGAACTACAGGAAACTCGCGGACGCAGCACCCTAGATATTTTGGTGGATCAGTTCAAGAACGTTATGTTATTGATGCTGATCGCCGTGGCTATAGTTTCCGGCGTTTTAGATCTGCTAAATTGGCAACAAAAACTGGCAAAAGGCGAACTACCGTTCAAGGATACGATCGCTATCTTAGCAATTGTCATCCTCAACGGGATTCTTGGTTATGTTCAAGAAAGCCGTGCAGAAAAAGCGCTAGCAGCTTTGAAAAAACTTGCTTCGCCTATTGTGCGAGTCCTTCGCGAAAGCCAGTTATTAGAAGTAGCAGCGAAGGAACTGGTGCCAGGGGATGTGATGCTGCTAGAAGCAGGCGTTCATATAGCAGCAGATGGACTCTTACTAGAACAATCTAATTTGCAAGTGCGGGAGTCAGCACTTACAGGTGAAGCTCACCCAGTAAATAAACAAGCATCAATTCATTTACCAGAAGATACAGGAATAGGAGATCGCGTTAATTTAGTATTTCAAGGGACTGAAGTTATCCAAGGACGAGCCAAAGTTCTAGTCACTAACACTGGAATGAAGACAGAACTAGGGCAAATCGCTGCCATGTTGCAATCAGTGGAAAATGAACCTACCCCCTTGCAACAAAGAATGGATCAGCTTGGTAAAGTCCTAGTGACCGGTTCTTTAGTTCTGGTGGCCATTGTTGTCGTTGGTGGTATTATCCGCACAGGAGGCTTCAGCGAATTACAAGAACTGTTGGAAGTTTCTTTAAGTATGGCGGTAGCTGTAGTGCCAGAGGGTTTACCCGCAGTTATTACTGTTGCATTAGCGTTAGGAACACAACGCATGGTGCGTCGCAATGCTTTAATACGTAAACTACCAGCTGTGGAAACTTTAGGGTCTGTAAGCACAATATGCTCTGATAAAACTGGTACGCTGACTCAAAATAAAATGGTTGTACAATCCATTTCGACTCTAAACTGTCAGTTCAGCGTTACAGGCAACGGTTACAACCCTATAGGCGAGTTTCAATTTCAATGTAGGAAAGTTCAACTACACGACTATTCAGAACTTCAAGCATTACTAATAGCCTGTGCTTTGTGTAATGATTCAGTGCTGCAACAAGAAAAAGGTGAATGGAAAATTCTGGGAGATCCCACAGAGGGTGCATTACTGACGCTAGCCGCAAAAGGAGGTATTGAGCAGGATCAGTGGCAAAGTAAGCTACCGCGCGTCAGCGAATTTCCTTTTTCTTCTGAACGCAAACGCATGAGCGTGGTTTGTCAGGTTGAGCAAGTAGAAACAGGCGTCTCTCCTTTGACAGCGGTTGATCCGCTCATTAGTAACTTGTTGAAATCTGAAAGTTACTTAATGTTTACCAAAGGCTCTCCTGAGTTAACTTTAGCTCGTTGTACGCACATCTATATAGGCACTGGTACTATTCCTTTAAATGAGCAACAACGCCAAAGCATTTTGTCCCAAAATGACCAAATGGCAGGTAATGGTTTGAGGGTTTTAGGTTTTGCGTACAAACCCTTTAGTGATATTCCACCAGAAGGTTCAGACGAAACAAGTGAACAACAATTAGTTTGGTTAGGACTAGTAGGAATGCTGGATGCACCGCGTCCAGAAGTAAGAGCGGCGGTGCAAGAGTGTCGAGACGCAGGAATCCGTCCTGTGATGATTACTGGGGATCACCAGTTAACAGCACAAGCGATCGCAATTGATTTAGGGATTGCAAAAGTGGGCGATCGCGTCCTCACAGGTTCTGAGCTACAACGGATGAGTGACCAAGAACTAGAGGAAAACGTTGACTTAGTTAACATCTACGCTAGGGTTGCGCCTGAACATAAACTACGAATTGTTCAAGCACTACAACGGCGAGGTAGATTTGTCGCCATGACAGGCGATGGTGTAAACGATGCTCCAGCCCTCAAACAAGCTGACATCGGTATTGCTATGGGTATTACTGGTACAGACGTCAGCAAAGAAGCTAGCGACATGGTACTACTTGATGATAATTTCGCCACTATTGTCGCCGCAACTAAAGAAGGTCGAGTTGTTTACACTAATATTCGCCGCTTTATCAAATACATCCTTGGTAGTAATATTGGCGAAGTTCTTACCATTGCCGCAGCACCAATACTATTGCCTATGGGAGGCGTCCCACTCACACCGCTACAAATTCTTTGGATGAATTTAGTGACAGATGGTTTACCAGCACTAGCGTTAGCTTTAGAACCTCCTGAACCAGATGTGATGAAACGTCCACCTTTTAGTCCCCGTGAGAGCATTTTCTCGAAGGGTTTAGGGTCTTACATCATCCGCATTGGTATTGTCTTTGCTATCATCACGATTATCCTTATGGAGTGGGCATATCATCATGTGCAAATTGTCAAGGGTCCAGGACTAGATCCAGATCGGTGGAAAACCATGGTGTTCACGGCTTTGTGTATCGCTCAAATGGGGCACGCGCTAGCAATTCGCTCAAACACCCAATTGACAATACAAATGAATCCTTTTTCAAATCTTTTCGTATTAGGATCTGTTCTCTTAACAACAATTTTGCAGCTAATGCTAGTTTACATTCCACCCTTACGAACTTTTTTTGGCACTCACTGGCTAAGTCCAACTGAGTTAGCTATTTGTTTTGGGTTTAGTGCTCTGATGTTTGTTTGGATCGAACTAGAGAAGCTATTCTTGCGCTTAATTGGTAAAGGGCATAGGGCATAGGGCATAGGGCATAGGGCATGGGGCATAGGGCAATGGGCATTGGATAAGTGGGTAATTGGCTATTAAGGACTGAGTATCTACTAGCTTAAGAGAGTACCGCTTCTTATCCTGTATCCCCCTGATCCCCTACCCCATTCCCCGTGACTCATAAAACCTTACCCCATGCCCCGTGCCCCGTGCCCCGTGCCCCATGCCCCATGCCCCGTGCCCCATGCCCCGTGCCCCATGCCCCATGCCCCGTGCCCATTGCCTATGTACCTCCAAACCCTTCTTTTGAGACAGTTTCGCAACTATAACGAGCAGATGGTTGAGTTTACTGCTCCGAAGACGATTTTGGTAGGTAATAACGCTCAAGGGAAGTCCAATCTCTTGGAGGCGGTGGAATTATTAGCAACATTACGATCGCACCGCATGGCACGAGATCGCGATTTAATTCGAGACGGAGAAGCGATCGCCTTACTTTACGCAAAACTAAAACGACAAACCGGGATTAGTGATCTTGCTTTAACTCTACGGCATAACGGTCGCCGCACTGTTACTCTAAATGGTGAAAATCTTCGCCGTCAAATGGACTTTCTTGGTGTTCTCAACGCCGTACAATTTTCCAGTTTGGATTTGGATTTAGTACGTGGTGGTCCTGAAGGTCGCCGTAATTGGCTGGATACGCTTTTAATTCAACTCGAGCCGGTTTATACTCATATTTTGAAGCAGTATAACCAAATACTAAGACAGCGCAATGCTTTTTTGAAGCATAATATAGAGACTTTATCTGCAACGTCTCTACAATCAGAATTAGCTGTTTGGGATGCACAATTAGCTACTGCGGGTACCCGAGTAATTAGACGACGAGATCGCGCTATTAAGCGATTAGCTCCTATTGCTACCGATTGGCACTCTAGTATCAGTGGTAGCACAGAAATTTTGCAAGTTAAGTACTCACCTAACATCCCTTTAGAACAAAACCATCCAGAACAGGTACAGCAAAATTTTTTAGCAAAAATTCAGCAAAGGTCTGTTGCTGAGTTGCACCAAGGTACTACTCTTGTCGGTCCCCATCGCGACGAAGTAGAATTAATTATTAATAATACACCTGCCCGTCAGTACGGTTCTCAAGGTCAGCAACGAACCTTAGTGCTAGCCTTAAAACTAGCAGAATTACAACTCATTGAAGAAGTTGTGGGAGAACCACCACTTCTACTCCTTGATGATGTTTTAGCTGAACTTGATTCATCGCGCCAAAATCAATTACTTGACGCTATTCAAGATCGTTTCCAAACCCTGATTACTACCACCCATTTAAGTTCTTTTGATTCCCAATGGTTAAATTCCTCGCAAATTCTTTCTGTTAAAGGAGGAGAAATATTACAAAATTAGTTAGCGAGATCTTAGCAGGGGAACCAGGGGGAGCGGGGAATAAGAAATACGAGGTACTTGGTTTTTTCACAAAGGATTTGGAAATATAGATCAATCCTAAACTATGCGTGAAAAGCTCTATTGTCTATTGCCTTGTTTTACGAATCAAATAGAATTGCTATATAACAAGTAGAATTTAAAATATGCCTAACCATAATACCTTAGATAAGGATGAAATTACCTCTCTGGGTGCGTCATTGCGACCTATTGAGCAAAAGCTCCTTAAACAAGATGTGCAAAAAGATATAACGAGAATTTGGCTACAAGGGATCGAACCATATTTTGATGTTTTTTTTGAATTTAAAAATGATGAAATAGTATGGTTTCAATTTACATTACGAGGTAAATCTCTTTCATGGGACACTAAATCTAAAGCATGGCAAACTGGTCTTACTAATGAATTAAAGCGTGATGATATTAGTTTTTATCCTGCTAGTAAAACAATAGATAACGATAATCTCGTTGACTGGGAGTTTACTAATTTAGTCAAGTCAATTCTTGAAACTAGGGCAGAAGAGCAAATTTTTGCCAAGGCGATCGCACTGTTTAATGCTCAGGATCAGGAAATGGGGGATGAAAATTAAGGAGATATTTTACGATTTATTAATAAATATTAATAATTATTCCAGTTTCTTTAGAATTTTAAGAACTAACAAAGAGAATAGAGCACCAGTTAATCCTAACTGCCATAAACCGCAACCAGCAGCAATTCCTAAACCGGCTGAAACCCAAATTGCTGCGGCTGAAGTAAGCCCGTGAACTTCAGGGAGGTGGGAATCTTTTTGGGTTGATTGGCGTACAATTTCTCCTGCACCGAGAAATCCCACACCAGCAGCAATACCTTGAATTACACGACTGAGCGAATCAACGCTTTGGTGAGCAGCACTGACTTGTAGGGGTATAAGAGTAAATATGGCTGAACCAAAACTTACTAGCATATGAGTTCTTAACCCAGCAGGTTTGTGCTGAAGCTGGCGTTCCAAACCAATAATTAACCCAATAACCAAAGCCAGACAGAGCCGGAACATCGTATTTAGCCAATCATTCGGTGAAAGATAATTAGTGCTTGGGAATACTGATAATTGAAGAGAGAATACTACTTGCGGCATTTGTCTAAGTCCTCATACTCCTGTTTTAATGCTGTGATCGTGCTATCATGAAGAAATTTCAAGCGGCAATTTTCATTATTGAATTTCTTGAGAAGCTGAAAATCCCAATCTGCAAATGCTTTTTGGGTCATCTTGACACAGATGATTCTCTCTCATAGTGTTCTACCCTAGAATAGCTACTAGTTACGGTTAGTGTGTTGTACGATACTATAAAAACCAAAAAATGGAGTCTCTCTGCCCAAAGAAATAAAACTTTTTATCTACTGTAGAGATGCCAAATTTCTCCTCAATAATCAACAATAATTAATAATAGATAACGTATTAATTGAGTGGACAAACTCTACTGGCTTGATCAAATTAAACCCCAGGATCACCCTAAAGTAGGTGACAAAGCATTTCATTTGAGCAGAATGATGCAGCGTGGCTATCCAGTATTACCTGGGTTTGTAGTGTCGGCAGAAGTTTTACGAGATTTTCTAGAAAATCTCAACAGCTCAGAAGCATTAATTGCTGACTTACCTCACTCTTCTTTACATCTAGATGTAGATAATTGGCGTCAACTTCAGCAAGTAGCTGGTCGCTTGCGTCAAGAAATTATCACAGCCAGTATACCAGAGCAGCTTTTCAGCAAAATACTTAAAGCTGCTCTGCGCTTATTACCCTCAAAGGACGCTCAAAGCCATTCACCTAAATCCGGTGAAGCATCATTCCAAAACAATGTATTTTTCATTTTTCGTCCAACTGTTGCTGTCCCAACCGCAAAGTATGGGACAAAGAATATCTCTGGTTTACTTGAGTCCCAGTTTTCCTCTTCAGATGAACAAGCGATCGCTCTCGCGTTGAAGCGCACTTGGAGTCAGTTATTTCGTGCGAAAAGTTTACTTTATTGGCAACGTATAGGAATTGACTTACAACAGGTGAATTTGGGAGTTTTGGTACAACCCGTATACAACGCGATCGCCAGTGGTTTAGTAAATGCCAATTCCACAGGATTGGAAATTCAAGCTACTTGGGGACTAGGAATGGCAATTAGTAAGGGTGAAGTTCTGCCAGATGTTTATTATATTGAGCCCCAAAACAATGCTGTTCAGGAGCGGCAATTAGGCAACAAAATACTAGCATATCGCCTTAACAATACCAGGCCCGGAGCTATTGCGCAACATTTACCAGAGATCCAGCCAAATCAGACAGGTCTTGTTAGCTATCCGTTAGAGGAAGCTCAACAAAATCAGTATGCTCTCCCAGAAGAACACCTGCAACAGTTGATTGATCTGTCAAATCAACTTGTTCAAGAAGTGGGTCCACATTTTACCTTAGAGTGGACTATTTGTGATGAGCCAACGAGGACGTTGTACTTTACGCAAATTAGCTCCTACCAAAATGCAATTTCTAATTTCCAACTAGTCAAAGGACTAGGGGTTGCGGGAGGAAGGGTTATGGCTTCTGCCCACGTTATCGTAGATTCACGACCTCAGCAGCAAGAACAAATACCATTTGGAGTTATTTTAGTAGGACGTGAAATTGCACCTGATTGGTTACCGTTACTGCAACAAGCAGGTGGTATAGTAACCGAACATGGAGGGTTAACTAGCCATGCTGCAATTCTTGCTAGAGAATTAGGTATTCCAGCGGTGGTAGGTGTTCCAGACGCAACAATCATCTTTCAAAGCGGTGAACAATTGATTGTCGATGGCGATCATGGAGTAGTTTATCGTGTGACGAGGGGAGCAGAGGAGCACAGGAGCAGAGGAGCTCTTGAGCAGGGGGGCAGGGGAGCAGGGGAAATTTTAGAGCAAGGATATCGGGCTCCTGTTACCTCTGCTGGAAAGCCTTCAAAGAAAATAGCGTCTATGGAAAGTCTCCTTAACTCGAGTGAATCGAGTATAAGAGGAAACTCTCGGGAACTGATAAATTCGCCTACATGGCTGCAAAATCAACAATCACCCCAAATAATATCTGATGGGAAGGTGCCGCTCGAGTCTCAGGCTGGAGAACACAAAGACGAGTCAAATGAGCAAAAAAATTATGGTCAAAAGTATACTGGTTCCAAAAGCCAAAATTCTTGGCCGATCATAGCTACCCAGTTACTTGTTAACTTGAGTCAGCCTAGGTTAATAGAACAGGTACGAAACTTATCTGTCGATGGTGTGGGATTAATACGTTCAGAACTAATGGTTCTCAATATTTTGGAAGGACAGCATCCCAACATTTGGCTTCAGGAAGGACGCAAAGCTGAATTACTCGAGCGTTGGTGCAATTTGATTATGGAATTTGCTGCTGGTTTTGCACCACGACCAATTTTTTATCGTTCTCTAGATTGGCGATCGCATGAACTGCTATCTTTTAGCCAAGGTTTAAAATCTTCGACACCAGGCGCGCTTGGAGAGCGTGGTACTTTTAGCTATATTGAAAATCCGGCAATTTTTGAATTGGAATTAGCAGCTGTGGCGGCTGTACAGAAAGCAGGCTATAGCAATATCCGGCTAGTATTACCTTTCGTGCGCTCTGTGGAAGAGTTTTCCTTTTGCCGTCAAAAAATTGAACAAGCCATGTTGACTCTAATACCACAGTTTCAAGTGTGGATCATGGCTGAAGTGCCTTCAATACTCTTTTTATTACCAGAATACGTTAAAGCAGGTGTGCAAGGTATTTCCATTGGTACAAATGATCTTACACAATTATTACTAGGAGTGGATCGAGACCAAGGAAATCTCACAACAGTATTTAATGAACGTCATCCAGCGGTAACCAAAGCGATCGCCCAACTGATCGAAATGGCAAATAGTGCAGGAATTCCTTGTTCTATCTGTGGTCAAGCACCTGCGCTGTATCCTGAAATCATTGAGCAGCTTGTGCAGTGGGGTATTACTTCTATTTCTGTTGAACCTGAAGCAATAGAGCGAACCATAAGAGCGATCGCGCGTGCTGAACAAAAGCTTCTTCTACAAGCAGCGCGGAAGCAAATAAACCACCGCACTCTTGATTGAAATTGCCTAGTTCAGTAAGGCAGACTATCGCGAATGTGGAATGCAAGATTGTAGATGTTGATACCCAACAACCATTAGGTTTTAATCAACCAGGAGAAATGTAGGTACGTGGTGCGCAGATGATAGCACGCGATCGCTTGCAGGTAGTTCGATAAACTGTCCTGTACTTGTTGTTCAAGGTCAGTCTTTTGACTGCGGCTTGAAACTCTGGCATAAATAATGGTTGCTCGTCCGTCTTCTGAGCTAGTAGATCCAGCAGAGATAACTGAGTCCACGTCGTATCTTCTTTGTCCGGATGGGGTACGAATGCCTTTGATTTTCCCTTCTTCAAGCCACCTTTCGAGAGTTTTGGTGCTGACTCCCAATCTGGCAGCAGCGATTCTTGGAGGTACATGGTTTGCCATTGCGGTATTTTTGTTTTCTATTTGTATTAGACACGCAATGTCAGGCTTATTCCGGAAATGTCTGGAAAATTATTGTCCTAGGTCATCCTCCTGTAAACTCTGAGTTACTAAATACTTATTTCTCGTATTTTATTCGTTGTGGGCTGGTTGGACTTATAGTCTTAGGAAGTCAGTGCAAATAATAGTAATTATGTAAAGTTTTGTGAAAAAAACCTAGAAAGGCTTGCCGTTGGTTTGTAGTTGCGCTGAAGCGCAACTACAAACCAATATGATTATCTGTGTTGACTTATTAGACACAGCACATTATCACTAATTTGTTTTTAAGGATTTTTTAAATGTGGGTTTGGCATACTGAAACAAAATATATACGATGCGTAAAGCCGTTGTTAGCATTTGAGGTGATGCATATTGATGAGCAGTTGAAAGTAGTCTCTTATGGTGCTGCTAAGGAATTAAGACATTTTTCAAACAGTGCTAAAAATCTTGGCGAACTATTAATATCTCTGGACAAGTGGCTTGAAGATCGCGGTCTTTCTGCTTCGGGTATAATCGGTTCAGAGTGCAATTGTCTTCTAAATAAAAAACTGCATTGGGTAGCGGATTTATCTTCAATTTCGGAACAAATTCGTGGAGAGTGTCTTGTTTTCGTAGTGCAAGCAGGACATATTGAAGATTTTCCTGTCGATAAAGTTACCCGTAGGGGTGTCTCCAACAAAAATGACAAAGAGATGGGACTTCAGTCTGTGCGTGAAGCTGCATGTACGGCATCTGTAAGTTCAGGAAACCGACGAGTTGCGGAACCTTTTCAAGGTGCTGTCCAACCAATAGAGTACCAGACTAACGGTAGTGTATGTAATTACGGAGTGAAAAATGAATTTTTAATTGACAAGCAGACTGTTGCAGAAGTTGATAACGTCGTCAGGCGTGGATTAGAGATTAGAGAAAGATTAGATATAGAGCATTTAGTAGTTTCAGTCAAATTTCCTGTATACGTTGATAATCACCTGCTTAATTCTTGGTTTTATACCTTCAAAACTCCAGTTAATCAAAGATTTTTAATGAAGAGTGAAAATTGGAATTTGATTAGCTGTACTCCAGAGCGATTTATTTCTATTTCTGACTCAAAGCTTCAAGTTCAAATTCTTGCTGGAACCTTTCAAAGCGGCACAAGTTTTGACGAAGTTAGTTTAATTCATGAGCATCAAGCTGCCAGAAATACCCTCCGAACTATTGTAGAAAAGGTAGTTGGAAAACTTGAATTGACTGTGGACTGTAATTTGATGGCATTTGATAAAATCACTCACTTTCACTCAGCTTTTGAAAAACCTTACCAAAGCAATAACTCTATGCTCCTGACTCTGGCTCATCTTACACCTAGCCCGGCTACAGGAACACAAGATAGGTATACGCAAGTTGCTATTCAAAAACTAGAAGGTAGAACTCGTGGTTACTACGGTGGTTGCTTTTTTCTAAGAACTCCTGGTTGTCTTGAAAGTCTAGTTTCTATTCGTTCGATTTTCAAGATGTCTAATAGTGAAATTGGTGAAATGCTCGTCGGAGCAGGGTTAAAAAAGGGATCAATTCTAAGCAGTGAATCATCTGAAATTATATCAAAAGCTACTACTTCTGCAAAATTGCTAGGTGTAAAGCTAGGAATATGAATCCAATAGAGAAGAAGAGACTAGGAAACACGGGTTTAGAGGTGACTCGTTTAGGACTTGGATGTACGCGTTTAGGTGAAGCACTAGCAGAAATTCCTCGTTTCGTTGGGTAACGCTTATGCGCTCTACCCAACCTACGATTTTCTAAGGGACTTTACAAGTGCAAAAACTAATTTTCAAACAGTATTAGTATCGGAAAATTGCTGCAATTAATGAGCTATATGGTATTTGTTCTGGTGGAAAAGTGTAAACGGTTCCGCCGTTTAATAAAGTATGAGCAGCAGCAAAATCTAACAAATCTTCATCCCCAGTTTCTTGTTCTTCGTGCAAAAAAACTGTTTCTGTGCCTGGGTTAAATAAACCCCATTGCTGTGTACCAACTGCAACTAACAATGAATCAACTTTTTGATAATAAGCTGCTGGAATAATTTCTGAAATATTGTTAGACACTTTACCAGTGTTAGCGCCAAACAGTTCATTGAATCTTTCCAAAATATCCTGCTGTGATTTTTGGAAGTAACCCTCCACAATAGACCAAGCTTGCTGATGCAGTTCTTTAGGACTCTCAACTTTTGTGTTACCTGCGATCGCTTCTTCAATTAAATGCTGGTAAGAACTCGCCTCTCTATACAGAGGTAACAGGTATTCTACCCCAGCTAATATCAAAGGAGCTTTTTTATTTCGCAGTTTCTCTTCCAATGCATTATTAACTGCATAGAAGAATTGTAAAATGTCTTTTTGATGCTCATCTCTGTCAGGACTTCCCTGACCGTGAAATGCTCCAGGTTGAGCTTTTGAAAAAGGATTGGATGTTCCACCTTTAGAAGTTGCAATCCGGAATTGACCCTCTTTAGCAGTTTCATCATAACCGAGGGCTTCATCCAGACTTTTAGGCATATTTTCTACCTCAATCTCATTAATGCTGTAGCGCGTTCCTTCAAAGAATTTGACGTTTTTTTGACTTAGCGTTAAAAGATAAAAACGTCCATCGTTATTTAAAATTTGTAATAAAGGTTTGATATGAAATCGATCTGTAACTACAACTAACTCTTCAAATTCAATAGGTAGAGTGTAGTAGTTAAATATGTCTTGAGAAATAAAAACTGCCAGTCCTTTGTCGCCTATTCCCTCCCAGAAATTTGGGTCGTCTAATTGATTGGCTTTTTCTATTAATGGAGCCACTTCTTCATTCTCAAGACCTGCATCTACTAAGCGTGCCTCAGCTTGTCTAATTAAGTTCTTAAAGCGAATTGAGTTTTGGCGGACTTCTGGTCCAGCTACTTCCAATGGCATATAAATCGAGATAGAATTTTGTCTTGGCTGTTCTACCAGTGTTTTGATTTCCTCTCTAGAAATTAATTTCATCAAGTAATCCTCCTCTTAAGGGAATTGCGAATGCAAGAATAGACCGTTTATGTAGAGCAAACAGTCTATACGGTGAAACCATCTGTTCTTGTCTTATTTCACTTTAAGGAGAGCTAAATTTCATCTTTCGTTGTAAGGATTACGTCTCCAGCCACAGAGGTATCATTTATTGTCAACACTGGGACAGAGTGTTTGTACTTGTTGCGGAAGTTGCTTACATATATTTGGGTTAGCTAGCTTTCTAGCAAAGAATCCTAGAGCTAGACTCCCTATAGTCAAAATTAAGAATCCTCCCAACAAAAACCACTGTTTTTGCCGAACTTTACTTTTTTCAGGGATTGGAGTTGCTGTAGTTGTTACTACTGGTTCTGTTAGGTTTAAATTTAGTAGGTGTAAATCAGAACTTTCTGTTGCAAGAGGTTGTGGTGCTTGTTGTACTTCCACTAGTGGGAATGTCGGAGTTATCGGTATTATCTCTTTTGGAGAGACACGGTAATGAGTAAGAACTACTGAGGTATTGTCATGACCATTTTTCTGGTTTGCCAAGTTAATCCAGTAGCGTACAGCTTCTTCTAAAGAAAGTTGACCAGTTAAAACTGGTACACTATAATCTCGCCAATACTGTTCTACTAAGTTATTATCACTTAAACCATCGGAACATAGCAGCAATATGCCGTCTTCATCCAAAATGAATCTTTGAATCATTGGACGGAGAAATTGACCTTCTTTTGTTCCCAGTGCTTGAGTTAAGGCACAAGCATCTGGACGATTCAGTGCTGTTAGATACAAGCTACGAGCAAAGCGTACTTCCCTCGCTACTACATCATCATCTACTGTCAGTAATTGGCAGTGATTTCGTGTAATCCAGTATGCACGGCTATCACCTATATTCACCAAGAAAAGTTCATGAGCATTTTCTGACTGCTTTCCAGAAATAGTTTGAATACGTTGTGGTATTTGCACTGATAAAACAACGGTTGTACCCATACGCTCTCGTCCTTCGCGTTTTTGTTCGTCGTTACAGTGGCAAATTACGTTATTCACAACCCGCAAACTAGCTTCTATTTGCTGCTGCAATAATTCTGGTGATACAAGTTCATTAGATGAAGCAACTTCTGTAATTAAGGCTTGGATTTGTAATTTTAGAGATTGTACAGCTAATTGGCTTGCAACTTCACCACCTTCGTGTCCGCCGATCCCATCACAAACCATTGACACGTGTGTAAGTACGGGGTCATCTTGATCATCAGAACTGGTAGGATAACAATTGTCTTCATTTTGTGTGAGTTGTGGACCAGTATCTGTTGCTCCAGCCACCTTCACAGTTAATGGTAATTCTGCTGCACAAGAAAGTAGTAGTGCGTTGAGTTGATTAGCAATTTCCTCTAAATGTGGATTTTCAGCAAACATTTTTTGGAGGATTTTCTTTAACTCTTGTTCGAGTGGTGTTTTTGCTGTAATAATCCAGGGTTGCCAACATTCTGCTAATTGTTGTAGAGATGGTGCATGTAAGGTTGGGATCAGTTCCAATAACCGCACGCACCAACCTTGCACTCGCAAATTCTCCGCAACGAGCAAACTGCCCGCTACTCCCAATTCTGATAAAGGTATCCACAACTGGAGAATTTGCCATAACCAATAAACTTGCCTAAGTGCTGTTGCTTGTTCCCAAGCGTTTGCAATTGCTGGATATAGGTTCCCTTTCTCGTCTATAGGTACATTTTCTAGTAAGAGAATATCATCGTGAAACCCATAGACTTGGGGTAAGTGCGATCGCTGTTGATATAATTGTAAGTAAGGAAGAATTTCTTGCGGTAATTCATCACGTATATCTGGTAACAATCCAGGCTGAGTATCCAGCCAAATAGGGTGTCTAATGACCTCATACCTCTGTGCTACCTTTGCTCGTGGTTTAAGATTGACTTGACGCTGACTAACCGCCCAGAGATAACGGCGAATTAGTGGTGTTTGGCAATTTGCACAAAAGCGATTTTCTATAGGATTAATCGCTTTTGTACACTCTGGGTTTGTGCAATAAATGACCCGGTGAGTAGAAATCATCTACGTTTCAACAAGACTAAATTTTTAGTATTATATTAACTTGTTACTAAAGTTACACCAGGTATTACAATCACCGCCAGCAGGTTCCCAGAATTTATCAGACATAGCTGTGCTATACCTCAGCATCCTGAAGCAAACTTAGTATAGAATGGACTAAACAGCACTCAAAGCTGGTTGGAAAGGTTGAAGTAAAATTCCTAAAATTTTATCAACTTCTTTAATGTAGTACTCAATTTCATCAATATACACCGTGGATTGTTGTAGAATTAGGAATTTCCAGTTAGTTCCAGTAGTCACAGAACCATAAATACTTTCAACTTCATTACCTTTTTTTTGATTAAATAGCTGTGCCGCAACCATCGCCGCTACACACTGACCAAGACCCCCAATAATATCTTCTTTTTTGGCTTCAAATATTATAGTTACTGGAGCAGTAATGTAAAGTTGCTCTTTAGAACCACTAATAATATAATCACAATAGCCTTGTAAGCCTCTTGTTGGCTCAACGTTAAACTCGTTTCCAGAAAAAAGAGAAATTTTGTTATGTAATAACCGTCTTAGCTCTGCTAAGATGGGAGCAATTAAAAATTCTGATCTAGCTTTTTCCGTTGAAATAGCTGTTGCTAATGGAATGTAGTCCCTGAGAAGAGTTTTTAAAGTTTCTGATGGTAATACTGGTTTTACATCACTGAACAAATTACGGCTTTCTTCTAAAGTCAAGGCAAAATCATTTTTTGCTTTAGCAAGGCTGAAGTCACTGTACGCCATTTTTTTCCTTGTAATTATATAGTAGGAGCCGAGGGATAAGGAGCAGTAAACAGTGATTCAGTGATCAAGGTGTATGGTATTGGGCTTAAACCCAAAGATAAACACATTATTCTTGGGTGATAACTGATAACTGTTCACTGTTAATACTATGCCCCATGCCCCTACTCCATAGCTGCTTGGGCGACTTGGCATTGTTTACATAAACCAAAAAACTCTAAAGTGTGGTAAAAAATCTTAAACTTATGTTTATCTTGCAATTGGGTTTCTAGCTCATGGACGGGACATTGATTAAACGGAATCGATGTACCACATTGTAGGCAGGTCAAGTGATGCTTCTCTTGTTGCGTTAGGCTATAAACAGATTCACTGTTAGCTAATACCCGCACTTGCACTAAGCCTTCCAGCTTTAAGGCTTCCAAGGATCGGTAAACGGTTGCTAAACCCATCCCCTGATTAACGCTACGCAGTTGTAAGTATATTTCCTGCGCAGAAATGCCTTGTTTAACAGTTTTAAGCAATTTGAGAATACGCTGTTGACTGCGGGTACGAAAGGCGCTCATAGGCAATTTTTTGGAACTTTTAACCTGACTATCTTTTAGCTTAACGTTAATAAAAAGAATTCAGGAGCCAGGAGTCAGGAGCCAGGAGAAGTAAATCCGTATCATGTACAGAGTGTCTTTTATTTCGTTTGGGTAAAGTACCTATGTCTTTATATTCTTAGGACTTACGCATTGACAGAAATCATGAGATATGGGGTAGGAATTAATAGCGCCTGAACGAAAGATTTTTTCACAAATGATGGTGCTACCGTCCATTGTAGGGGCGCAAGCATGAGCGCCCCTACAGGTTTGAAACAACCATTATCCGTTAATCCACATGATGTTCGACTTGTATAGTGCGTAAGTCCTAATTCTGACTCCTGAATTCTGAATTCTGACTCCTTCCCATCTATGATGGATATAGTGTCAGCAACATCCCCTTGTATTAAAAGCTTAAGCCTGTGAAAAGGAAGTATCAAGCCAAAATTTTTGTTACTCTTCGTCCTTCAGTACTAGACCCTGCTGGTGTAGCAGTACAGTCAGGGCTACACCAGTTAGGTTACGATGACGTTGAACAGGTGCGGATTGGTAAATACATTGAGTTGACTTTTATATCACCTGATGAAAGTTCAGCACGTCAAAAGCTAGATAGCATGTGCGACCAAATGCTAGCAAATCCAGTTATTGAAAATTATCGCTTTGATTTGATTGAAGTCGAATCACAAACGGGAGTGTTTTGACCAATGATTAAATTTGGGGTTGTTGTTTTTCCGGGTTCTAATTGCGATCGCGACGTTGCTTATGTGACTCGCGATCTACTTGGCGCACCAACTCGCATGGTTTGGCATCAAGAAACTGATATTTCTGATATAGATGTGGTGATTCTACCAGGCGGGTTTAGCTATGGTGATTATTTGCGCTGTGGTGCGATCGCTCGCTTTTCTCCCGTCATGCAGCAAGTTGTAGAACATGCACAAAAGGGTAAGTTTGTCCTCGGTATTTGTAATGGCTTTCAGGTATTAACTGAGGCTGGTCTTTTACCTGGAGCCTTGATGAAAAATCGAGACGTGCATTTTATTTGCGATCGTGTTTCTCTAAAAGTCGAGCGCACTAATCTAGCTTGGACTGAAGGTTATGCAGGTAATGAAATTATTACTTTGCCCATTGCTCACGGAGAAGGACAATTTTACGCAGATAAAAAGACTATATCAGAAATACAAGACAACAATCAAGTTGTTTTCCGCTATCAAGGAGAAAATCCCAACGGCTCATTGAACAACATCGCTGGGATTTGCAATGCTGCAGGCAATGTTTTGGGAATGATGCCACATCCAGAAAGAGCCTCAGATCCAATACTAGGAAGTAGCGACGGCTTGAAGTTGTTTCAAGGTTTGTTAGAAAAAGTTGTGGCGTTAGTCTAGCGGGAATTTTTAACAGTTATCAGTTATCAGTTATCAGTTATCAGTTAACACCCAACCATCAATAGATCGCTGATAACTGTTCACTGTTCACTGTTCATTGATTCGGTCAAGAACTTCCCGCAGTTCTTCCTTAGTACAGCGTTTCATAAATTCGTGGCGTTTTGGCTCCCATTGACCCTCACCCTAACCCTCTCCTGCGGAGGGAGAGGGAACAGAATCTAGCTCCCTTCTCCCAATAGGGAGAAGGGCACACCTTGCTTGATTTTGCCATGAACTTGTGCAACCCTCTACTTAGATTGCTTAGTGAATTGGTATACGAGAGAAAGGTTTGAATGGAATGCTATTTTGTGGGATGAACTCGAACATCAGAAATCGATTACAATATTGCGAAATTAGTTGAATACTTGCCAACTTTACTAAACCGTATGGTAAAGTTACGAGCAGTAAATTCAATAATTTTCTTAGAAATTCTCGTTTTTTCCTCTTTCTCGACCAATGAAACCCACGAAAGCTGAGCTACTACGACCAGATTCTGAAAAAGCCGAAACGATCTTAGCAGGAGCTAGGCAGGAATTTATGGAACGTGGATATGCGGCTGCCAGCATGGATCGGATTGCGAATGCTGCAAAGGTTTCTAAACCAACGCTCTACAGTTACTTTCAAGATAAAGAAGGATTGTTCACTGCACTAATTGAACAATTATCACAGGGTTGTCCACAAGAGTTATTGTGGCTCCAAAATCCGCATACTCTCGAAGAACCCCCTGATATAGTGCTGCAACGTCTGGCAACGAAGATACTAGAGCAGTTTACAGGAGAGCAGCCATTATTTTTTCTAATTCGGATCATGATTGGAGAATCGGGACGGTTCCCGAGTTTGGCGAAGGCTTTTATCAGCAAGTTTGAAAAGCAAAATATCCACATTCTCACAGAGTATCTCACCGCTCATCCCCAAATTTCTCTTCCTGATCCAGAAATGGCTGCCAGAATTTTTATGGGAACTTTGATTCATCACATCATCACTCACGAGATTTTGCATGGGCGGGATGTTGTAACAGTTGAGCGCGATCGCTTGATTGAAAGTCTAGTTACCCTAATAGTCAAAAAATAGTCTATTAATTACCGATAGGTTCAGCCTTTTCGACTGAGTTATCATCAATTCCTAAAGTAAGTTGTAAAGGCGTGTGGAATGGGTATGCCTTCACCACCTGCCTATAAACATCATAATTTGTGGGTAACGTTCTCCGCTGGTTACCGATTGTATAAGTCAATCGATACTCCACAGATTTTAACAATTCCGGCTTACTTGCTTCTCGTTGCTGTTGTTTCCGTTGTTCGACTTCATCTACTGAAGGTCTTGGTGGTAAAATAGGCCACCATAACCCCCGGTCATCGGGACCAACCACTGCTCCTTCTGGCTTCAAACCATTACGATTTAGTAAAGAGGTGGTGGAAAAAGTTTCAAAGCGTGGCGATGTCTCATTAGCTAGGTCATCAGCGTATTTTACTTGCCAAGCGTAACGAGTGAGCGCTGCGGCTTCATACTGCTCCGTAGTTAAGGTAGTGCAACCAATGAGCGTAAGCGTGATGAGCATCAGTACCAGAGGCAAAAAGATTAGCTTGTGCAAGACTACTAGCAAAGTCAACGACTTAATACAAGTACTTGGAAAGCTCATTATCTGTCAATGGGTCGATGGTTGCCTTTTTAATACTAAGCATAATTTGATCTAAGTGGAAGTCACAAACCTCAAACAGGAGATCAATCATGACTGAAGAATTTAAAAAAGGCGATAGCTTCGCTGCTGCGCGGAGCGCAGATCGCGTTGAGTGGAAAACAGCACAAGGGAATACTACTGGTAAGGTTGAGGAGAAACTCACCTCACCCACTGAAATTAAAGGACACCACGTCGCAGCGTCAGAAGATAACCCAGAATATCTCGTTGAAAGCGATAAAACTGGAAAAAAAGCTGCTCACAAGCCTGATGCCCTTGATAAGATATGAGGCTTTACGGTTTAAAAATTAAAGCTTGGCGTGGGAACCATCACAGTATGGGGAATTGCTTGTATGTTTGCAATTGCATAATGCTACTGTTTTTGTCTCAGTAACGTCAAACGCTAGAGGTGTAAAGTCGGTACCTTTGTGAGAACCATTACAGAATGGTTGATTACTCGATTTGCCACAGCTACACCAATGATATTGACCTGGTTCTAGTTCTAATACAGCAGGTTTTTTCTCTACAATTATAGGTTGACTCATAGCAGTTCCCTCGAATTAAATTTTTCCTTATTTGCAAATAAGCAAAAGGGATTAACGGGAGAAAATGACGATCAATCATGTATCCCATCATCCTTTTTGCGTGTTATTTAACTTTTAATTGCTAATGTTAACAATTGTAAGGGTCAAAACTTCGGTATAAGGTTGTATTTTTTTTGTCTGTTAATAAATGTTACGGGGACTGTTAGGATTTTAATACTCTCGGCAAAAATGTAGAGCGTACAGCCGTACGCCCTACATTAAAGAGTCAACACAATACTCAATATTGTTTAGTCATCTTTTTCACCTGATGCCTTTTTGACGTTGATCACTCCTGAATTAGTATCCAATACATTGGTATCTAGATGTCTTAAATCTAAAATTGTGTCAATCGTGCCATGGAGGTAATAATCGTTGTCACCAGTTGTTCTACCTTCGCCGACATCAAAACCACTACCGCTAGTAAAAGATTTTGTAGCAGGATCGAAACTGAATTCTAAATATGGATTCACACCAGTATCTTGTCCGTCTTTGACGAGAACGTAACTTTTTAAGAATTTGTTAGCTGGATCGGAGAAAGAAATTTTGAGAGACTCTAGGTTCGTGTTTGTGATTGTGGAATTCTTTTGTTCTTCTTCATAGCTAAATGAACCTTGAGCAGTATAACCTCCATTCCCTTTCCAGCTGAAGTCGAATGTAATTGCCATTGCTGGTTTAGCTCCTATTAGTCCAATGCACAGAACAGCAATAGCTAAGAGCGTAGTAAAAAATGGCTTCAGTTTTCTCATAATTTCCCCTTCTCAATTGTTCATTAACACCAATCATTGACGAAATAGCGGGCTATCTTGACAGACTTTCAAAGGTGGAAGTCGCAAGTATAATATCATGTTGGGTAATTAATTGTTTGCAAATTGCTGTAAGTCAGCCAGCCAGAGATTTAAATCGCTGGCTGATAGCTAAAGTCCTCTCAAGAGGACTGCTCAAGGATTTCAGTCGATTGAAATGGACTTAAGCTATTAGCCCTACACTTAAGTGTAGGGCGGGATATCGGGCTGATTCTCAATGGTGCAAGATGTCAGTTACGGCTTCGTCTAACACACCCCACCGTAAGTTTACATTTCTGAATTTTTCTCGCCGCCTAACATAAATCAGGAAAATCAGTAATACTGAGTGTAGATCTCTAGAAAAGCGTTCTCATTGACTCATCGATACTAATGAATATCATTAACACAGTTAAAGGTGTTTTTAATGCTGCTACTCCTTGGATAACCAAGAAAGCAAAAGCAAACGAAACTTTAATTAGATTATTCCAGGAGTGGAAAATTGACCTGACTAAACACCCAGAGCAAAAATTTGACATTATTTATGCATGTGCTTTGTAGTTTACATCTCTGAGCAAAACACAAACCTGGCAAAAACAGATTTTTTTCAGAGGAAAGATGAGGCGCTGTCTGGACTTCTGGAACGTGAAGAGATTAAAAAAGCTTTTGATGAAGCATTTTATCAAAATAGTTATGATGTTGTTCTTTCTAAATTACAGCAATCCGTAAACTGGGAAGAACAGGATTGGAACACTTTAGGGCAAATCGTTCGTGAACTAAATATTGATATAAATCAGGTATTATCCGAATTTAGAGACACTTTTATCAAAATGGTAAAGCTTAGCCAGACCCCATCTGATAGGCTAATGCATACAGACATTGAAGAATTACTAGTCAATCAAAAGCTAGATAGTAATACACTTGATAAAATAGTAGAAAAGCTTACATATCTTGAGCAATTTTTTCCAAAGCCGTCAGATCTTAAATCAATTGACTCGTCTTCCTATCCTGGAGAATTTGAAGCCCTCATTCAAGAAAAGATCCACTCTTTCTGTGGTCGTGAATTTGTATTCGATGCTTTTAACGAATTTCTCAGCAAATATCCTAAAGGTTATTTTACGGTGGTAGGAGATGCAGGGATGGGAAAAAGCGCGATCGCGGCTAAATACGTTGATGAACACAAAGATATCTGCTACTTTAATAGCTTTGCAGACGGTCGTACTCGCCCAGAACAGTTCTTGGAGAGTGTTCGTAAGCAATTAATTAACCGTTACAATTTAAAAAATACAGAAAATGCTGATTTAGGGAACTTGCTCACACAAGCTAGTCAAAAGCTTGCTGATGGTCAGCGTTTGGTGATATTGGTCGATGCACTGGATGAAGTCGAGCAAAAAACAGGAGGAAATCTGTTAAACTTGCCGAATGTGCTGCCAGATAAGACCTATTTTCTACTGACCAGAAGACCTTATATTTCTAGTCAAAAGCGGTTATTTTTATCTCCTGGTATTCCTGCTAAAGAATTAGATTTGACAGCAGAAGAGTACATGCATTTAAGCAGAGAAGACGTAAAAAAATATCTTCGTTTCTCGCTGGAAAATGACACAAGTCTGTATAAAGATGGGTTGAATAAATGGATTATAAATCGTAAAGATAAGATTACTACTGATGCTTTTATTGAACAAGTTGCAGATAAAAGCGAAAATAATTTTTTCCATCGCCACAACCGAGGTTACTTTACTATTGTTGGTGAACCTGGTAGCGGAAAAACTGCTGCTTTAGCTCAGTACGTGCAAACAAATAGTGATGTTATCTATTACGATGCACAACTTGAAGGCAAAAATCATGTTGAAGCATTTCTCACAACTGTTTGTACGCAATTAAGCGATCGCGTACACAATTCCCCTAACACCCCTCCCCAACCTTCCGCGCAAAATTCACCCCAGGTTACAAACAGAGTTAGCAACGTACTTCCTGAGAGCGCTACACAAGGAGGCTCGTTTCTCTCGCTTCTCCTGCAAAAAATTAGCGATCAGCTAGAACCTCATCAGCGGTTTATCATTGCTATTGATGGTTGTGATTCGATTGATCGCAAAAGTCAACCCCCTGGTTCTAATCTCTTTTATCTCCCTCGCTATCTTCCAAACGGTATTTATTTCCTTCTCACTCGTCGTCCCTTTTTGAAAGGAAAATCTGGTTTATTAATCGAAGCACCATCCCAGAATCTTAATTTAACAGAATACGCACAACAAAACACAGAGGATGTGCGAGCATATATCTGGCAATACCTTACTCCTGAACTTTCACTAGAAACACACGAAGAAGCACCAGACTTGGAGAAAAGGTTAAATCAAAAATCTTGGCTACGTACTCACAACGTCACTGAAGAAGAATTTTGCGATCGCCTCACCGCCGAAAGTGAAAACAATTTCATGTATATCAGCACCATCATAAACGCTATTGCTGAGGGTGTTTACTCTGAACCTTGGCAACGCGATCCACTACCTTCTGCTTTAGAAGTATATTACCAACAGCATTGGCAGAAAATGACGGCTGAAGGTTTGTCTGATATTGCACTGCAAGTGCTTCGGGTTTTAAGTTCTATAGAAGAGGGAAAAGGAATTTCAGCTAGTGCGATCGCGGAAATTGTAAATCAGGATGAATACGATGTGGAGGAATTGCTGGAAAATTGGTTTGAGTTTCTACATTACGAAACTATAGAAGAAGAACCTTATTACAGGTTTTATCATTCGAGTTTTCAGCGCTGGATTAGAGACCATTTATATGGTAGGGTGCGTTAGGCGCATTATCAAGTATCATTTTTTACCTATTCACCAATTTTTGCGCCGTAACGCACCGATATTAACGGTGTATTAGCGGTGCGTTACTTCGTTAACCCACCCTACTTAAACTTCTTGTGGCTCTATAGATTCTTGCTCTAATTTAAATAGAGGGATTAAAAACCAGCAAAACATTGTAAATACGGCGCTGATAATGACAAGAATATAAACTGGAACTCCCCAACCGTATAAGTAACCCCCTAAAATAGGCCCCGGTTGCCTAACTATTTGATACACTGACTTCAAGATTGCATATGTCGAACCTTCTGCACCAACAGGACAAGATCTGGCTGCAATTTCTAAGACGCCTAACATGGACACCATGGAAAAAAATCCAAAAAATAGACTAACGAAGATAGCAGTTGGTGCATTGTATATAAATAGTAAACCAATGGTCGAGAGGGTTGTTAAGCCAATTGCTAGATTTAGCAGCAGACGTCGAGAAATTCTAAAAGCAAACATACCAAAGGCGATCGCGCCTAAACCATTAGCCAAAGCTTCAAATGTCCCCAAAATCCCTATGAATTGAGCGTCAAACTTCAAAGCATCCTTGTAGTAATATACAAGGTAATTTACCAACGGCGGGATGAGAGTAAATTCAAGGCAAGCAATAAAGCCCATAACAGCGAGAAATTGTCGCGACTTGACTGCTGACCAAATAGATTTCACACTAGTTTTAACTGAAACAGTTTTTCGGTGCTTTTTTTCATTTCTAAGTAATAGAAAAGTTCCAGCTAACCCAACAAATGGCACAATTGCTGTAAGCACAAATGCGAGTGATAAATTAGAATTTTGAGCAATCCAACCTGCGATATAAGATAGCAAAGCTTGACCAAAACTTAGAGCCGTCCATTGAGCTGCTTGTAAACGAGCCGTGTTGTTGAGAATCCTGCCTTGAACGACCATGATTTTATCTGTAAATACGTCGCTAAAGGCTATAGCTAGATTTACTAAAATTAACCCTGTTGCTAGCTGAGTGATCGTGTTAACTTGTAATCCGGCTAATCCTAATAAAACAACAAGTGCTAGAGAGTAGCAGATAAAAAAGTAGCTTTTGAACTGATAGCCAAATATAGAAAAAGCGTCTCCAATGATTCCGTAAAGTGGTCTAATTAACCAGGGAATAAAAATAAAACTACTGAAGGATGCTAACTGTGCTGGTGAAAGTCCAAGATTTTGTTTGAGATAAATAGTAACAGGAAGACCAAAAAGTCCTGGATTACATCCGTAAGTTTGAATTAAGTAAAACAGCATCATGATGCAAATCAGTTGCTGCATTGACATTGCATCTTCCTTAGTGGTGTTAGACATTCGTTACCTAATTTCATTGAATAGCCAAACCTCATACTACGGAAAACCACAAGGTTTGACTACTTCACTTTCAGCTTATGTCTTTAGGAAGAGATGTAAGAATAAAAGAATTCAGAATACAGGAGTCAGGAGTCAGAATTCAGGAGTGAGAATGAATTCTGACTCCTGACTACTTTATAAAGTAATCTAAATAGGGCGAACGGCGTTCGCCCCTACTAGTCTTAATTTTTTGACCGACCTGTAAAAGTCGGAGCGGCGGGATTTGAACCCACGACCTCCACTACCCCAAAGTGGCGCGCTACCAAGCTGCGCTACGCCCCGTCATCTATAAGATGATAGCACAAAATTGAAAATACACAACAGCGAAAATTAAAAAACTTCGAGACTTCCAGCAGCTTGTAACAACTCTGGAACAGCGGAAGCATCCCATTTACCTTCTGCTCCACGCTTTGTATTTAGAATAAAGCGCAGACTATAGGCGTCAGGATACCCTTCTACTTCCATCCATAGTAAATTGCTTTCAGCTTCACAAGCAATTTTTTCTTCATCCATCAATTCATCTGCAAGTTGCTTCATCGTGTCTGCTAGCTGTAACAGTAAGCGACAAAAATCATTCAACTCTGGTTCAGTTAACTCAATTGCCCAATCATCTGTACCCACCAAACCTTTAAATTCTGGCGCGGCTGGATTCCAGCCGATACGCCAACCAGATCCACTTTTGAGTAAACGTTGCATAGGGACAGTTATCAGTTATCAGTTATCAGTTAACACTGCACCAACTGCCTTGCTCTCTGATAATTGTTTACTGTTCACTGTTTTAAGACTCCTGAATTCTTTAATTGAATTTTTTTTCAAATTCGTTTTTCATTCTAGCGTTTACGGTTAACCACAATGGGGGAGTCATTAGCGTCAAAATTAAGAATGCATCTGGTTGTGGTAAATCTTCCATATAGAGAGAACCAGTGAAATCTAATCTGAGTCTCGTAGTAATTAATACTTTAAATTGGGGTAGCTGCGGTGGTAGATAAGGTTTTATCTCACTGTAATCTTTCACATCGTCCAGAACCACTAGAGTATTTGCCTTATGCCAAGATTCCCAGCACCAACGCACTTGTTCGGGTGGTTCCAAATCTTCTGGTGGTCGTAAACCCAAATATGTGTGAGCAAAGTTTAATATTTGCGAGCCAATATTTTGTTCTGGTCCTTGTAACCAGCAAATACCTCCAGGATAATTATGCAACTGCAAATGCAATAGGGAATACTGAATAGCTAATTCTGTTTTCCCTACTCCACCCATCCCTTCAACTGCAGCGATTACAACCTCGTTATAACATTGCAATTGTTGATGCAAGTATTCTAACTCTCTATATCTTCCAATAAACTTATCTGTGCTACTGTCGGGTATATTTTGGGAAATACCTACGGGTTTGGGAATTTTATCCAAATTTACAACAATTCTGTAAATTTCTGTAAGATCCCCTGTGGTAATGTCACCATCAGTCTGCGCATTTTCAAAAATTTTTTGAACAACTTGAGCGTCTGGAAGGGTATTCATGGGCTTAATTATAGGTGCAAATCTCCTAGCAAGCGACAGTCAACAGGAAGGAGGGTATTTGGGAAGTACCGCCCATTGTGAAAAAAAAGATTTGTATTGTTCGGTGCGGCAGGAGATATAAGGCATTAACCGCTTCAATCTCAGAGATTCAATTCTAGGAAGACTATCGACCCCTGTTTTTCAGGGGATGAGTCTCCAGACAAGGCACGCCACACCCTCTGAATGCATTTCTCAAACCAGAGAATCATACGAGTTTATAAGTATTCTTGCATCCCCCAAACTTCCTAATTACGTTAGGAAGAAAGTCATTCAGTCACCATGACTTTTTTCATGTAAGTAACAAAATATACTTTTTTGTTCAGAACCCTCAAGCACTACACCGCAAATTTTTCAGTAACAATGTACGGTGAGAAGAAAGACTATTTAGGTATAATAGACATCTCCAGAAATTGATGTAGGGGCGTAGCCTCTGGCTTCTCGCAGAGTACGGCGTTCGCCCTTAGCAAGGATTTCAAGGAACGCATAATTAATTTTCACCAGATGTCTAATAAAGTAAGTAAGGGATTTTGACAGTACAGGGTAGCAGATGTAGGAAAAATTTTAACCTTCCAAAAAAATCTTGCTGCAACGGGGTGATATCATCTATTCGGTTTATTAAAAGCATTGACCAAAGCTTGTACTAAAGCATCGCGCTGACGACGATTCAAACGACTAATTGCAGCGCGATCGCCATCTATAGGATTTTTCTTCAATGTGTCATTACCTGGATAGCTACCATCGTACATAACTTCGTTTGCTCCCAAGTAATCAGCCAATGTTAGCTTCCAATCTAACCGATAATTTGCTGGGCGACCTTTGAGATAAAAATGATACCTAATCATGCGACTTACCAAGGTGTTATTTTCAGCAACCTTTCCGGTGTCCTTGCTGATGTACTTATTTTCTCGTGGTAAGTCAGGTAATTGTTGATAAACTTGCTGCCAAACATCACTGGGAATAATGCCTACTTGTGCGAGTGCAGATTGGGAACCTAGCGAACTCGTGGGAATTAATCCACTTATCCCTGAACCCAAGACAATCACACCAACCGCAATTAAAGCAGCAATTTTGTACCAAGGCTTTTTTATAAACTGTGAATTTTTGAGCATTCGTAGGGAAGAGGGAGCAGGGAGCAGGCAGGGCGCAGGGGGAAGGGAGCAGAGCGCAGGGGCGCAGGGGGGCAGAGGAGCAGGGGAGAAAGGTACTTTATTCAACAAAAATTATCTGGCTTCTGACTCCTGACTCCTGACTCCTGACTCCTGACTTCTGACTCCCGACTCCCACTGAAGTTGTTTACATTTCACCAATAATTTCTGGCTGAGTCAGTTCATCAGACATTTCGATAATAGCCCTTAGTACTGGCTTCATCATTGCATCTTCTGCACTGTCGAAATCTTCGTAACGCCTACGCTTAGCACGATTTGCCACTTGAACCGTAATGCGGTAGCGATTGGAAGCTGCATTAATGAGATCCTCAGCGCGGTGCATAATCTGAGATTGAGTTGTGTCGAACTTAGAACGCTTGAGCATAATCACTGGTTCTTAGGGTTATTCCTCAGTTTAGCAGTACTTATATTGAATTGGGTGGTTGAGGAATACTCTTTGGACTCGTGACAGGCTGCAATAATTAATGACATTCATCTTAACTATTTATTGCTCCAAGAGCTTTCAACGTTCCAGTAGTTCCTTTGGTTAAACCTGTAGCACCAGTAATGATCATCCGTTCGTAGGGTCGATCAGAGCGAAGAGTTTTTAGGTACTCGCGTGTCTTCACATTCCAGAGCATAATCATTCCATCTAAGCTGCTAGTAGCCAGCATTTCTCCATTGGAGCTAAAAGCCACTGACGATATCCAACTAGAGTGTCCTTGTAAGGTTTGTAAGCATTGACCTGTATCAACATCCCATAACTTCGCGGTTTGATCATGACTACTAGTAGCCAGCATTTCTCCATTTGGGCTAAAAGCAACTGAGGATACCCAACTAGAGTGTCCTTGTAAAGTTTGTAAGCATTGACCTGTATTCACATCCCATAACTTTACAGTCTGATCACGGCTGCCACTAGCCAGTATTTCTCCATTTGGACTAAAAGCAACTGAGGATACCCAGCTAGAATGTTCCCGCAAAGTTTGTAAACATTGACCTGTACCTACATCCCATAATTTGACAGTTTGATCATGACTGCTACTAGCTAAGATTTTTCCATCTGAACTAAAAGCGACTGACGATAAACTGGTATGTCCCTGCAAAGTGTTTAGGCACTCACCAGCACTTATATCCCATAACTTCACGGTATAATCATTACCGGCACTAGCTAAGATATTACCTAAAGGACTAAAAGCAACTGACAGTACCTGATTTGTGTGTCCTTGTAAGGTTTCTATACATTCGCCTGTGTAAAAATCCCATAACTTTATAGTACTATCTTCACTGCCACTAGCCAAGATTAAACCTAGAGGACTGAAGGAAATTGACGATACGCGACCTGAGTGTGCTTGTATAGTTTTTAAACATTGGGCTGTGTGAACATCCCACAACCTTAGCTTACAGTCTTCGCTACCACTAACTAGAATATGACTATACAGACTGTCCGCATAGCTTTGCGGAGCAAAGGCAATTGAAAATACGCGGTTTGTATGTCCTTGCAAAGTTTTTAGACATTGGCTAGTGCGTATATCCCACAACTTTACGGCTTGATCGTAACTGCCACTGGCTAGGATCTCACCTTCACGACTAAAAGCAACTGACGATACCCAGCTAGAGTGCCCTTGCAAAGTGTTAAGGCATTTTCCTGTGCCTACATCCCACAATTTCACTGTTTGATCGTAACTGCCACTGGCTAAGATCTGACCTTCAGGACTAAAGGCTACTGACGATACCGAATTAGAGTGACCTTGCAAAGTGTTGAGGCATTTTCCTGTGCCTACATCCCACAACTTCACTGTATGGTCATCGCTAGCACTAGCTAAGATCTGACCTTCAGGACTAAAGGCTACTGACGATACCGAATTAGAGTGACCTTGCAAAGCCTTGAGGCATTTTCCTGTACCAACATCCCACAACAGGATCAAGTTGTCTTGGCTGCCACTGGCTAAAATGTAACTCTCTGAACTGTTGGCGTTGCGTTGTGGGACAAAGGTGAGCGCTTGTACATAACCAGCATGTCCTGTTAAGGTTTTCAGACACTTACCATCGTTAATATGCCACAATTTGATTGTCTGATCGTAGCTACCAGTAGCCAGAATCTCACCATCTGGACTGAAGGCGATCGCGTACACATAATCGGTGTGCCCTGTTAATGTTGTGAGACATTGACCAGTATAAACGTTCCATAATTTCACTGTTTTATCAAGATTGCCACTAGCCAAAATATTACCAAGCGGACTAAAGGCAACTGAGAATGTCCAGTTAGTAGACCCCTTACAGATAACAATTTGTTTCCCGCTCTGGATTTGCCACAAGTGAATTTCGCCATTAGTATCACTCGTCACTAAAAGTTGACCGTCTGGACTAAAGGCAAGCGACAAAATACCACCCAATTTTTCCGCAAAAACAGACTTAGTTAGATCTGAGTTAGAGAAATTGACATGATGCAAATTGACATCCTTTAGGTAGGCTTGCCAGATAGTCAGATTAGAAAAGTCGTACCCAGTTAAATCAATCTTTAATTGAACTAACAAATTAATAATATTTCCACTAGCATATCCTGGTATGATGTAAAATTTTTCTCGAATTTTCAGCAAAAGGTTATTGATTTTTTTCTTTATATTTTCTTTCGAAACAAAGTTGATAATTAGTTTATCAATAAGGGGCTGTAGAATTAGATTATTTTGAATTTCCCTAATATAATCTTTTGCTTCAGCTTTGATGAGAGCATGACTTATCAATAAAGACAAATTTTCAGTTTTAATCTCTTCAAAAACCTGTTCCAAGAATATTTCAGTTATGTAATCCATGACTACAGTTTGTAGTGTAAAACCTGCTGAACATCTCTCAACTAGCGAACGCCTTCTAAGAAGCTCCATCGCTTCGAGTAATCTCGGTCGTGATACTACAGTTAAAATATCCTCTTGCAGTTCCAGAGATGAAACCGGCTCTCGATTGATCGCTAGCCAGTACATAATTTGCTTTTCTAGCTCAGACAGGCGATTATGCTGCTGCTCCAAAAGATTGCGAACACCATTGAAAACTGTTATTCCTTGTTCTATAAAGTTAGCAATATTACCAGCAAATAAATCTCGAATAGAAGCAGAAACTATTTTTAATTGCAGGGGGTTACCACCATAGTATTTAATTAGTCTTTTCCTTTCACCCTCACTTCCCAAAAGACCCTTTAATTTCAATATTTCTTGCCCTTCCACTTCACTTAAACCGGTTAGTTGTAGCGAGCGAATGGATGATATTTCACCTTCTAATAGTGCAATTTCTTCAGGCTTCTCTCGACTCGTCAGTACTAAGCAACTTTGATGATGTGTTTCTCCAACTCGTCTTAAAAGTTCACCATATCCCTCGTATCCAGGAAGATAATGTCCAAATTCTTCGCCACCACGTAGAATTGATTCGAAATTATCTAATACCAGTAAACAGCGTGAGGAGCGTAGGTAATTGATTAATACGGATACTCTATCACTGATTGTTTCTGGTAAATCAGTATTTTGCTGGCTAGATAGAAAATAAATCAGTTTTTCCAGCATCTTGTCAACAGGTGGTGCATGTAAGAGCGATCGCCAAATGAGGTAGTCGAACTCATGCTGCATTTTTTCTGAACTGCGTATAGACAAAGCACTTTTACCAATTCCCCCGATCCCGAAAATTCCTACCAAGCGACAGCGATCGCGCAAAATCCATTGCTCTAGGGTAGCGAGTTCTGCGGTGCGACCATAAAAAACTGATACGTCAACCGCCTCTCCCCAATCTTGGCGGGGATTGGTGTTGATCTCTTTATGCTCCACAAAAGGAGGTAATGTCGTTGCTGGATCTACTTGTGAAATTGAGTTAGATGGTATTGTTTCACTAGACTTGATATCTACAACCCTTTCTAAGCGCCATTGTCGCTCCAGTGCACTCTTAAAGTTCTTTTTACTGACTTTCTCACCTAAAGCATCTGAAAGCAGCTTCCACAGCCCCGATCCTACGTCTTGAGTTAGGTACTTAGCACTATAGCCATAAACGTCTGCTATTTCGTAATAGCTCTTACCTTCCCATGCTCCCAAAAGTATTGCTGCTTCTACATCTTTCAGATTTCTTTTGGTTTTTGCTAAAACTGCGGTATTTGCAACTCTAAATGCTTCTTCAAAATCCATATATTAATATGATGTATTTTATATTTCATTGCTATAAACTGATTTTTCCTAATTTTAGCAGAGTTTTGTTACTCCATTTCTCAGGAAAAAAGTACTGACATTATCTGTATTGACCATGCTTCTCCCAGGAAATAATCTATATGGCATAGGGTAATTAAGGAGTTGATACAGCAATAGAAGAACCTGAATAGTTTATAAGATCAAGGCTAGAAGAATTTATGGTAATGGAAGTAGCTCTTTTTTTGGTAAAGTGTCTTTTTTTTCGATCAGGTTTATAGAAGGAGGTTGTTACCTAAGTTTTAGCAAATATGCCACTACATAGGTAAAATCAGCTTATCAAGAAAGCTAGGAAGAGAGTACAATTCTGGTGAATTTTTTTCACCAGTAACCATGTAAGTAGGTTTGTTGATTTCCCCTTTCTCTTTTATCCTACCTGCAAGATTTATCCCCTATGTAAACACCAAAGTCGTTTTGGCTACTGAAGGGCAGAAAGAGTTTAAGACCAATACAAAATTTCTAATTAATTTAGTGGCTTTTGTTCAAGTGCCATTAGAATCGCGCTGACGTATATTATCAAGATTTTTGGAGTTAAATAATATGTTACAATCACCACCAATCCCAAATTTAGATACATCCGAGATTGAAAAGGCAGTGAATTATCTTGGGATAAAGCTGTCAGATACTGAACTTGAAGAGCTAAGATCTGGCAATGTTGTTTCACTTGAAGGTAGACGTTTAAGTGAAATTGGATCAGTCTTTATTCTGGCAGAGGCTCTTTGTGCTAGAAACTCTGTTAGGAATATTGTTTTTCGAGATATTCCAGAAGTTGTTACAGAATTTTCACAGTTTTCTGGACTTCCGATCTATCGCTGGGATTCTGATTCACTTGGGAAATGTTGCCTAATACTAACTTTGATGGATGGTAAGCCAGCAGTTAGATTTTCACATCAAAACTAGTGTCAAAAAATATCTTAAGTAACTGAGTTAAGACCAGCAAACACTATCAAAATAGAATCTTATTATGGTTAGCCTTGAATTGAAACGAGTAGTAGTCACAGGGCTAGGGGTAATTAGTCCTTTAGGTAATACAGTGACTGAATACTGGGAGCAGCTTCTTCAAGGACATAGTGGCATAAGTTTAATTACTTCATTTGATGCCTCTCGTCATGCCACTCGAATAGCAGGAGAAGTGAAAAACTTTGACCCTTGTAATTACATGGAATCAAAAGAAGCTAAGCGCTTAGAACGCTTTATTCAATTTGCAGTTTGTGCTAGTAAGCAAGCTATTGCTGACGCTGGATTTGAGATTAATAATCACAATTCTCAGCAAGTGGGAGTGCTGATTGGCAGCGGAATTGGCGGCTTAAAAATGATAGAAAATCAAACGGAAGTTGTTTTAAATCGTGGGCCTAACCGTTGTAGTCCTTTTCTAATTCCCATGATGATCGCAGATATGGCTGCTGGAGTAACTGCAATTCATTTAGGAGCAAAAGGTCCTAACTCTTGTCCTGTTACAGCTTGCGCTTCGGGAGCTAATGCTATAGGAGATGCTTTCCGTACTATTCAGAGGGGGGATGCTCAAGTAATGATTTGCGGTGGAACCGAAGCTGCTATTACTCCTGTGTGTATGGCAGGATTTTCTTCGGCCAAAGCTTTATCAACTTATAACGAAGAACCTACTAAAGCTTCTCGTCCTTTTAGCAAAGATCGAGACGGTTTTGTGATGGGAGAAGGCAGTGGTATTCTTTTATTAGAAGAATTAAGCCATGCGCAAAGGCGCGGTGCTCGAATCTATGCAGAAATTGTCGGTTATGGTTTAACTTGTGATGCCCATCATATTACTTCACCTCCTTCTAATGGCGAAGGCGCTACTAGAGCAATGGAATTATCGCTCAAAAATGCTGGATTGTACCCGAACGAAGTAGATTACATTAATGCTCATGGCACTAGTACGCCTACTAATGATGTTGTGGAAACACTTGCCATCAAAAAAGCTCTTGGGGATCATGCTTTTAAAGTAGCTATTAGTTCTACAAAATCGATGACTGGTCATCTTTTAGGAGCTTCTGGAGGTATAGAGGCTGTTGCAACAGTAATGGCTATAGCACAAGACAAAATTCCACCAACAATTAATCTAGAAACACCTGATCCAGCCTGTGATCTAGACTATGTTCCTTTACACTACCGCTCTCAACGGGTAGATGTTGCACTCTCTAATTCCTTTGGTTTCGGGGGTCATAATGTTAGCCTAGCTTTTAAAAAATTCGAGGAATAATAGGGCTGTTTGACAAACTTGAATCACAGAAATAATGAGTCATTAAAGCTATGAGATATTCATCAAAAAAAGGTGTTGTTTTGACAGGAACTGGCTCCGCCGTTCCGGATACTTACTTAGACAATCATCAACTTAACCAAATTATGGTTACTTCTGATGAATGGATAAAAACTCGGACAGGAATTCGCCGCCGGTGTCTTCTTCCACCGCAGCATTCCCTGACTGCTATGGCTACTGAAGCTGCTCAAAAAGCTATAGCAATGGCCGGTATTGCACCACGAGACTTAGATTTAATTATCCTAGCGACATCTACGCCTGACGATTTGTTTGGTAGTGCTAGTGCAATCCAAGCTGAACTAGGAGCTACCCAAGCTGTAGCTTTTGATTTAACAGCAGCATGCTCTGGTTTCATTTTTGGTTTAATAACTAGTGCCCAGTTTATCCGTGCTGGTGCATATCAAAATATTCTTCTGATTGGCGCAGAAGTTCTTTCGCGGTGGGTTGATTGGTCTGATCGACGTACTTGTATACTCTTTGGTGACGGCGCGGGTGCAGTGGTTGTACAAGCAAGTGAATCTGAGAGCCTGTTGGGTTTTCAACTTCATACCGATGGTATGCAGAATCAGTATTTGAAATTAGGTTTCAAAGATCAAGAGAAGCAACTTGTTGATAGTATCTCCATTGGTCAAGGAACTTATCAACCCATTACAATGAACGGACAAGAAGTTTACCGCTTTGCTGTTCAGAAAGTTCCAGAAGTTATTGAGAAGGCACTCTTTCATGCTGATCTTACTATTGACCAAGTTGATTGGCTTCTGATGCACCAAGCTAATCAGCGAATTTTAGATTCTGTAGCTGAGCGTCTAGGACTTCCTAGTGAAAAAATCATTAGCAATTTAGCAAATTACGGAAACACCTCGGCTGCTTCAATTCCTCTTGCCTTAGATGAAGCTGTTCGCAAAGGACAAATTAAGCCACATGATGTTATAGCTTTGGCTGGCTTTGGTGCAGGGCTTTCTTGGGGGGCTGCCATTTTAGAGTGGAGTTCTGTTTCTGTACCACACTCTCAGGAACTGGCGTTGATGAAGTAAAAAATAAATGCTAGTTACCGAGAGCTAAAAAAAGGAGGCTTTGGTTAACTTTTAAGTTCAATGAATTTCTAGTTATCAATTTTTCGGGGTTTGATATTTCAACAATCCAATATTTTGAAGAATATGACTACTGAATTGAACCTTTCTGAACAACCCTTAAATTTGGTGGAGCTTCTACGCAAAAGAGCGCAAAATCAGCCTGATAAGACAGCTTACATTTTTTTGGAAGATGGGGAAACTGAAACAGGTAGTTTCACTTATCGGGAGTTAGATCAACAAGCTCAAGCGATCGCAGCTCGTCTTCAATCACTAGCTGCTCCTGGCGAACGGGCTTTACTGTTGTATCCATCGGGACTGGAATTTATTGCTGCTTTCTTTGGTTGTTTGTATGCAGGAATGGTCGCAGTTCCGGCTTATCCACCTAGACGTAATCAGAAAATGTCAAGGCTGCAAGCTATTGTCGAAGATGCTCAGACAAAAGTTGCACTGACTACAAAAGAACTGTTGCCTAGTATAGAGAGTCGTTTCGCCGAAGACAGAGAATTAGCAGAGGTAGCCTGGCTTGCTACAGACGATGTTGCTAGTGAAGAAATGCTTTCATGGCAGGAACCTGTATTAAACAGTGATACACTAGCTTTTCTGCAGTACACCTCAGGTTCAACCGGAACACCAAAGGGGGTGATGGTGAGTCATCAAAACCTGCTGCACAATTCAGAATATATTAAGCAAGCTTTTGAATTGTCACCAAACAGCGTATCTGTATCGTGGTTACCCAGCTTCCACGATATGGGACTGATCGACGGAATTCTTCAGCCCTTGTATACGGGTTTTCTTGGTGTCTTAATGCCACCGACATCCTTTGTTCAACGACCAATTCAATGGTTACGAGCAATTTCGCGCTATAAAGCAACCCATTGCGGTGGGCCTAACTTTGGCTACGAACTTTGTATAAATAATATCACCCCTGAACAACGAGAAACTCTAGACTTAAGCAGCTGGTGTACTGCTTACAGTGGTGCTGAGCCGGTTCGCAGAGAAACTTTGGAAAAGTTTGCTGCTGTATTTGAGTCGTGTGGTTTTCGTCCTAACTTTTTCTATCCTTGCTATGGCATGGCTGAAGCTACCCTAATGGTTTCCGGTGGTATAGTCAAGGATGAACCAATTTATTGCACCGTGGAATCAGATGCACTCCAACAAAATAGGATTGTAAAAGCATCTAGTGAGGCAAAAAATGTTAGCCATTTAGTAGGGTGTGGAAGAGCATGGCTAGATACAAACATTGTTATTGTTGACCCGGAATCATTGACCAGATGTGCTCCTGATCAAGTAGGAGAGATTTGTGTATCGGGTTCGAGTGTAGCTCAGGGTTATTGGAACAGACCAGAGCAGACCGCTGAAACTTTTCAGGCACGACTACCAGACACCGATATCGGCCCATTTCTGCGCACAGGGGACTTAGGATTTTTGCAGGATGGTGAATTGTTTGTCACAGGTCGGTTGAAAGATCTGATTATCATTCGAGGTCGCAATCATTATCCTCAAGATATTGAATTAACAGTAGAACGGTGTCATCCTGCACTCAGACCAACTTGTGGAGCAGCATTCTCAATTGAAGTAGATGGAGAAGAGCAACTGGCGATCACTCAAGAAATAGACCGTCAATATCTCCGGAAGCTAAACGTAGATGAGGTGGTTAAAGCAATTCGTCAAGCAGTCATAGAACACCATGAGTTAGAAGTTCATACCATACTGCTGCTGAAGACAGGAAAAATTCCTAAAACTTCCAGTGGTAAGATTCAACGGCGTGCTTGTAAAGCAAATTTTCTTGCAGATAGCTTAGATATAGTCGGAATTTGGCGCAAGGATTCTCAAAGTAAAGTTCAATCACAGCAACAATTAGCTTCCAAACCAGAAAGCTTGCCAAATAAAGGAAAATCCGCAGAAATTCAAGCTTGGATTGTTTCTAAAATTGCTGAACGTCTTCAGGTTAAACCCTCTGAGATAGATATTCAAGTACCTTTCGTCAGCTATGGTTTAGATTCAGTCGCAACAGTGAGGTTTGCTGGTGAGCTAGAGAACTGGCTTGGTCAGAAACTCTCGCCAACCATGTTGTACGATTACCCCAGTATTGCAGCACTTGTTCTACATTTATCTGGAGAAGTTAACCCTCCAGAGGAGCCTGTTAGCGTTAAGGTAGATGTTCCTCAACAAAACACAATAACTGCCCCGAACACTTTCGGTGAAGCGATCGCTATCATCGGTTTGGGTTGCAGGTTTCCTGGCGCTAATGATCCAGAAACTTTTAGGCAGTTATTGCGTAGTGGAGTGGATGTCATCAACGAAGTACCTAATAATCGTTGGGATATCAACAGTTTTTATAACCCAGAGTTAGAGACTCCAGGGAAAATGAGCACCCGTTGGGGTGGATTTTTAGATCAAGTGGATCAATTCGACGCTAACTTCTTCGGAATTTCTCCACGAGAAGCTGAGCGAATGGATCCTCAGCAAAGAATTCTGCTAGAAGTAGCATGGGAAGCACTGGAAAATGCGGGAATTGTACCAAATCAACTAGCTGGGAGTGAAACAGGAGTCTTTATTGGGATCAGTAATAATGATTATTCTCGAATTCAGTTTGAAAACCCTAGCCGAATAGATGCGTATGCTGGTACTGGTAATGCCTTTAGCATAGCAGCTAACCGCCTATCATATTTACTAGATCTGCGAGGGCCGAGTATTTCTGTAGATACTGCTTGCTCTTCATCACTAGTTGCAATACATTTAGCCTGCCAAAGTTTACAGACAGGAGAGTCTAACTTAGCTTTAGTTGGTGGAGTCAACTTAATTTTAACTCCAGAGTTGACCATCACTTTTTCTCAAGCACACATGATGGCATCTGACGGACGCTGTAAAACTTTTGACAATAGTGCTGATGGTTACGTCCGGGGTGAGGGCTGTGGGATAGTTGTTCTCAAACGCTTATCTGATGCTGTGAGGGATAAAGACAATATTTTATCTGTGATTAGAGGCTCCGCAGTTAATCAAGACGGTCGTAGTAATGGACTCACTGCTCCTAACGGCCCGTCACAACAAGTAGTTATCCGAAAAGCTTTGCAAAAAGCTGGGATCACAGCAGATCAACTTAACTATGTAGAAGCACACGGTACAGGTACTCCCATTGGAGATCCAATTGAGATCGAATCGTTAAAAAGAGTATTGCTTGAAGATCGTTTGCTGAATCAACCTTGTTTGATTGGCTCCGTTAAGACTAATATCGGTCACTTAGAGGCAGCGGCGGGTATTGCTGGTTTAATCAAAGTGGTACTCTCCTTACAATTTGGAGAAATTTTTCCTCACTTACATCTAAAACATTTAAACCCGCTTATCTCCTTACAGGACTCTCCACTTTCAATTCCAACCTACTTACAACCCTGGATCACAAAATCACGTCGCCGTTTTGCAGGTGTAAGTTCCTTTGGTTTTGGTGGTACAAATGCTCACGTGGTGTTAGAAAATGCACCTGAGCTGACCTTGGAGACAAATAAACTGGAGTATCCCTCACATTTATTAACCCTGTCAGCAAAAAGTGAGTCTGCTTTACGCTCTCTTGCGGGTCGTTATGCTGATTTTTTGGCCTCTCATTCAGAAGTTTCTTTAGGAGATATTTGCTTTACATCTAATACAGGAAGATCTCATTTTGTTCACCGACTAACAGTCATAGCTGAATCAACTGCTCAGTTACACGAGCAATTATCTACTTTTGCAGCTAGTCAACCAGCTGTAGGAGCAGTAAGTGGTAAAGCACGCAGCAACAATTCTTTGAAAATAGCCTTTTTGTTCAGCAATTGTGACTCTAGCTATCTTCAGTTAAGCTACCAACTTTATCAGACTCAGCCTACTTTTCGCGAGACATTGGAACAGTGTGATTTTCTCCTTCGGAAGTATTTGGAAAAACCGCTGTTATCAGTGCTTTATCCAGAATCAGGTGTTTTCTCTCCTTTGGAGCAAAAAGAATACTTTAAGCCTGGATCTTTTGCTGTGCAATATGCATTAGCTAAACTATGGCAGTCTTGGGGAATTTCACCGGCAGCAGTGATGGGTTTTGGTGTAGGCGAATATGTAGCTGCTTGCATAGCACAAACAACTGATCTAGAAAATAGTCTTCGGATGCTTGTAGAGTCTAGTCAGCTCAGCCAGTCAGGAGAAATGGCAGTTGTATTCACCGAATCTGGCTTGGTGAAAGAAACAATACAGCTTACAGCAGTTACAGAAACTCTGGTTAAACAAGGTAGTAACTTGTTTATTGAACTAGGTGATAATTCAGCTGTTCAGGCTCAACCCCAAGAAACAGGTATTTGGTTAACAACCCTCAAATCTGGTCAGGATAGCTGGCAGGTAATCCTCAATAGTTTGAGTATCCTATATGTACAGGGCGTTGATATAAACTGGACTAATTTTCATCGTGGTTTTACTTACCAACGGGTATCACTGCCAACCTATCCATTTGAGCGCCAACGGTACTGGCTGGAAAGAACTTATCCCTCAGAAATTCCAACCTCTCAACCTCACGTTGGCAAGGTTTTGGAAGCAGCTACCTTAGCAAAGTCAAATAACTCTCAAGAACAAAGACTAACTCGCGATGCACTCTTAGCATTAAAACAAGAGGAGCAACAGTCAGTTTTACAGTCTTATCTTTGTGAACAATTAGCATCGGTCTTGGGTTATTCTCTACCTAAGTTGGATGTTGATCTGCCGATCACTAACTTCGGGATCGACTCATTAATGTCTATCCAGATGAAGAAGCGTATTGAGTCTGACTTAAAAGTTGTTGTACCTGAAACAAAATTTCTCCAAGGCCCTAGCATTGCTCAATTGGTAACATTTTTACTTGGTGAAATAACAGGGTTTGACTCCACTGTAAAGCTTAGCATAAGACAAGATGAAACAAGCGATCGCCCTTCCACAGAGTCAACGGATGCACAAATTTCTTTCCCCTTATCCTTCCCACAGGAAAGAATGTGGTTGCTCAACCATTTATCACCAGGTAATCCTGTTTACAACTTTCAAATGGCTGTTCGGTTGTCTGGACAAATCAACATAAAAGTTCTAGAACAAAGTGTTCAAGAAGTTGTAAATCGTCATGAAATTTTACGAGCAACTTTCCCAGTAGCAACAGCGCAGGCAATTCAAGTTATTGCGCCAAAACTACATCTTCCTCTGTCTATCGTTGATTTAAGTGAAGTAGATAAAACCCAGCAAGTAATAGAAGTCGAAAAATTGGCAGCAAACGAAGTTCAGCAGCCTTTCGATTTAACCCAAGCTCCACTTTTACGGACTACTTTACTCCGTTTAAGTCAGACAGAACATGTGTTTGTTTTAACGATTCATCATATTATTTCCGATTACTGGTCAATGAGAGTGTTCATTCAGGAAATTGGAGAATTATATGATGCATACTCTAACAACCGTTTCCCCTCCCTTGCCAAACTTAATTTTCAATATAGGGACTTTGTAAATTGGCAGAAAGAATCTTCACAAAGTGCAGTCATAGAAAGCCAGCTTGCATATTGGAAGAAAAAACTTGCTCTGATTCCACCAGCACTAGAACTACCACTTGACCAGCCAAGACCTACTAATCGTAGCTTCCGAGGTGCAACCCAATTCTTCAGCTTACCTGCGAGCTTGTCTCAGTCACTGCAAGAATTTAGCCGTCAAGAGGGAGCGACTCTGTTCATGACTCTGATGGCAGTGTTTAAGATTTTACTTTACTGCTACACAGAACAAGAAGATATTCTACTTGGTTCTCCTGTATCGGGACGTACTCATACTGAATCAGAAAACCTGATTGGTATGTTTTCTTACCCAGTTGTGTTACGCACTGACCTTTCTGGCAATCCTACTTTTAAAGAGTTATTAGCGCGTGTTCGTGAAGTAGCTTTAGAGGCTTATGTCCATCAGAATGTACCTTTTGCCAAAGTCGTAGAAATTGCCGAATCAGAAAGAAACTATAGCGACATACCCTTGGTACAGGTCATGTTTAGCTTCACGAGCATGGCTATGAACACTACACAGTTTTCAAACCTTGCTCTTGAACCAGTCAAAGTAGATCGAGGGATGACGGATTTCGACTGGTTTTTAACAATGTTTGAAGAAAGTGAAGGTTTGCGGGGAGCTTTAGAATATGACACTGACATCTTTACACCCGAAACAATCAGGCGGGTGATCGAACATTTCCAGCTTTTACTGGAAAGCGTGATCAACCAAACGAACAAACCTTTGTCAGAACTAGTCGCGAAAGTTCCTGTTCAGAAGAAATTACGGGTGGCGATCGCATCCACTTTTACCGCAGAACCGATTCAAGAGTCTCTAAAATTTTGGATGCAAGAGCTAAAAATTCCCCATCGAATTGAGTTTGCGCCCTATAATCAAGTCTTTCAGCAACTTCTTGATCCAACAAGTCTACTTTCCAAAAATCAGAATGGTATAAACGTTATCTTAATACGGTTAGAAGACTGGCTGCGGTACGAAGATCAAACAATTACTGAAACAGATTCTCAATTAGTTAACGTCCAGGAGAAAATCACTCGAAATATCCAAGACTTATTACTCTCACTAAAATCTGCAGTAGAACGTTCTACAGTGCCTTATTTAGTTTGCTTATGTCCTGTTTCGCCAGACTCACAGCATATTTCTCTCTTTAACCAAATTGAGAAAGAACTAAGCTGCAAACTCGAAGCAATACCTGGAGTACATGTTGTAACAACTGAAGCAATTCAAGAAACTTATCCTATTGCAAACTATTACGACTCCCAAGCCGATAAACTTGGTCATGTTCCTTTCACAAACCCATTCTTTACAGCTTTAGGAACAATAATTGCTCGTAAAATCCGTAGAATCAAAAGCACTCCATACAAAGTGATTGTGGTTGATGCTGATGAAACTCTCTGGAAAGGTATTTGTGGAGAAGACGGAGTCAATGGAATTCAAATTACTCCTTCTTACCAAGCAATGCAATCGTTTCTAGTCGAACAGTACAAAGCTGGAACGCTCATTTGCATATGCAGTAAGAACAATGAAGCAGATTTGTTAGCTGTATTTGAGCAACGAGCAGATATGATTCTCAAGCTTGACCATATCGTTTCTTATCGAGCTAACTGGCAACCTAAATCGGAAAATATCAAATCTCTAGCTAAGGAGTTACAACTAAGTCTAGAACACTTCATCTTTATCGATGACAATCCTGTTGAATGTGCAGAAGTTCAAAGTAACTGTCCAGAAGTTTTAACCTTGCAACTTCCTGCACCAGACAACATTCCTCAATTTATTGAACACGTTTGGGCTTTCGATACCCTGAAAATTACAGAAGAAGATAAGCGGCGAACTGCTTTGTACCAAGAAAACCTACAGCGCGAACGCTTACGAACAGAATCTCTAACTTTTGCTGATTTTATTGCTAGTCTAGATTTACAGATCCAAATCTCTTCTATGACTGAGCATCAGCTGGGAAGAGTATCACAATTGACCCAACGAACAAATCAGTTTAACACCACAACCATTAGACGTTCCGAGACAGAAATACAACAGTTATGTTCCTTACAAAACGTTGAATGTCTCACCATTAGCGTTAAGGATCGTTTTGGAGATTACGGTTTAGTTGGTGTAGTTATTTTCAAAGTTCAACCCGATGCTATTGAAGTAGATTCATTTCTATTAAGTTGTCGAGTTCTAGGGCGGGGTGTGGAGCATCAAATGTTAGCAAAGATCGGTGAAATTGCTAAAAAACGTGAGGTGGATTCTGTTAAAATTCACTATGTTCCTACAGCAAAAAATCAACCAGTTCTCACTTTTCTAGACAGTGTTGGCGGTCAATATAAAGAACAGAGTAATGAAGGTTTATGCTTTAGATTTCCAGTTGAAGTAGCTACTTCAATAAGCTATCGCGAAAAAAATAATGACGACCAGGCTTTGTGTGATACATCTAAAAACATTTCTAGCTCATCACTTCAAACCTCATCTTCCTCTGCTAAACCACATAACTATTCTGCTATCTTCACTCGGATTGCTACTCAACTTTGTGATATTGAACAGGTTGTTAAAGCGATTCAAGACCGGCAGCAAAGAAAGAGACAAAACATTACAGCTAATGAGCATGTACTACCACAAACAAAAGTAGAGCAAGAAATTGCTGCTATCTGGAAAAAAATCCTCCATATAGAAAACATTGGCATCGATGATAATTTCTTCAATATAGGAGGACGCTCACTACAAGTTGTACAAGTTAATAGCAGACTAAAAGAAGTTTTTGGTAAAGAAATACCTCTGGTTGATATGTTCCAATACACAACAATTAGAGCGCTTGCTAAATACCTAAACCCAAGTGAAAAGCAAAGCCAAAATGAGAATAGTGCTTTTGCCCAAAGTCGAAGCCGTGGTGAGAGACGTAGACGATTAATGCAAACGAAAAAATAAGACTTTGATACTAGCATCTTGATCTGTATCAAAAACCGAGTTTCTTAATAACTACTGAGTATAAAAATCTTAATAATTTTTGAGAAACTCGGTTTTCTACCTCTTACGCAGAAGAAGGCAATATCTGAAAATAGAAATTCAGGAGTCTAAAAAATGGAACCACTAGAATTCAACAATCAACCTGATGATCTTGACATTGCTGTTATTGGAATGTCTGGGCGATTTCCCAAAGCAAAGAATGTGAATGAATTTTGGCAAAATGTCCGCGACGGAGTAGAAGCAATTTCTTTCTTTAGTAGTGAAGAATTATCTAGTTTAGGTATTGACTGTGATACCTTAACCAGCCCCAATTATGTTAAAGCCGCCTCTTTTTTAGAAGATGCAGAAATGTTCGATGCTTCATTCTTCGGATTCAATCCGCGAGAAGCCCAAATTATGGATCCCCAACACCGAATTTTTATGGAGTGTGCTTGGGAAGCTTTAGAAAATGCAGGCTACAATCCTGAAAATTACAAAGGCTTAATTGGTGTTTTTGGTGGGCAAAGCATTAATACTTACTTGCTTTACAACCTTTTTCCCAATCGGGAGTTAATGAGATCAGTTGGCGATTTCCAAATTTTGATTGGTAATGATAAAGATTACTTAACCACCCATGTTTCTTATAAATTAAATCTTACTGGGCCGAGTGTGGTTGTGCAAACAGCTTGCTCCACCTCTTTAGTAGCGATTCATTTAGCTCGGCAAAGTTTGCTTACTGGTGAATGTGATATAGCTCTCGCAGGAGGTGTATCTGTACGAGCCCCTCAAAAAGCAGGTTATTTTTATCATGATGGTGGGGTAACTTCACCTGATGGTCATTGCCGAGCATTCGACGCTAGAGCTAAAGGTACCATATTTGGTAGTGGCGCTGGTGTCGTTGTTTTGAAGCGTTTAGCAGATGCGATCGCTGATGGTGATTACATTTATGCCGTGATCAAAGGTTCAGCTATAAATAATGATGGTTGTGCAAAAATTGGCTATACAGCACCTAGCATAGAAGGTCAATCTCAAGTAATTATTGAAGCACTAGCCAATGCTGGCGTAGAAGCAGATACCATTAACTATGTAGAAGCTCACGGAACTGGTACACCTCTGGGCGATCCGATTGAAGTAGCAGCTCTTACCCAAGCTTTTCGCTCTATGAATGAGAGTCATGCAAAAAGCTCGTGTGGTATTGGATCTCTCAAAACCAATATCGGACATTTAGACGCAGCAGCAGGAGTTGCAGGTTTTATTAAAACTGTTCTATCTCTCCATCACAAATTACTACCGCCTAGCTTACACTTTGAGCAACCCAATCCCAAGATTGACTTTGCCAACAGTCCTTTTTATGTCAATACTCAGCTTTCAGAATGGAAAACAAGTGGAACACCTCGCAGAGCTGGAGTTAATTCTTTAGGTATTGGTGGAACTAATGCTCATGTCATTGTTGAAGAAGCACCAAAGTACCATTTTTCAAAAGTTTTTAAACCTTGGCATTTATTACTGTTATCTACCAAAACAAGCACTGCGCTAAAAACTGCGACAAAAAATATGGTTGAGCATTTGAAAGAACATTCAAATGTGAACCTGGCTGATGTTGCTTATACTCTGCAAGTTGGGCGTAAAGCTTTTAAATATCGCCAAATGCTCGTTTGTCAAGATATTAACGACGCTATAAATGCTTTGGAATCGATGGATTCTGAGAGAGTGTTCACTAGTGTTGAAGAACCAAAGGATCGAGCTATTACATTCATGTTCTCTGGTCAAGGATCACAGTATGTAAAAATGGCATCAGAGCTTTATCAGCTTGAGCCTGTATTCAAAAGCCAGATTGATACATGTGCAGAACTACTGCAACCTCACTTAGGACTTGATATCCGGGATATTCTTTATCCTAGAGAAGAACAAATTGAACAAGCCACAGAACAGCTTACCCAAACACGGCTTACACAACCAATCTTATTTGTAATTGAGTATGCCTTGGCTAAACAGTGGATGGAATGGGGTGTACATCCCCAAGCTATGATTGGTCACAGTGTTGGTGAATATGTAGCAGCATGTTTGGCTGGAGTGTTTTCACTCGAAGATGCATTAATGTTGATGGCTGCACGCGGGAAGCTGATGCAAAGCTTACCTGGCGGCAGTATGCTTGCTGTACCACTTTCTGAAAACAAGTTGCAACCTTTTCTGAATGAGGAACTTTGTTTAGCAGCAGTTAATGGAGTGTCTTTGTGTGTTGTTTCTGGTTCCACAGAAGCAATTCGGAACTTGCAAGCCAAACTTTCTGAAGAGAATGTGGCGTCTCGTGCTTTGCATACCTCACATGCTTTTCATTCCAAAATGATGGAACCTATTTTAGGTGCTTTCGCCAAGCAGTTTAAGAATGTAACTTTAAACGCACCTGAAATTCCTTACATATCTAATGTCACTGGTACTTGGATTACAGCATCACAAGCTACGGATCCTTACTATTGGTCTAAGCATTTGCGTGGAACAGTACAATTTGCAAATGGGTTACATGAGCTTTTGAAACAATCAAATCAAATTCTTCTAGAAGTTGGGCCAGGATGGACATTAAGCAAACTAACAAAACAACATCCATCTAAAACATCTGAACACATTGTACTCTCTTCTTTACCACACGCACAAAGTAAACAGTCAGATTTTGCATTCTTGTTAAACACATTAGGACAACTATGGCTTGCAGGAGTTCAAATAGATTGGGATAAGTTCTATACTCACAACCCACAACAACGTATACCCTTACCAACTTATCCCTTTGAACGTCAGCGTTACTGGATTGAACCACAACAATTACCTCAAGTGAGCCATGTTAGTACAAAACTTGACGAAAAAGTACTAGTTACTGAACTCAGTGACGACTTATCTTTTTCATGTGAGCAGGAGTTGAATCAATTAAATAACTATGCTGCTCCAACTAATGAGATTGAAGAAAGTCTTGTTTCTATCTGGCAAGATTTAATAGGAATTAAATCTATTGGTATTCATGACAACTTTTTTGAATTAGGTGGTCACTCCTTACTTGCGACTCAAATGATCGTTCGTTTACAGGAAATATTTACGGTAGATTTATCGATATCTCATTTGATTGAAATGCCTACTATTGCACAGTTGGCTACAGTGGTTGAAGAAATGTTTCTACAGAAACTAGAACAATTATCAGAAGATGAAGCTCAAGAACTGGTAGCAAGATTATAGACACAAAAAATCTGTAGAGACTGGTAAGTATCGTGATTTTTGAATTACAAAATTGGAGCTTTTGGGAAGGTACAAAATTATGACATTACAAAATTTATCTGATCGGCAATCTAATCTTTCTTCAGCAAAAAAACTGCTTCTTGAAAAATGGAAATCTAGTAAATCTATAGCGAATTCTAGAGTACAAACTGCTTCAAAAGGAACTATCACACAATTAGCTAGTGTTTTACGCCAGCAACCTACTTCTCTCAAATGGTCTCCCTTAGTACCAATCCAGCCTAATGGTTCAAAACAGCCTTTCTTCTGTGTACATCCCATCGGCGGTAATGTTCTCAACTATATCCATTTGGCACGCTATCTCGATCCAGAGCAACCATTTTATGGACTACAAGCTAAAGGTTTAGATGGACAGCACGAACCTTGCACCCAACTCGAAGAAATGGCAGCTAGCTACATAGAAGCAATGTGCGCAGTTCAACCTGAAGGACCATATTTGTTAGGTGGTTGGTCAATGGGGGGAATTGTTGCTTTTGAAATGGCTATTCAGCTACAAAGAAAAGGGCATCAAGTAGCTTTGCTGACTGTAATAGACAGTGCATTACCCAACTATATTAACAAGAGTTACCAGGGTAACTTTGATGAGATTTTAACCCTGAAATACTTTGCTCTAACTTTAGGGGGTAGTGTCGGAAAAAATCTTTCAGTATCTTACGATACTCTGAAGCATCTCTCTCGTGATGAGCAGATGAACTACATCGTAGAAGAGGCTAAGATAAACGGAATTCTACCTTCCGATGTTGGTTTAGCACAAATTCGTCCTTTGATTAAAGTTTTCACAGCCAATGTTCAAGCTGTTCTCAATTATGTTCCACAATTTTATCCTAGCCAAGTCACCCTCTTTTTAGCTGAAGATATATTGGATGAGCTATCAGATTTACACGATCCTAAGTTGGGTTGGGATGAGTTGACTGGTGAACCTGTGGAAATTTATAACATGTCCGGTAATCATTACACGATGATGGCGAAGCCCTATGTTCAAAACTTAGCAGAACAATTAAGTTGCTGTCTAGAGAAAGCACAAGCCATCTAAAGTAATCGGGTTCAAATAAATAGAGACGCAATTGCTTGCGTCTCTACAAACCAACTTTTTACAAATGTAATCTGTACAATGAAGGAATTTTTCTGCGGTGAAACCAACCATTGCGAAGAAAATATATTTAGAGGAAGCACCAAACTTAGAAGAAAATTCTACTTCAGTGCAACTTCCAGCAAAGAAAAAGAGAAGTTGGGTGCCAATATTGGTAAGCATGGGAGTGATATCCCTTGGATCTTTGCTTCTATATACGATAGCGAACAGTAAACATAAGACAACAACAATTACAACTCCGCACCAAACAAATCCAGTCCTTACAGTAACGGTGCAACCAGTACGGGTGAAAACTTTTACTAAAAAGCTTGTGGTGACAGGCTCTCTAGCGGCTGAGGACGATTTACCTCTCGGTGCAGAGTTATCGGGTTTATCAACTTTACGGATTGAACACATTTATGTCGATGAGGGAGACTGGGTACACAAAGGGCAAGTCTTAGCCGAACTTGACAATCGCGTCATCTTAGCTCAACTTCACCAAGCACAAGCTAATGTAAAGCGATCGCACTCAATCATATATCAGCAAAAAGCAGTTCTTCAGGAAGCTCTTGCCCAGCAGCAAGATGCAGACGCAAATGTACGTCGGTATAATGAATTACTAAGTCAAGGAGCTATTAGTCGGCAAGAGGCTCAGACTCGCCAAACCAATGCAATGACTTCTCAAGCCAAGGCTGAATCTGCTCGCCACAGCATAGCGGTAGCCCAAAATGACTTGATAAAAGCTCAAGCAGAACTTGAAAGTGCTCAAGCTAGTCTAGCCCAAACTCAGATTGTTGCTCCTGTTGATGGATATATTAGTAAACGTCAAGCTAAACTTGGGAGTATAATTCCACCGACAGGAAGCTCGGCATTATTTAATCTGGTTCGATCTGGTCATGTGGAATTAAATGCAGAAGTTTCAGAGCTAAATTTACCCAACATTAAGCTTAATCAACAGGTATTAGTTACTTCAGAAACTGACACTACAAAAAAATACTTAGGTAAGGTTAGAAAAATCAGTTCAATAGTTAACCCTCAAACTCGTCTTGCTTCGGTATACATTGCTTTACCACCAAAACCTGAGTTGAAACCTGGAATGTTCATGCAAGGCGAGCTGCTTTTGGGTTCTAGCCAAACTTTAGTAGTGCCAGAGGCAGCCGTTTTATTTAAAAACAACAAGCCGTTCGTGTTCGTACTTCAGGGTGAACGAGTGGCTGCTCGATCGATAGAAACTGGTACAAGAAACCAAGGTTTGGTTGAAGTCCGCTCTGGTTTGAAAATGAATGAGCCGATAGTAGCCACAGGTGTGGGTTTTCTCAAAGATGGCGATCGAGTCCGGGTAGTTAGTTGGAGCCAAGTTGGAGGAACAGAAAAATGACCTTGAATATTTCTGCTTGGTCTATCCGCAACCCTATCTTTACCTTGGTATTATTTTTTGTACTTACAGTAGCGGGAATAGTGTCGTTTGGCTCTCTCAGTATTAATGAAAATCCTAATGTTGATGTACCCACGGTAGCAGTGACGATAACACGAGCAGGTGCAGCTCCGGCGGAACTTGAGACTGAAGTTACTAAGAAAGTAGAGGATGCGATCGCTGGAATTGGCAATGTGGATCATATTCGTTCTACTATCAACGACGGGATCTCTAAGACAACAGTAGAATTTGTTTTAGATACCAATACTGATCGAGCAGTCAACGATGTACGAGATGCGATCGCCAAGATTCGTCAGCAACTACCCCAAGATATTGACGAACCGATTATTTCTCGTGTTGATTTTGTTGGTGGGCCAATTTTAATATATTCTGTTGCATCTCCTTCACTGACCTTAGAACAATTAAGCTGGGTTGTAGACAATGAAGTCAGTCGAACACTGTTGTCGATAAAAGGTATTTCTCAAGTTCAACGCTTAGGGGGTGTGGATCGAGAGGTACAAGTTAACCTTGAACCCAGTCGCTTAACAGCTTTAGGAATTACTGTTGATGAAGTGAATCGTCAACTTCATGCTCTTAACCTCAACCTACCAGGAGGGCGAGGAAACTTAGGAACGCAAGAGCAAAGCATCCGAACTTTAGGCAGTGCCTTGAGTGTAGAGCAATTACGTCGTACTGAAATTTCTTTACCAAATGGTCGCAAAGCCCGCTTAGCAGAATTAGGAAGTATCGAAGATGGGACAAAAGAACCTCGGCAATTAGCTCGCTTAGATAGAGAACCTGTAGTAGCTTTCTCTATTGTGCGCGCTACTGGTAGTAGCGAAGTTACTCTTGAAAAAGAGGTACAAGATAAAGTTGCCGAATTAGAAAAGCAATTTTCTCATGTTCAGTTCAAACTAATTCTTACTACTGTTAGATTTGCCCGCGCATCGTATGATGCATCAATTGAAGCTTTGCTTTTGGGTGCTGCTCTAGCTGTAATAGTGATTTATATATTCCTTAAGGACTGGCGATCTACAGTTATTGCGGGTTTAGCTATACCACTTTCAATTATTCCTACTTTTGCAGTCATGCAGTGGTTCAATTTTAGTCTCAATAACTTGAGCTTACTGGCGTTGGCTTTGGTAGTAGGAATTTTGGTTGATGATGCTATTGTCGAAATCGAAAATATTGTTCGCCATATTAAGCAGGGTAAATCTCCGTTTCGGGCTGCAATAGATGCCGCAGATGAAATTGGTTTGGCAGTGGTGGCTACAACAATGACTATTGTTGCGGTTTTTCTGCCAGTAGGCTTTATGGGGGGGATACCTGGTCAGTTCTTTGGGCAGTTTGGTTTTACTGTGGTAGTATCAGTTCTTTTTTCGCTGTTAGTTGCCCGAACAGTAACACCATTAATGGCAGCTTATTTTTTGAGAAATCATCACAATAAGTCTGAAAATCGTTCTTTTTTAGTCAAAGGCTACACTGCTATATTGAGTTGGGCTTTGAAGCATCGATTCTATACACTGCTATTTGCAATAACCATCTTTTTAGTATCATTGCTGTTGGCACCTATGATCCCCTCTGGCTTCATTCCTACTTCAGATCGGGGACAGTCGATTCTTATGGTCGAACTTCCTCCTGGTTCTAAGTTGGAAGAAACAGACAAAACAACTCAAATCATAACTCGTTTATTAAAACAGCGACCGGAAGTAGAAAATGTATTTGTTGCTATCGGTAGTTTAGGCGCAGTCAATCAAGCCACAGTGTTTGTTAACTTGAAACCAAGAGAACACAGAGCCTTATCTCAACAAGATTTTGAGCAACAAATCAGCCCTATGTTAGCGCAAGTTCCTGGTGCGAGAATGAGCTTTTCTGTTGGGTTTCGGGGAGGGAAAGAAGTCTCAATTATTTTAACTGGAGATAATTCAACACAATTAAATCAAGTAGCTGAAGCCCTCACAAGCCAGATGCAAGCACTGCCAATATTAGCAAATGTTAGCAGTACTGCTAGTCTTCTACGTCCAGAAATTGTGATTCAGCCGAGGTTTGATCGAGCAGCTGATCAGGGAGTATCAGTTGAGCAAATAGGTAATACTGCGAAAATTGCTACCCTTGGAGATATAGATGCTAAACTACCGAAATTTAACTTAAGCGATCGCCAAGTTCCAATTCATGTCCAATTAGATCCTAGGTTTCGGAATAAATTACAAACTATCCAGAATCTGAGGGTTATAGGTAATGACGGTAAAGCTGTTCCTTTAGAAGCTGTAGCTGACGTTAGTGTTGGCAGCGGTTCCTCCCAAATTGATCGCTATGATCGAAATCGGCAGATATCTGTTGAAGCTAATCTAAATGGAGTTCCTTTAGGAGCTGCTCTCAATCAAATCTATAGTCTTTCTGCTCTTAAGCACCTGCCCAGTTCAATTCATCTCCATCATTCTGGTGATGTAGATCTACAAGATCAGGTATCTCTTCGATTTGGTAAAGCATTAACCACTGGGATACTTTTTATCTACGCAGTTTTGGTTTTATTGTTTGGCAACTTGTTTCATCCTTTAACAATTATGGTTGCACTCCCACTTTCACTGGGTGGAGCATTAGGTGGCTTGTTAATTACTGGCAAAGCTTTGGTTGTTCCTGCTTTGATTGGCATGTTCATGCTTATGGGGATTGTGACTAAGAACTCTATTTTGTTAGTGGAGTATACACTCACATTGATGAAAGAAACTCGTCTAACTCGGCATGAAGCTCTCTTAGAAGCTGGAGCGACTAGATTTCGCCCGATTCTAATGACGACACTCGCCATGATTGCAGGAATGTTACCTCTTGTTGCGAGTATTGGTGCTGATGCTGAAGCGCGATCGCCTATGGCTGTTGCTGTTGTAGGAGGGCTTTTGACATCAACGTTGCTAACTCTAGTAGTTATTCCAGTCGTCTTTACTTACGTAGATAACTTACAAGTCTCGATTACCCGGATATGGTCAAAAATTGTCGGGGGAGGTGGTAGAGAGCAAAGTGCGAGAAGCATTTAATCAACAATTTGTCTACTAGCAACAGAGCTAATTTAGCGATAACTGCACAATCATTCAAATAGTTTAGAGGAATGTTCACATGATTAAAAAAGAAGGTTTTGAGTCTTACTGCCAAGCAAATGTCATCATCGAACGCCCTACCGACGTGGTGTATCAAGCAATGGTAGATATGGAAAACTGGCCTAAGTTACTCCCTCATATAAAAGCAGTTAACGTACTGTACAATGACGGGCGCTATCAGGAGTTCACGATGACAGTGGATTCTGAAACCGAAGCTGGTGATTTGACGGTTAGATCAGTACGGCTGTGCGATCGGCTTAATCTACAAATTGATTTGTTTCAGGCAGATCCACCACCTTTTCTTAAGCACCATGCTGGAGGATGGAAATTCTTCCCCTTAAACGAAACCAAGTGTGAAGTAGCTTTGTTTCATACTTGGAATCTGAATCATAACTTAGCAGAGCATATCTTCCAGAAAGGCGAGAAAAGTTATCAAGAAGTTTTCTCAGGGTTGATGGAAAAGCATGTCAAAGATGTCATGGAAAACTGGAAACAAGTTTTAGAAATCAAACCATAAGTATTAGGAGCAACACTGTGATTACCAAGTCAATTATTATCCAGAACAATATCAATATTGTGTTTAAAGCTTTTGCTAATCTAGACAACTGGCAATCTTTACTAGATGATGTTTTGAATGTGGAAATGCTCTACGACGACGGCTATCATCAGGAGTTTTTAATGACTATGAGCCGCCCTCGTGGTGTAGAGACAATTCGTGGATTTTGCTTTTTCTCACCGAATTCTCGGATTGAGATATTTCAGCCAAAACCCCCTTCTGGCTTTAAAACTATGACTGATATCTGGACTTTTGAGGAGTCTAAGGAAGGAACCAGAGTTACTGTAGAACGACGGTTTGAACTAGCAGCTTCATCTTCTAATACTGTAGAACCTGACAGGAGCAATGCTGCTTATGAGGAAGCAAGACTCAAATTGAGTGCTTACTTGAGCAAGGATCTGAATGTATTCAAGTCAAATTTAGAAGCTAAATCCTACAAAGCTGTTGCATGAGGATTTGTACAAAAATCACTCAGATTTTTCACAATTTCTGCGTAGGCTTTGAGAAATCTGAGATTGAGCGAGGATGTTACTAACTTCACAATTATAGTTCAAACTTGCTATAATTCACATTAGAAGTTTTTGTTAGCTTCCAACCCTAGAATTGCAAGACTCGTAAATCCTTTCTTCTCAGCTACTTGCATAAAAAAATCACTCTTTGTCTAGCTTATAACGATGGTTGTGCAACCGCTGTAGAGCAGTTACTCATCTACACTAAGGTATTTTTATGGCAAACTACCCAACAATAGTAACGGTTCCTTGTTTCTCTGGTAGCCCGTGGCAGCTCGAGCAGCTTACACCTTTAGCAAACTGGCGTATGCGGACGATGCGTTTACCTGAGACTCTCGATGATATTGAGGATTATGCTGATTTTCTTGCAAAGGAAGTTACCGACTTGGATCATTATGTTCTAGTAGGTGATTCTTTTGGAGCAAACATTGCACTTGCGTTTGCGACTCGCCAACCAATCGGCTTAAAAGCACTAGTTTTATCAGGTGGATTTGCTGCTAATCCGGTAACAGATCCAATCACGAAACTAAAGCTTTCGGCAGCAGCTTTGCTTCCAGGAAAATTGTATCAAGAAATTACTTTGCGCTTTCATGCTCAAGCGCTCGCTTCGCCATTTGATAAAGATGGACAAGTTCCCTTGTCAACAGAAGATTTTCGAGAATTATTTATTAATAATACACCCCGTCATAGTTATCTGAGTCGGATGAAAGCAGCTTTCTCCGCCGACTATTCCGATCAACTCTCTCTAATTCGAGTACCAACTTTGATTGTGACACCTAGTTACGATCAGCTAATTGGAGAAGATGCGGCTCGACAATTAGTTAAAGGTATTCCCGAAGCAGTTGAGGTTGTAATACCGAACACTGGGCATATGTTTCGATTTACTCATCCTGTAACCTATGCCAATGTGATCAAAGAATTTTTGGAATCCCGTGTAGTTTCGGATGCTCTGGGTACTCAGACGATCAAATAGACTTTAGCACTAAATCCCTCACCTTAATAATCAGGAGAGGGATTTATTTAAAGACTTTTATTGCTTCATAGCATATCTAGTACAGCGCGGCGTAAATAAGCATACCATTCAAAATCTCTGAAAAGCCTACGCTGTATTCCTAACAGAATTTTGAATTTTGAATTCCGCTTTGCGGTACTAGTGAATTGATTTTTAACTAGAGGCAACGTTAATACTTCTACAAACTGGCGCTGTTTTTCGACTTGCTAGTCTTTTTTGTTTATGCTTCATTATTAACAATCCAGCGGAAATTGCACCTATCAAATTGCCCAAGATAGAGGGTGCTTCTGGAACAGATTTACGCTGATCAACTACATCTTTGACAGCAGTTCCAATGCCATCTTGAACTACTTTGATAGACGTTATATTAGAGAGGTTAGGATCTCCAAGTAGCTGATTCACATCAATATTTGTGAATCCTTTAATATTTTTTATGCCTTGTACTTCAGTCGGCGCACTAGTATAGAAATAGTTGATTCCCTGATTTACATTTACAGGTGGGGTACTCAAATCCACAACCGGAAAAAATTGCTTAATCACGTTTAGAGCACCGAGCAAGCTAACGTTTTGGAAGTTCTGGGATTGAGCTAAGCTCAGAAACTGTATTTCACTCTCTCGAAAATTAATAGACTGGCGATTTTGGAATATATCATTAGCTTTTTGCTCTACGTCAGTGAATCCACCTCCCTGAAGAATTTGTTCAAACTGATTGATGTTAACAGCTTGGTCTAAAGATGGTCTACCAATGGCGTTAGCCTCAACAAGCAAATTGACAGGTGCTGGTTGTACCGTTTTGGCTAGATCGTATGCAGAACTTCCTCCAAGTCCGTCTCCAATCACCACCAAATTTTTAATGTCATTAAACGATTTAACATAGTTAGAGGCTTCATCTAAGGCATAATCTGGAAAAACTTGACTACTGAATGGTTTATCCGGATTAGTTCCTAGCTGGGCTTGTAAATCCTGATTGACAGTATTTAAGCCTGTAAATGTTACTTCACCAAACCCACTAAACAAAACTACAACCGTGCGGTTGGTATCTGTTGAATCTACAGCTTTTGCATCCTTAGCTAGAACAGTACTCAAAGCAATAGGTAATGAGCTTACAAGAACTGCTACTCGTAGCATTAAACCAACTTGCCAATTAATCATGATATGTTCCTCAATCTTTTTTAGATTTGTTATTTGTTACGAAATCGGAGCATAACTCTCATAAATCACTTGCCGCAAATAAAAATCTTGCGAATACTTTGGAAGTATCTAATAATGAGAGTTTTAGATTTCCTCAGCAAAATAAGTATCATTGTTTCAACAATGATAAAAAAGCATTCCAGACAATAGTTTCTGATTTCTCATAAGTAGGTGGAGGGAAAATTTTACAACTGTGTAAAGAAATGTAAACAACCAGTATTGGTTTGTAACTGTGCTAAGCGCGCCTTTAACAGCAACAAAGCATTTTTGGTTTATTTCTTCTACCTACTTATCAGAGAGCGGTCAAAATCGTATCTGACATCTTGCACCCGTGTTAAAAACCAGATCAATTGCAAATCGTTTACCCTAAAAACCTCAATTTCTGGTTAAGAAACCTAGTTTGTTAGGTTTTGTTAAGAACGCAAGACATCATTATTTATACCATACCTCTGGGCATTTCCAACTAATAAAAATAGTAGTATATTTTGTAGTATCTGCCTATCTTGGATAGTAAATCTACCCAAAAGAGCTTTTGTAACCTCTCTGTTGATAGAAGAGTATAGTTTTTTCTCACTTTATTATCGTGATGCGTTGAAAGTGAATTAACCTCATGTCTGATCTTGTTGAAACTGCTGTCGAAGCAGGAAATTTCCAAACACTGGTAAAAGCTGTTGCTGCTGCTAATCTTGTAGAGACTCTCAAAAGTTCTGCTCCAGGTTCATACACTGTTTTTGCACCCACAGATGAAGCTTTTGCGAAACTTCCAGAAGGAACGTTAGATTCTCTACTGCAAAATGACATCCCGAAGTTAAAAAGAATTTTGCTTTACCATGTGGTTTTTGGAGATGTTAGATCTGATGATCTGGTGCAAATTGATGAGGCGCAGACTGTTGAAGGATCAGTTCTAGCAATTGAGTCGCCCAACGGTAAACTAATGGTGAATGATGCTAATATCTTGAAAACAGACATTCTAACAGACAATGGCGTCATTCATGAGATAGACAAAGTTTTGATTCCTGGAATCATTGCGGGCGAGTAGATAATAGGGGCGATCGCGGGCAGTTTAATAAGGGCAAACGCCGTTTGCCCCTACAAGTGTATGGCACTCAAAAAATCACAACTAACCGAGAATGCACCCGCTGCGTGGCGGAAGATTTAAAGTAAATTGTTTAGTTTCTCCTTCAATATTCCACGCGATCTCGGCGGTGCCATATAAAAATTTAGTTGGTTGTGTACGCAGACTAGCTGCATCTACATCTGCTTTTGCTAATGCAGTACCAACATTTACCGCGATGATCAATTCCTCTGTTCCCAAAATTCGTGCAAAAATGTAAAGACTAGCTTGGGCATATAAGACTTGATAATCACCCGTACGTAAGCATGGGTAAGCGTGGCGTAAGGCAATAAGTTGAGTGTGAGTGTTAAGAATTTCTCGATCCCAAGCAGATTCTGAAGGGAAGCTACGACGTGAGTCTGGATCTATAGCACCAGGTAAACCCACTTCGTCACCATAATAAATACTAGGCGCACCAGGAAAAGTTAATAGAAGTAAAGTTGCTAATTCGACACTAGCGCGATCGCCTCCTGCAATAGTCATCAGACGTGCTGTATCATGACTTGCGAGCAAATTCAACTGAGTTAACTGAATTTCCCAAGGATAAAGTTGCAGGAGTTCTTGGATTTTTGCGGCGTAATCAGCAGCAAACAAAGGTGGGTAGGGTTGATAGTCGCGGGATTGCACTTGTTCTAGTACCACGCGATCGCCAGCAGCAAAAGCAATTGTTGGTCCTGCAAACAAATAATTCATCACCCCATCAAATTGCGTACCATCCAACCACTGACGGGAATCTCCCCAAACCTCCCCGACAATATAAGCTTCAGGATTAATTGCTTTAACGCGATCGCGAAACTCTTGCCAAAAACCAGGAGCTTTAACTTCAAAAGGCACATCCAACCGCCAACCATCGATCCCAAATTTAATCCAATACTCAGCAATTTCCATAATATATTCCCGTACTTCTGGGTTATCATGGTTAAACGCTGGCAGTGCTCTGTTTCCAGCCCAACCTTCATAGTTAGCTGGAAAATCGCCATTATAGGCGGAAAGTGGCCAATCATTTATTTTAAACCAATCCACCCAAGGGGAATGAGGCCCATTTTCCAAAACATCATGGAAGAAGAAAAAGCCCCGACTAGAGTGATTAAATACACCGTCAAGAACTATTTTTATATTGCGTTGATGAGCAGCGTTAAGTAACTCCTCAAAAGCTGGGTTTCCCCCTAACATTGGGTCAACTTGATAATAATCGTGGGTGTGGTAACGGTGATTACTGGCTGATTGAAAGATAGGCGTGAAGTAAATCGCGTTAATTCCGAGTTTTTCTATATAGTCTAACTGCTCGACAATACCCCATAAATCCCCTCCCTTATAACCTTGCAACGTAGGCATAGCTTCCCAAGCTTCCCAACGCGCATTTTGCAATAGTTTTTTACGAGGTTGTTTACTTTTGGCAAACCGATCTGGAAAGATTTGGTAAAAAACGGCGTGCTTAACCCAATCTGGTGTCTGAATCTGCATGAATAGCTTTGTTAACGCTCCAAAACCATAGTCCCAGATATTATGTTCTCTACAACTCAAACTTTTGATAGAAAAGATACGGCAAAGGGACTCCTTGTTCAGGAAGCGATTTTTCTTGTGTGTTAGTCCGAAGAATCTCCGATTTTAGATCTTAGTTGTAAAATTATGTCCAGAGAGCTAAACTAACATTATAAATGCACTCAGCCTTAAACAGTACACTTCGCACTCGCTTAGTACTTCTTGTCCTCTTAGCTGTTGTTCCAGCATTAGGGTTAATTCTTTATACCGCTTCCGAGCAACGACGTACCGCTACACTAGAGGCACAAGAACAAGCACTAAGGCTCGCGAGATTGGCGGCTAATAACCAAAAGCAGGTTGTAGAAGGAACCCGTCAAATGCTGATTATATTGGCACAGATGCCAGTTATCCGTAACGGGAATTCAGCGCAGTGTAATCAATTTTTGGCTGATATTCTTAAACAAAATTCAGTTTACGCTAATTTTGCTGTACTTGATGTTCAAGGTAAAACGATTTGTACTGGGATTCCCTACTCAGGTTGGCGGAATCCAACAGATCGGAGTTATTTCCAACGTGCTTTGAAAACCCGAAAATTTACAATTGGCGAGTATCAAATAGGTCGTGCTACGAAAAAAGCAACGCTGAATTTCGCTTACCCAATTTTAGACAAGACAGGGCAAGTGCAAACTTTGGTTATAGCTGCACTTGATTTAGCTCACTTAAACCAGTTGGCTGCGCGAGTAAAAATGCCCAAGGGATCAGTGCTGAGTGTAGTTGACCAAACAGGGAAGCTTTTAGTCCGCTATCCTAATACGCAAGCTTGGGTAGGGAAATCTTTACCAGAGAATGCTTTTACGAGAATGAAAAATACTCAGGGTGAGGGTATCGATGAAGTAAACAGCCTTGATGGCGTACGGCGAATTTTTGCTTTTGTCCCATTAGGTGATAATCCAGGTAAACCAGATGAATATGTCAGGGTTGGAATTCCACAGTTTCAAGTTCTTGCTGATGCTGATCATTTATTGGGCAGAAATTTAATAAGCTTAGGTGCTGTTACTTTTTTGGCGCTCATTGCTGCTTGGGTTGGAGGAGATGTCTTTTTTATTCGCCAGATAAAATCTTTAGTGCAAACAGCTAAGACTTTGGGTAGTGGTCAACTCAACACACGTACTAAGCTTCCTTATAAATCAGGGGAACTTGGTGAATTGGCGCAAGCGATTGATGAAATGGCAGCTGCACTAGAAGGACGGGAGATGGCGATCGCTTCTCTTAGCCAAAATATGCGAACCTTGTTTGAGTTAATTCCCATTGGAATACTCATCACGGAAGATATGGAATTTAAGGAGGTAAGATCTAACCCAGCATTTGCTGAGATTTTAGGGATCTCACCTGAAGATAATATTTCTTATACTCCAGTCAACGCCCCGCGCCCATCATACAGAATTTTCCAAGAGGGAAAGGAACTTTCACAACAGGAATTTCCCCTACGTTATGCAGCCATTCATAATACTGAAGTCAAAGGTACAGAAGTTGATATTGTTCGGGGTGATGGATCTATATTTAATTTATTTGGTTATGCTGCTCCCCTACTTGATAAGCAAGGTAATCCTAGAGGATCGGTAGCTGCATTTTTGGATATTACTGAACGCAAGCAGACAGAACAACGCACACGTCAGTTGATGAGTCAGGTGCAACAGCAAGCGAAAGCACTACAAGAAAGTGAACAAAGCCTTAGAATGGCACAACGAGCCGGAAAAATTGGGACTTGGGAATGGAATCTAATGACTGATGAGGTTTCCTGGTCGGAAGGGATATGGGATATTCTGGGATTGGAAATAGATACAGAAGAACCTGGCGTAAAACCTTGGCTAGATTTTATCCATCCTGATGACCAAGAACGGATCGCACAAGGAGTAAAAGCAGTATTAGCTGAAGGTAAAGACTATTACGATGAATTCCGCATTATCCGCAGAGATAATACAGTTATTTGGTTAGCATCGAAAGGACAAATTATCCGAGATGCAGACGGAAAAGCTCAGCGTTTTTTAGGAGTTAATATTGATATTACTGACCGCAAGCAAGCTGAAGAAGTAAGGCGGGAAAGCGAAGAACGCTTCCAGGCGTTTATGGAACATAGTCCTGCTGCTGCTTGGATTACAGATACAGATGGTCAAATTATTTACCTTAGCCCAACTTATGTAAAGACTTTTCAGTTATTAACTCAAGACGCGATCGGCAAATCTGTATTTGATCTGTTTGATATTGATATTGCTACACAATTCTTAAATAACATCCAAATAGCAGCTAAAACTAATCAGGTTCTAGAGACAATTGAAATAGCACCCCGCCTGGATAGCACGATAGGCGAGTTCCTTGTTTATAAATTCCCCATTGCTAATTTATCTGGGCAAGCTTTAGTGGGAGGAGTCGCAATTGATGTAACAGCACGCAGACGCGCTGAAGAAGAACGCGAAGAATTACTGCTACGCGAACAAGCTGCACGAGAAGCAGCGGAAAACGCTAACCGTATTAAAGATGAGTTTTTGGCGGTGTTGTCTCATGAATTGCGAACACCGTTAAGTCCGATACTTGGTTGGGTAAAGTTGCTGCGGACTCGTCAATTAGATGAAGAGAAAAAGGCGATCGCTTTAGAAACAATCGAACGCAATGCAAAATTGCAAACTCAGCTCATCGGTGATTTATTAGATGTTTCCCGCATTCTACAAGGCAAATTCACACTCAACATTTCCCCAGTAGATTTAGTTGCAACTGTTGGTGCTGCCAAAGAGACAGTCAGGTTAGCAGCAGAAGCTAAAGCGATTGAAATTCACACCGAAGTTGCAGGAGATATTCAGCCTTTTATGGGCGATTCTGGTCGCTTACAACAGGTGGTGTGGAATTTACTTACTAATGCAGTGAAGTTTACTCCAAATAGTGGCCAAGTAAAAATCAAATTAGAGTCTACTAATACTTACACAGAGATTCAAATTAGCGACACAGGTAAGGGGATTACACCAGAGTTTCTACCCTACGTGTTTGAAACATTTCGTCAAGCTGATAGTGCCACAACACGCAAATTTGGCGGCTTGGGGTTAGGATTAGCAATTGTCCGGCACATTGTAGAAATGCACGGTGGTACAGTTCACGCTGATAGTCCAGGAGTTGACCAAGGCGCAACTTTTACAGTTAAATTACCGATGATCACTACAAATCTACAACCAGATCAAAATAAAAATTTACCTAGTACCTCGCTAAGTTTGCGTGGTGTGCGGGTACTGATAGTTGAGGATGAGCAAGATACACGAGAATTACTGGTGTACACAATTGAACAGTATGGTGCAGAAGTAACAGGCGCCTCATCTGTTCGTGAGGCATTAAAGATATTACAGCAATCTCTGCCAGATATTTTGGTATGCGATATTGCTATGCCAGAAATGGATGGATATACACTCATTCGTGAGATTAGAACTTGGACAAAAGAACAAGGGGGAGAGATACCTGCGATCGCGCTGACGGCTTATGCTGGAGAGGTTGATCAAAAACAAGCTTTAGCAGCAGGTTTTCAACGACACTTATCTAAACCAGTAGATCCCGAACAATTAGCACAGGCGATCGTGCTTTTAATGCAATCCTCCCCATCTTCCCCCTTTAACTGATTGGTGATTGGATTTTGATGAAAAAAATACCTGAGATAAGACTGAGTTATCTGGTTTTACTGTTGAAGAAATCGCCGTAATAAATCCTCACGAGATAATTGTATTAACACAGCAGTAAACTGGTCTGGAGGTAGTGCTAATAATGGCTCAATAATTGCTGCTAGCTGTTCATCTAAGTTACCAAACCGAACCCTGAGTAAGTTTTCGATGAGCGTGCGACGTTCATTGTGCATACCTTGCTCAATACCTCGCTCAACACCAATCTGTATACCTTGTTGTTTCGCTTCTGCTAAGCGTTGCTCATAAAGGGGTGATAACTGCATAACTAAATCTCTATCTTCTTTGTCTAAATTCTGATTTAATTCTAAAGTAGTCTTCAAACTCAGCAACAAGTCTATTGATTTGTTTCGTAAAGGATGATCTGCCTCAAGTGCTTGTACTTCATCAATTGCCCTTTGCTGAACTTGTCCTTTACCTAATAATCTTAACCAAAGAGTTTCTGGTGTTACTGGTAATTGATGAATTGCTACAATTGCTGTTCTGAGAGAAGCACTGAGAAAATGAACTCCACTGATCCAGTTTTGGGAATCTAGTTTAGCTCCAAAACCATCTAACAAGGATTCTGAAGCTGTCGGAGAAAGAATCCATAATTTCGGTAAGGATTCTTCATTTACAGTTGTGTTATCGCGCTTAGCTTCACGTTCTAATTGGGCAAAAACATCAAATAGCTTGTTCATACAACTGCGAACTTCTGAGCGTTTTACCCCATTACGGAATGGCTCGAAAACTGAGGATGTTGTCGTAAAACGCCCTAACAATCCCAAAACCTGTTTGTCAATTTCAGCACTCTGGGGTGATGGTGCAAAGTAAACATCTATTTCTCTGACTTCGCCTGCAACATCCCGGCTTGTTTCTACTGTTCCAAAGGGGGATAATAATTCTTGAAGATAATCTTTGGCAAAGCGATCATAAGGAAATTTTGTCATTTTTTACAATAGACTGCTTTTTTTATACGAATAATTAGTATATGTATACTATAAAAATGACTACAAAATTTAGAATTGAGTTTTCAGTGATTGGGTTTTGATAAAAAACATAGCTTGGTGCGATCAGCTTTGCTGTTACCCTTTGTGCAATCGCCTGTAGTCTGTCCTTTACGCGATCGCGCACAGCACACTTCGATTGAGCTGCCAACTTGGCAACATGAGCAAAAGCAAGCCACAATAGAGAGTCATCACAGGCTGTTTGTTGGTAAAAAAAGTGCCATGAAACTCATTAAACGCACAACCTTACACTATCAAGAAGGAACATCTGATAAAGTATACGAAGTGGATCTTTGCCAGATAGGTGAGGAGCGTTACGTAGTTAATTTTCGTTACGGACGACGCGGTACTAACTTAAAAGAAGGCACAAAAACAACTCAGCCTGTACCCTTAGCTCAAGCGCAGCAAGCTTTTGACAAGCTTGTTCAGGAAAAAACGAAAAAGGGATATCGTGATGTTACTCTTGGGCAGAGTTCCCCTTCGCCACAAACTCAACCAGTTGCTACTGGTGATGCACGCAAACAAGCAATTCTAGATCGCCTTGCTAATAAAAAACCTAGTAAATGGAAGCTAGAACGAGCTATTTGGCGTGCAGGAGAACTGAAAATTAGTGAAGCCACACCACTTCTCATCAACTTGATTGGTACAGGTGAACCTTTAAGAGATTATTGCATTGCCTGGGCACTTGGTTGGTGTGGTGGTAACAAAGCTATTCCTAGTCTGATCAATTTATATCAAAATACCCGTAGTCCAGATTTCGTCAGCCGCATTGCATTTGAGGCTCTACTGAAACTCTCAGATGCAGAAACCAAAGCAAGCTTGCAAGCGGAAATGATTGAGTTTTTGCCTCCGGAATTGCGTCCTTTAGCACGAAATGGTTCTCAAGAAGCGTTTACCACAGGTTTACAAAATTACCTAGAATGTGGTGATTATAAGCATTTTACAGTTCTTGATAAAATTTATCAAATCGATAACCAGTATGTTCGTCCAGCTTTAATCGGCATATTACGCAACGCACCTTTTCAACCAAACTACTTTCAAAGGCTACGCCATATCTTTAAAATGGCTGAATACCGCCACGATGCTGAAGTCTTTAGTATCCTTGCTTATCGATTCGAGAAAGAGAGGGAAAGATTTAAAAGCAGCAGTCATTATATAAGATTGCCTAACAATGAATATCTTAGTAAAAGATATAACTATAACTATACGACACGACGCTACGAAACCATTAACAACGAAATAGAACAAGAACTCAAGCATCCACAATCAAGAATTGCTTATGGCAGTAATACTCGCGAGTACCTGCGAAATCGTGTCTGGCGCACCCTCAAACAGTTGGGTGAGGACGAAGAAGCAGATTATGTAAAAATGGCTGTTGGCATTCTACTCCAACACTCCGATGCAGATGCAGGACAAGTAAGCGAGTCGATTTTTTATCGTTGGAACCGTTCTAACTGGACTCGCATCGAATTTAGAAAAACCTGGGACGTATTTGCAGGATATTTAACGTTTAACCATATCCTCTACGAAAATAGTCCTCGATATCAGTTGCATCATAATTCTAAAGCATGGCGGTGTCTCGAAGGTTATAAACCAGGAGATCCAGAACCTACAGTGCGGGAGGAAGCTTTTCCCCATCTTTGGGAAAAAAACCCGCAAGCACTATTAGACTTACTCTTACAAAGTAACTGTCGTCCTGTGCATCATTTTGCAGTTAAAGCTTTGAGAGTATCTTCAAGCTTCTGTGATTCCATCGATATTAGTACAATTATTCAGCTTGTTAATAAACCTTATGAAGTAACAGCACAATTAGGCTTTGAACTGGCTGTTGCTAAATACAACAACTCTCAACCAAACAAAGAATTAATTCTTGCTCTAGTCAATTGTCTATATGAGCAGGGTCGTACCCAAGCTTACCACTGGATTGAAGCACAACGGGAATATTTCTTAGAAGACAGCCGCTTTATCATTGCTTTAGTCACTAGTCAGCAAAGTGATACGCGGATTTTTATTCGTAGACTACTGGCGTCATCTATTTTAAGGGATACTACTTGTAAAGTACTTAGCGGATCCATCATTGCGCAGTTATTAGCATTCACACTACAACAAGAACGAGAGCTAGCCAGAGAAATTTCTGAAACTCTACTATTATGCTTTCCCACTCAGTTGCGTAGTTTAGGGTTGAGTGTAGTCAATGATCTTTTAACTCACCCACTGCTAGAAATTCAAGAATTAGGCGCTCGTATCTTACTAAATCACGAAATTCCTGCCGAAAACTTACCACCCCAGATCATTGAATCTTTTCTTGCATCACCCTACGACACATTACGAGTGATTGGCATCAGACTATTCGGACAGTTACCTGATGAGAAACTGATTAATGAGGACAGGGTTTTGATTGTGGGGATGGCTATAAATGCTAAAGAAGAGATCCGGAATGCTATCCAACCTATTATCCATCGTTTAGGAACAGCTCACCCAACTTTTGCGATCGCCTTAGCGTCTGATTTTATTGAAGTCTTGCTCACCCCAGAAAAACACGAAGGCGTTCACACCTACTTAGTGCATTTGCTGCGAGATTTACAAGGTTGGATGTCTAGCATTGACAAAGAAACAGCTTTGAAGCTACTCCAGGCAAAGTCTTCAACTTCACAAGACTTGGGGGGTTCGCTGCTAGGTGCAAATTTTCAAAACTGGATCAGAGAATTTACGACTGCCGAAATTGTTCAGCTTGGCAATCATGAGATTTTATCAGTGCGGGAAGCTGCTAGACAAATGTTTTTACAAATCTTAGACCGTCTGCGTGTAGATGGACAAGAAATGTTAGCAGCAGTAAGAATGTTAGAGGCAAAGTGGAATGATTCACGGGAATTTGCTTTTAAAATATTTACAACAGAGTTTGGTGCTGAAGAATTCACCCCAAAAGTTTTAGTGAGTATTTGTGATAGTGTACGTGAAGAAGCTAGACGGTTAGGACGAGATTTATTAACTCGTAATTTTCAATCTTTGGATGGGCAAGAATATCTCCTAAAATTCAGCGAACATCCATCAGCAGATATGCAGGTCTTTACAAGCAACTATTTGCAAGACTATGCTGTAGATAATTCTCAACGATTACGCGGATTGATGCCATACTTTATCACTGTTTTATCTGGTGTAAATCGCGGTCGTGTAGCTAAGCAGAGGATTTTTGATTTTCTAGATTCTGAAGCAGAGAAAAGCGAAGAATCTGCGAAAATTGTTGCGGAAATCATGACGCGACAATCGGCAACAATGGCAATTGGTGATAAAGCAAAGGCGATACAAATTATGATGAATATTCATAAAAATTATCCTCATTTATCATTGCCAATTCAGGTGAAAGCAGTTTCTGCGGTTAGGAGATAATTTGATTTTGGAGGATGTAGGGTGCGTTACGACTTCGTCTAAAGCACCGTCGATACAAATAAATACAAGCGTCGGTGCGTTACGGCACAAAAATTCATGAATTGGTTGAAGATGATATTTGATAATGCGCCTAACACACTCTACCAGCTATTATAATTAACAAAAAAAAACTTATGGAATTTAACTACGCATACAAAGGAAGTACAGAAGTTTTAGAACGCGGTGGAAGCACGCAAATGTCTTTTTCTCCAGACACCAAGCGTCCACCAACTTACTTTATTGGAGAACTAGGAAAAAAGGTGGCATTTCGTGAAGCTATTTCTGCTTTACATGATGTCGTTATTTCTGATTTGCGATTTCAACCAAAAGATAAAACTGCTTACAAAGAATGGCGTGCTAAACAAGATGAAATTGACTGGGAACTAGTTGCAGCTATGCAACAAGAGGTTGCAGCTAAAATTAAGCCTTTACGAGAAGAATTAAATGATTTAAACAAGCGCAACCGTGAGCGTTGGCAGCCTTATTATGAAGCAAAACGGCGTTATTTTGAATACATTTATCAAAAAGATCGTGATACTTGGTTTGTGCTTGATCCAGTTATTACTGTTCACCCTGATGAAGTCTTTTTTGAATGCTTCAGTATAGATGAGTCAAGTTATGGACGCTTGGGTGCTAGCTACGAAGTCTTTAAAAATATCAATGAATTTGCTTGCGGGACGACGAATGTAGATTATTCAGCAGCGCTTTACGATGAGTTTCAGAAAATTCGCAGCTACAAAAGTACTGAGTTAAGAGTTGATCCTTCTGGCTTTGAAGTTCAAACAACTCATGAAGCAGCTTACAAAGAAGTCAAAATTGATTTACCAGATACTTGGGTAAGAGGATTTTTGCAGGTTAGTTCGGCGATGTCTTTACCAGCAACGCAGTTTGATTTGCATCCAATGGATATTTATAATATTTGTTTTGTCTTACGTCGCCAAAAGGAAACAAAAGGACCACGTAGTTTACGATATCATCTGGAACCTGGTCAACCAGTGCGGGTGGTATTTGAACCTTGGGAAAAAGAGATTGTTTGTGCGCGATCGCCTTACCTAGGAACAGAACCTCAAACTATTCGCGTTTGGGGAAGACGGCGACTTCATATTCTAGAACGACTTATCCCTGTGGCGCAAAAGTTTACCGTTCATTTGCTAGGAACAGGTATGCCTTCATTTTACGTTGCTGACTTAGGCGATATGTCTTTTACCCTTGGTTTATCTGGGTGGACGGCTAATGATTGGTCGCAATCTGGTAACTTTGATTTAATGGCTCCCCGCGCTGATGTCGACGAATGGACGCAAAAAATTATTTTTGACGCACTGCGAGAAAATTGGGTAGAAACTGCTGATAGTCTTGCACAAAGGCTGAATTTTAGCCGGACTTCTGTTCTGGGTGCTTTAAGTGCTTACACTCAAGCAGGGCGTGTAATTTATGATTTGAACAAACGAGTTTATCGTATACGAGAACTTAGCCGCGAACCTTTACCCATGGAGAGGTTACGCTTTGCTAATGAACGAGAAGAAAGTGCAACAAGATTTCTGAGTCACAATGCTGCACAGGTAACATCGGTGAATGACCGAGATGGAGTGTTAGTTTTGCAGGGGAATATCCAAGATAAGGAAAAAATTTACAATCCATCTTTGACGATAGATAAAGACGAGCGTATAATTAGTGCAGAGTGTACTTGCAACTGGCATCAGCAAAATAAGCTGTATAAAGGTCCTTGTGAGCATATTCTGGCACTGCGGATGCAATACGCACGTCAGTGTAAATAAATCACGCGTTTGCCGTTGGTAGACAATCCTTGCAATTTGGGCGGTGCGATCGCCGTCCTTGTGTTTAGCCTATACATGCATCACTAGCCTGCTCTTAACTGTGCGGTCTTTCGGCAGTAGGTCGTATTCCGGTCTGACTTCCGTGAAGTGAAAGCACGACCTACTGCCGAGACCGCTTGAGTTGATCAGTCTAGTCCAAAGGGGTTTACGAAGGGAAAGCTAACGGAAAAAACGCGTGATTTTTTTAACCAAAATTGGAATCAGAAATGACTGATCAACCTCGTACTCGCCAAGAACTATACGATCGCGTCCGCCAAGTTGGTAAAGAGGAATTTATCCTCGAAGAAATGATTCGTTATGGTTTTTGGTTCGCACAAGGCGAACTACCTCAAGATCCAGCAGATGAAATTCGACGTGCAGGGGAGATTCAGCGAGAACTTCAACAACTAAGACAAGAAAATAATCGTCTCCACAATGAAAAAGCACTGCGCAAGCAGATGCTTAAGCAACGCCTAGAAGAGTCTCGGCGCAAGCGTCAGGAAAATAAAGAAAGGCGGGAAAAGCAAAGGAAAGAAAAATCTGAAGCTTGGAACCAGAAAAAGCAACATGAGATTATCTATCTTGGTGAAGGTGTTTCTGGTGGATTAAATAACACCGAGGGGAATCAGGAAAGATTACAGAGTTACGGATTACCTTTAGGCGATACACCAGAACAAATTGCTGCTATGATGGGCATTAGTATGGGTAAACTGCGCTTTTTAGCGTTTAACCGCAAAGTCTCAACCGTTTCTCACTACATCCGCTTCAAAATACCGAAGAAAACAGGGGGAGAACGGCTGATATCAGCACCTATGCCTAGTTTAAAACGGGTGCAACACTGGATTTTAGAGAACATTTTGAATCAGCTAGAAGTTGATGACGCTGCCCATGGGTTTCGGCGCGATCGCTCTATCGTCACCAATGCTACACCTCATGTTGGTGCGGACGTGATTATCAACTTTGACCTTAAAGACTTTTTTCCCTCAATTTCCTACAAGCGCGTTAAAGGGCTTTTTCATTCCTTCGGCTATTCTGAAGCAGCAGCGACTATATTTGCTTTGCTGTGTACAACCGCAGAATTTGAAGAAGTAGAATTGGATGGAAAAACTTATTATATAGCGTTAGATGAAAGACACCTTCCCCAAGGTTCGCCAGCAAGTCCAGCAATTACGAACCTTTTGTGTAGGCGTTTAGATCGGCGTTTAACAGGAATGGCAAAAAACTTGGGTTTTACTTATACCCGCTATGCTGACGACTTGACTTTGTCAGGTTGTGGGAATAGCTTGCGCCATATATGCAATATTCTCAGGCGTACAGATTCTATTGTCGCTCACGAAGGTTTTACCATAAACCAAGAGAAAACAAGGATTCTGCGAAACTGTCACCAGCAAGAAGTTACCGGAGTTGTAGTTAATGATAAACCCAATGTTTCTAAAAAGACTCTAAAGCAGTTCCGCGCTACTTTATACCAAATTGAGAAAGACGGACTAGAAGGTAAATCTTGGGGAAATTCTCATGATATTATCGCCGCGATTACCGGCTTCGCGAATTTTGTCGCGATGGTCAATCCGCAAAAAGGTGCTGAGTTTCAGCAGCAGGTGAAAAGGATTAAACAAGGAGTCAGGAGCCAGAATACAGGAGTCAGGAATCAGGAGTCAGAATGAAGATAAGCTGATGTGCAGCTAGATTATATACTACGAAAACGTATAATTAGTGTAGTGCGGGCATCTTGCCCGCGTCCTATATACCAATACGGTTCAGTTAAGATTAGTGGTAGTGGTAGGTTGGGTTGTAGCTTGCTTCCCCGTAGGGGTACGAAGTGAAACCCAACGAAATCCTAAAAATGTTGGGTTAATTCATGTATTTATTCTGACTCCTGACTCCTGACTCCTGAATTCCATGCTTTTTAAAGCTAAAACCCACATTCCATTGATCAATATTCCTCTGACTTGGTTGGTGGCTTATGGTTCCGTATCATCGAATCAAGATGTATCATGGCGTGATGATAAAGTTACGATAATTGCACCTCATCGCACTGTAGAATTTAGCACAAACCAGCAATTTGTCGCAGTTGGGGATATTTGGTTGAGTAACCGGGTAGAGTTGCTGCAACAATTAGGTGAAAATGATATTGGTAATAGTGATATCCAAGTAATTCTACAGCTTTGGCAAAAATGGGGTATAGAGTCGCTGAAGTTGTTGGTAGGAATGTTTTCACTAGTTGTTTGGGATCGCGACAAACAAGTTTTATATTTAGTTAGGGATAGAACAGGTTCTAGAACCTTGTACTATACAACGGGTTCAATTTGTTGGATTGCACCACAATTAACAGCAATTACACCTCATCGTTCTCAAGATATCGATTTGGTCGCACTGCGGGATTATCTTTGTTGTGCTTTTGTTCCTGGGGAAAGGACTTTATGGCAAGATGTTAAGGAATTGCGTCCAGGAACTGTTTTACAATTGCCTACAAGGGAAGTTCAAAGCTATTGGCAATTAGAAGAACAGATTACTAATAGAGATAAACCTTTAGCTTGGCATGGAGAAAAGCTACGATATCTACTTAACCGAGTGATTCAAGAATATTTACCAAAAAAACAACCTGTAGGAGTTTTTCTTTCAGGAGGTTTAGATTCGAGTAGTGTTACAGCACTTGTAAGTAAACTTCATGACGCGCCAGTTCATACCTTTTCAATTCATTTTGGTGCAGAAACTCTCAACGAATTGGAATTTTCCAGTTTAGTATCACAACATTGCCAAACTCAACACCACATTCTCGAAATTAGCTTTAAAGATATGTGGGAAAAACTTCCAGAAACGATGAGGTATTTAGATGATCCAATTGGCGATCCTTTAACTGTACCAAATTTATTGCTAAGTAAATTAGCACGAGAATTTGTACAAGTTATTCTCAATGGTGAAGGTGGAGATCCCTGTTTTGGTGGACCAAAAAATCAACCAATGTTGATTAATAGTTTATACGGTTCAGTCACAAATCAAGATATCGTGTACGCTTACTTAATATCTTTTCAGAAATGCGCTGCTGATTTACCATCGCTACTCAAACCAGAAGTATATCAAGCAGTGAAAGATGTACCATCCGTATTTGTAGGAGATTTAAATTCTCAAGCTAGTTATTTGAATCGATTAATGGCACTTAATATTAAATTTAAAGGTGCAGACCAAATTCTTACAAAAGTTAGTAACTTTACACAAGCTGCGAATTTACTTGGACTGTCCCCATTATTCGATCAGCGCGTGGTAGATTTGAGTATGCAAATACCCCCTGAATACAAACTATCGGGAGTCGAAGAAAAAGCTGTTCTCAAACAAGCAGTATTAGATATAGTTCCGGATACGATTATCAATCGTCCGAAAAGTGGGATGATGGTTCCCGTACAGTTAGGGTTTTATAAATACTGGCATAAAGAAGCAAAGAATTTATTGTTGCATAAAAAGAGCTTTATTGCACCTTACCTTAATCAATCTTTAATTAACGACTGGTTGAACTATCGTGGCGATACTTGGAGAAGATATGGGGTAAAATTATGGTTACTGGTAAGTTTGGAGATGTGGTTGCAGGTTAATCGAAGATAAGTAGGCGTTTATGATATTAACCAAAATTTTCAGTTGTGTAAGTAAAATTATCTTCACTGCCTATGATAATCAAGTCACTACCACTGCTATCTATCGTTCCAGTATTAGCAATTCTTCTTTGGATGATTTGAATTAGTTTTTGTGGTTGAAATGACTCTAACTTAACAATATTACCAGCTTCTAACCATTGTAATTCTTCTGGTGATAATTCTTGACGAATCTCGGGTATTAATTGTTTAGCATCAGTTGCAGATTGGGGCGATTTTTCAATAAAAATTCCTTTTTTTGTGGCTAAGACGTGACGAGGCGAGATACCAATATCAATAATTGTAACATTACTATTTTGAAACCAATCTGGACTTGTTTTTAGACGATGCACTAAGCTTAAACCATCAGCTGTACAACTGTGTAAAGCATATACCTTTAAATCTGGATTCCGTCGTAGCATCTCCATTGTGATTTGGAAAATACTGTGAGGATATCCAGTGATACTGAGAATAGCACAGTTATTTTCAAAGTGGAAATTATTTGCTATCAAAAATTGTGCAATTTCATCACTATCGCATACTATTAATCTATCAAAACTATAAGCTGTTACATCAGGATTGATTGCAGAAAACTGGTTTTTTGGTTGGGGGTTAGGAAGTAATTTGAGAATATTTCCGTTTATTTGTTGCCAGCGATTTAGCCACTCTTGAAGGGTTGATTCTGGGACTATAAATTCTGAAGGTATAGCAGTTTTATTTACTTGCGTAATACCCAGATAAATCGCAGTCATGCCAAGAAGTGTTGCGACAACAAATATTAAAAATGAATTATATATCAATACACTTGCAGCAATTCCTACTAATAAAATAAAGCCTCCGACAAATCTTAAATATTTTGCACTCGCTTTACGACTAGCATTATCCAACTTAGGTGATTTAGTATTTTTATATAATCTTATTGTCTCAAATATTTGATATAATATGATAATGAAGGGTATTTTTCTAAAAACCAAAAATAAAATTACATGAATCAATATAAAACCAAGTGCAAAAAAATTAGAATTAAACCCTTTACTACGTAAGCGATTATCTACATAGTAAAACATCTGTTTAGGAGTAAAAAATAGAGTATCCGCTACAGAAATATTATTAATCATTTTTGCAAACATTGGATCGGTAATCTTAATAGATCCCATGCTTGTCGGCTCAAAAGCAAAAGTATGACTGCAACGGCTGCATCTGCCAAAATTGGCTGTTCTGTCCTTTAATTTATTATCAGTTCCACACTTAATACACTTCATAATAACTCCTTTAATAGTTCCGCAGTGGCTTTCTTCTAATCTTGAACTAAACTTGCAGTTTTTTAAAAAATCTCCACATCCAACGAGGTAATATAAACGGGTGGAAAAATTCTTTTGAATTCGGTGCTTCACCAAGTATGTGAACGCGCCATAATTCCCACATCACCAATAGCCATAAAATCTCACCTATACGTCGTCCTGTTATCGCTGCACTTAATTCTCCATTAACAATTTTTACGGCAATATCTGGTTTAAAAATTCCCTCTCTACGTAAAATACTCGGCTTCAACCAATCACCTAATTGATGCCAAAATTCGTGTAAACACCAAGAAGTTAAGGGAACACCCATACCGCGTTTTTGCCTCCAAACAATTTCTGGAGGTAGCCAGTTTTCTACCGCACGCTTGAGGATATATTTCTCGCAATTACCGTGTAAAATCAACTCTCCACTCAAGCGGAAAGACCACCTTGTCAAGGGTAAATCACAAAAAGGCGATCGCACAGCCAAACCTTGCGATAAACCAATATTTGTCGCTCTAGGTTGAATATTTTGCGCTCCTTTTAACATTAAATTAGCACGTCGCAGTCTATGTAACAAGGTATCGCTGTATTGGGCGTCAAGTGCTTCTCGCAACCAATCCTCTGCATGTAATTCACTGATATCTGCTTGGTACGCATCATAACCCCAAAGACGGTGAAAAGTGCGGAGATATTGCTGAATAAAATTATCCTTACTTGGGTGTTCTGCTTGATAAATCCCGGCGGCTATCAAAGGTTTATTCGTCCAACCACCAAATAACTGGTCACCATTTTCCCCATTAAATATTACCTCTGTTTCCTGACTTGCTCTTTGTACTAATAAGTACAATGGTACAGTTACCCCATCACCAAAAGGTAAATCAAGTGCTTTTACTGTAGGGATTAGTGCTTTAGAAATGTTACGAGGGCTGGCATCGACTTTTACTAAAGGGATTTGAAGATACTGAGCAACTTGTTCTGCATAAGGGTGTTCTGGTATACCATAATTCCCAAAGTCAAGAGTGTAAGCTTTCACTTTTATCCCTGCTTGTACGAGTAGTGCAGCAATAATCGAAGAGTCAAGTCCACCAGAAAGACAAACTCCTACAGGTTCTGTGGTATCGGAAACTTGACGTGCGATCGCATCTTTGAGGAGTATTTGTAGTTCTGTTACTGCTGTGACTTCATCATAAACTTTTTCCGATTCTTCCCACCATTCCTGCAATCTCTGTATTTTCGGTTGTAAAAGAATCTCGTCATCAAAACTCCAAGCTATTTCAGTACCCGCACCAATAGCTTGAATTCCAACCACAGGAGTTAAGGGAGTAGGAACATAAGAAAAACAACTATATCCATAAACAGCAGCAATATTAACTTGAGGCGCATCTAAAAGCGGTAAAAGTAATTGTAGCTGCGATGCAAACCAAATAACTTGTCCTAGCTGTATCCAATATAAAGGAACCCGACCAAAAATATCCCTTCCCAAGAATAAAGTTGTATTGCTTGACAAACGAACCCATACATCAGGACGATCATGTATTCCCGCAGCAGATAGCGAAGCAATAATATTGTTGTCAAGTTGAATGATCGAGTTTTGGTCATCAGAGATAAAAGCAACATTCCAAACTGGGTTTTTCCTAGTATCCAAAGGCTGATAATGCTGCTTGGCGATGCTACAAAGAAGTACCTCTTCAGATTGAGAAGCATAACCCCAATAACCAACGAAATGAGATGGACAGATGGGAGCCATAAAAAATTACTTCACCTGGAAATTTTCCTCACTCAGCACACGTTCATCCAAAGATATTTGGACTTTCCAGCTACCTGGATTTGCTCCAAAATTGATACTATATTTACACTGAGTATCCCAAACGGATGTAGTAATCTCTTTAGTTTGATAGCGATTTTTTTTAACAACTTGGCCGCCGGGGTTAATCCAATCACAAGCTAAATTTAATTTTTGACCAATAGGTGCATCTTTGAGGGTAACACGATAGAAAACTTCATCATTACTTTGCCGTTCAATAACCTTTAAATTATCTCCATTATCCTGTGCTTTAGTGATGCGGTCTTGTTGGACTGAAACACGAGCAGAAGTAGCACTTTTCTGGTTAAAAAAGAATATTCCACTACCAATAATTAGCACCGTTGTAGCAGCAATACCTGCAAAAATTAACTTATTCCGTCTTCTTTTTTCCTCTAAAGCTTGACGACGATACACTTGAGTTATTGCTTCGTCGGCTAACTCTGGTGGTAAGTTTAATTCTGATAATATTTGTTCAACTTCTTCGGGTTCAAGTTCTTGTTCTCGACGCTGCTGCAATCTTTGTGTTTCAGCAATAATTTTATTCAATTGTTCTGGAGTTAGTTTTTGACTCATATTACAAATTTGGTTGGGTAATCAAACAGTTGCGATATCGAGCCCTCGCCCCCTTTTCCCTCTCCCAAACTTGGGACAGCCCAGGTGAGGGCTCATATAATAAGCTATTAACCGGATATAATATTACTTGATACCAAAAATCATTGAATCGAAGCCGATTAAATGCTTCTGTTGTAGTTCACGGAATCCAACAGATCTCATCCACTCGATACAATTAGCACCAGTATAATCAAATCCTCCCGGAGTTTCAATCAACATATTGAGACTCATCAAAAGACCAAATGTATTTTCGCAGCGATTGTCATCAATGATGGCATCATAAACAATCAACGCACCACCAGAAGGAAGTGCCTCATAAGCTTTAGTTAGTAGCATGAGTTTTTCCTCAAGGTTCCAATCATGCAAAATATGCCCCATTACTAAAACATCAGCCTGAGGTAGTGGATCCTTAAAGAAGTCGCCTGGGACAAACTGCAAGCGTTCGTTCAGACCATTAGAATTAACATATTCCTCAAAAACTGGACGCACAACAGGTAAATCAAACCCACCTCCGTACAAGTGGGGATGAGTTAATGCGACTTGCACTGGCAATCCACCTTGAGCTGTGCCAATATCTATGAAAGTTTTGTATTCACTCCAGGGGAATTTTTCAGCGATCGCTTTTGCAGATCCAATGCTTAGACCAGTCATGCTTTTAAGAAAAGTTTCCAGACGCTCGACATCAGAATACAATGTGGTAAAAAAGTTCTCACCGTGCTTGACTTCGCTTTGCGGCTGTCCAGTTTGCAACGCTTCAGTAAGGGAACCCCAGAATTTATATAGTCGTGAGTTAGCCATTTCTAGCATTCCACCTACATACTCAAGCCTACCACGTACTAGAAATTGGTCAGTTTCTGGAGTATTAGCGTATTTCTCACCATCCCGTGCCAACAAACCTAAAGCTACCAGAGCATCAAAAAAGTCTCGTGCTGAACGTGGATGTATTCTCAGACGCTCAGCTAATGTTTGAGCATCAAGAGGTGATGACGCTAGTTCAGTAAATAAACTGAGTTCAACTGCTACTAGCAGGGTCTTTGCACTCCAAAAACCCATTCCTACCTGCATAATACGGTCAGGGGTTGGCATGATATCCATCATATTTTCCAAACACAAAAGATTGCCCACCCAGGTTAGCATGAACGATTTTAACTAGCATGTTATTAAGGGCGAAAAAGCAACAACCACCAATGTATTACGCTATATGCATAACACTACTGATGTAAAAGAGTTACTTATACTTGAAGATGGACAAACGCCGCCTCCAGGTACTACATCGTCTCATAGAGGAGCAATCAAAGGTTGTGGGTACACAAATGTTATCAACTGAGAATTTGAAGCAGATGGTATTTTTGGAGGCGACGATTAAGGAGACGCTGCGTACCTTACCTCCTAGTTCCACTGCTAACCGTCGGCTTACCAAATCTGTCGTGCTGGATAATGTGCTGTATGAGAAGGGCTGTGTCTTGATTGCAGAACCACGTATCGCCCATATTATACCAGAATACTTTCACGAACCAGAAGTATTTGCTCCGGAGCGCTTTTTACCAGAGCGCAACGAGGGCAAGATGTATAAGTTTATCCCGTTTGGTGGCGGTGTACACGCATGCTTGGGCGCACAAATGGCGATGGTGGTTACTAAGGTGTTTGCATCTCACGTGCTGCGGATGTTTGACTGGAAATTGACAGGTGAGGCAAAGTTTGTGCAGTTTCCTCTCAAGAAGATTAAGGATGATTACCAAATCGACATTGCTTTACGCGAGGAAAAAACATTTTAACCTTTACGCGCAATTCCCCACCCTCTGTAAGGTAGGGTGGGGATGGATAGCGGTTAAAAACTTATGCTAATACAAGACTTTAATTTGTTTTAGCTAGGTTTTAAATCATGGGTTATGCAGGGATTAACACTGTATCAATGATATGTATGACACCGTTATCAGCTGCAACATCTGGTGTTTGAACGGTAGCATCATTAATCTTGACACCTTTAGAAGCATCAATTTTTACATCTGACCCTTGAACAGTAGTGGCTGACTTCAGCTTAACTACGTCAGCTGCTAACACTTTACCCGCAACAACGTGATAGGTCAAAATTGCTGTCAGCTTTGGAACGTCCTTAAGCAATGAATCCACTGTACCTGCTGGAAGTTTATTAAATGCTTCATCAGTGGGTGCAAAAACTGTGAACGGACCGGGGCCTGTAAGCGTATCCACAAGACCAGCAGCTTTAACAGCAGCAACTAGAGTGTTAAAAGAACCAGCGCTTACCGCAGTATCTACGATGTTAGCCATGTGTTTTAAGTTGTTAATTTACATTCCTTAATAAATTTAAACTTAAATACACTAAAGAAAATCTTCCTTTAGACACATTTGATACAGTTTTTCTTTAAATTTGTTACATTCTGACCAAAGAGTACGGGACGGACCGGACGTACGCCCCTACTCCGCGCATCGCCAAAGGCTAGGTGTACCACTCAGGGGAAACTTTTGGCAAAGAAGACGTACTAGAGGTTGTATCATTGATGAACCAAATAGAGTCATCACCTGTCTTCGTATTACGCCAGAAGATATCTGATTTACCATCACCATTGTAATCGCCAATACTTGGCATCAAGGACGGATCAGTTTTTGGTAGAAAAGCTGAGGTAGAGACTTTTGTCCCATCCATCAACCAAGTGGTGTTTTCACCTGTCGTAGTATTGTGCCAAAAGATGTCAGTTTTACCGTCACCGTTAAAATCCCCAACAATAGGTTTCCATGCTAAATCCTGTTTTCCTAAAGAAGCGGAATTAACGATAGTCCCATTCATTAACCAAGCAGTATTCTCACCTGTTTTCGTATTACGCCATAAGATGTCTGTCGTCCCATCACCGTTAAAATCGCCAATACTACCCACACTCCATGATGGATCAAGTTTAGGCAAAGAATAGCTACTTGTGTTAGTACCGTTCATAAACCAGACAGTGTTTTCACCTGTTGTCTGATTATGCCAGAGAATATCAGTCTTACCGTCACCATTAAAATCGACAATGTTAGAAGTCCAGGATGAATCAGTGTTTCCTAAATAAGCAGAAGTAGTCACTTTCATCCCATCCATTAGCCAAAGAGCATTTTGAGCCGTTTTTGCATTGCGCCAGAGGATGTCTGTTTTACCATCGCCGTTAAAATCGCCTGTGTTAAATGTCCAGGAAGGGTCAATCGACTGTAAAGAAGCTTGTGAACTAATTGTATTACCATCCATCAGCCAAATAGTATTGTCACCTGTTTTTGTATTGTGCCAGAAGATATCAGTCTTACCGTCGCGGTTAAAGTCAGCAAACTGATAATTCCAGTCTGAAGTCGTTTTGGGAAGCGCTGACGAATTATATTTATCGCCATTCATCAGCCATACAGTAGTTTCTCCTGTTTGAGAATTACGCCAAAATCTATCATTTTTACCATCACCGTTAAAATCTGGATAAACAGCAGCACTATTGAAATAGGAATTTTGATTTGGCTTGTTTATTGCTTGTACTGATGGTATAGAGACTTGGGCTTGAATTGATTGTGATGACTGGTTTAGATTTAAATAAGAATTGAAATCAAACCCATTTGTCATACCATTTGGAAGCCGAGGTAGTTGTAATGCACTAGTATACTTAGAAAGATTTAAAGAGTTATAAGAAGTAGTCATCGTGTGTATTTGTTACTAGGATTTATTAAATTTTTAACTTTTTTTCTATAAATTTCTGTTAAACAAAAACATCTAATTATTTTGAATCAGTAACAAAAGACAGTTATAAATCAAACTAGTAGAGGCGGTAAAAATCACGCTGTCATGAGTATTATTTTTTTCGTTGCTATTAATTAAAAATAAAAAGTTGCCTGTGCTTACTGATTACACTGAAGCACAAGCAACCTTTATTGGAATATTGGGTCCACCTAAGAGTTCTTAGAAGGTATACCACTCTTTAGAAAGTGTTGGTTCAGAAGTTGTAGTAGTAACTTTTGATCCACTGATAGTCCAAATGGTGTTTTCCCCTGTGCCGTAATTACGCCAGAATATGTCAGTTGTACCATCACCGTTGAAATCGCCAATGTTAGCTTGCCAACCAGCGCCAAGTGTCGGTAGAGTCGATGCAGTAGCTGTTCCACCATTCATTGTCCAAAGGGTGTTTGTTCCCGTTGAATCATCGCGCCAGAGGACATCGGTCTTACCGTCGCCGTTAAAATCACCAATGCTAGCTTTTGAGGTTGCGGTTGTTTTCGCTAAGGTTGATTCAATCGGAGTTGTACCATTCATGAGCCAAACTTTGTTCTCTCCGGTTTTGGTATTGTGCCAGAGGATGTCGCTCGCATAATCACCATTGAAATCGCCTACAGTCAGACTCCAATCCGTACTGACTGTTGCAAGTGTGGAAGCTGTTGGAGTTGAACCATTCATTGTCCAAATTTTGTTCTCACCAGTCTGGGTATTACGCCAGAAGATGTCTGTTTTGCCATCACGGTTGAAGTCAGCAATAGTAGGCGTCCAAGCGGCGTCAAGTGCAGTGAGTGTTGAACTAGTTTGAGTTGTACCATTCATTGTCCAAATGGTGTTCTGACCATTTTGAGCATTACGCCAAAGGATATCTGTCTTGCCGTCGGCATTAAAATCAGCAATGTAAGGTTTCCAAGACGCGTCGAGTGTTGGTTCTGCAACTTGAGAGGCAACTTTTGTGCCATCCATTAGCCAGATGGTGTTCTGTCCTGTTTTAGCATTGCGCCAGAGGATGTCTGTCTTACTATCACCGTTAAAATCAGCAATTTGAAAAGCCCAGTCTGGACTCATTGTCGGTTCTGTAATTTGAGAGGCAATTTTTGTACCATCCATCAACCAAATTTGGTTCTCTCCTGTTTGAGAGTTCCGAAAGAACCTATCAGTCTTACCGTCGCCGTTAAAATCTACTAATATCGCTGCACTACTAAATATAGGGTTGGGATTGGGATTTTTTTGCAACGAGAAACCTTGCGACGATACTTGATTTTGTGACGACTCTAAAGAACTTCTAGATAGGGAAGAGGTATGTAAGTTATCAACGGGGTCTGCAAATGTATTTGAAGTTTTAAGAGATTGTAATGCACTAGAAGTTAAAGAAGAGGATTTGTCAGAGGTCACCATAGTTTTTCTTTCGCGTTAGTCGTCATAAAATTTCTAACTTTTTTTGCTAGATTATTTCAAGTGTTATATAAGAACATATAAAGGTTTTTAATTATTTATTTATAAATCAAAAGTTAGACAATAACATCTACGATGTGCTAATTATTATTCTTAATAAAAAGAAGTTAAATTCGCTATTTATTCAAAATAAAAGTGTTATTGAATAACAAATGAGAAGATAAATTTGAAGAGAATGTTTTAAAATTAAGGAGAAAAACTTTTACCTAATTTCTAAAGAATCGGATAAATTAGTTAAACCAATAATCCATCACGAACATGCATACTGTAATTACACCTGAAAGAGTCGAGTTGCTACCTGGCACAGTCGTAAGGATGTTGGGATCTTGGCAAGATTATCAAATACTGAGTAAACAACTGGGCGATCGCACCTCGCCTCGCACTAAATATCGATCTGGAGAGGTTTTGCTAATGGCACCGCTACCAGAGCATGGAAGAGATGCTAGCTTGCTGGCATTGATAGTAACAGCTCTACTTGACCACTTAAACCGTACCTACGACTCATTTACGCCCATTACCATGAGCTTGCCAGAAGTTAGTGCTATCGAGCCTGACTTTTGCTTTTATATTGAAAATTGGCGAGCAGTAGTCGGTAAAAAGAGAATCAATTGGGGATTTGATCCACCACCTGATTTGGTGATTGAGGTAGATGTCACAAGTTATACTAGTATAGATGACTATCTTCCTTATAAAGTGCCAGAAGTTTGGCTGTTAAAGAATAAGCAGCTATTTGTTTATAGATTACAGGGGGAAAATTACGTAATTACACAAAGCAGCTATTTTGTTAACGTTTCAGAAATTGTGCAGCAATGCCTCAAAATTGCAAACGACCAAACCACAAGTGAGGCAATTAGATGGTTAAGGAGCTTTTTGCGTGAAAGTTATCCGCCTTCCCTGAACTCTTGAAACTGATTACTGAAATTATCTGTAAAAATAGATGAGAAAACAACAGCTTTAGAGTTATGCAAGCAGAGTATCGGCACCGTCGTGAGCAGTTGATGTTAAAGATTGGCAATGGCACTGCAATCTTTCGCAGTGCGCCTACGGCAGTGATGCACAACGATGTCGAGTACAATTTTCGCCAAGATAGCGATTTCTTTTATCTAACTGGGTTTAACGAACCGCAAGCAGTTGCAGTTTTGGCACCGCATCACTCAGAGCATCGGTTTGTGCTGTTTGTGCAGCCGAAGGATCTCGAAAAGGAAGTCTGGAGTGGTTATCGCTGTGGCGTAGAAGCTGCTAAACAAGAGTACGGTGCAGACGAAGCTTATCCAATAACAGAATTGGATGAAAAGTTACCGCAGTATTTGGAGAAGGCTGATCGCATTTACTACCACTTGGGACGCGATCGCGCTTTTAATGACAAAATCCTCAAGCATTGGCAAAGCTTGATGCGGACTTATCCCAAACGCGGTACAGGACCAATTGCGATTGAGGATACTGGACCAGTATTGCACAGCATGAGACTGGTTAAAAGTCAAGCAGAACTGGAGTTGATGAGGAAAGCGGCTGATATTGCAGTTGAGGCGCATAATCATGCAATGAAATTCGCCAGCCCAGGACGTTATGAATATGAAATTCAAGCCGAAATCGAATACATCTTTCGTAGACACGGTGCAATAGGACCTGCTTATCCAAGCATTGTAGCATCTGGCAGAAACTCATGTATATTGCACTACATAGAAAATAACCGGCAGATGCAGGATCAAGACTTGCTCTTGATTGATGCTGGCTGTGCTTACGATTATTACAACTCCGATATTACCAGAACCTTCCCGGTAGGTGGAAAGTTTACACCTGAACAAAAAATACTTTATGAGATTGTTTTAAATGCACAAAAACAGGCGATCGCCCAAGTGCAACCAGGTAACCCCTATAAGCAAATACATGATACAGCAGTGCGAGTTCTTACTGAAGGCTTAGTCGGACTTGGGATTTTGACGGGAGAAATCGACAAGTTAATTGAGGAAGAAAAATACAAGCCATACTATATGCATCGTACTGGTCATTGGCTAGGCTTAGATGTCCATGATGTAGGCGTTTATCAACACGGTGACGACAAACCGCAGATATTACAGCCAGGTCAAGTACTAACCGTAGAACCAGGACTCTATATCGTACCAGATGCCAAGCTAGCAGAAGAGCAGCCACAAACTGACCCACGTTGGGTAGGTATTGGCATTCGCATTGAGGACGACGTTTTAGTAACACCTACAGGACATGAGGTGCTGACTGCTGGCGTTCCCAAAGAAGTACATGAAGTAGAAAGGTAAGAGTTTCCTTCTGCTTAAATTTTATCCGCACTGGCTGTTACAGCATCAATATGTTCTTGGATTAATAACAAGAACATATTACCCATTGTTTTAACCCATATTTTCTGTTAACCAAACAGTATTGACTACTAGGCTGATCTAAGGCAACAGTTCTAAATAATCAATTTTTTCTGTTTGAATCAAGCCAAAGTGTCTTCGGTCTAAGGTGAGAATTCGCTGAATACGGTAGCGTTCCACTAGAGCAACTAAACTGGCATCTACTAAGCCCAAGGGCAAATCTTTATACTGCTCGATAATTCGACTCGCCTGAGCCAAATCCTCAAGTTCTACAGACAGATAAGTAAAGCTTCCTTCAACAAGATCTTCCAAAAATGCCCTAGCAACTCTTTCTCCAAGATATTTAGTGGTAATATAATCTACTTCAGGTAAGACCGTCGCTGGAATTAGAATGTTATTTCTTCTGACTATTTCGACAGCAGCAATATGATGCTGTTCATCTTTATCCAATAATGCGATGATTCCACTTGTATCAGCTATGATTCTTCTTTCCAAAGCAGCTCCTCACTTCTCGAAGCTAAATCTGACATGTTGCTAGCTCCCATACCTACGGATTTGGGTAATTTCTGAGTTCGTAAAGCTAAGTAGTTTGAGATTGCTTCTTGGATTAATTCATGTGGTTGTTGCCCAGTTTGAAGAGCAAGTTTTTGTAGATGAGCTTCGGTTTCTTGAGATAGATAAATTGTAGTTGGTTTCATAATATAATACAAAGCTACAATAAAAACGAGTATAATGATTTTTTATAGCTTATCTCAACGAGAGCAATAGTTTGTGTTAAGCAAATCCTTATCTTAAGATTTTATCGGCATCCGAATATTATAACCCAGCTAAAACTGCAAACGTTTCTGTTCAATTTCTGTAACCTTATTTTATTTACTAGTTTCTGCTTCGCTGTTAATAGCACCACGGTAGGTATCAACTGCATGGTTGGGCAAAACATCGCCATAATACTTTAAGAAAGACCAAGTTTGCCCAACGTGTACATATATGTCTTTCCGAAATACAGTTGGCGGTGAAAGAGGAATTGAATCTGCTAAATTAATAATGCGATAGCTATTGGGAACTAACCGACTATGGACTTTAGCAAAATCTGGATTGCCAACCCGTGGTCCACCGTAGGTATATAGCCGGATTTGCTGTTTAAGTTTCGGAAAGTTCTGTGCAAGATCAATTGCTGCAAGAGTCGCAAGAGCAGCTCCTAGGCTGTGACCTGAAATATAACAAGGTACGGATGGATTTAACTGGCTTGCGACTGTACGAGTCTGCTCAGCAAGAGTTTTATCATAAATATCTGCAAAACCGGAGTGAATTTTGCTATTTTTTAAGCCTTTATACTCTTTTTGAAACAACCATATATTTCCAATCCATTCATTTGTTCTTTGAGTTCCTCGAAAAACAATGATGTTGCTAGTCTTGGAAGTTAAAACAAAGCCAAAGTAGACGGGAATCAGTTTCTTAAGTTTCACTGTTTGTTGAACAGTGTCGTCAATAGCTTTAGAGGCATCATCTACATTGTTTTCAACTGGATCTTCTGTCGGCGGTTGTTGCGTGTTCGTCTGTGGAACATCAACCTGAATGCTTTCTGAAATTCGAGCATCTTCTAAACCCTTGAATGAAGCGATTTGGGTATAGCCTTTTAGTTGAGGGGTATATGCAGGTAAAGATTTGATGGAGCCATTAAAGGAGGGATTGACTTTACCTGCTAGGTATTGCTGAGTGCCTAACTTGCTGCACTGAATTAGTAGCTTGGAGATGCTGCGATTGTACGGAATTTTAGGTGGTGTTAGCTTTAACGATTCCTGAATTTTTATTGTTTGATTGATTTTCTTAGCATCGGCTTCAAATGTTTCTTTCAAAAGACGAGGTAAGTTTTTCTGAGATTGCTCTCTAGCCAATGCTTCTAACTTTCGTTTCTTTTGTAGCTGTTGCAAATTGCGAGTTCCAGTTACAGCAACCCCAAATGCCAACCCAGCCAGCAAAATCTGTCGGCGTCCAAGCCTCATCTTCGCCCTCCTTGATAGCGACCATTAGCATAAAACTGATTGGTCACTTGTCCTAGCGTCCAGGTAAGGGTAAAAAAAGCAGCTGATTTAGCAAATCCTGAGAATAAGGGCACAAATAGCCCAAAGCAGAACATAGTTAACCAAGCCATAAAGGCAAGTGCAAATGCGCCTAAATAACCAAAGATGTTTCCTGCGATCGCTAAAGGATCCTGACCTTTGGCATAACCCCACTGCGATCCTACATCCCTGATCATTTTCACAATTATTACTGCAACAATAATCAATGTGATTGTCAGAGTACCGCGAAAGGGATTGAATCCAAGCAGTGCTGCTCCCATAGCGTAATCGAGAATCATATTGCGAATTTGCCGATTACGTTGCAGCAGAAACAGTGGTGTTACGTTCACTTCAGGTTGATTAGCAGGTTCTTCTTCTTCTTCTTCTTGGTTGTTGACCATAGCATGAAAGGGAGCTTCCAAAATTATTTCAGCAACGCCAAAAAAAAGGTATGGTTTTCACCATACCCTAAAATTTACATTGGAGATGAATTAATTACAAAGTTGGTACATACTGAGGTTTTTCAGGTACGTGGGTGTACTCAGCAACAATCTGCCGAAATTCCTCACCATCAATGCTTTCTTTTTCAATCAGCAAATCGACTAAACGATCCATTACTGAGCGGTGTTCACGCATCATTCGCGTTGCTGTGTTATAGCAATCTTCAACAATAGCGCGTACTTGAGCATCAATTCGGGATGCGATCGCTTCGGAATACTCAGAACGTGTCATCCAATCACGACCCAAGAAAACTTCTGGAGATTGACTTTCCAAGGACAAGGGACCTAAATCAGACATTCCAAATCTAGTCACCATTTGTCGTGCCATGTTAGTAACCTGTTGGAGGTCATTCCCTGCACCTGTTGTGACTTCCGCAGAGCCAAAAATCACATCTTCAGCAGCACGACCACCTAATGCACCTGTTATTCGTGCTTTCAACTGAGAACGAGAAATTAACCCTTGTTCCTCAGATGGTATAAACCATGTTAATCCCTGAGCCTGTCCTCGTGGAATTAAGGTAACTTTTTGCATCGCGTCGTGGTCTTTCAGCAAAGTACCTACCAAAGCATGTCCTACTTCGTGGTAAGCAATCAAGCGCTTGCTCTTGCTATCCACCAAGGGAGTGCCTTCCATCCCGGCAACAACCCGATCTACAGCATCATCAATTTCTCCAAGAGTGATAGCTTCTTTGCGACGGCGTGCTGTCAAAATCGCAGCTTCGTTAAGCAAGTTGGCTAAATCCGCTCCAGTAAAACCTGGTGTACGACGAGCGATCGCATCAAGAGAAACGCTTTTATCTAGTTTCTTGTTACGAGCATGGACTTTTAAAATTTCCAACCGACCTTTGATGTCTGGAGCATCCACCATCACTTGTCTGTCAAATCGTCCTGGGCGTAACAATGCTGCATCTAATACATCAGGACGGTTAGTTGCGGCAATAATAATAATCCCAGTATTACCTTCAAAACCATCCATCTCTGTGAGCAGTTGGTTGAGGGTTTGTTCGCGCTCGTCGTTTCCACCGCCAATACCTGCACCACGTTGTCTTCCTACTGCATCGATTTCATCAATAAAGATGATACATGGAGCATTGTCTTTAGCTTTTTTAAACAAATCGCGCACACGAGACGCACCTACACCAACAAACATTTCTACAAACTCAGAACCAGAAATGCTGAAGAAAGGTACACCTGCTTCACCTGCAATAGCTTTTGCTAAGAGAGTTTTGCCAGTTCCTGGAGGTCCAACTAACAGGACCCCTTTAGGAATCCGTGCGCCGACGGCGGTAAATTTTTCTGGTTGTTTGAGGAAGGTCACCACTTCTTGTAGTTCTTCTTTAGCTTCTTCAATACCAGCCACGTCATCAAATTTCACTCCGGTTTTTGCCTCCATTTGGAAGCGAGCTTTGGATTTACCAAAGTTCATAGCTTGACCAGGACCACCAGGAAGATTGCTAGAACGGCGGAACAAGAAGAAAAGCCCAGTAATCAATAGAATTGGGAAAATTAAGTTACCTAGTAAACCCCAGATAGCTCCATCATTCCGCATTGGGTGAGCATCAAAACTTACTTGTTTTTCTTTAAGCTTGCCAATTAGCTCAGGAGCACTAATAGGCAGATCCACCCGTACCCGTTGTACACGGTTATCAAGTTCTGGATCTATCGCTTCTACAATCGCTGTTCTACCACCTTCATAGAGATCCACGCTAGTCACCCGATTCGCATCCAAGTATTCTAGGAAGCGACCGTATGTCATGCGGGTATTGGCTGCATTCTTACTCATTTCCGCAGGAGCGCTAGCAAAAGCGCCTTGCCAGAAGAAGAAGCCAATTACTAGAGCAGGCAATGTCCAGAGTAGTAGGACTCTCCAGGAAAATTTCATAATTTTTATTGTGCCTCTAAATACCAATTGTCTTATATAGTTCGCAGCAAGCGTGATAAACGCTATAGCAGAACTATGAAGCCAGCGAAAAATAATCTTAATTAAATTTAACCTAATTCTAATACATTTTGCTTTCTCTTAACTCCCATTTAGAGAATTCAAACTAGAAAACCCTCAAAGGCAGGCTCTACTGTCCAGTGTTTGAACCGGAATGCAAACGATGCCCAAGAATCCATCAGGTGCTAGCAGTGGGAAAGTTAATGTTGTTCTGTAATTTCTAATGTGTAAGGGAAATAGCGATTTTTTTTGTAGGAGCCAATCCAGATATTGTATGTTCCAGGGAGCCATTCACCGACAATACCAGGGTTTTTGCCTTCAAAATCGTCGTTGCACCAAGTACCGCCAGGACCAGTAACAATCAAGGTCGTGTCTTCTGGACTATCTACTATCAGTTTCAGATAGTCGAATTTAGAAGTTAGCTCTATGGTGTGAGCTGGTTGTTCCTCAAAATATCCAGCACACGGACCAGTAGGAGTTTCGGATCTACCAGCAATTTCTTTCCCTCTGATTGACCCACCACTCATACCCCGAACTACTATGGGATCTGGCGAGAAATTACGCTCAATGGTCGCATCTCCAAAAAATATGGGTGTAGTTGACGGCAATTCTTCCGCATGAGCTTGAGTACTCATTGCCGCTCCAATCACCAACTGAATTATCCAAAACGGTAATTGTATCCCTCGGGTTACCAATTTTATGGACATATGAACATTCTAACTACATAACTTTCTCAGTATTTAATATGACATTAATTTTACATTCCAGGTTCCAAAGAGGGGCAGCCCCTGCGGGGAAGTCAAAAGTTGGGAGCAGGGGAGGCAGGGGGAGTACGGGGAGTCGTACTTAATTGTTTATTAAGGATTGGTTTCTAAGGCTTTGGTTAAGCGGGATTTGTCTAAACTGATCTGATTTAGCAATAACCATGATTGGATGAGGTCAGGACCATGTAGATCTCCTGTTAAGGCAGCGCGAAGGGATCTCATTATTAAGCCTTTTTTGACGTTTTGCTCTTTGACCACCTGTTTAATAATGTCTTGGGCAATTGTCTCGCTCAGTTGGGGCGCTTTTTCTAAGGCGGAGATAATTCCTTGGAGTGCAGCAGTAGAACCTTCTTGTTTTAACTGTGTAGTTGCTTCATCACTGAACTCTACAGTTTCGGTAAAAAAGAGTTTGCTCATTTCAACAGAATCTACTAGGCGAGTAAGGCTAGGCTGAATCAAAGTCACTAGCTGCTCTAACCATTGTTGATTTCGTCCTCCCGAAAAGGAGTAGCCAGCGTCTTCCCAGTACGGTTTGAGTAAATCTGTGAGTTTATCTACCGGCATTGTGTGTAGATATTGACTGTTTAGCCAATCCAGTTTTGCCCAGTCGAATTTTGCGCCTGCTTTATTTACACGCTCAAAGCTAAAATGTTTTGCTGCTTCTTCTAAGGTAAAGATTTCTTGCGTGGAATCTGGGGGTGACCATCCAAGCAGTGTCATATAATTTACCAAAGCTTCAGGAGTAAAGCCCATTTGCTTAAAGTCAGAAATAGAAGTAACTCCATCGCGCTTAGATAGCTTACGTCCATCCATGTTTAGAATCAGAGGCGTATGAGCAAACTTTGGTGGGTTTGATTTCATCGCTTCATAGAGCAAGATTTGCTTGGGTGTGTTGGAAATGTGGTCTTCTCCTCGGATGACATGAGTGATTTGCATATCTATGTCATCAACCACAACAACAAAATTGTAAAGTGGCTGACCAATACCCTCTGCCGAGGCGCGAGCAATCACCATATCGCCGCCTAAATCGCTACCTCGCCAAGTCATTTTTCCACGTACCAAATCATCCCAAACAATTTCTTGGTCGTCTTCAATTTTGAAGCGAATCACAAAGCTACGCCCTTCGGCTTTATAATTTGCTTCTTGTTCAGGTGTTAAGTTACGGTGGCGATTATCGTAGCGGGGAGCCTCACTCCTAGCTTTTTGGGCTTCTCGAAGTGCGTCTAATTCTTCTGTTGTTGTATAACAGCGATAAGCTAATCCCCGATCTAGAAGGTTTTGGACTGCTTCACGATAAATTTCTAGACGCTTGGTTTGAAAAAATGGACCTTCGTCCCAGTTGAGCCCTAGCCAGCGTAATCCTTGTATGATATTTTCCGTGTACTCAGGACGCGATCGCTCTTGGTCTGTGTCTTCAATCCTTAAGACAAACTGACCACCGTTGTGACGAGCAAACAACCAGTTAAATACAGCAGTTCTTGCTGTACCAATATGTAAATTCCCAGTTGGACTAGGTGCAATACGGACTCTAACACTCATATCGATTTTGAATTTTAAACAAAATAATTTAATTGATAGCAGTCTTTTTTAGACTATTACCTCATGGCGAAATTAAAAATTAAAAATTTAATAAAAGAGAATTCAGGAGTCAGGAGTCAGAATACAGCACCCATAAAGGGATGGTGTTTTAAACAAAAAGTTTTAACCCCTGTCGCGGTAACTAGTAGACGACGTTTTAAACCAATAATCATTCTGACTCCTGAATTCTGACTCCTGAGTACTTTATAAAAGAACTCGGAAGCCAGTCCAAAAGGAACAACTTTCCCGACAAAACATGTAAATAGTTTTGTTCGATTGCCCCTCGCTCTATTTAGTTAATAGAGCATAGTAGCCCTACAAACAAAGGCAGGGAGTAGCTCAGCTTTGATCTACACCCTTCCTTTTGCTTGAAGAATTTGTTAGACTAACTAACGGGATCGACGGGGCTCGAACCCGCAACTTCCGCCGTGACAGGGCGGTGCTCTAACCAATTGAACTACGATCCCTCAACTGGCACTTTCATATTATGTACAATCATTTTAAATTTGTCAACCCCTCAGGGAAAAAATTTTTTCTTACTTCGCTAAGCGGCTGAGAACTTGGGATTGGAGTTGTTGATACTGCTGCTTTAACAAGTTCTTGCTTACCTCAAAACCAGACGAGGGTGGTTGAGTTTTACTCTTTTCTACTGAACTTTTCAACATCTGGCGCTGATGTGGCTCAATACGACTACTAATAACGTTAGTGCAGCCGTGAGGGGCTTCTAGAGTAAAGAAAATCAAACGATAGGGTTGATTCTCAGCCAATGAATTAACAAGTTTCCAGTTTCTGGGATGTTGCATATCCAGATAGCAAGGTAGCCACTTAGGACTGAGTTGCCGCTCATAGAGCAAAGTCGCCCACAGAAGCATCGGGTGGGGAGAGCAGACAAAGATAAAGTGACTATAACAAGTACAACGTGCATAGCTATTAGCTTGCTGTTTCGACATCATCAACAACAAGGCAGGTAAGCTTCCTTGTTCAGTATTAAGCAACTGGGGAAAAACAATTTCTTGGATAGGTTTGTCTTTGGGCCAAGTTAGTTCCTGAGAAGCTGGCTTTGCTGGTAAACTCAATCCTATGGGCTGTGCAGCAGACAAAGAAGCTTTTTTTTCCGTTTCTAAACTATCCAATACTTTAATAACTTCACTCAGACTTTGCGGGCGATCGCTTGGTTGTTTAGCAAGACAGGCCATGATTAAATTGTCTAGTGCTTTTGGTATTTTAAGATGGGGATTGACCTGTGTAATTGACTTTGGCTGTTCGTAATGATGCATTTTATACCAAGCACCGAACAAATCAGTTTCTGGTTGCCAAGGTTTTTGACCTGTTAGCATTTCAAACATCATCACCCCTAAACTGTAAATATCAGAGCGGCTGTCTAATTCATCACCCTCGAGTTGTTCAGGAGAACAATATGGTAAAGTTCCATAAAACTGACTATTCGTATCGGTCTTCCGTGAATAATCTAAAAATTTAGCAATGCCAAAGTCTAATATCTTAGCTAATTGACCTAATATCGGATCAGGTATAACTAATATATTTGCTGGTTTAATATCTTTATGTACTAGTGGATAGATTTTGCCATTAATTTTGATCCCTTCATGAGCAGATTGTAAACCCAAACAAATTTGACGGCAAAGGGGAAGAAACATGTGTAATGGTATGGGAATTACGTCTTTTAAACTCTTACCACTTAGATATTCCATTACATAAAATGGTTTAGCATCGTCATTAACACCGTAATCTGTTACTCTCACAATATGTAAGCTTTTTTGACTTAAAGCTGCACAAATGTGAGCTTCTGTGGCAAAGTCTCTCTGTATAAGTGGTTGTGAGACAGTTTGAGACAAGAATTTTATAGCAACTGGTACTTTACCTAATAAAATATCATCTGCTAAAAAAACTTCACCCATGCCACCTCGACCAATTAACTGCTTCAGTTGGTAACGATTGGCAAGCAATTTTGTACTGGTTAAAGATGCCATTTTACAACCTCCGCTATAAATGGTTTAAGCCGATTTTAAAGGATGTGAGAATAAGGTTAAAAAATTGTCAATTAATTTAGACACAAAAGTTGTAAAACCTATTTTCTTATTTTTTTGCTTTATCACTAATCTATTTAAAATATCCGGCTTGTTTTTCTCATATTGAGATTTTAAAAGACTTTTACTTTGATCTATCGAAATAGAATTAGTCATTGTTTGACTATTACCTAAGCAATTGATTAATTCTTCACATTGATGATTTGTAAAATTGATAGTGATTACATGAGAGCAAGTAGTAGGCTCCTCAAGTGGGAAAAAAAGGACATGGTAGTAGCCAGTATTCGCTAAAATTTCTACCATTTTTTTGGTTTTCATATCCTTAAGATCTAAAAAATAAGATAGCCAACGAGTCAATTCAAATTTAACGTCACATAACACTGTTATCCATAAAATGATTGGGTACAAATCGATCTGATAAAGAAATTCAACGCTATGTGCTTGATCTAAAAATTGTGCAATTTCTTGCTTAGGTAACATTGCCCAAAAAGTTGGAATCATCTTTTGAGAAACATTTAATAGATATGGAAAACAAATTGTTTCAACAGGCTTATCTTGAGGCCATTTTTGCTGTAAACACGCTTGTTCAGAAATAGAAATTTCTTGGGGTGTGTCTTGCTTTGTATCCTTACTGTTGGCGCTCGGTGCAGAAGTTAAGTTCCCAAAAGGCTTTAGACCAAAGTGCTTTACTATTTGATTCCCTATCGGAAATTCTGAGAATGTTACCTCACTATCTATATTCTCTTGAAGATCCTCTAAGCATTCTAATATTTGGCTAACACTTTGAGGACGATCTTTAACTTCTTTAGCCAAACAACTAATAATTAATTTTTTTAATTTTTGGGGTATTTTTATATGAGAATCAATATCCTCAAATCGAAGTGGCTTTTGAAAGTGATGGGCTTGATACCAGCTACCAAAAGAGTTAGTTTTTGTTTGAAATGGATGTTTACCAGTAATCATTTCAAACATCAAGACTCCTAAACTATAAATATCTGAGCGTGCGTCTAGTGATTTACACCCTTCCATATGTTCGGGGGAACAATAAGGTAAACTACCAATAAAACAATCAGTTACCGTCATCCCAGAACGTTCAGTTAAAAATTTAGCAATACCAAAATCAAGAATCTTAACAATCTCTTCTTTGCTCGCATTCTCAGTAATAAAGATGTTTTCAGGCTTAATATCTCGATGAATAATCGGATAAATCTCTCCTTTAAGACTGACACCTTGATGAGCACATTGTAAACCCAAACATATTTGATGACATAAATTTAAAAATTTTGATATTGTTAAAGGCTGTTGTTTTATAAGTTCTTTGAGAGTTATCCCTTCCAAGTATTCCATGACATAAAATGGAATTTTTTCTTCAGTAACACCGTAACTTAATACCCGAACAATATGCTTACTTTTGCGACCCAATTGAGAACCAATAAAAATTTCTCTAGCAAAGCGTTGAGCCATTTGCTCATTTACTAAATTCAGTGATAGAATTTTGACCGCAACCGGCATACCTCCTTTTGCACTATCTTCTGAGAGGTAAACCCTACCCATACCGCCTTTCCCAATCGAATCTCTTATTAAATAGCGGTTGTTCAATAATTTTCCAATATAAACATCCAACTCTGTTTTTTGCATTACTTATAGGTATAATAAAATTATTTTAGTTGTCCATTTAATGATTGTGCTTGAAAGCAATTAAAATAATTCGTAATTATTATCCTACGAATAAATATGGAGATTTGAAACAAGGAAAATAAATTGTTTTTGGTCTCAATTTAATAAATTGGAGGTATTCTGCCTTCAATTATGAATTACGAATTAGCAATTTCTGATTATTGAGATAATTTCTCACAATAACCATTTAAACAATTTTTAGCACGGAGATTAAATAATCTGGATGAGAAATAACACTGAAAGAAAAACTAGGTCTAATTCAGCAATCGAGTTAAATCAGTAAATATACTTATGGAAAATTCTTTGTGCTGGATTGGAGAACCTCTGGCTAGGATTTTGAACCTCTTCGTCTGTGGCAAGATCCCCTAGTTCAGCCTTGACTGGTATATCGTATGCGGGTAAGAGGACGGCACTGCCGTTTATCGTGACTCCCCTGTTCTCTACCTCTACTTTAAAAGTTCGCAAATCAAACCGAATGCTTATTCAAATATAATAACCTCATGAGCAATGGTTTTGTATTGATTCTAAAAGCTAGTATCTGAGTGCGTTGAATAAATTTAAAATTATTGTCACTAATAACGATTAATGAGCGTTGTCCATCCAAAAGCACTGGACCTAGGGTTAAACCTTCAATATTATCTAGTAAAATGTGTAGATTGCTCAAATCTAAAAGCAGTTTTTTCTTGACAGGTTTAATATTTTTGGAATTTATTTTAAATAAGCTGTCGATATTATGAATGTCATCTGCGCCTTTTAGGGAAACTTGAAACAGCTTAATAGAAAACATTAAGCCAGTAAAAGACCGCTCTATAGTAAGGAAGTGTCCTTGATTATCGAGAGCGAGTAAATCAGACAAACCACTTGCAAAGATGTTAAAAACATTGAAAAATGGTTTTACTGGTTCAGTAGGATAGAGAAATTCCTTTTCGGGCTTTTTCGTGAGTAGATTATATTGTAAGATTCGGCAAAGGGTACTAGTTTTTGGTTTAGCTTCTGAACCGTCTTGAATGAGAGCGTTTTCTGTGGCGGTGTAGAGATATTTTTTATTAGGTGTAATAGTAAGACCTTCAAAGGCTAAATTATTACGGATACCTTGCTGACTGTTTTTATCGTTCAAAAATTTATTTGGTATTGGTAATGTTGTCAACTCTTTTCCAGAAGACAAAGAGAACTCCTTAATGAAAGGTTGAATGAGTTTTCCAGAGTTTCCCTCAGAAGAAATAAATACAGATCCTTTGCTCTTTAAGGCAATACCTTCTGTATCAAGAGTTCCAGGAGGAAAGGCGTTACCACTTTTATCTAAAATTTTGGTAACACCTACCGGTATAACGTCACCATTTTTTAATGAACCTTTACTTAAGTCGATTTTTAGAGTGTAGAATCTACTTCCACTACGATCATCTGAGATAACGTAATAAACTTTATTTTTGGCATCGTATGTGATTCCAGATAAACCTCCTACAGGAGTTTCTTGAAAATAAAGCCCTTTTGGTAAAGTGACTTGTCCAAGAAAATCTATCCCAGTTATTTCAACAGCACTTGCGTTTATATAAGCGAAGAAAAAACAAAAAATGAGAATTGGTACAAGAACAAATATTTTAATCGTCTTTTGAAACCTTCCAATCTTTTCTTTCAATAGCCAATAAATTTGCCTCCACCCACTCGCCGCGCTTTTGAAAACCCTGTGGAACATACTTAACAAATTTCATACCAATCCTTTTCAATACTTTTTCGCTACTTATATTCCATAAAGCGTGGTGTGCTTCAATGCGATTAGCTTCTAAAACTATAAAACCAAACTCTAGAATAGCTTGAGCAGCCTCTGTCATGTAACCTTTACTTTGGTGTTCTGGGTGTGTCCAAAAGCCAAGATTCCAAACATCTTCTTCTGCGTGATGTTTTCTGATGGAAATTCTACCAAGGAATGTACCAGTATTAACACACAGAATTGTAAATGTATAGCCTAAACCAGACTCCCAGGCTTGAAGACTCCGCTGAAGGGATTCGTGAAGTTCTTCAATAGATTCTGGGGCTTCCCACGGCATACCATCATTAAATCCCTGAAACCTTGTAGCCGAAAAAACATATGGAATGTCTCGCTTGTCAACACATTTTAGGTTACAGCGTTCGGTACGAATTTGGTAGGTTAAAGGTATTCTCATTTTTTTAGCTTGTCTAAAATGTCTGGGTTAAAAGTATCGCTCACACCGCAAACCATTAAATTCCGGTGCGTTACGGACTTCGTCCTAACACACCCTACTCGCAAAAGCAATTTGCGCGATCGCCACTTCGCCGCAGCGCTTCTCCTGACGGAGAGGCTTCGCCAACGCGCGACGCGCAGCTATGCCCGCAGGGCTTTACGCTATCCCTACTCTCGATAAAATCCACAAGCCAATTTTTCACACTACAGGTAGCGCGACAATCATCTTCGTTATAACGCTGAATAATATCCAGCAAACTACGATCGCCTGTCTTTAACCATTGATCATACCAATAAATACACTTAGCACCACTCGCTTGAGAATCACGCCACTCAAACCCCAACCAACGAGCGATCGCTTTAAGCGCATAACTTTCTACTGGTAGTGCTACACTTTGGGTTAATTGTTCATAAACATCTACAAACCGGCTTAAAACAGGTTCTACAGATGAGTGTGGAGTCCGGTAAAGTTTTGCAAGCCGTTTAACTGTATCAAATTCATAAACACAAAAATGATAAATAGGGGCTTCTGGATACAGCCAGACCAAATCTAGGAACTGTTCCCAAATTGACTGCTCATCTTCTGGTCGTTCTGCAAGCATTGAATAAAATTGCTGTGTGTTTGCTTGCCTATCAACAACCAAAACTCCTAATAAATAATCTAAGTCTAAATCTGGTTGCGCTTCAATATCAAAATAAAGCTCTATAGGGGCTGTAAGTGTAGTACTTTCCAAGAGCGAGCTTTTGTTATCTGGTAAAATTAATAGATTAGAAGAATCTATGTGTTGATTATAAGAGATGTTATTTGTGTTTTCATTACTCTTGACAAATGCGTCACTTAAGAGTAAAGGACGATTTTCTGAGACAGATTGAGCTTGTAGAACTAGTTTAAGAGCCACTTCGCTGTCAAAACCTGGGAGATCTTCCAATTCATAAGGAGAAGTATTTGCCAAAGATTCGACTGTTATTATATTCAGTGCTTGTAATTGGGTGTAGCGAATAGGTGTGACTCCTGGTAATAGTGAAAGATGCTTTTGAGATCTAGCTATTGTGTAACAATCACTGTACCAAGGACAAAGACTGCACTTCTGACGAGAAATAAACAGTTCTGGTGCTTCTTCTGTTTCCAGTGTTTGAATACACTCGTCCAAAATAGTGTGCATTTGTGGCGTCCATTTCAGTAAGTCAACTGGATAACCCGCCTCTCTACCACGTAATATAAGCCAAGAAGTTTTTAACTCTGCTTCCTGCACTATCCCCAATACATGAGCATGAAAGGCGGATACAACCTGGTATTCCTGTTTAGGGCGCTTACCTAGCTCAATACTGACTGGAACGTAAACCCAATCTCCAAAGCAAGACTGTCCTGGCTGTTTCAGCAGTAAATCCGGACAGCTAAAGAGGCTGTATCTTTCAGAATCATTTACTAGCAGCGCTCCATAATAAATACACTCAACCCCTTGCTGCATCAACTCTAATGTAGCCGCATTCCCTAAAGCCCAGTTTCCTGAGGGATAGGTCGCTCGTTGATACGTAAACTTCTTTAAAACACTAGAACGATGAGCAATTTTGTCCTGTTGAAGTTTTAGCAGCAGATCATTACCAACATTTTGTTGGCTTTTGTCGCCGTAAGTATCTAAAAAAGGTCGGCGCTTACAGCGTTGGTATTGCAATAACAGTTCAGCATTAATTAACATTCTTTTAAGCTAACAAAATTAGCGCTTTCTGGGGGGCTTCCAGATAATTAAAGTCTGTGTACTGTTTCTTGAAGCTCTCTAGCTGACTGTTAGACTGCATGGCAAAATACGAAAGTGGTTCCTTTTTCACCTCCCTCTATGACCATTATTTCTGCATCACCAAACGAATTGCATCAGTATCGAGAGCAATTTCCAGCTTTAGCTAATAAGGTCTATTTTAACTACGGTGGACAAGGACCAATGTCCCAATCCGTAATAGATGCTATCTCGGAAGCTCAAGTTTATATTCAGCAAGTAGGTCCTTTTAGTGCAAAGGTAAATAGCTGGATTCAGCAGGAGACAAAAGCCATAAGAGATGCGATCGCGTCTGAATTGAACGTCCCACCCCAAACAATCTCTTTAACTGAGGATGTGACCGTTGGCTGTAATATCGCTATGTGGGGGATCGAGTGGCATACTGGCGACCACATGCTGTTATCAGATTGTGAACATCCTGGGATTATAGCGACAGCAAGGGAAATTAGTCGTAGATTTGGTGTTGAGATCACCATCTGTCCTATCATGGCGACTCTCAACGACGGAAACCCCACGGAAGTTCTTAACCAACACCTACGCCCTAATACTCGCCTTGTCATTTTAAGTCATGTCCTGTGGAATACAGGTCAAGTTTTACCACTTGACAAAATAGCTGAAGTATGCAGAAATCGTGACGTAAGATTGCTAGTAGATGCTGCACAATCTGTCGGTTTATTACCTTTGAACTTAACAGAAATAGGGGCTGACTTTTATGCTTTTACAGGTCATAAGTGGTGGTGTGGTCCCGGTGGTGTAGGAGGTTTATATGTACGCCCAGAAGTGCAACAAAGTCTCCACCCTACTTTTATCGGGTGGCGTAGTATTGTGACTAATAGCCAAGGTGATCCAGTCGAATGGAACCCTGATGGACGACGCTATGAAGTCGCAACGTCAAATTATCCGTTATATACTGGTCTGAAAAAGGCGATCGCAATTCATCAAGAATGGGGAACACCAGAAAAACGTTATCAGGAAATTTGTCGTAATAGCGAGTATCTCTGGCAACGCTTAGCAGCACTACCTCATGTGAAATGTTTACGAACTTCCCCGCCAGAAAGTGGTTTAGTCTCATTTCAACTCACCAATAACCAGCAGCAATCCTCCAAACAACTTGCCAGTTTCCTAGAGTCAGAAAGGTTGTTTACTCGCACGATCGCCAGTCCAAATTGTGTACGAGCTTGCGTCCATTATTTCACTTTACAATCAGAAATAGACCAGCTTGTTGATGCAATCCAAAGATTTTGTCAAGTTTAGTAGCAAATGGGGTGTATATTTATGCAAGTACAAACTCAAAAACTTTATTACACGCCCGAAGAGTATTTACAACTTGAAGAAACGGCTGAATATAAAAGCGAGTACCGTGATGGAAAAATAGTCCCAATGACAGGTGGTACAACAAATCATAATAAAATTGCAGGCAACTTTTATGCATACTTGAAGTTAGCTTTAAGGCGTAAAAATTACGAAGTGTATATTGGTGATGTACGCTTGTGGATACCTCGTTATCGACAGTACACCTATCCTGATGTGATGGTAATTCAAGGACGACCTGTTTATACAGGAACGAGTACAACTACTGTTATGAACCCCTTACTGATTGCCGAAGTTTTATCTAAATCTACCCAAAATTATGATCAAGGAAATAAATTTCTTTACTATCGTTCTATACCAGAATTTCAGGAGTATATTTTAATCGACCAATATCAATATCATGTGATGCACTACGTGAAAACGCCTGATAATAAATGGGTTCTTGATGAAATTGAAGATGAATCTGCAACGTTATCGCTCTCTACAGTTGATTTTCAAATTCAATTAAATGACCTTTACGAGCAAGTCAATTTTTTAGAAAGTGATGAAGAATAAATGGATCGTCCAATTCTATATATAGCAATTACCAATCATGGCTTTGGTCATACCACGCGAACAGCTGCGATCGCCGCAACAATTCAAAAGTTATGTCCTGAAGTGCTGTTGATTATGTCCACAGCAGCACCAAGGTGGTTACTAGAGTGTTATATCGAAGGTGATTTTATCCATCGTCCTCGTGCGTTTGATTTGGGTGTGGTGCAATCAGATAGCTTGACAATGGATAAAGAAGCGACTTTGGAAAAATTACTCGAAATTAAGAAAAACCAAAATTCCATTGTTGCTTCCGAGGTAAACTTTATCCGTCAAAATCGAGTTAATCTCATTTTGGCAGATATTCCTTTCCTCACCAGTGTTGTTGCTCAAGTAGCCGAAATACCTTGCTGGATGATTAGTAATTTTGGGTGGGACTTCATCTATCAAGATTGGGGTGATCCCTTTACAGAGATTGCTGAATGGATTGGGGAGTGTTATTCAAAGAGCGATCGTCTATTTCGTCTTCCCTTTCATGAACCAATGCAAGCGTTCAAAAATATCACCGAGGTTGGCTTAACAGGTGGTTCTCCTCGTTATAGTGAAGATGAAATACGTGCTATTTGGGGGATAAATACCCCGATAGAAAAGACAATCTTACTCACTTTTGGTGGTTTGGGTTTACAGCAAATTCCGTACCATAACTTACAGCAATTTCCTGACTGGCAATTTATTTGCTTTGATAAGTCGGCTCCGGATTTGCCTAATATAATAAAAATTACTGACCGTAAATACCGTCCTGTAGATTTTATGCCTGTTTGTGGAAGAGTTGTTTCTAAACCAGGTTACGGTACTTTTGCTGAAGCTACCAAATTGGGAGTGCCAATTGTTTCAGTCACTCGTGATGATTTTGCAGAAGCAGCTTTTCTACTAGAAGGTATTGAGAATTACAATCAGCATCAAATCCTGACCCCATCTGAGTTTTTTAATGGATCTTGGGATTTTCTTCAACAACCACCCCAACAACCTAAACAATCCGATCCTATTGATAAGAATGGAAACGAGACTATAGCTCATTCTGTAATCAATCACTTTGAGTGATGTTAAAAAAAGCACGAACTTTAGTTTCTCTTACTTCGATTTCGTTGGTACTTTTATCCCACATTCTGCACTTCATTTTGTGATACATTTTGTATTACAAAATTCTTTTAATATTAGCTGTCTGTATTAAGTATTTATACTTAATAAAAACTGTGGGTTGACGTTGATAAACAATGCCACAGCGCGATCCCAGCATACTCTAAAACCGTAATGTTTTTATCCAATTAGAAGAAAAAGGTGAGAAAATTAGTCAGAAAGCTGAAAAAAATCAAAGTAA
>NZ_JAAKGC010000386.1 GCF_017591665.1 Aetokthonos hydrillicola CCALA 1050 | reverse complement strand
TGGTATCCATAAATATTGAGATCATGTTGCAGATGTTTGACATCTTCACCAGTGCTACCTGGACGCAGAATTGGGCTAGAAATAGTAGACATGATTTTCTCCTGAGTGTAGTTGAATAAAATGGAACAAAAGTAGAAATCATCGATTGACAAAAGTCAAAACAATTCAAAATTATTAATTCAAAATTACAATCAGTGGCGGGTTTGAATCCCCGACTAATTGATTCTGACGGATGTATTCTGACGGATGTATTCTTCTTCAAGCCTTTTGGTTAAGGTCTAGGTTTACAGGCAGATCCAATCAAAGTACGCCAAGTTTGAACCCCGACAATCCCATCTACAGTAATATGATGTTTGCGTTGAAAGTCTTTGACAGTTTCCTCTGTTTGTGGGCCAAAGTCAGCGTCAAAGGTAATTTCGTAATGGTAGCAACGAATTAAAATCTGTTGCACTAATCTAACTCCTTCGCTAACAGTGCCATTACTGAGAGTAGGCATATCATTGTACAAATTCGCACTGGTAGCAGGACCTTGTGCTTCGGTTGTGCTAGTCATAGTTTTATTTCTCCATGTGTGTTTAGTAGAGAACATACACTGCTAATACTTTTAAGAGTGTTTGTTTAGCCCGTATATGTCATTGAATTCAGTTTGCTTCTTTCAATCCAGCCTTGACAACCGAAATTGATGAACTTAAAAAGAACTTATAAAGTTCTGATCAATCAATTTTTCTTTTTAAGCACAAAGCCTATTCCAGCAATACTGAACCTATCATTACGTTTCTTTTTTTCGGTAAAATTGGTACAATGATCTTAGGTACAGCATCTACAGTTATCAGCGCCCAATAGCAAGTATCTAGTGAACCTAAATTTCAGAGTTTGAGAGCATCTCGTATTCCAGACCCTAGACAGCAGGGACGCAATTGGCAATATGGAAAACAAGGGCGATCGCATCCGCTAATTTGACATACTTTTAAGCAAGTGCATAAGTTGATGCGCTCTAACTCTATAAATAAAAGGGCAAGATTACCTCTTTAGGCTTAACCTATGGTTCAGACTTAACCTACATAGTTAAGCTTTTTGTTAAAGAGTCAGTCCTATTTATTTGGTGGTGACTTGTGCCAGTCATCCTCCTATTTCTTAGTGGTTCGAGAAGATACATTAGTAATCCAGAAATCCTTATCCATAAAAAATATATTTATTACCTGTGAGGTATTTAATGAAGCCCCAACAAAGGAGCCGGAAACGTGGTGTAATCCTAACACTGCAAGGATTTCAAAAACTGCAAGATGCAAAATCACAATCAGAAAGTTGTGAAAATTTAGATAAACATTATACCCATCAAGCCTTAGCAATTCGCACTGGGTTAGATCCAGATACAGTAGCAAAAGTATTTGCTTGTGAAGTGGGGGTAGATCAACAAACCCTAAAGTCCTGTTTCCGAGCATTCAACT
>NZ_JAAKGC010000385.1 GCF_017591665.1 Aetokthonos hydrillicola CCALA 1050 | reverse complement strand
GATACAGAGTTTCTGGCTGATAAGCTCAATCATAGTATTACTCCTGGTACACTTTAGCGAGATTATTTTTTTATTAAAAACAGGTGTAATTTTTGTTTGTGCTATTTTTGTTGTGTTTTCCTTTACTGTCGGTTATCTTTTAGGTGGTCCTGGAATTGACACTCAAAGAGTGCTAGGAGTAGGAACTGCTCAACGAAATTTTGCCGCAGCATTGTTAATAGGGACGAGTAACTTCGATGATCCCAATGTGGTGAGCATCATTATGGTCACAAGTTTATTAATGATGGTCATCGTGATGATTTTGGGAAAAAAGTTACCAGAACTAGACCACGCACAGACCAAAGAGGGAGTTGTTTCCTAGTAGCTGATTCACTGAACATTGCCTAACATTGTTGGACATTATTTGTTAGTATTGTCATGTCAAGTCAAGTAAAGTCAAGATTTTGTGAATGTAACTAAACGAAATCCAAGGTGATTTGTGCCGGTATCAGGGGCTTGAGACTCCCGTGCTTCAGGTCTATAACGACTACAGTAATTCGGGGCGCACAGGAAAGAACCCCCTTTAATCACATGCAAAGCACCTTGATCAGGTTTGTTGGGATCAAAACTGTCAACTTCATCAGGTCCTAACGGATTGAGGCTGTGGGCTTTACCTGAGTGACCAGTTTTATACCAGTCTGAGGTTAATTCCCAAACATTGCCTAGCATTTCATAAAGTCCATAACCATTGGGAGGAAAGGATTCCACAGGTGCAAGACCGAGATAGCCATCGGCCTTAGTATTAAAGAAGGGGAATACCCCTTGCCAGGTGTTAGCTTTTTTGGGCGAATACTGTTCACCGGCAATGAAGGCGTCGGCACTTAGACCACCCCGTGCTGCATATTCCCATTGGGCTTCAGTAGGGAGCAATTTGCCAACCCAATTGGCGTAGGCAATAGCATCATCATAGGCAATGTGAACCACTGGATAGTTATCTAAACCGTTGATGCTGCTATTGGGACCATAAGGATGTTGCCAGTTAGCACCCACTACCCAATGCCACCAGCTTAAATAAGCGATTTGTTGTACTCTTGGTTCGGGGGGCTGAAACACAAGGGAGCCTGGTTGCCGTTGCGAATCGGGTAAATCGGGAAATTGCTCTTTTGACAAGGGGCGTTCAGCAATAGTTTGATAGCCGGTGGCGTTGACAAACTTGCGAAATTCTGCGTTAGTCACTTCGTGGCGATCAATACAAAAACTATCAATGGTCACATCTTCTGCAGAATGCTCTGATGAGTAGTAGTTATCTGAGCCAATGGTAAAAGTCCCCTTGGGAATCAACACCATACCTTCACCACAGGAAATGGCAGAATCAACTCCTGAATTTAGCGCGAATGCGGATAATGGGCTTGGTACATTGATAAAGACAGCGATCGCGAAAGCAACAATAGCCAGTTGGTGAATTAAATTGA
>NZ_JAAKGC010000384.1 GCF_017591665.1 Aetokthonos hydrillicola CCALA 1050 | reverse complement strand
CCCAATTCCGGTTGCAAAAACGTGCAGGTCAGGGTTTAATGGCAACCAAATTTAAAAACCGGAAAACTAAAGATCAACTCGCAACCTTACACATTGTCAACAACGACGATGAAATCATGATGGTCACCAATCGGGGTATCATCATACGCCAAGCTGTAAATGCTATCTCCATACAATCCCGCTCAGCAACTGGTGTACGAGTGCAGCGCCTAGACGGAGATGATGCAATCACAGGAGTAGCAATAGTTCCTCCAGATAGTGGTGACGTCGAAGAGGCTGAAAATTAAAAAAGGAGTCAGTCGCTTCGCTCCAAGTCAAAAGTCAAAAGTCAAAAGTCAAAAGTAACAACCACCAAAATAAATTTAGGGGTTTGCATCCCTTTTTTGTGGCGGTCAGTATTTAGAATACAGGAGTCAGAATACAAAAGTCAGAAGTTATTCTGGCTCCTGACTCCTGACTTCTGAATTCTTTATAAAAATGAAGATTTCTCATTTTAATTTTGCACTTTTGATTACTCTTGCCAGTGGTATCTTAATGGGACTAACAGTAGCCCCTGTAGGTGCTTGGTTTTTAGCCTCGATTGCCTTAGCTCCTTTATGGGTTTTAATCCTTAAAAATAAGGGTGAAAATTCTTCATTTTTAATGAGTTTAGCCTGGGGTATTGGTTATCACGGTATTGCTTTATCCTGGATTACCGGAATTCATCCCATGACTTGGATGGGTGTTCCTTGGTTGGCGAGTCTTGCGATCGCCCTGTTTTGTTGGATATTTATTACTCTTTGGGGAGCTGCATTAGTTGCAGTCTGGGGAACGTGCTTATCTTGGATAAATTATAAATCTCAAATTGCACTTTCTCCTCTGAGCCGAGTTCTTATTGGCACAGCTATTTGGTGCGTATTAGAAAGGCTTTGGAGTGCTGGTCCTTTATTTTGGAGTTCTCTTTCTTACACTCAGAGTCCGCATAATTTGGTAATTTTACACCTTGGTCAACTCTCAGGACCAAATGCGGTGGTAGCAGCAATTGTTGCAGTTAACGGTTTATTAGCACAGAGTTGGATAAACGGTTTTCAGTTTAAACGCAAGTGGTTCATTGATAAATATTTAGCGATCGCCACAGCGTTACTTATTACCTGTCACCTGATTGGTTTTAGCTTATACAAACTTCCCTTAGCTCAACCACCAGAAGCAGCATTAAAAGTTGGAATTATTCAAGGTAACATTCCCAATACAATCAAACTTTATCCAGAAGGTTTCCGTCGAGCAATAGAAGGGTACACCACTGGATACCTAACCTTGGCAAATCAAGGAGTGGATGCAGTTTTAACTCCTGAAGGAGCATTGCCATTTTCTCAGTATAGTATTATGCGGAGTTCTTTGGTTGCTGCAGTGAGAGAAAAAGGTGTGGTTGCTTGGATAGGAGGTTTTGACAAGGAACAACGTGGCTATACAAATAG
>NZ_JAAKGC010000383.1 GCF_017591665.1 Aetokthonos hydrillicola CCALA 1050 | reverse complement strand
AATAGTGCATTGATGCCACATTTTCCCGTCTCAGTAATACCTAATCCCCTAGATTTAGATAGCTTTCGTCCGATTGAAAAAACATTAGCACGAAAGCTTTTGAATTTACCTCAACAGCGATCGTTAATTTTATTTGGGGCTTTGGGCGGAACTAACGATCCTCGCAAAGGTATTGATTTATTATTACAAGCCATCAGTTTTCTTGAAACTCAACAGTTAAAAGATATCGAAATAGTAATTTTTGGACAATCAGTTCCCGAACAAGTTCCTAAATTGGGTTTTCCACTTCGATACACGGGTCATCTCGGTGATGATATTTCTCTCGCTCTACTCTATTCTGCTGCTGATGTTTTTGTTGCACCTTCTAGACAAGATAACTTACCGAACACAGTCGTTGAAGCGATAGCCTGTGGCACTCCTACTGTTGCCTTCAAAATTGGAGGAATGCCTGATTTGATTGATCATAAAGTGTCAGGTTATTTAGCACAACCATACGAAGTAGAAGATTTAGCAACAGGAATTCAATGGGTTATAGAGCAACAAAAGGAAAGTAAATCTCTTAGTTTAGCAGCCCGTCGTCACGCAGAATATATGTTTGATCCAATTCGGGTAGCACAGCAGTACGTTACAGTTTATAAGGAAGCGGTGAATATACAAAAAAACTGAGTAACTATATAATTATGCTTGTTGAATTTGTGCTAGAAAAAAATAAAATCCATTCAATACATAAATTTTTTTCTTTGTTTGGCGATTTTAAAAAGTTTATTTTGATATTTGGTCTAGCTATTTGGACTATAATTCCTTTAGTTGGTGTAGTTTTTCTACTCGCATATTGCCAAATTAATATTTCCCAAAATCAAATACGAGGAAATCAAAAACCTGTATTTAATATATTTATAATCTTAATAGTTTTATTTACAATAACTACACACATAGCTAGCTTTCAGCCATTTAACGATACAATTACATATCTTGATATTTATGATTCGCTTCGTAAGGAGACGGGGTTGACGATTTCAGATATAAAAATGGAACCAGTCTCTTTCATTTTGCCTAAATATTTGAGTCCACTAATAGGATCTAGTAAACTGAGTTTTTTATTCATTCAATCGTTGACTATGAATACGGCATTCACCGTATTTCCCATGCTATTTATGCCCGCTTTTTATCCATTAATCATATTAATTAATGTGACGACTCAAGGATACTATTTTCAACTATTTTGGATGAGGCAAATTTATTCATGGATATTTATAATACCTGCCATCTATGTTGACAATTTCGTAATTGCTTGTATCTTTATCTATGTCGGCTATTGGACACACAAGTCTTCTTTGATCTATATTTTTGGCATTTTGCCTGGACTATTCAAGTATAAATTTATTAATGCATTAAATCCATTGAAATTTGTTTATAAATATTTTAATAATAGATTTGGTGTTATTCTTTCTTTTGGCGTG
>NZ_JAAKGC010000101.1 GCF_017591665.1 Aetokthonos hydrillicola CCALA 1050 | reverse complement strand
AAATAACCCAAGTAAAAACCGCCCACGGGAGCGGTTTACAAAAAATTAAACCAGGATAACTTTAAATATTCAGCTCATGGCTTTCGGCTAATACATATTAAAAATTATTTTTTATACATAAACCAGTGATAATGCGTATTATTTATCAATCTCAGTAAAAACCGCTCTGTTAAGAGCGGAGCAAACAAGGAGTGGAAATCGAGTGTTAAGTTGTTGAATTTTAAGAACCTCTAGTAATTAGTATAATAAGCAGCTTTAAAAGCGCAGAAATCAGTAATAGTTCGCATTTTTAGCCAATCAAAAGAAGAAAATGCATCAGGCGATACGTATTTATCGCCTAATAGCGAACAGATATGGGTTTGAAACTTATGATGCTGCTGGAAAAGGCTGTGCAGGGTCACTTGTCTGACCTAGAGTGCTTGGTGCAGATTGACCATTAATCAGATTGTTCAAGTTAGTCAGCTTATCATGCAATGAATTAATCTCTGTCTCTTCTGCCCGAGCCGTGGCAGTGACAGTTTTAAGCTGTGCGGTTAGGTCTGCAATTGTTTTATCTTTCTCAGCTAGTTGATTATCTTTGTCCGCTAGCTGAGACTCATAGTTCTGCTTTTGTATTGCGAATCCAGTAAAAAATTGGATGGCGTTATCAAGAAGCGTATTAAGTTCTGTGAAATCCATAGGTCATCCTAATAATTACAGACGACGCATTTATCTACTTAAAACGAGCAACCTTGGGCAAAACGCGCTGCTTTAATGACAAAAAGTTTCAATAAAAGCCTAAAAACAGCGCGTTTTGCCCTTCCACACCCGGGAGTGGCACTTCTCAACCCTTTAATGGGGGAAGGTTGCTCGTTTTAAGCAGGTTTTTTCCACGACACCTAATAACTATATTCTTGCCATCAAATATATGTCTCTAGTAATTTACGAGTAAAAAATATTACAACAAAATACATAGATTGTTTAAGGCAATATTTTCCTTTGCTACATCTTTACAATAATTCAATATCCTTGCTGAGGGAGCTTGCATTGTATCACGTGACACTAAAAGCAACCAGTCCAAAGTATTTAAATGAACAGCTTACTTAAAAAATTTGCAATCTTGGTAGTTTTAACTACGGGTTGTAGCTCTCACCAAACTCAAACCATTCAACCAACCGAAGTATTAAGCGCTCCTAAACTTCAGGTTGTTCAAGCCAAGGAAACCTCTATTCCAGTTCCATCTAATCAATGGTTGCCAATCATCAAAACTTCAGATGGTGGTATTGTTTCAATAGAAACCGGGTCATTAACGAAAGTTTCCGATACTGTTAGTTTTTGGTCACAAGTTAACTATCCTGCTGGTTCTAATATAACGGTTTCTCGTTCATACGCTGTTGCCAGTTGTAACAATGGAGACTACCGATTATATTGGATAGCCACAGCAGGAGCGCAAGGTCAAATTTTGCAAAATAATAAAGTAGACATAGCTTCTCATGCTTTACCTGGAAGTATCCCTGGTACTACTTTGCAATATGCGTGTAACCCAGCGTTACAAGTTCAGGCAGCACAAGCCCAAATAAATCAAGTCCAACTAGAAACTTTGGCTCGTAACAACCAAACGAGCGCTGAAGCGATAAATGAAGCAATGAGGATCGGGGCTGGGATGTTCAAATGATTACAGTGGAGCCATAATGTAATCAGCTTTAAAAAAAATTATGGAAAATTCTCAATCACCATTAAAGACAGATTTTTACTTTGAACCATCTAGTTTATTTGGTAATAATAGTATAAAAAACACGTTTGGTGTGCTTGTCGATACATTAAAAAAAATTGGTCAAATTGATCAGTCTCAAGCTTCAAATGTGGCATCAAACTTAGAACAACAAAATCAATATGCCGATTACGCAACTAAAGATTTACTTAACAATGCTCTACAAGCTCAGTCAGAGGCGGGAAATATAGCTGCTAAAAATTATCAACAAAAAATTAGCACCGATAGCCAAGCGGCTTTAACAACTGCTCAAAATGCCGCAGCTATTCAAGATCGGCACGGATATTCGGGTGGAAGCTTTTCCGGCTATAGCGATGGGATTTATGATTATGAGCCTCGAATCGGTGGTATTCCTGAACATCCGATAGTCACTTATGTTCAACATCTCAGCCCTCAAGCTGGTATGATGCGACTACAATATCAACTTGGAGAACAAACCGCGAATAACCAGTTTGGGCGGGATATGGCAATTGCAGACAACAACCGCTATAACCAATCTTTATTGTCCGCCCAGCAAGGGCAACAACAATCCAGTTTATTGGCGCAGCAAAATGCTAGTAATCAAAAAATAGCGGCGTTAAACGCTGGAAGCAATATTTTCGGTTCATTGTTTGGTGGTGGTCAGTTTAACGGGAGATATTGGTAATGGCAGCAGGATATAATGCAGGGTTTGGAAGTTATTCGCCGCAACAATGGCAGGATTATTTAAAACAAAACGAATCAACTTTTCAGCGACAACAACAACTCGAAGCTTTGCAATCAAAGTATGGAATGTTGCCATCTCAAATTGCCCAACAGTCAACAGGTAATCAAAATACTGGTGATTCCTCTGGTTTTGGGAGTTTATTTGGTAATAATAGTGGATTATTTGGTGGTGGGTTTGGCGACTGGATAAACACTGCTAAAGATTTATCTAATTTTCAACTTGGTCAAAATGAAAAACTCGCCCAATTTAATCTAGGATTGCGCAACCAAGAAGCGGACTCTAATTTTGGACGACAGTACAAACTGAATCAACAAGAAATTCAAGGAACATACGACCTTAACAAGATGCAGCAAGATGCTACAACAAATAGGTTACAATCCCAGTTGCAAAATCAGTCACAAATGCAACAAGCTGGGTTTAATCAGGATAATTTATTTAGGGCGCAATCAGCAGCGCTAGCAATGCGGGGGCTGCGCTGATGGTGTCAATTCCTGATGAAGTGCTGGCAATTCAACGAATTAATCAAGATGTTCAACGGCGCTTTCCTAGCTTGGATGATATTACCTTGCAAGCTTACGTAAATGAGGTGGTGGACGCTATAGCACGGGCTAACATTGCTGTTGCCGCTGTGCTTATCGATAAAGTTAGCCCGCGACGGTTGGACGCTATTAGGGAAGAAATGAAAAAGCTAACTGTTCGCATTCCCACAAGGGTGATTATTAGTTTTTTAGATGGAAGCGTGCTGGAATGCAAATTTGAGAAATCAAAGCAAGCAAAATAAAAAAAGTTAGTTAAAAAAAATCAATATTTAATTTTTATTATTTATTGACGCTTATAAACTCAAATGTTATCATTAGTATATAAGGGAAAAACAAAATTATACCCTTATTAGGAGGTGATAACAATGGTTTATTCAGGTGGCAACGGACACAAAGAGCCAGAAATCGAGAAGACTTACGAACATCTTGATGAAGAAAGTCATTCAGTTGAAGACCGATGGGTTGAGACTGACGAAGAAACTGGCGATCGCCAAATTATGTTTGGTGATGATGTTCGTGAAGAGCTAGGAATCGAGGAAGAAGATAACCCCGAAACCTAGATTTAACTAGCCTAAAAGTCCCCAACTAGCACTTGGGGACTCTTTCTTTTCTACCCTAAGTGTATCATGGCAAGAAAAATTGTTACGCCAATTTATTATCAAATTTACAAGCGTGTTGGAGCAACTTGGATTGTAAAAGATCCAAGCCAAGTATTTTATAATCCCAGCAGCGAACAAACCGATTTACAAAAAATCGCACGCCTGTTTGATACAACAGAACAAGCAGTAATTATTGAGTTGTTTCGTCTTAATGGTGGACAGCCAGGTTATTATTTGGCAAACCTGAAAGATAAAAAGTACTACTACTGTGGTACTTGGGAAGGTGTTAAGCAAAAGTTGCTTGAATTAGGTATTGGTCGAGTTGACCCAATGGAGAAATATGATGGCTAAATCAGGATATCAACGATTAAAGGAATGGCGCGATCGCCAGTCTTCTGGAGAAGAACTCCAAAAATGTAAAATGTGCGAGCGCCCCATGAAAGGAAAGCTAAGCATTGAGCGTGGTTTCTGCTCTTACTGCTTTCCCAAAACGCCTGAAGGACAACTTTACAGAAAAGAAATAATGGAACGACATTATTCTAAGCAACAAAAACAGGAATAATATTTTTGTTTCCCTTGACGTTATAAACTGAGATGTTATCATATAGATATAGCAAGCAAGGGAACAAAAACAATGACTTACCGCCAACTCCAAATCGCACTCAAGCAACTACGCCAAGAAGGCAAAACTTCAATCAAGTTAAATCAAAAAAAAGTCATTCTTCAAGCAGAATACAACAGACTAACAAAAACCAACGTAGTTGAATCTGAATTTGAAGCATGGCTAACCAACCATGTTGAACGTGAAGAAAACGGTGTTTGCTGGATTATTCCACAAAGCATTTTTCTTCGCAATGTTACAGCCAGAACCGCAATGAAATATCAAGGAAAAGTAAAAAGCGAAGTAGTAAACGGTGGTGTCGCGTACTACCTCAACAACCACACTTACATCATCGCTGCTTAGTAGCTCCACCACCCTTGCTTATAAGGGGCTACTGAGCAAAGATTCTGCTTGAAATTGTTTAACCAGTGCGATCGCCTCCTCTTTATTCCGCGCTGTCTGTTGCACAAAGTTAGGTGTAGGAATTGGTAAAAGTGCAATTCGGTCATTTTTAGTTTTTTTCTTACTCACATCTACAGCTGTATAAATGTTGTTTTGGTAGTAGACATAAAATAATTTAAGGGACTGACGAGCATTTTCTAAATTGATAATTTTAGCCATCAGTACCAAATTCCTTCATTAAATTTCTGAGTTCAGCAATTTCTTCTGCGGTTAAAGCTCTTTTTGCGGTTAAAGCTCTTTTTAAAGCTTTCAATGCTTTCAAGCGACGACGGCGGGTTTCAGGAGAATCCATTCCATCACTGCGGCTGGTGTAAGTGTGGGTGCGACGGTTAGACATTTTTGATTTTTGGGTAACTTAACTTAAGATGCACCTAACTTGATATTCTCGCCGTTACACTTGTATAAGGATAACGGTGCTTTTTTTACACTTTATCTTGTAATGCTCTATAACCGCGCTTTAGTTGCCTTGAAAATTCCCTTGTGTTTCGATTTTTCCAAATAGGGTTTTGTTTGTCCTTAACCCAATTTTGAGGGGAATGAGCTTTGGTATGACAAGTTTTACAAATCGGAAACCAGTTGTCGCCTCGTCTATCCCCTGATTTTCTGTAGCTACTATGGTGCATTACGGTGCTTTTGCGCTTTAAGCAACAGCAGCACAACCCATTAACTGATTCATGAGCACGCGCTGCTCGCTTTCTGTATTGCTTAAGATTGCCATAGCGATCGCCCCAATTCGCCATCAATAACTCCCTCTCGTCATTGGCAGGTGCGATCGCAACCCGCTTAGACACAATTCAAAAGCATCTGCCAAATCATCATGAGCCGTTGAACCAAACTCTGTTACTTGCTGAATCAGCCTACCCATTGGCTTGCGCCCATCCGGCATACACCGACCGTACATATTAAAATATACCAACTTATTGTGAAATAACCCTGTATGCCGACGTAGCCTTTCTAACTTCCCACCGCGCCCAGATGCGGGTACTGGGCGCACGTGCCAATCATGAATTTGATTCCGCTTGATGATATGATCCTCATAGTCTCCTTGGAGGGACAACCCATAGGCTGAGGAGTCAAACCATAGCTCAAGTCCTAGTACTGGCATTTGTTCCCACTCCCCAGTTTTTGGGTTGAATCGCTGGGTTTGTGGAAGCAAATGTTTCCAAGTTTCCCACAAATCAATAATTGCATCTAGCTTGGGAGTGTTGCCCATGATACGATCTTCCCAAGAATCGATGACCCAGTACTGATTCCCCGTTAGGGATTCAAACACACCACCCAGCACCATTGCCGTGTAATCATTCGATTCTTTTAAGCCAGCCGACAAATCGACACCCAGCACCAAGGATTGAAACTGGCTTGGGAGAATGCCCCGTAAAATTTGACCAGGGTTAATTGATTGAATTTCAACCCGTACTATCTTGTTTTGACGTTGGTAGCTAAAAGTTACAGGATCTTCTTCTCTTTCCTGCTGCAACATGGATAGGGGTTGCCCCGGTTCCTCAGGTCCTTCTGGTTCCCAGTAACTAAACTCTGTACCATCATCATGAGTTAATAGCGCGGATTGCTCTTCTAATAGCCATTTAGGTTCAACAAAGGTAGTGCAGTAAATATCATCGGCTCTCATCCTGGTTCCTAGGCAGATGGCGCGGGAACCGTCAAAGCGCACAAATCGGATGACCGTGTTCCAGTTGTTGACCATGCGATCGCGCACAGTCGGATTAGCAATGTCATCTGGAGACTTGATCAAGTCGTCCAAAGCTAATAAATGGGCTCTTTTTCCAGTACACGCCCCAGCTAAACCAGCACAACATAAAGTATACGGTTCCTCTGTAGTGGGTAGTTGCGCCCACTCAAAATCAATAGCCCACTCCCTCTCCCCCCATTTCTTTTTAGAGGGTCGTATCCAAGGAAATATTTGCTGGTATTCTTTAACACTTAAAAGCTCTTGGATTTGGCGGGACTTTTGAGCAGCTGTAGTTAGCTCGTAACTGATGTAAAGGATTTTTAAACTGATTTTATGCCAAGGTGCAGCGTGTAAACCTACCTGCCAAGCAATCCATTCTGCTAAATATGTACTTTTTGACGAACCGCGAGGAGCCAGTATTAATGTATCCCTTCCGGCTACACCTCGGAGGTAACGCGAATCTTCCCCAGTGTTAAGGAGCGATTCCCAGCTTTTGTGGTGGTTGAAAGTTTTATGCTTGGCGATTAGTTTTCTAAAGTCCTCAAACGACTCCCAACATTTACGCTGCATGGGGGTGGCGTTGACGCGTGCTGTTTCATAAGTCTTCCACTCTATCCATTCCCGTTTATCTCGTCCTTTTGTCGCATTGTTGCGGTATCTCTGCTTAAGCTTGGGGTTAAGCTGACTAGGAGAGGCGATCGTCATTTTTGCAATTTATCTGTTGATCAATCAATTGCTTCAATCTTTCGCTTTCGGTAAAATGTATTTCAATACTAGGACTTATTTCTTTTTTTAAAAATTTGTTAATTTCTTCTAAAGATTCAATACTTTCAAGAAGTGAAGAAATCAATTTGATAGGAACGACCTCGCCTACTTGTAATAAACGCGCAATATATTGGCGAATAACCCCAGAATTAACAGTGGTTTCAGTGATTAAATCAGTTATCATAACTTGATAATCATTTATCTGGTTCATCAACGTATTCACTGGTTGGGTCACTGATAATAAGCCCTTCTTTCTCAACTCTTCTTGCGGCTGCGTTTACATCTATATGATACGGCAATCCAGTCGCCGCCGCTATACCCTCAGTCGCCCTACTAAGTATAAGTGACCAAAAATTCATCTCGTGGGCATTATGTGACTTGATAGCTTCTAGCTGTTGCTCAAAAGGCATTTGACGAATAATTTGCATGTGTTGCGCTTTTACCTGTATTATGCTGACAGCATAGTCCCGCGCAAGACGATGTGCCTTATAGTTAGTTGAAGCAATTTCTGAAAGTTCATCGCTTAATTTTTCAGAAGTTTTTTCAATAGTCTTCTCGCGGGTGACTGTTGCAAGCTTGTTGCAATGCTGTTCCCTTTGGCTAACCCAAGAGTCCTGTGAACTCCACATCCCAAGTGTTCTGTGAGGTTGCCCACTGTCTCTGGATAGCTGTCTAATGCCTATGTTGTCTCCTCCTTCAACATACCGTCTTCGGCATTGTTCGCGGCTCCAAGGTTGCTTCCATTTTTTCCAGAATTCTGTGGTCAAGGGCAATCACATAAATACTATTTTTGATAGTACCTGTTTGCAAGGGTTTTGAAGCATAGTGCGATCGCGTAAATTGGTATTTGGAACTATTCAATCACATAAAGATTATCAAAAACCAAGAACCGATTCTACAGATTCTATCAATTCGGCTTTTGCCCCACTACGAAGCTCCCATCGCTGCAAAATCAAATCAGCATACTCTGTCATCAACTCGCACCCATAGACAGTGCGATCGCCTGTTTTCTCAGCAGCAATTATACTCGTCCCACTTCCCAAGAAGGGGTCGAAACACAACAATTTATCTTCACAGTATTTATCCCAAAACCATGTGATCATTTCCACTGGTTTTTCGTTTGGGTGCATACGTTTTTGATTAGCAGCCTCACCTTGTTTAAGCATTCCGCACCACTGCCAGGAAAATTTACGAACAGCACTTTTTTGGTTAGTCCACGCCAATTCACAATCGGCAAAGCAAGAATCTCCATTCAATTTATCCCAAACTATCCAGCAACTACTATTAAGTAACCCTTCACAATAATGGTTTGCACCCCACCAAATTTGTACAGCTTTGGGAAAGAGTTGTTGACAAAGACGAAAAGAGGCGATCGCAACTTCAGTGGAATCATCACCAGCTATTTTAGGATATTTCTTGGTAGGGTATTGAGCGCTCCCCCCCCCCCAATAGCTCCATCCTTATGTTGGCACTTCATGCCGTAGGGTGGATCACTCCAAATTAAACTTGGTTGTTGCTCTTCAAGAAGTCGTTTTACATTCAATTGGTCGGTTGAATCACCAACTAACAGTCGATGTCTGCCAAGCTGCCAAATTTGCCCTAGTTCGCACCTTGCCTCTGGCTTATCCCACTCGTCAGATCCTCCCTTGCTACTGCTTCCAAAGAGTTTGGTATTTTCATTCTCTTCTAATAACTCTATTTCTTCTGCATCAAACCCTGCTAAATTTAGGTCAAAATCAAGGTCATTAAGAATATCAAAGTCAGCTTTTAATAACTCTGAATCAAAACCTGTATTAATGGTTAATTTGTTATGTGTAAGTCTATAAGCGATTTTTTGGGCATCAGATAGCCCAGTTATTTGAATAACGGGAATACTTCCCATACCCCGTGCTTTTGCCGCCAGTACCCTTCCATGCCCCTCTAGTAATACTCCACTCTCGTCCACAGCCACAGGGTCTAAAAAATCAAACTCCCCTATTGATGCGGCTATCTGGTCAACATGTTCTTGGGGATGCAGCTTGGCGTTATTGTCATAGGGCTGGATGCGGGACAAATCCCAGTATTCAATTTGTGAAACCTTGGGCATATCAACCATCAAGTATCAGTATTAAAATATAGTACAAGTTTATACGTAGCTCATATGTACTCTGAATACTGGCAAAACTACAATCCTGCCCAAGATTTTGACGGTTTATCACCCACGCTACCACCGTTATATAATCAACAAGCTACTGGCTCAACTTTGGGCAATGGGTTGGTGCGTGCTGGCTATGATCCATTGTGGGTGTATGAGAAGTTTGGCGATCGCCTGCGTGTTCTTCCCGCCGACTTATATGATGCAGTATTTGAAGCAATGCGGCAAGGAACTATTTTAAGTAATCAATGGGCAGAAAATGCTGTGCTGTTTTTACCAGAACTGCTCATTCAGTGATTCAAACTTTTTAAGGTAAAATTTGCTGCGCGATTATTAAGGGGACTTCGATTGGTCGCCCCATTTTGTCACCAGAAACAAAAAAAGGTTTTTGGGCAAGGCTTTAATTGCCGCTCAAGCAAGCCTGAAACTTAAATTCAATATACTCTTGTAAATCGATCTGGCGCACCTTGGTTGCTCCCATTTTTACTGCTGCAAGCTTTTTTTCTTTAATGGCACGTCTAATTTCTGCCTTGGGCATCCCTGATAAAATTGAAGCTTCTTGAATTGTCAATAGAAATTTTTGGCTCAAATTAGCCATTCGGTAATAAGCCACAATCTCACAAGAGCAAGCTTGAAATTCGTTTTGGAAAACGGATATAGCACTCGTTTGAACCAAAACACTATCATCTTCAGCAGACGGCAAGTTTTGAAGAAATTGGGCGATCGCCTCCTCCCCCAAACCCTGAGCCACGTGATATTCATCCAATCGTTTCAAGTCCTCGGATGAAACATAAGAGCGTCCTTGAATTTTAGTCGGTTTTATCTTGCATTGCGCCAAATAGTCGGCGTAAAGCTTTGATTTTCCAACGTTATATCTGCTGGTTAGTTCTGAAACTGGGTAACGATCAATTTGTGTTTCCACGGATTTCCACGGACTTCCTTATTAACAAACTCTTGATATTTAGATTACTCTGCGTGGGAAAAATTAGATTACTTAAATTAATGTATCAATGACTACTTACGTATATGAGTTTTACATCTGCCACAGACCAAGATTACACGGATGCTTTAAACTTAGTTTTGCAATACGAAGGTGGGTATACCAACGACCCCACCGATTCTGGAGGGGAGACAAATTATGGAATCATTCACAGCGAGTACGACCAATACCGGAGGAGTAAAGGATTAGCACCTCAAAACGTAAAGTATATGAAGCTAGAGGAAGCCAAGGATATTTATAGAAATAAGTATTGGCTTGGGGCGAGATGCAATCAGTTTACTCGTAGGGTGGCGATCGCCGTTTTCGACTGGCAAGTGAATTCGGGGCGTGGTGTCTCCACCTTGCAAAAATGTCTCGGAGTAAAGGCGGATGGGATTGTAGGACACCAAACCCTTAATGAATTTGCCTACTGGTTAAGCAAGCCTCAAGGGGAAGATAGGCTGCTATCGAATTACTTCGACAGCAGAGAAAGTTCCTACAGAGCTTGGGGGGTGGGTAATCAAGCTTGCTTCCTTCAAGGTTGGATGAATCGGCTTAGAGATTTAAAAAAATATTTGGGGGTCAAATGAACACACAAACACTGCACGCCATCACCCCTTTATTTTTAGCTTCTATTGGCGGAGTGATAACCATTGGGATGTTGTTTTCCCCAAAACTCAGTGACACACAATGGACAGCAGGATTAGGTGTAGCTTCCACTGCGATCGCAGGAGCAGCAGGCTTAGCGCAAACTTCAACAAAAGAAGATAAAAGCCAAAACTAAAAAATGACTCAGGATTCAGTTACTTGAATTCTGAGTTGAAAAAAATGCGTAATTGTGTCAATTATGAAAACTATAATAACGATTAAGATAAATAACGCTGATTCTTTAGCAAATTTTTATTTATTTGAGCATTATTTAATTGGCAGTGACAAACAAAAATGCCAAGAAATTTTGCTGTCATTTAGTAGTCCGGTTGAATTAATAATTTTAGAGCATCCAAAAATTTCTGGATTCCATTGCACTTTGTACAAAGATAACCTTGGCTACTTAATTATTGATGGCTGGAGTAAATATAAAAGTAGAAATGGAATTTATGTAAACGGGAAAAAGACCGAATGTAAATTTTTGACTAATAATGATGTCATTTTTTTAGGATGTTCAGAAATTACTCTTCAATACAAAGAGGAATTATCAGAAAATGAAATACCAGAATATTAAGAATCATTTGACACTAAAATATTATAGGTACGAAAACTTCCTATTATCACTAACCTCTACATGGATATTTTCTGTATCTTGTATGTGGGTGGGACAATGTATTTTTAGAATCTACCCAGCCATCAAAAGTTGGAATATTTTTCTACAAACAATTGGAATACTTAGTTTTTTAGTGGCAGTAGCTTCTTTTTGGCTCTCTTATAAAACAGAACAAGATAAATCTCAGCAAATTTTATCTGCTAAAAGAGAAGAGAAAATTGATGCAGCTTTAGAAAACCAAGAAAAAATTTTATTAGAACATATTGCTAAAACTCATACTTTTGAGGAAATCCTTACGGCTACTCAAAGAGATGTTGATAATTTACAAAATCAACTATGGAGATTAACAGCCCAAGTTCAACAAACAGATGCCGAAGCAATTATGCTCCGTAAAATAAATTTGATTGAAAATAAATTAACTCGTTTAGAAGCTATTCAAAAATGATTAACAGGTTATAATAAATTTGTCAACTGCTGTTAAATTACAAATCTAACTTGTTGTTGTTTTTGCCCATACTTAACAATTTTTAGGTGTGGGCTTTTTAAAATTAAATATTCAAAATAAAACCATTAATAATTAAACTATTAATGGCTTATTAATTAAATACTGAAGACAATTATTAATTTTTTGTGGTATGGTTGATTTTCTTCTCAAAAGTCAAAGCAACAAAGCTATTGGTAGATGGTACTTGACCCAAAAAGGCATCTTTGCGGATGCCTTTTTTTAATCATCTTCTTGCAAACTTGCGCGATCGCCCACGTAGAATTAGATTAGCCTATTTCAATCCCGCTCATGGGATTTATTTAAACAAAAAACGAAAACAATATTTTTATCTGACGTAATCCTCCCCTAAGTCCCTAGCTAGGGATTCAAGGTCGCATGACCGCATGATATTCCTAGGAACTATTTCACCTACCATATATAGATGTTCAAGTTCTTTGGGTAAGAATATTATTTCTCCATCTGGGAAAAGAATTCCCATGTCAATGGCTTCAAGTTTTTTACTAGCAAGGGCTAGGACTTCACCATTTTCTCTACATATTCTAAATCTCATTTCTTTTTCCTTGCTAACTTACGTGGTCTTCCAAGTTTGGGAGCATTGACTCTCCCATCTTTTCCGATCTTGATACTCATTCCTCCATCTACAAGGGCATTGATCCTTTGTTGTGCTGTTTGAAAGTGGCAACCCAAAATGTCTGCTAACTCGTAGTGGTTTAAAGATTTACTTTCTATTTCATCTAAGATGCAATAGAAAAAGCAATTAACCCTTATCCATATCCTTCATCTACTGGCTTCATCAAGGAAATTTGGCGACTTGATATCGAGGTTAGTTGGAGAGGATACAAAACTTATACTGAGCAAGCCGACGGAACTATTGAGGTTGTAAAAGGAGAAAAATGTGCAGCTTGAACTGGATATGGAATTTGAAGAAGTAGGGGTGCTGGTGCAACAATTCGCGCTGTATCGTCAGCGCAGGCAGTTAGAAGCGATGATTTAAGACAAATTTAAGACAATCTTTTTAACGCTTTCCCAAAAGCCTCGACCACAATACATTTAAGCAATTCATAGCCGACTTGTAATCGGAAGGTCGTCAGTTCAATCCTGACTGCTGGCTTTTAAATTAAAACTCTTATCGGTCTAGGTTCGCTCATGCAGCAAGCATCTCATAGCGAATGGCTTCAGGTTGGTAAATGAGAGAAGTCGTGGTCTAGTATCCTTTGTTACGATAATGGGTTTAAAGAAATTAGACCCGTTTGCGGTCTGGTAACGTCGTCCAAAAGTCCAAGAGCGGATTGTTGCTGTAGGAATTCGTAGATAGCGAGCAGCATCACGAACAGAATATGTGGGAATGTCTCTAGGGTCAGTTCCTCCATAAAGTTCAGTCATAGTCTTTTCTGCCAGAGAGGGTATTTTTATTGTGATCGTTTTCCTGAACTCTGTAAACAGAGATTCAGGCAGTTGGTCGAGGCGATCGCTTGATCAAATACGCAGTACAGTTTGACTATTTGGATAAACTTTGTGTCGCGCAGGTACTCAGGGTAGGTTTCCAGTAATTCAGTAAAGTGATGTTCTGTATCCGGGCTTTTATCGATTACCTCAACTTTATCTCCAATATGAAGGCTCTCTCCCTGTGCAATATTAACGATATACTTAGCACGTTGTACTTCACTCTTGGGAGAACTACTCACAGTTCCTTCTTGAGGCGAAACCTCCAAATCACTATCGGTATCGTCGGGGGTGGGCATAATTAAAATTACATTAAAGCGGTTCAGGCTTTACCGAAGTATTTGCTTTATGGCAATCTGTTAGAGATATGCCTCGATTTTACATGACTATAGTTAAAGCTACCAACTAGAGCGATCGCTTTTCGGATTTTGAACAAGAAATGAATGGAAAGTAAGTCGGGGAGAATAATGCGAAAAGGCTAAAAAGGTTTGTAGTTGCGCTACCCTGCGGGAAGCCACTTCGTGTCTACAGCATAGCGCTAAAGCGCAACTACGAACTAATATTGTACTGACAGGCGATCGCCAAAAACCATCAGCGATACCTTCCACTACCTGTCTCAAAATAGTACAAGTGTGTTAAACGTAGATAGTACAGCACTACTTAGTTGACACTTAAACAAAATTTATGACAGAAAAATTACAGGCTAGTGTATTTGAAGACATCAAGGTAATTGGTGACTACGAGGAACCGGAAGAAATAGCTTCAAAGCTAGAGCAAATGAAAGATCCTGATGTTATTAGTAGTGTTAGCAATGATACCTTCGCAGAAAGGGGAGTTAAAGCGGTTCCCGATTGGTTGAATCTGTTTAAAGAGCAGCCGTGGATGTATGCAACTTATCGATTTGGCTACATCGGGTTACGGAAAACCAGCTTTGATCAGCCGCAACCAATTCAAGATGCAAGTGCGATCGCGCCAGATCCCTCTCTCAAAAACAACCGGATCAACATTCGCCTAGATCGCTTTCATATACAAAAGTATCCTGGGGGTGGAACACACGATATTTTGGTTACTTTCGCAGCACGTAACCAAGTCGCAGAAACCCAAGAATCACTTAGCTTTAGCCAAACCTACCGTGTAAGAGAAGGACAGTCAGCAGGTATTGCAGGCTATCCTGTTTTTATAGGGTTGCATGTGGGTTTACAGGGAATAGCCTTTGAATGCTCTACAGTGAATGTCAAAAATGAAGAGGACAAAACAATATTAAGTGCTTTAGAATCCTCACCATTCCAAAGTGGACTGAAACTTTTAACAACTGCACAGCCAGCGATCGCGCCCTTTACACAAATTACCTTGGGTGTTGTCAAGTTATTAGCACAACGTTACGAAAATGTGGCTGTACAAAAATTTTACCTTGGTCTTGATTTTGATCAAGCAGCCTTGGGAGTGTCCCTAGCAGAAGGAAACTATATTGCAGTCCAGGTTCCTGATGAAACAGCGATTAACTGGAGTGAGTGGATTTATAAACCAGATATAGGTGCGATTGTAAGACAGGGAGATAATTCCACCCTACCCTATAATTACATAATTTTCCGTATTACTAAATATGAGGAGTAAGCAATTAGCTTTATAGCAAGCACCGGATAAGATTGAGGTTAAGTATTCATGACTGATAAATTTACTCACGGTTATGCTTTATTAATTGGTGTTGGAGAGTCTGCTTATAGCAAGTTATCTTTACCTGTAACCGTCAAAGATACTCAAGCAATATATGCTGCTTTAGTTGACCCTGAACTATGTGCTTATCCAGATAATAAAGAACATATTCGCGTACTAAATAATACAGAAGCAACACGGCAAGGGATCCTAGATAGTCTGAATTGGCTAAAGGAAAAAGCAACTACAGATCCTAGTGCAACCGTATTTGTTTATTATTCGGGACATGGCTGGGTAGACAAAACTAGTAGCCGTTATTATTTGCTACAACATGATATTAAACCAACCAAGCTTGCTAACTCAGCCCTTGCAGCAGAAACATTTACAGATGCTTTGCGGCAAATCCGCTCGGAACGTTTGTTAGTTGTAATTGATAGCTGTCATGCAGCAGGAATGGCAACTTCTAAAGAGGCGCATCAACCAAGTGCTTACAGTGATGCTGAAAGGTTGGTTTAGACAGAGGGAACCGTTCTATTGGCCGGTTTGTGGTTCAAGCCGTTAATTGGGTGAGTTGTCTTAGTTAAGGCGCGATCGCCTGCATAGGACAAGACCACACCCTTTTGGTTTAAAATGGGATTCAGAGATCTATCTTGGGAATCACCGTCTTTAAAAGTAGTTGGAGCCAAAAAGCTCCCATCCGGTAATAGCAAGCAAAAAGCCCCTACTATTCCTAGATTCAAAAAAGTCGAGGTTTATATGGAGACTATCAAATCAGCAAATAACCAAATTTATCGCTTATACTCTCACGTTAAAAAAAAATTTGAGGAAGTTGTGAGGGTGTAAAAAATAAGCTGTTGGTAGAGACACCCTGTTTTATCACGAAACCAATAGCAATTCGCCCAGAATCATCAATAATTTCAAAGTTTTGTGGACAATTACATATTACATATGTAATACTTGATTTAACCAGAGATACTACAAAAATTTGATGGTACACACAGTTTTCTCAAACATGAGTAGCACGATTCATTCCCAACCCTACAGGGGTTCAGGTAGAGGAATCGTGCTGTTTTGGTTTGAGGAAATATATTCATCCATCATTAGTAAGTCTGGGATTCGAGAAATTTTTGAAGCGTTCACCCAAGCGGTAATGGCAAAGTCTATCGGTGCTATTTGCTGCGAAGAGGTGCAAGGAACGCCGCTGATCACCTTCTTGAGCAGTCCAATAAATCAACTTATCCAATGCGGGAGGTGCAGACGTGTTAGAGCACCGAAATGTAGGGCAAAAAGTACCACCTAGTTGACCCCCCGCTTGTGAAGTTCACTAGCGGGGGTCATTTTTTTAGGAGTCTATTTTATGGAAGTTGAACCAAAGAGTCAGGGATCACAGATATTACAAAACTCGGTAGTTGTGTTTTCCAAGAACTATCTACCAGTAGTACGAGTTAACATCAAGCGTGCTGTTGTGCTATTGCTTACGGGACAAGCAGAAGCGTTAGAGTTCACCAGCAAGAAATTTTGGGAAATTCGCTCACCGAGTATTGTACTACAAGTACCTGAACACATTCGTTTAATAGTTGGCAATCCCGAGCGGCATTGGAAAGTGCCATCTGTGAATCGACGTGAAGTACTTAAACGTGATCATCACACCTGCCAATATTGCGGTAGTAGAAAGCACCTAACGCTTGACCATGTAATTCCTCGTTCCAAAGGCGGACAGCACACATGGGACAACGTGGTAACAGCGTGCGCAACCTGCAACCAAAAGAAGAGGGATTACTTACTTCATGAAATAGGAATGGTACTTAAAAACAAGCCCAGAGCACCAGTCCACCCAGCAGTCGCATTTGGCGAACAATTTTGGAATACTCAGCGCTTTGCGGAAAACGAGTAATTGAGAGCAGGGAGCAGGGGTTATCAGTGAACAGTAAACAGTTATCAGTGATCAAGGTGTATGGTAGAGGGCTTAAACCGAGAGATCAACACATTATTCTTGAGTGATAACTGATAACTGGTAACTGATAACTGTTTATCTCCCCCATGCCCCATTAAACACTTTTACCACTTAAAACCATTCTTCGATAAAGTATTATCAATCAGATCTTTGAGGGAGTCTGACATTGCTTTTTGTTCAATTTCTCTGGGATGACCTGGAGTAACAGCTTTTGTGATAAGGGAATATACTTTTTTGTCCTTATACTTGGCACTATATTCTCCTACTGCTTGAGTTATATATGTATCCCATTTCGTATCATGATACATATTAGTAAACATACAAATAATATGAGCTTTAGGATATTTTTTACGGATATTAAGAATAAAATTCTTGTAGTGATTTTTCCAATCTTCACTTGTTATCTTATTATTTAACGTAATAGTTGAAGAGTCATTTTGACCGAGAGCAATAATAACTAAATCAGGAATATAACTATTAAAATCCCATTTTTGTGCGTCTTTTAAAGGTTTTACTTTGTCGTAAACCGACTCCATCCCTGTTTTATCATTCCAATATCCATAACCATCTATTAATGATATCCCTCCTTGGGCTATAAGGTGCAAGTCAGCGTGATAATTTCTTGCTAACATAGCTCCAAAAGAGAGATAAGCGTTAGTACAGGTCTTGCAATCATTATTTTCAGGATCTTTTTTACCAACTAAAGGATATTCCACACCACCGCCAGCTGATATAGAGTCACCATAGATTTCTATTTTTCTAGTAGGGGCTGGTTCGGGTGGAAGTAACTTTTTTCCAGCATCAATTATGGCACCATGAAATTTAAATTCACCAGAAATATAGTCTGTACGTTTAACTAACAAAACACTATGAATCTTATTTTCTAATTTATCTGATACTTCATAAACACTTTCTTTTTCACCGTTTTTTAGGTAAATAATAACTGGCTTAGGATTGCCATCAATATACACTCCTAAATAATTGAAGTCACCCCACCTATCATCTGAGAGTTTAAGCTTTAAAGTTTTTCCTTGGAATTTGAACTTAATCCCTGTAGCAGGATAACCAAATGCTGGCGCTTGACGATTTGTAAAATCCACTCTACCAATGTACTGAAAAGATTTATTATCTGCTGATATTTCTTGGAGTTTTTGTTTACTTTGTGCTGTTGAACAACTGATAAGAAAACAGAAACTTGAAATATAAATAAATAAGAATCGTCTCGCTAGCATAAAATGTTCCTTAAGTAAGTCGGTGAAAATAATAACAACTATATAAAGTAGGTTGGGTTGAGGGACGAAACCCAACATTTTTAGGATTTCGTTGGGTTTCACTTCGTACCCCTACGGGGAAGCAAGCTACAACCCAACCTACCACTAACCTTAACTAAGCCGGTGAAAATAATAACAACTATATAAAGTTTTGTAAAACGAGAAAAGTTCGTAGTTGCGCTTTTGGCTTCCCGTAAGGGTAGCGCAACTACAAACCAAGATTTATTTATACCGACCAACTTAGATTAGGACTAATTTGTCGATCGCGTGGCTCATTATTTGAGTCCTCTTTCAAAGGGGGCTAGGGTGTAGGGATACTATATAACTCTGCGAGTCGCATAATACCACGAAACTCGACAGGAATTAGAATATAGCGATTTTCGATTCAATGAGGAGCATGATTTTTTTGTTCAGTATTACCTACAAAATGCTACATTAATTTTGCACAAGTATTAAGCCTGCACTTAAGCGTGAAGAAGATCCTCATTTTGTCAGCAAATCCGATAGATACAGCAAGATTGCGCTTAGATGAAGAGGTGCGCCAAATTCAGGCTGGATTAGAACGATCTAAAAGCCGAGATAAATTTGAAATTGTTACTATATGGGCTGTGCGTCCTGATGATTTGCGGCGTGCACTTTTGGATCATAAACCTCAGATTGTTCATTTTATTGGTCATGGCGAAGGTGCTGAGGGTTTAGCTTTAGAAAATGATTCCGGACAAGTGCATTTGGTGAGTACAAATTCACTGGCAAGGCTGTTTAAATTATTTCAAGATTCGATTGAATGTGTGTTGTTAAATGCTTGCTATAGTGAGGTGCAAGCAGAAGCTATTTACGAGTCTGTTGATTGCGTTGTGGGGATGGGTAAGGAGATTGGCGATCGCGCTGCTATAAAGTTTGCAGTTGGGTTTTATGATGCTCTTGGTGCTGATAGATCCTATGAAGATGCGTATGAATTTGGTTGTACTGCTATTGATTTAGAAGGAATTCCCGAATCTGCAACGCCAGTCCTCAAAAGCAAGTTAAAGCCAAACACGCTCCAAACTAAGCGAATCTTCGTCAGTTACAAGCGCAATGTTGACCCTGATGAATCATTAGCTTTGCAAATTTTCCAGGCACTTAAACAACAGCATACAGTTTTTATCGACCAGACGATGCAAATAGGCACACGCTGGGTAGAATGCATAAAAGCAGAAATTAGTCAAGCAGATTTTATCATTGTCTTGCTTTCCGCACAGTCAATTAACAGCGAAATGGTAGAAGCAGAAATCAGTTTCGCTCACGATCTTGCTAAACAGCAAAATGGACTTCCTATCATTCTCCCGGTGCGGGTAGCGTATAGAGAACCTTTCCAGTATCCACTGAGCGCCTACCTAAATCATATTAATTGGGCGTTCTGGGAAAATGTTGAAGATACACAACGGCTTATAAATGAATTAACGCAAGCAATCTCTGGTGGTGGGTTGAGCATAACGCAGCCTCAAACCAAAGCCGATTTAATCAAAACTAGTGAACCATCACCTTTACCTCGTCCTTTTCCTTCAGCACAACCAGTGAGATTGGAAATGCCAGAAGGTACAATGGAAGCTGAATCTAAGTTTTATGTAGAACGTTCATCAGATTCTATTGCGCTGGATACAATTAAACTTCAAGGTGTGACAATCACAATAAAAGCACCTCGGCAGATGGGCAAGAGTTCGCTGTTAATTAGAACTATGAACGCTGCTGTAAATGCTGGTAAGAGTGTTGCTTTCCTTGATTTTCAATTATTTGATAAAGCTGACTTAAGCAACGCTGAAATTTTCTTTCGTCAATTTAGCACATGGCTCACTGACGAGTTAGAAATGGCACATCGAGTGGATGAGTATTGGAATAATCCCTTGGGTAATAGCCAGCGTTGCACTCGTTATATGAGTCGCTACTTGTTAAAAGAGTTTGGTAAACCCCTCGTTTTAGCAATGGACGAGGTAGAACGCCTGTTCGATACTGATTTTAGGTCAGATTTTTTCGGGATGCTGCGCAGTTGGCACAATCAACGCGCTACAACTCCTATTTGGAAGCAATTAGACTTGGCGCTTGTCACTTCTACCGAACCCTATCAGCTTATAGATAATCTTAACCAATCACCGTTTAATGTTGGGCAGGTGATTGAGCTAGAAGATTTCACACCTGCACAAGTGGCTGATCTTAATCGTCGTCACGGTTCTCCTCTCAACCCACGGGAAGAACAGCAATTAATCAGGTTATTAAATGGTCATCCGTATTTAGTGCGGCTTGCATTGTATTTAATTGCTAGTCATCGCCTCTCTACTGCTGAGTTGTTTGCTAACGCCACTTCTGATAATGGCCCATTTGGTCATCATTTGCGTAACCACTTGTTTCGATTGCATGGTAAACAGGAGTTGATTCGTGGTATGTTTCAGGTGATTCACCAGAACATTTGTGAGGATGAGCGGGTTTTCTTTCGCTTGCGTGGTGCGGGTTTAGTGCGTCGAGAAGGACGAACGGTTATACCTCGTTGTCAACTATATACCGATTTTTTTAAGGAGCATTTGCGTGGCTGACGCGGTGACTTATACCTTCGGTGGAACTGTCCAAGCAGGTGGTGGAGTTTATATTCCTCGCCAAGCTGATGAGGAATTGCTGAAGCTTTGTGAAGATGGAACTTTTGCATACGTCCTCACACCACGACAAATGGGTAAGTCTAGCTTGATGGTGCGGACAGCTGAAGCACTAACACAAAAAGGGATTCGTTCAGTTATTGTTGATTTGCAAGAATTAGGAGCGCAAGTCACAGCAGAACAATGGTATTTTGGTTTCTTGGTGAAACTTGATGACCAACTCATGTTTAATACAGATGTTGTGAGTTGGTGGCAAGAACACGAATATTTAGGAGTATCGCAACGGTTAACCCTGTTTTTTGAAAGAGTTTTACTTGCTGAAGTTGTAGAGAGGATAGTGATTTTTGTCGATGAAATAGACTCTACCCTCAGCTTAGATTTTACAGATGATTTTTTTACGGCAGTTCGCTATCTTTACGTTGCTCGTGCGACTCATCCTGAGTTTCATTATCTCTCGTTTGTTTTGATGGGGGTGGCGACTCCTGGCGATTTAATTCAAGATGCTAAGCGCACACCTTTTAATATTGGGCAAAGAGTTGATTTGACTGATTTTAGCTTTGAGGAAGCCTTACCTTTAGCTAATGGTTTTGGTTTGCCTAAGAGTGAGGCAGAACAACTACTGCGATGGGTACTAAAGTGGACAGAAGGACATCCCTATTTAACCCAGCGTCTTTGTGGTGCTTTATTACAAGAATTGCGGAATGGAAAGACTTTATCTGATGAAACGGTTGTTAATGAAATAGTTAGCAACACATTTTTTGGGGTGAAGAGTGAGCAAGACAATAACTTGCAGTTTGTACGCGATATGCTCACTAAACGTTCACCAGATCCAGAAGTTTTGACCACGTATCGCCAAATTTGGTTAGGTAGGCGACCTGTTCAGGATGAGGAACAGTCAATAGTCAAGTCTCATCTTAAGCTTTCGGGTATTGTACGCCGTGAGCATGGGGTTTTACAAGTCAGGAATCGCATTTATAGAGAAGTCTTTGATCGCAAATGGATTAATGAACATTTACCCTTTAACTTGCGGGATAGATGGGAGCAGCTTAAGCCTGCACTTCCTTATGTAGCTGGGTTATTACTGTTTTCTGTTACGATGGCGGGTGTGGCTGCGTATGTTAACCAACAACGTATAATTGCTCAAAATGCCCAGCAACGGGCTGAACAAGAACAGCAAGAAGCTCAAAGGCAACGAAATCAAGCAAAACACGAGGCTGAAAATGCTCTTCAACAACAGAGAATAGCAGAACAACAACGTCGAGAGGCTTTCAAGCAAAAAAACCTTGCAAATCAGCAACGCATAAGAGCGGAAAAAGGAGAAACGCAAGCAAAGATTGCTCAAAAAGTAGCCGAAAAACGGGGAGTAGAGTTAGCAACTTCTTTAGAACATACAAAAACTGCTGAACAATTAGCTAAGCAGCGACAAGCAGACGCCGAAAAGCAGCGAAACTTTGCTAAGCAAAAAGAACAAGAAGCAATAGCTGCTAACACAAAAGCCGAAACACGAAGAGTTAACGCAGAAATTCGTGCTGAAAGCCTTAAAACACAAAATCTGCTGGTATCATCAAATTTAGAGCTTGATGCTTTAGTAACAGGCTTGAAATTAGGAAAACGACTCAAAAAGCCAGATAAAAGTGTAGAAGCAGATACTAAACTTTTGGGAGTAGCTACTCTCATGCAAGTGGTTTACGGGGTTAAGGAACATAATCGACTAGAAGGTCATAGCGTTTCGGTTACAAGCGTCGCCTTCAGCCCCGACGGCAAAACCATTGCCACAGGAAGTTATGACAAAACTGTCAAGTTGTGGAATCTACAAGGGCAGGAGTTGCAAACTCTCAAAGGTCATAGCTCTTCGGTTTATAGCG
>NZ_JAAKGC010000100.1 GCF_017591665.1 Aetokthonos hydrillicola CCALA 1050 | reverse complement strand
AGGAGTAGTAGATGAAGGGACAAAGACGATATCGCGGAAATAGTTACTATTTTGATAGGAATTAGTCGGAAAAGAACCCAGAGCACCGAACACACCATTATTACCGTCAGCAACTGTTTTGAGATCAGCATTGACAATAGAAGTTGCTAATGGGTTGTTGCTAGTGGATGCAAAATACAGATTAGCATTGACCGTGACTACATAAGTGGTGTTAGCTTGAATGTTTAGTGGAGTGCTAAGAGCCTGCTGTTGCCAACCAGAAGCCGTCTCATTAGTAAAAGTTACAGTTGCTAAAACAGTACCACTCGATGACCAAATTCTACCTGTATGAGAACCTGTTTCACTTGCAGCTTTCCAGTAGCGAATTGCTGTAATTTGCCCTGCTTTGATGCTTTGAAACTTTAGACCTAACTCATAACTAGTATTATCCGTGACATTGGGTGTAGCTGGAGTTTGAGTTGTGAATATCGTTTCAGTTGTTTGGGCTTGAGCTATTAGTACAGACTCGTAAAGTTGAGCCATTTAGAATCTCCTAATTTTATCGTCAAAATTTTTGTAGATTAAATATTTCTTAAGTCGAAACTCAAGAATGGTAGATCCTAATAGCACCGTCGTCTTTAGGGAAGACGTGAATTAATCGATGTTTTTGAGTTATCCACTGATCAACAAGCGGGTTAAATTGGGCATATCTTTGATAGCCCCATTCAGGAAAAGAACGATCTACATAGACAATAAGATCAGGGGGTTTCTCCTCCATCTGAGCAATAAAGTTCCTCTCATCCCCACTAGTTGGCAGAACCAATGGCAAAAAAGTGAGTTCTCGACTCGGTGAGTGAGTTCCTGTAAGAAAGTTCAGGATATTGCCTTCTGGTAGAACAAGTATGGAGGTAGCCGAAGAAGCATTAATAGCTTTTATAGTTTGGTTAAAGGAACGGGCAAGCTCAGCACTTGTTGTGTAGATGCTTCCATGCGAGGAGTTTATTGTGTACCGATACTGATATAACTCACTTATTTTAATACTACCAGCAAAAAGTAAACAAATGAGTACATAACACCATACAAATCGTCTAATAGGCTTAGTTGAATAATAAACTAATGTAAAAAATAGTAGTACTACTGGTATCGCAAATAAGCCGTAGAAATTAATGTAAAATAACCACCGAGAGTTAAGTAACAAGCAAAAACCCAGTAACATCCACAAAATTGGTGCTTGTTTATACTCGTTTTTTTGAGGTCGATTGAGAGCAAACCATCCAACTATCAAAGGTATAAACCATGACATATCACTTAATGATTGAAAAATCCTGATACTAACATAGGCAGTCTGAATAATATCTGTGTGAAAAACAAATTTTTTCAGTAGTTTAAAAAGAATTTTTGTAATAATAAAGCCTGTAAATATTTCAACTAAAGGACTAAACCGTTGAGGGATGTGAAACTGTCTACATTGTTTTAACAGCCAATGAGCAGCTGTCATCGATAGAATAACGACCCAAGAGCTAAAAAAGAAAAATTTGAAGGTATTCAACCATATGCTTAGAGTTTTGCGTGGAAAAACCTGAAAAAGACTACTCCGGTTCATTATCCGAATTTGGGAAACCGGAAACAGGGATGAGTAGATCTTCTCCCATGAAACTTGCTGAGCAAGTAGAGTAAATGGTATAAATACTGTTAGAAAGGCAATAAATATTATAAGTACACTATCTTTAACTCTAGTCAGCAGATTTAGTTGAGGGTATACATTTAAACCAATCAATACGCTGAACAATACTGCTACACCGTATTCTTGTTTAGCAAGTCCAGCTAGCCCACAAGCGAACGCACAAGCTATGAGCCATCTTCTTTTACCTGTGGTGGCATAGCAATCAACAGCAGTGATAGCAATTAAAGACATCACCATACCGTACGCTGCACCGTAACTGTAAGGTATGATAAAGAAAAAAAGCCCAGGGCCTATAACACAGTAAATTAATATACATATCGTGCAAAGTGCTGCCCAAGCAGAACAAGTTAGACGCTTTGCTAAGCGATAAAATGGTAATGTTACTGCTAAAGCTAAACCAATGCCCACTCCATAAAAGACTTCCAGATGCTGACCAAAAACTAACAATGCTAGCGCATTAGCATAGTAAGAGAGTGGACCGTAGTAAGTTTGTATATCTCTATAAAGTACTTGTCCAGTCACAAGCCGAGCAGAAATCTCAACCTCGCGACCAACATCTATAATAGGGTATTGAAGCTTTCCCCAGTTAGCCCAAGCTAATAGAGTAAAGCACACAAGTACGGTAACTAGCCAAAAATCAATTTTTAACGAAGAATTATCCAGGTAATATTTATTCTCTTGAGACACATTAGTTAAATTTTACGTTTTCGTCTTATACAATCCAGATGCAGATCAGCTTATTTAAACGAATTGGTATAAAGTGTGATCCATATTGTGAGTTCCTCTTGATAGAGAGACTAAAACTCAAGATTTGTAGATATTTATAGCGCCCTCGTCTTTAGGAAAGACGTGAATCAATCGATGCTGTGCAGTTATCCACTGATCAACAAGCGGGTTGAATTCACTGTATTTTTGATAGCCCCACTGGGGGAAAGAACGATCTACATAAACAATCAGTTCAGGTGGGTTCGCTTGCATTTGAGAAAGAAAGTTCTGCTCATCAACAGTAGTTGGGAGAGTCAATGGCAGAAACGTGAGTTCTCGACTAGGTGAGTGAGTTCCTGAGAGAAAATTAAGGATATTGCCTTCTGGCAAGACAAGTACAGAGGTAACCTTAGAAACATTGATAACTTTTATAGTTTGCTCAAAGGCACGGGCAAGTTCCAGGCTTCTTGTGTAGATGCTTCCATGGGAGGAGTTTACAGTATATTGATACTCAGTTAACCTCCCTACCTTAATACTACCAGCAAAGAGTAAACAAATTAGCAAATAACACCATACAAATCTTCTTATAGGTTGAGTTAAATGGTAAAGTATGACAAAAAATAGTAACACCACTGGTGGCGCAAATAGGCCATAGAAATTAATGTAAAACAACCATCGAGAGTTAAGTAACAGCGAAAAAGCCAGTAATGTCCATAAAAGTGGTGTATGTTTATACTGACGAAACTTTGGCCGATATAGAGCAAACCACCCTACCATAAATGGTATGAACCAAGACATTTCTCTCAGTGGTTGAAAAACATCGGCGGGAAGGAGACCAACATCTTGAGTGAAGTTAGGAAAAAATTTTTTTACAATGAAGAAAAATCCTAAAAAACAAATAGTTGTTAAAACAAAGCCAGTAATTACTTCAGCCCCAGTCAGCAAGCGCTGAGGAATGCTACGTAACTTAGTTTGTTTGAACAGCCAGTGAGAAGCTATAATCGACGGAGTGATTAATAATGTGCTAATAAAGAAAAATCGAAAGCTGTCCCACCATGTGAGTATGGTTTTCAGTGGAGAAACCTGGAAAGCGCTGTTCTGGTTCATCAGCCCCAGTTGAGAAGCTGGAAATAGCGATAAGGATAATTTCTCCCAGGAAGCTTGCTGAGCAAGTAAGGCAAGTGGGATGAACGCTGTTGCGAAAGCAAGAAAAATAACAAGTATGCTATTCCGAATTCTAGTTTGTAGGTTTGGAACAAGGAATAAATTTACACCAACTAATACACTAAAGAGCATTGCTACGCCGTATTCTTGTTTTGCAAGACCAGCTAGTCCAGAGGCGATCGCACCAGCTACCAGCCATCTTGGCCTCCCAGTGTTGGTATAGAAATCAACAGATGTTATGGCTACTAGAGATAGTACCATAGCGTAGGAAGCACCGTAACTGTAAGGTACGACAAAATGAAATATATCAGGACCTATAGCACAATAAATCAACATGCATATAGTACACATTGCTGCCCAAGAAGGACAAATCAAACGCTTTGCCAAACGATAAAACAGTAATGTTGCTGCTAACGCTAAGCCAAGACCTATTACATAAAAGACTTCCAACTTCTGCCCAAAAACTAACAGTGCTAGTGCATTAACATAGTAAGCAAGTGGAGCATAATAGGTTGCTATGTCACGGTAAAGTACTTGTCCAGTGAGAAGTCGAGCAGAAATCTCTACCTCACGACCTATATCAATGTTAGGAGTTTCCAACTTACCCCAATTAGTCGAAGCAAATATGACATAGCAGATAAGTACAGCAACTAGCCAAAGATCAATTTTTAACAAAGCATGTGGGCGGTGCTTATTATCTGTTGGCTGATTAGGTATGCTAGAAGGAATCATTTTTGAACAAATAACTGTTAAAAATTTGTTACCCTTATGGCTCTTTAAGAAAGGTGTAAATTAAAATCTGGACCGTATAAAAATAGCGACTTTAGAACTTATTAAAAAACAGCAACCATTTTGACGAATTCCTCGACATGTTGCACAACACTGTTATTATTAAGAGTATTGTTAATAAATTGGGAGGTGTTGAGAACAAAAAAATCTTGGTTTTTCGTAATAGTGGTTGGCACGATACTAGAGTAGTTTAAAACTTGTAATGGTTGCATTTTTGTAGCTCGATTAATATGTGCTGCCACAATGTTATCTTCTGTTAATTCTGGAAAAATTAAGCGTAATCCTCGGAAAAATAACTTTCTCAATTCATCATCTGTTTGTTGCAACAGAGGGTCGTCAGATATTACATATTTTGGAAAATAAGTAATGTGTAGTCCTGCAGTCTCTTCCAAAGAAACTAGATTACTCATCCCGATGATGCCAGTAAATGGTATACGTTGATCGGCGAGATTCACAATGTAATAAGGCACCAAGGCTTTGCGGGTAATAAGTGCCATACAAATGACACCCATATATTCAACGGTCGTGGAATTGTCTCGAACCTCGATCAGGTTTTGATCAGCCACCCGTTGTAAAACATTCACTGGTCCAGTAAAAACAACTTTATCAAAATGTTCTTTGTCTTTGCTGTGTTTAACCCATAGGCCACCTTTTGGATCAGAGGTGATATATTCAACATTGGCAGCAGTACAGATACGGCCTCCATTAGAGCAAATTAATTGCTCTAACTGGTTGAAAACGGTTTTGTAGCCTCCCACAACATAACCTAATTGCTCTTTGTGTAAAGAGGAATCGCGAGCCGAAAACAATCGTTTGATATATGACCAAATAAAGACGGCGGAGACGCGTTTGTAGTTATCACCCAATTTAGCTAACAACAAAGGTTTCCAAAGCTTCTCGTATGTATTTCTGCCGGAAATTTTCAGCAGCCAATCTTCAACAGGTATTTTTTCAAGCCGCCGCCAGTTGTTGATGCGCGAACCATATAAGAGGGTAAAAGCTAACCTGAGTTTTCCGATAAGAGTTAGCGGAGGAAAACGCAGAAATTCTAGAGTGTTGCTAATCGAATACAACTTTTGGTCAATATAACAACCTGTTAAGGTTGGACGCCAACGCAGTTTTTCTCCAAGACCAATGTCTTTAATGAGCTTAATTAAGTGAGTATCTGATGGTAAGATCACATGATAGAAACGGTCCCATACAAATGGGCCGTAATCATGATAAGTTGTAAGTCCACCTAGTTGCTTATTACTCTCGAACACGGTTACGATATGACCTTGTTGTGAAAGCCGATAGGCTAACACCAACCCCATCATTCCACCGCCAACAATACCGATATTCATCATTTAATACTTGTAAAGATTAAGACTGCGTTGCCATGCAATGGTACGAGATAAACCTTCTTCTAATCCAATCATGGCTTTAACACCAAGAATTTGTTCGCAACGGCTGCTATCAGGTACACGCCGTCTAACGTCCTCATATTTACCCCCTGTAAAAGATTCATAGGGAACAAATTTTACCTTCAGTTCTCCGGGTGTATTGCTGAGGCGTTTGATAGTTTTAGCTAAATCGATGATCGTAATCTCATGATTGCTACCAATATTAAAAATTTCTCCATTTGCTTCTGCCTTGATAGTAGCAGCATAAATACCTGCAACGGTATCACTTACATAAGTAAAACTCCGGGTTTGTAATCCGTCACCGTGAATAGTGATTTCCGTATCATTCAATACTTGTTCTATAAAGACAGATTGAGGTCCGCCCCACCATGATAAGTGATGGCGGGGTCCATAGGAGCCGAAAAAGCGCAGAATAACAACGGGGATACCGTAGCTATCTTGATACGCAAAAGCTAGATGTTCATCGAACAGCTTGGATACAGCATAACTCCAACGAGCTACTTTAGATGAGCCTATCACTGAATTATCATCTTCGTTAAAAGGTAGCTTTGGGTTACGACCGTATACGTCAGAAGTAGAAGCGAGTACACATTTACAATTAAGTTTTCGTGCAAATTCCAGAACGTTATCTGTTCCTTGATAATTGATTTTTAAAGTATCAATAGCTTTGCCGTATCGAGGTATTTTGAAAGCAGCGAGGTGAACAATGCAATCGACATTATCTAAATTATCAAAAGTAGATTTTTCAGTGATGTCTTTCTGGAGAAATTGGAATGATTTATTTGTTAGATGTTCAGCAATATTTTCTAATTTTCCCATTGAAAGATTATCTATTCCAATAACTTCATGACCCCCGTTTAGTAGTTTTTCTAGCAAGTGAGAACCCAGGAATCCAGCAACTCCTGTAACCAAAACTTTCTTTGGAAAAGAAACCATAACAATCCCTCTCAAAAATCAATATTAAAAAAAATCCTAGTTATTTCTGGACAACAAGAATGACCCCAGTTATAATAATGACTATCCCCAACCACTGGCTCAAAACAACTTTCTCTTGTAAAAAACGGTGAGAAGCAAGAGGTACAAGGGCAAATGTTAATCCTAGTGCTGGGAACGCTTGACTTAAAGGAATTGTTTTTAAGACAACGAGCCATAAGATAGTAACCACTACGTAGGAAATAAACCAAACCCAAAAATAAGGAGAAAATAGAACATCTCGTAGTGATTTACTAGCTCCTGCAACAGAAGTAGAACTTTGAAACGCATATTTTAGCGATAGCTGTCCTACAGTACCTAGCACAACGACTAGCATTAAAATCAGCCAAGAAATAATATTCATAACTCACCTTTGTTGGCGGTTCGTAATTGGAAGAGCTACCAAAAGAACTCCAGAAAAAATCAATGCAACTCCAACAACCCGAATCAGTGTGATTTTTTCACCAAAAAAGTAGTAGGAACCTAATAAGATGCCCACATAGTTTAAGCTAGTCAATGGATACGCTATACTCAGTTTTACAACTCGTAGAGCAAATATCCAATTTACTATTCCTAAACTGTAGGTAGTCAAAGCTATCACTAACTTTTGAATAAATGGCCAAGTTAACAAACCTTCTCCTGTATGGCTCATAGTGTATTTCATGAGCAATTGTCCAACTATTCCAAAGCCAATGCTCGTGAATAAAGCTGCATATGAAACGAATTGAAGTCGAGAACGAGGCGATTGAGAGTTCATGAAGTTACTAGAAAACTTGCTTAAGTTAATGCAAATGACGAAAATGCTTGACTTATAGACTCAGTAACGACTTGTTGTGCTGATACAGTCAGTTCTGGAAACATTGGTAAAGATAAAACTTCATGACTCAATCTTTCGCTGTTTGGCAATGAGCCAAGGAAATAACCTAAGTCAGCGTGTACTTGCTGTAGGTGTAACGGGATAGGGTAGTAGATCATTGAGCCTACCCCTTTCTCCTTGAGAAATTTTTGTAGCCGTTCTCTTTGCCCGTCCAGAACCTTGATTGTAAACTGATTCCATACCGACTCTCCTTCTTGCTGGACTGTAGGTAAAACAATACTCTCTACTTCAGCTAGTTGACTAATGTAGTAATTTGCGATCGCACTTCTAGCTGAGTTCCACTGTTCAACATAGGGCAGCTTGACTAATAAAACTGCTGCTTGTAAAGTATCTAAGCGGCTGTTAAGCCCTAATTCTTCATGCTGGTACTTTACTTTACCTCCATGTCTGCGTAAATACTCTACACGCTCAGCAATCTCGGGATCACAAGTTGCAATTGCGCCTCCATCGCCAAAACAACCGAGGTTTTTGGTAGGAAAGAAACTAAAACAACCAACGTCACCAATAACTCCTACTTTTTTTCCCTGCCAAGTAGCCCCTGTTGATTGAGCACAATCTTCAATAACTTTAAGATTATACTTGCGCGCGATCGCCATGATATCTGTCATATTACAAGGACGCCCAAACAAATGGACTGGCAAGATAGCCTTAGTGCGTTCTGTAATTTTTTCCTCAATTAAACTGGGGTCAATATTATAGGTGTTTACATCAACATCAACAAAGACAGGAGTAGCACCCACGATCCCAATAGCTTCTGTCGTCGCAACAAAAGTAAAAGGTGTTGTAATGACTTCATCACCTGGACCAATTCTCAAAGCTCTTAAAGCTAAATGTAGTGCATCCGTCCCAGAATTACAAGAAATAACTTGCTCACAACCTAAATATTGAGCAAATTCAGCTTCAAACTCTTTAACTTGGGGACCTAAAATATAACGTCCACCAGCCATGACAGCACATATATTTTTTTCGATCTCAGAAGCAATAGTTTGATACTGATAAGTTGCATCAAAAGGTGGAATATTCACAATTATTCAATCCTTGAAATTTTGTTTTCACCATTATATTGGTACTTGCGATCGCAAGCTTTGCAGACTGTTGTCGTTGTAAAATTTTCTAACCTTGCGCCACACTCACACATCCAACCAGCACGTTTTGCTGGATTGCCATAAACTAGTGCGTAATCTGGAACATCTTTTGTAACTGTTGAGCCAGCACCAATGAATGCATAACGCCCTATGGTATGACCACATACAATTGTGGCATTTGCACCGATTGTAGCACCTTGTTTTACCAAAGTTATCAAGTAATCATCTTGTGTATTTCTTGGGAAAGCAGAACGAGGTGTTTTTATATTTGTGAATACACAACTAGGACCACAAAATACATCATCTTCTAAAACAACCCCAGCATAGACAGAGACGTTATTTTGTATTTTTACATTTTGTCCTATTTTTACCCCAGATGCAATAAATACATTTTGTCCTATTTTACATTTATCTCCAATAACCACATCTTGCATAACATGGCTAAAGTGCCATATTTGCGAACCTTTGCCAATCGAACAGGGCTGATCAATATAAGCAGACTCATGGGCAAAGTAACCCAACTCTTTTGAGGAATTTGAACTAATTGTTGACAAGTAAATTCTCCTTTAAACTAAAACTTTTCACTTGAGATTCTAGCGATACTTGAGCTGCTTGTAATACTGTCAAAACATCGATACCATTTTGGACACTAGTTATTGGATTTTGTCTGTTTTGAACGCAAGTAAGGAAATGCTGACATTCCAACTTGAGAGGCTCTGCCTTTTCAATTGGAATTATAGTTTTGGTATTTTCCTTAAGGAAAGGTATATTATTTTGCAACCCTACAGCCTGTTCATAAATTGTCAATTTTTCTTCAACAGAAACATCGTCAAAAACTGCGGTTCCAGCATCACCAACTACTACAAGACGATGTTCTTTAAAAGGATGAAACCAACTCACAAATATATGAGCTTTAATCTTGTCCTCAAATTCTAAATTGATAGTACAAAAGTCTTCAACTTCGCCTAATGAGTTCTTCCCTACAGCCTGAACAGAAATAGGTAATTTACCAACGAATCCTAAAATAGTACAAATGTCATGGGGAGCAAAGCTCCAAAGGACGTTCTCTTCAGTACGAACTTTACCAAAACTCAAGCGATTTGAATACACATATTGAAGCTTACCAATTTTTCCTTCAGCCACCAAACTGCGGAGTTTGACTAAAGCGGGATGGTATTCTAACAAGTGCCCTACCATTACAATACCACCACTCTTGCGAGTGGCAGCCTCTATCGACAACGCATCTTCCAAAGTCAAGGCTAAAGGCTTTTCAACAAACACATCTTTACCAGCAGCTAACGCTTGCATAACTAAGCCTGCATGAGTGATAGCAGGAGTAGCAATGACGATAGCTTGGACATCTGGCATATCTAAAACTTTCCTGAAATCCGTCACTCCCTCAACACCATACTGTGCCTTGAATTTGTCAAGGGATTCATGACTAGCATCACAAATTACACGTAAGACACCTAATTCCGCAAAATTTCTGACTAAATTCTTACCCCAATACCCACAGCCAACGACAGCGACGTATTTATCAAAGTTAGATATCATAATCCAAAAAAACGAAATTATAAAGAAGGTTTATGTTGTTCAAGCGCTAACTGTATTGGCAGTCTTGAATCCTTTAGCAGCCAAGACATTTCTTGTGTCAATAATTAAGGACGAACTTTCAGCAACTAATTGGTAATCGACATCATCATGGTCTGTAACGATAATGACCGCATCATAATTGTGCAAAGTTTCTTTTGTTAATGGAACAGATGTTAAATTTATTTCTGGATAGTGACGATGATTTGCACAAACTGGAGCGTAAGGGTCGTGATAATCGACATATGCTTCATATTGCTTTAATAGCTGGATAATTTTTAGCGAAGGACTTTCCCTTTGATCATCTACATTCTTTTTATAAGCGACTCCTAAAATCAAAATTCGAGATTTTTTCAAAGGCTTACAACGCTGATTAAGAGACAAAGACAGCCTCTCTACAACATAGTTAGGCATTAAAGTATTAACTTCACCAGCTAACTCAATAAATTGTAAAGATACGTCATATTCTCTAGCTTTCCAAGTCAAATAAAATGGATCAATTGGAATACAATGTCCTCCCCAACCTGGACCAGGATAAAATGCGTGAAAGCCAAAGGGTTTCGTTTTAGCAGCTTCAATTACCTCCCAAATATCTATATTCATTTTTTGGAAGATAATTTTCAATTCGTTAACAAGAGCAATATTAACTGCACGATAAATATTTTCTAAAATTTTCGTTGCTTCTGCTGTTTGGGTAGAAGAAACTGGTACAGTTTTGATAATAATCTGGTTGTACAGAATTTCAACAAGATCAAGACATAAAGGAGTAACTCCTCCAACTACTTTTGGCACATTAACAAAAGAATAGTTTTCATTGGCAGGATCTTCTCGCTCAGGAGAGTAAGCAAGTGAAAAATCTTGACCGACTACTAAACCACTTTTAGCCAAAATAGGAAGCATGACCTCTTCTGTAGTTCCCGGATAAGTCGTACTCTCCAAAACAACAAGCTGTCCTATTCTTAACCGACGAGAAATAGCATGAGCGGTGTCAACTACATAGCTTAAATCAGGCTCCCTGTGTACATCAAGGGGAGTCGGGACGCAAATAATAATTACATCAACTTCCCCCAATCGGCTCATGTCATCAGTAACATCTATTAATTCATTCTTTAAATTCTCAGATGAAATATGCCTGATATAAGAATGCCCTTTTTTGATCTGCTCAATTTTATTCCGATCAACATCAAATCCTAATACAGAAAATCCTTTTTTAGCAAAAGCAACTAGAATTGGCAGTCCTACATATCCAAGACCAATAATCCCAATATTTGCTTGTTTGTGTTCGATTTTATCTTTGAGTTCCTTTAGCAGCATAATTTGATTACCTCAAAAATAGAGACTTGAAAATTGGGTTCTTGTAATTATTGGAATTACCATTTGTTTTCTCTTGGAAAAGAGGAAATTCTCCTACCTTAAATACTTCAAAACTTTGATGAAGCTATTCAAGAATCTTTACAAGTGCCACTGTAGCTGTAGCAAGGCATCAAAAAAAATTCTGTTGGTTTGACACCGAATTTTATTGACCTGGTTTTCCTTCTATCTTTTGATTGATCGTGATCTTTATCGGTCATAACACTACCAACCGTCTTGTCTAAAAAATCTCCACTCCCATTAAGAAGGCGGAGAAACGTTAATACAGTTAGTTGCTTGAAATATTTATGTGTGATTTTAAATACACTTCTTCTGTAATCCGACCTCTCATATTAGTTAGTGAAAAACTAAATTCTAAGAGGTTACGCTGAATGAACCGAGATCTCAAAGACCATCAAAGCTCACCCCTAAGGTAACTACCAATTATTTAATTACAGGTTGCAGAATTATCCGGTGTATCCGGTTTCAATTCTAACTAAAACCATTTGTTCAATGGTCAATTTTGATATCAATTTGATAAAATCTTAAAACATTCTTTATCGTATTTTATTATCTTCATAAAAGCTTTATCAAAAACATATCCTACTTAACAAAAGTCTTTTAGCGACGATTGTACGGCTATATCTCTCTCAGCAGGAGAAAAAATGTCATTTTTATGGTTTTCTAGGCCCTAATACTGCCATAATTTTTCACTAACTTATAGTTATTGAGAACATTTTGTAGTGGAGTAATCTCTACAAAAACTTAGGATGTTATGCTGGACTGAATTTCAGAGTCGCCACAGGCGATACTACCATAATTTTAACGAAAAAATCGTCAGCCTAACTATCAACTTTTAGTTTTATGTTTTTATAGACCAAAATTAAAGGAAACTTATTAAAAATCAGCGATATTTGCCAAAAAGCTCAAAGCTTATAGGTGTATCTACTGTTTAACAACATTAACCAAGCTAAGCAGGCAGAATATATACAGCGGGTTTAAAGCAAAATACAATTAGTACAGCTATAAGCTGTCTTGACCTAACGAAAAACATAGAGTTCTAAGGATAGAGGTATACAAAGAGTTAATTTATACAAATTTTTCTTCTGCTTCATTATGTTATTAGCTGTTTGATGTCCAGTATAAAAAAATTTGAAGTAAGTTTTGTCATTGTATTAACCGCATATTTGATGGTTAAAAAATTAACTAAGCTACTTTATAGCTAATCTATAACTCATAAATCAATGATCTCTTTTAGTTAATAATGATATCATGATGTTTGTTTTCTATCTTGGCCAATGATGCTCCTCCTTTAGTTGGATTGGCTGATGCTACCTTGCTCACACCTCAAACTGATGGTCTCATCCTTAATAGGTAGGATAGACAAAACTAATAGTTTAAAGATCAACCAAGCTCTAGACACCCTGAAAAATTCTCGACTGAATGTTTTAGATAATAGTTATTAAATTGTGAACGGCTTAATTATATAATTATGCCACTGCCGTTCGTACCATTCAGCCACTAGGGGACGGATGATAAATTTAGGAGGAAAACCCTCTTTGACATCAATCCGTAAGCATGAGTAAGGTCGGCGTTTATGGTAACCTTGACCGTTACGGCCAATGAAAAGATGTGATCGCGCTACTAGCCGATTCTCCTGTTTATCTACATTGATAAAAGTCTCATGCAAATCCGCTCCCTCTCTTCTCTGGCGTCGTAAACTATAACCACTACCACCACAGACAATCCAGTTGATATGAGAATCTGCATGTCCTGTGTTCATTGTCTGCAAATGTTCCAAGCAATGAGCATGACCATTTAAAACTAAATCTACTAAAGGACGCTTCTGATTTATAGACCCTACTTCCTTAGCTACCCCATCGAATACCTCGCGTAAGCGGTTACGAACCGCTAAAGTCTGCGCCTGGTGCCATTTTGTTGCTTCAGTTACATAGGGAGGATGGTGAAAATAAATCACCCTTCCCCGAACGTCAGGTGTATTCCAAGACTCAATTAATCTCAGCTTCAACCATTCCAGTTGTTCAACATCTGTTACTGTTTTTCGGTCAGCAGTTAATTGCTTGTCAATATCTACAATATTTTCCTCAAGCTGCGATACCTTAGCATGTATGTCGTCTAGTTGTTCGGTTTCGCTTGGATTATCAGGATTCAGCTTCGCAGAGCTTTCCATTAATTGTAGCTTCTCTTGCTCTAGGGCATCGCGACGCTGTACTAATAACCTACGCGTAGCTTCACCCTCTTGAGTTGTGGGTAGGGGAGGAGGATCATTAAATGTATTAGAATCCAGAGCAAAAAAATCAATTCCTCCGTAGCGAAAGGTGTAGTAGCGATTGGGAAGACGAGTGAAATATGCAGGCACATAGCGCAAACAGCGACCTGTGTCTGTTTTAGCAGTATAGTGTTCGTCTAAGTGACGCTCTAGCTCTTTTGGGAATTTAAATGCATTAAGATAGTCCAGAAATGCCCGCGCATAAGCGTCTCCTTGTCCTGAGCCATGCCACCCAACATCAAGATTTAGTTTTGAGCCAATAAGGCGGCGTAGTGGTAGAGTTGTTAAAGATACTAAGCCAAAAACAAGCGGCAGATCATAGTAATCGTGATTTCCCGGTACAGGTAGAATTGGTAACTTGAAAACCATCTGGTCATAGGGAATGCTTTGCGGATTTTCCTTGCCTATGAGAAACTCTCGGTAAGGTAAAATAAAATTATCCTGGTAGTATTCGCTTGACCCTACGAGGTAGATAACATCACCAGTGTGCAGCATGAAACTGCATTCTTTGTGATGGGGTAGCATGAGTTCGGCAACTTGTCTCTGAGGCTGCGGGTTGTATCCTTGGTGTGCGCCAGAACCACTATCACCTACCACTAAAAACGAGAACTCTGGATTATCAGACTGTTGATTCTCCAAAACGAAGCGAGTTTGGTCAATATCCCGTTTCACAATTGCTGGATCTCGCCATCGCACCCTCTGGTTCATTTTGCGAATTTTGTCAGCGATCGCCGGTTCAGATATTAGTTTCAAGGCAACTGTGCTCCTTAGCTTTCCTACAGCCAACACGCGAAGATCATATCGCTTAAGCTGTAATGCGGGCATCTCGCCCGCGTTATATAGACTCTTTACTATCAGACTTAGGCTCAATCGTTAAATTAGGAAGACCATTTAGCTTCTCAATAGGATCATCTTGTTGTAACGTTGGTACAAAAATTTTGAACGCTGCTGGGATGCATTCAATACTAACGGGAGTTGACCCTACAATTTCCCCATCAACAACAACCTTTTGGGGGGGATCAGTTGTGATTTTGAATTTTTTTGCTTGCATATAACCGATGTCATCTCTCTCAACGGAGTTTCCTGTGGAAGCTGTTTGGAAGAGATGAAACGTAGCGGCGATCGCAGCAGCTTTGTTTGCTGGAGCTACGATTGTTAAATCTAGTAACCCATCATCCACAATAATCGCCGCCGGGCCTTGAGCCAATACCGAAGTTGGAGGTGCCGCATTAGCTACCGTTACTGCGGCAGCAGAAGCTTTAATTATTTTATCGTCAGTTTCAATTTCTACATCAAACGTCTCAAAAGATCGCAGCTGCTGAAATCCTGCAATAATATATGCCAAAACCCCAAACCGATTTTTTGCTTCCCGATCTGCTTTGTCTACCGTTTCAGCTTCAAAACCAATGCCCGTCAGCAAAACCATTGGCAGATCATTACAATAGGCTGCATCTATAGTCCGAGTTCCCCCTTGTAAAATCACTTCACAAGCAGCCTCTATTGTATCTGGGATCTCTAAAGCTGCGGCAAAAGCATTTGCTGTTCCTCGTGAAATAATACCAAACGGAATATCAGTACCGACGACAGCGCCAGCAGCAGCTGAGAGAGTACCATCTCCTCCCGAAGCAATAATGGCACTAACTCCCCGTTTAACAGCTGCTTCTGCGAGTTCTTTAGCACCAACTTCTTTAGTTGTCAGCTGAATATCCAAGTCAATTTCAGGAGATAAAATTGCCTGAATCTTTTCGAGATCTTGTTCTGAGTCAGATTGCCCTGCAACAGGATTAAAGATAAGGCAGGCCGAACGCTTCATATAGGAAAATGAAATAACAAGTTCTGCTCCCCTTTCTTGCTGATCGGGGAATTTGAGTACTTCTACAATTCTAGCTCGTATCGTACCAAAGAAAAGAGGAACAGTCTATCAGGATTTGCTCACCATACTAATGATAGTAAGTTGCAATAAACCTACCATTCACCGCAAAGCTAGAGGTCTATAAGTTTCGCATTATCAAAATCATAGAAGTTTTTCTATCTATTTTAGTTGACTTTAACTCTCAAAAAGTATAATGTTTTATCAAATAACAAATGATAATAATTATCATAAATATTGAGATTAATTCTCAAAGGGGTTTTGTTAATGGTTCTTAGCCAGAAAGGTTTGCTAGGCGCTAGTGCAGCATTGCTAGCGTTTACAGGTTTGGCTGTCAATGTGTTTAGTGGTATGCAAGCAGTTGCAAATCCAAACTCTCGTCAACAACGGCAAACCCTAGTTGCCCAAAGAGAGGGTGAAATTACCATGGTTTTTTCTAGTCGCGCTGATTCTACAGATTTGCAAAATAAGGCAAATGCTGTTGCTGCATTTTTATCGAAAGAAACAGGAATGAAAATCAACGCACAAATTGGTGATGATACAGCAGCCGTGGAAGCCTTAAGAGCAAATCGTGCGGATGTTGCTTTCTTAAGCACTCGTCCCGCTTTAAAAGCTGAAAAACTTGCAGGTGCTCGCTTTTATTTAGCGGAGGTACGCGAAAATTACTCTGGGAAACACACCTATAACTCAGTGTTCGTTGTTCCTGCAAACAGTCCCCTGACAACCCAACCCACCGCGAAAGCAACTCTAGAGCAACTGCGTGGTAAAAAGATAGCATTTACTTCCCCCACGTCAGGTTCAGGATTTATCTTCCCCACAAGCGAGTTAGTGAAACTAGGATTAGTTCCCAACCGCGATGGCTTGGAGAATTTATTTGGTCGAGGTAATGTCACCTACGGTGGTAACTATAGCAAAGCATTGCAAGCAGTACTGCGCAATCAAGCTGAAGTCGCAACAGTCTCAGAATACGCAATGTTCCCCCCTTATATAACTAATCAAGAACGGCAAAAACTGCGAGTTCTTTACAAGATTCCAGGTGTCCCTGCTCATGGGATAGCCATTGATGATGATCTTCCGCCACAAGTGCGCGAAAAATTCATCGACGCCATGTTGAAGTTAAATCAACCAGCAAACAATTACTTACTGAGCGCCTTATACAACTCCACACAATTAGTCAGAGTTGACCACAACCGTCACTTAAAACCGATGCAGGATGCCTTACAACGTGTAGGCGTTGAACCTTAACGATCGGTATGGGGCAAAGGGCATTGGGCATTGAATAGGCTTCGACTAATACCAATTTGCTTAAATGTAACTACACCTACAAAACGCTCTAAGGGCGAACGCCGTTCGCCCCTACACACTCTATCTATTGTTTTGTCTTAGAGAATTGGTATAATCCCTACTCCCCGCTCCCTTGCTCCCCTGTTCCCTGTTCCCTGTTCCCTGTTCCCTGTTCCCTGCTCTTATGAATCAACCAATTATTAACTGTCACGAATTAGAAACAGCTTATACAGCTTCTCTAAATCGTCCTATTATCAATGGTGTCAATTGCTCGATTAATCGTGGTGAATTTGTAGTTTTGCTAGGACTCAACGGTGCAGGTAAGTCTACCTTGTTACGCTCACTGGTTGGATTGGTACCTTTGAACAAAGGAATAATTGAAATTAACGGCGTGAAGCTAAATTCCCGCACAGTTGTAAAAATTCGACGGGAAATAGGAATGTTGTTTCAGGGTGGTGGATTAATTCGCCAACTTTCAGCAATCGAGAATGTTTTGTGCGGTTGTTTGGGTTCCAGAAGTAGTTTAGAAACAATCTTTGGTTTCCCCAAAAGAGATAGACGTAAAGCTTTAGAAATATTAGAAAGATTGGGAATAAAAGATTTAGCTTACGAAACAACAAGTAAATTAAGTGGTGGACAGCAGCAGCGAGTCGCTATTGCTCGTGCTTTAATTCAATCGCCACATATTCTCTTAGCGGATGAGCCAACTACAGGCTTAGACGTGCTGGCATCTCAGCAGGTAATGGATACATTATCGGGGCTTCATAAACAGCATAACATTACCATTGTTACGGTTCTACATGATTTAAGCATGGCAGAGCAGTATGGCCAACGTGCGGTTATCCTCGATGCTGGACGTGTGGTTTATGACGGTTCTTGCAAGTTTTTGCAAGCAAAATTTGTTGAACTTAATCAACGTTAGACCCCTAATGAAACAACCTACGAGTTTCACCCATCAGTATTCTTGGCTAAAAAATTTACTCTTTATCTGTGTTGCACTTGCGGTTTATGCTTGGGCTTTGCAAGGTCTTCAGGTAGACTTTAAAGAACTTAAGAATAGTTTCCCTTATATTACTGACTTTATTTCAAGGTTATTTCCTCCAGATTTAAAAGTGGTAGATAAAGCAATAGAGGCTTTGATTGAAACTATACAAATGTCTGTTTGGGGAACCACTATAGGTGCTATTCTCTCCGTGCCCATTGCTATAGCTAGTGCCAACAATATTGCGCCCCGGTGGTTACAATTTTTGGCTAATTTCATCCAAGATATCGTCCGCTCTGTACCATCAATTATCCTCGGTTTGATTTTTGTCGCCGCAACGGGACTTGGAGCCCCTGCCGGAACTTTAGCATTGGGAATTTATACTATTGGATACCTTGCAAAATTCTATCAACAAGCGATAGAAGCAGTAGATCGCCGGTCCTTAGAATCTTTACGAGTAGCTGGTGCATCGCGCTGGCAAGTTGCTCAGTATGGTATTTTTCCCCAAGTCATACCATTAGTATTGGGTTATACTTTCTGGATGTTTGAGTACAATATTCGCGCTGCCTCTGTTTTAGGTGTTGTGGGAGCGGGTGGTATAGGGTTTGAGTTAAAAAGTTATATTGATGGCTTTGAATACAACAAAGCAACTTCGTTTATTTTAGTACTACTAGTAGTCGTTACTATAATTGATATTCTAAGTAGCAAACTGCGCGAGCAACTAGACGGGATGTAAATTAATATGAAGGGTAATTCTCTCGCGCTTCGCAATATTAGTTCACAATCCTCTTGACTTTAGTCAGAGGAGATGTCTATGCGGTAGTCTAGATACGAGCCATTTTATCTCATTATATACTGCCGTATGACATCAGTTGTTTCCAGTGCCCCTCGGACTATTCGCATCGGTTCTCGTAAAAGCCAACTCGCTCTCATTCAGACTTACTGGGTACAAGAACAACTCCAGAAAAGCTTTCCCGAGATTTCTTTTGAAGTCCACACTATGGCTACCCATGGCGACAAAATACTAGATGTAGCCTTAGCTAAGATTGGCGACAAGGGGCTATTTACTAAAGAACTGGAATTAGGAATGCTCAACGAGGAGATTGATTTTGCCGTTCACTCTCTCAAAGATTTGCCTACCCGGTTGCCAGAAGGTTTAGTATTAGCAACAATTACAGAACGGGAAAACCCAGCAGATGCTTTGGTTGTTCATGAAAAACACAAAGATAAGCAAATTGATACCTTGCCAGAAGGTGCTGTAATTGGTACTTCCTCTTTGCGGCGACTAGCACAATTACGCCATCACTTCCCCCACTTTACTTTTAAAGATGTGCGGGGAAATTTGAACACACGTATGGCAAAGCTAGATGCGGGTGAGTACGATGCACTCATTTTAGCCGTTGCAGGTCTACAAAGATTGGGGATGGGCGATCGCATCCACCAAATTCTACCAAAAGAAATTTCTCTCCATGCTGTTGGTCAAGGAGCATTGGGGATTGAATGCCGTGCAGACGATCATGAAGTGATATCACTACTTAAAGCTATCGAACACCCGGAAACACGCGATCGCTGTCTTGCAGAAAGAGCCTTTCTACGTGATCTAGAAGGCGGTTGCCAAGTACCCATTGGCGTAAATACAGAAATCAATGGTAGTCATTTAACACTATCAGGGATAGTCGCCAGTGTAGATGGTCAGAAGCTAGTTCAAGACACAGTAAGCGGCGAAACTAGTGATGCAGAAAAGCTAGGTACTGAACTAGCACACAAACTAAGACAACAAGGAGCGCAGGAAATTTTAGAGGAAATCTTTGCTGTCATTCAACGTGGCTCCTAAACTGTTCTATTATTAACCCTCCCACCTCTTCTTCTAGAGGTGGGGTTCGAGGGAGTAGCAAAATTCAGTAAGACTATAGCTCGTTAAGGATTCTATTCCCAACAATTCCTAGAATTACTAAGTAGGTCGCTACAATAAAATTCTCCTTGGTTCGTAGTTGCGCTTTAGCGCAGCAATGTCCAACTGCAAGGCTTTTAAGCTATTTTAAAAAACTTTACACAATTCCTATTATTCTTCGCCTACTTACTTAAACATTAGTACGCCATTAATATTTTCAATTCCAGGAATGCGAATAGAGGTATTGTTGGGGCTACCATCTATTTTTAAACAAGTTGCTGATAACAAATTTCCGTCTTCTACTTTAATGTTGGAACAACTTTTTTGATAAGTACTAGAATTTTGGAGATTATTAAACGTTAGCACACCATTAATATTTTCGATTCCAGGAATACGAATGGACGTATTGTTGGGGCTGCCGTCTATTTTTAAACAAGTTGCTGATAACAAATTTCCGTCTTCAACTTTAATATTAGAACAACTTTTTTGATAAGTACTAGAATTTCTATCATTACTAAACATCAGTACACCATTAATATTTTCAATTCCAGGAATGTGAATGGACGTATTGTTGGGGCTACCATCTATTTTTAAACAAGTTGCTGACAACAAATTCCCTTCTTCAACTTTAATATTGGAACAACTTTTTTGATAAGTACTAGAATTTTGGAGATTATTAAACGTTAGCACACCATTAATATTTTCAATTCCAGGAATGTGAATGGACGTATTGTTGGGACTACCATCTATTTTTAAACAAGTTGCTGACAACAAATTCCCTTCTTCAACTTTAATATTGGAGCAACTTTTTTGATAGGTACTAGAATTTTGGAGATTATTAAATATCAGTACGCCATTAATATTTTCAATTTCAGGAATGCGAATGGACGTATTGTTAGGGCTACCATCTATTTTTAAACAAGTTGCTGATAACAAATTTCCGTCTTCTACTTTAATGTTAGAACAACTTTTTTGATAGCTACTCAGTGTAAATTGCGGAGAAGCTTTTTGAGAAGACTGGACAATAAATGCTATACCAAGTGTCAAAGCTAATACAGGGATCGAGGTAGACAAGCGATTTAAAATAAAATTAAATATCATGATAACACATAACAATAGATTAGTAGCTAGAGAACAGTGATTTCAACTCAACGAGACTTATTGATCTGGTGCTTTACTACTACTAATAACATTCCAGTCTCCCGTTTCTGTTCTCAATACCATATCGACATCTTCCGTACTCTAAACTAGTCGTTACGAAGTTACCCTTAAGATCTCCACAATCAGCAGTCAAAATACCATTATTCACAGAAATCTTTTTACAAGTAAATAGATAAGTTCCTATTGGAGGTTGCTCTCGTTGCGATATAAAATAAGAAATTAATCCTCCTACGATGACGATGAAAACTATAACTGTAATTTTTTGAATAGTAAATATACCTCCATTAAAAATTGAATTATTTGTTGAAACTCTAGTTGAAGTTGAATGTCGATTATTTGAATTTTCCGTGTCAAACTCCTGATTGTAATTGAGTTTTTCTAAAATTTCTTTTAGAAAATAAGCATGTTCTCCTTGATCGAAAATAGGCAATAGTTCTTTACAAAGCTTCCAAAGAGCTTTTTTATTATCTGTTTTAATTAAATAATGAATGAGTCTTGAAAAAAAGTCATAATCCGAAGACTCTCTTAAAAACGTAAGTATATTGGGTTCGACTCCAATATTATGACATAGTGCTTCTCGTGATCTTGATTGTAGGCCGTTCACTGAAAGTTTTATTAATCTAGCTATGTCAGACTCACTTAACAAATTTTGTTGCCACATACTTTTAACCCCTCACATTATTACAGCTTAGTTTTGATTTAATATTTTCCAAATCAGCCGAATACTTCCCCCCTTTAAACACAAATTCAAGTTCTGAGCAGATTTTACAAAGCGCTCGGTTGTTACCTATACTATCCAAATACGTAATTAGCTCTAAAGCAAAGTCCGCATCCGTTGTTTGCCTTAAAAATCCAAGTTGATTTGGTTCAATTCCAATTTTTATGCAAAGAGCTTTTCGCGCTGAAGATTCTGCACGTCCACTACGTAATAAAAGTTCTGTTAGTAGTTCTGTGTAGGAGCCGTTTGGTTCCTGATCTAACTCAGGTGCTGGTTCGTTGGGAAGTAGAGGGTGGTTTTTGGACACCTTAACAGGCTTCTTCTTGAGAGTTGGGGTTAATTGCTCTGAAATACCAGCTAGACGGATTGCAGCACAACCGAATTTATAGGCAAATTCAACAGACTTTCCTGCTCCTAAAGCATCATAAAAGCCGACAGAAAATTCAATTCCTGCTCTATCTCCGATTGCTTGGCTCATACCAATCACGTAGTTAATATGTTGAGCGATCGCGTTTGCCTGTACCTCTGAATGACAGCCGTTAAGAACAACACACTCAATTTGATCTGCAAATAGCTCAAATAATCCTGCTAAGGCTTCTCCGTCAACTAGCTTTGCTTCTCCTGTTTCATTTTCAAATACCAGACCTTCATCTCCCATACCGTGCCCAGAAAAATGAATAATTTGGGGATTAATCTCCAACATTGCTCGCTGAATATCTCTCGGACGCACCGCCCACTTCTGCTCTAAAACAAACTGATCACGATTTCTAGCTCGCTTAAGTCCAGCATCGATTTCACGTACCTCTTCATCCAAACGCAGTGCTGTTGTACCTCTAGGATTTGCCGATAGAATCAAAATTTTTTGTTGCATAAACTAAAGAGATCCGATTGTAGTTCATTTTATGCTGAAAATATTATGTTTATTAAAAGTTTAAAATTTTAGTATTAACACGTTATTGGGATCCATTTGTCAGAATTATCGCAAAAGAAGTTAAAGAAGAGTTATATAAGTAACTATGTAATTTAAATTTTTGTTAAAAAATTAAAGAAAATTAGATTGTCAAAGATTAAAGGCAAAACACAAAATAGAACGTACTCTAAAATTTAAAGTACGTATTAATATGAGCAGGCAGTGAAACGGCTACTCCAAAAATTCTGATCTAGGTGTTCATTGATGTAAGCGATTTCAAGGCTTGCAGTTTCCGCTAGGAGAGTCTGTCTGAGTAGATTAAAGTAGAAGCTTATGCAGCAGATGTACAGCTAAAGCCGGAACAGAATTATCTCTTAGCTCTGTCGAAGCAAATGGAACAGCGCGACAGGGGACTTCCCAATGGTAAAGTTAATAAAGATTTGCGTACCACCAAGGTGCATCACATATATTAGATCGTGCCTTTAGCATCGTTAGATAAAATTCAAACCTAGGCTGAGTTGGGGGAAACAAAAATTACCATGCGGATTCTATTTGTTGCAGCAGAGGCAGCTCCTATTGCAAAAGTAGGAGGAATGGGAGATGTCGTCGGAGCATTACCCAAAATTCTCAGAAAAATGGGGCATGATGTGCGCATCTTCATGCCTTACTACGGTTTCCTACCAGATAAAATGGACATCCCTGTTGATCCAATCTGGCGCGGATATGCGATGTTCCAAGACTTTTCGGTGTACGAAGCTGTTCTGCCTGGTACTGATGTTCCCTTATACTTATTTGGGCATCCTGCTTTTATGCCACGCCACATTTACTCTGGTGAAGATGAATCTTGGCGATTCACATTCTTTGCCAATGGCGCAGCCGAGTTTTGCTGGAATTATTGGAAGCCAGAAATTATCCATTGCCATGACTGGCACACAGGAATGATTCCTGTCTGGATGCATCAATCTCCCGATATTAGCACCGTTTTTACCATTCATAACCTCGCATATCAAGGGCCATGGCGTTGGTATTTAGAGAAAATTACATGGTGTCCTTGGTATATGCAGGGACACAATACAATGGCAGCCGCAGTGCAATACGCAGATAGAGTTAATACGGTTTCCC
>NZ_JAAKGC010000099.1 GCF_017591665.1 Aetokthonos hydrillicola CCALA 1050 | reverse complement strand
TTGATACTGCTACTGTTAGGAAGTTACATCCTTCTAGGTAGGATGATGCCAAACCATGGGTATACCATGATGTCACAAAGGTTGTACCGGTTAGCCAACCTCCTAAAGCTAGGAATGCGCAGGGGAACAATAATATCCCTGACCATCCTACGAATACGAAGCGATCGCGCTTCAACCAGTCATCGAGAGTATCAAACCACCCTCTGCTACTGGGGGCGCGTCCTACTGCGATCGTCATCAGACTAAAATCCTCATTTTTACTAAAATTGCTACGTTTTTGAGGCAGCGCTATCAAGGACTTTACCGACTTATAGGATTACTACAGTCTGTAATATGCTCTTTACTAGACGCCCTTTGGGATATTTCCCGTAGGGTAGCAATTCGTGTGCCACTGCCTTGAGGAATTAACGTTTATTTTTGACACTTTCAGCGGATTTAATGCTGCTGAAACATTTTATGAGAATTTGCCTTTTATTTTTTAGCTCTTCTCAGGGTTGTGCCTTAACACGAAAGCACTCTTTGTTCATTTTCCCACACTTACAAAAAAAAGTGTGATAGCTGAACCCAGACTGGCTATGAGTAGTGATGCTACTCCATCTGCTACAGTCTGCTAAGGGGTTAATTCCCGTGAGGCACACGGTACTTTAGCTAGATTGTACAGCTACGGTTGTAGTGCAGCAAATCAATCCCTACATTTATGTAAGGTTAGATTTCTTTGCATTCTACTTAACTCTTCTTAACTTATCACATCAATAAGAATTTTTACCCCTCGGTCTGACACTCGTTCCTACACCAACCGCTCACGGCGGTGTAAACTTCTGGCAGATTGTTTTATCTAAAACCAGAGCCTCGTTCCTGGTACTAGAACTCTTTCCCAGTCACGTTTTTTATACGGAGTTACTTGACTTGACCCAAAGAGCAGTTTGATCTTATGGGTTCTATTATTCTGGATATCATATTTTTAATAATCTGACACAATTTTTCTCAGAAAACTTTACGTTTTCGTTCGCCTACTCCCTACCGCTTATATTCTGCTAAAATAACAGACTGGAATATGGCAAATACCTACAGCCAAGAATGACGACATCAACAACCATTAACAAAGGCGAATCACCGAACGGCGATCGCTCCTCTGCAGCAGTCTTGCATCAAACAATTCTCGGTTCTCGCCGATTCAGTAACTACTTGTGGGCTACTGTTGTTTCCTTGGGATCGACAGGTTTCTTGCTTGCTTCAATTTCCAGTTACCTGAAAACCAATTTACTTTTAGTAACTGATCCAACTCAATTGTTATTCGTCCCTCAAGGTTTGGTCATGGGGTTATACGGATCTGCCGGTTTATTCCTAGCCTTGTACTTGTGGCTTGTAATTTCATGGGATGTAGGAGGCGGATACAACGAGTTTAATCAGGAAACTGGAAGTGTAAAAATTTTTCGTTGGGGATTTCCTGGTAAAAACCGTCGTGTAGAAATTGACTGCACCACACAAGATGTGCAATCTGTCAAAGTCGATATAAAGGAAGGACTAAATCCCCGTCGCGCGCTTTACCTGCGCGTTAAGGGTCGTAGAGACATTCCCTTAACACGGGTAGGTCAACCTTTGTCATTAAAAGAGTTAGAAACTCAAGGAGCAGAATTAGCTCGCTTTTTGGACGTACCGCTAGAAGGACTGTAGAGAGAAAAGGGAGCAGGGAGCAGGGAGCAGGGGAAGTAGGGGGAGCAGGAATTAGTCAAAGCCGCAATGCCCAATGCCCAATGCCCAATGCCCCATGCCCCATGCCCAATCCCCTCGAGAATAAGCTACCCTGGTTTGGTGGTTTGGTTAAAAGTTTAACTGGCAATGCGGTTAAAAATTTCACAATTTCTATTTGCTCTAGTAATGGTTGGTGCTTTGATCTTAGGAAGCTGTTCGACTAAGCAGGTGACTGCCGATTCTTCCCAAGCTAGTGAGACAAGTACCAAAACAACTACAGAGGTTTCCTCTGTCTCTGATAATACAAGTGAGAATATTCCAGGAATGAAAGATTTACCACGACTAGAAGGTAAGGCTACTGTGGTGATGACTGTAAAAGGCTCACCAATCACCATAGAAGTAGATGGAACAAATGCACCAATTACTGCTGGCAATTTTGTAGATTTAGTTCAGCGCGGTGTGTACAACGGCTTAGCTTTTCATCGGGTTATACACAGTCCTCAACCTTTTGTGGCTCAAGGGGGTGATCCACAAAGCAAAGACGCCAAAGTTCCTATTGATAGGTTAGGAACAGGTAGTTTCATTGACTCAAAAACTGGCAAGGCTCGGTATATACCGTTGGAGATTAAACCCCAGGGTGGAGATACTCCAATTTACAGTAAAACATTAGAATCGGCTGGTGTAACGAAGCCACCAGTATTACAGCATAAGTTAGGCGCTGTAGCTATGGCGCGATCGCAAATGCCAGACTCGGCTTCCTCTCAGTTTTACTTTGCACTAGCAGATCTAGGTTTCCTAGATGGAAATTATGCTGTGTTTGGTCATGTCACTGATGGGATGAACGTAGTTAGTAAGATCCAGCAGGGCGATCGCATTGACTCGGCTAAAGTGACTAAAGGTGCAGAAAACCTGAAAAACGGCGGACATTAAGGTTTTAGCCCACACTCCAAAATTGGTTAAAGTTGTTATTACTGGTATTAGCTTAATTTCCGCCCTAGGTGTAAACTTTGAGGATGCTTGGAAGAATTTGGTAGCAGGTAAATCTGGGATCAGAATACACAAACCTTTCCCAGAACTTGAACAACGTCCTCTAGGATTGATAGGCACAAAACCAGCACAAGTAAAAACATTAACTCAACAGGTTATTGATGCAGTACTCAAAGATGCTGAGTTAGCTTTACCTTTGACAGACTGCGGAGTAGTGATTGGCTCGAGTCGCAGTAATCAGAGTTTGTGGGAACAAATGGTATCAGGGTTAGCTAGATCAACGATGGGGGAAATTTCTTCAACTTTCCCCCATAATTTTTCGTGGTTAGATACTTTGCCACATACAAACGCGATCGCGGCAGCCAGACAAATTGGTACACATGGAATAGTTTTAGCACCGATGGCTGCTTGTGCCACAGGAATTTGGGCAATTGGGCAAGCAGCTAATTTGGTACAAACTGGGCAATGTCAACGAGTGATTGCTGGTGCAGTAGAAGCACCGATTACGCCCTTGACAATAGCTGGGTTTCAACAAATGGGAGTTTTAGCCAAAACAGGGGCTTATCCCTTTGATTTGCATAGAGAAGGCTTGGTGCTGGGAGAAGGCGCAGCAGCATTTGTCGTTGAATCAGAGGAGTTAGCAAAGCGGCGTCAAGCAAAGATATATGGTCAAATTCTTGGTTTTGGGTTTACAGCAGATGCATACCATCCAACTTCCCCCGAACCTCATGGCAAGAGTGCGATCGCCGCAATCAAGCAATGTTTAAAGCACAGCCAATTGCTTCCAGAAGATATTGATCACATCCACGCTCATGGAACAGCCACGCAACTAAATGACCGTATAGAAAGTAATGTGATACAACGGTTATTTTCTAGAAATGTGCCAGTCAGTTCTACAAAAGGAGCTACTGGTCATACACTAGGGGCATCGGGAGCGTTAAGTGTAGCTTTTTCTCTCATGTCTGTGAAGCATCAAATTTTACTACCTTCTATTGGATTGCAAAACCCAGAATGCGATTTAAAGTTCGTGAGGGTGGCGCATCACAGTGAAATCAAGAATGTGCTGTGTTTTAGTTTTGGCTTTGGTGGTCAGAATGCGGTGATAGCGCTGGCTACATTCTGCAGCTAACCTTACCTGTAGACAGCTACCCTAAGAAAACAGATATCATATAAAAGTCGATAAAACTTAAAAATTGTTTATCAATGCTGATTTCATCCTCTGGCTTGTCCAAGGTCAAAGACTCAGTACAAAAAAAACTTTTATTCGGTAACGAATTGACTAGCGAGTTGCTAGTCATTCTGATCGTCTATTTCGTCCAAGGTATCTTGGGTTTAGCGCATCTAGCCGTTAGCTTTTTTTTAAAAGATGAACTGGGGCTAACTCCAGCACAAGTTTCAGCTTTAATAGGCATTATCATGTTGCCTTGGATGATCAAACCACTGCTAGGCTTCATCTCTGATGGCTTCCCCATATTCGGCTACCGACGTCGCCCATACTTGATCTTAGCTGGCATACTAGGAGCAATTTCCTGGTTAAGTTTGGGAACAATAGTTCACACAGCAACAGCCGCTATATTCACGATCACGCTTTGTTCCCTATCTACTGCGGTGAGTGATGTAATTATTGACTCTTTAGTTGTTGTACGAGCAAGAACAGAATCTCAAGCTGAAGCAGGTTCTCTCCAATCCCTTTGCTGGGGTTCAATGGCTATCGGTGGTTTAATGACAGCTTACTTTAGCGGTATACTACTAGAGTATTTCACCACGCGTACTGTATTTTTTATCACTGCCTTATTCCCACTCATCGTTTCTGCGGTAGCTTGGTTAATTACTGAATCTCCAGTCTCTGAAAATACAGAAGATAACAATAGTCATACTTCCTCGACAATTAAACATAATATTACGCAACTGCGCAAAGCTGTTACTCAAAAAGTGATTTTACTGCCAACAGCATTTATCTTCATTTGGCAAGCTACACCGAGCAGTGAATCAGCCTTTTTCTTCTTTACCACTAATGAACTGCACTTTCAGCCAGAATTTTTAGGGCGAGTGCGTTTGGTAACTAGTGTTGCTTCGTTAGTTGGTATTTGGATTTTTCAACGCTTCTTCAAAACTGTTCCCTTCCGGGTAATTTTTCGTTGGAGTGCTATATTCTCAACAGTATTGGGGATGACGACACTACTGTTGGTGACTCATGCAAACCGGGCTCTGGGTATAGATGACCACTGGTTTAGTATTGGTGATAGCCTCATTCTCACTGTTATGGGGAAAATAGCATACATGCCAGTGTTGGTACTAGCAGCGCGGCTATGTCCTGCGGGAGTGGAAGCAACATTATTTGCTTTGTTGATGTCTTTGAGAAATTTTGCGGGATTGATTTCTCATGAACTGGGAGCATTGTTAACCTATTTATTGGGAATTACTGAAACTAATTTTGATGCCCTTTGGTTGTTAGTCATCATCACTAACCTTAGTACTTTACTGCCTTTACCATTACTAAATTGGCTAGAATCTGCGGACTCACAAGAATCCACATTGCAAGCAGTTTCTTCAGAAGATGGAGAATCACCTTTAGTGGTTAATAGTTAGTTGTTTGATAAACTCTGTTCCCTGTTCCATTTATATGCAAAATTTTCAACTTTACGAACACGCCTCCACATTTCCAGAAAAGTCTTATACTCGCGGGAGTTGGCAACAAGGATATCAATCTCTAAAACAAGAGTTTGATTATTGGATTTCTGATGTAGAAGGACAAATTCCACCAGAACTCCATGGCACATTATTTAGAAATGGTCCAGGGTTGTTGGATGTAAACGGACATCGTATTCATCATCCCTTTGATGGTGATGGCATGATTTCCCGTATAACCTTCTCCAATAGCCGTGCTCACTTTTCTAACCGCTTTATTCGTACAATAGGTTATTTAGAAGAACAAAAAGCAGGCAAAATACTTTATCGTGGTGTTTTTGGTACACAAAAACCCGGCGGGTGGTTAGCTAACGCCTTCGATTTGAAATTCAAAAATATTGCTAACACCAATGTGATTTATTGGGGTGATAAACTATTAGCACTTTGGGAAGCAGCCGAACCTCACAGACTTGATCCTTACACTTTGGAAACTTTAGGCAAAGAATATTTCAAAGGGGTTTTGTCAGAAGGAGAAGCTTTTGCAGCGCATCCACGTTTTGATCCGAGTGGAAGTATAAATGGTGGTGAACCTTGCTTGGTAAACTTTTCCATTAAACCAGGACTGTCTTCTACAATTACTATTTTTGAGCTAGATCTGACAGGAGCAATTGTAAGAAAGCAAGCTCACAGTGTTCCTGGTTTTACATTTATCCACGATTTTGCAATTACCCCTAACTATTGCATTCTCTTTCAAAATCCTGTCGCTTTCAATCCTATACCTTTCGTGGCTGGGATGCGCGGTGCTGGGGAATGCATAAAGTTTCAACCAAATCAAAAGACTCGTATAGTCGTCATTAATCGTAACCCAGACAAAAAGGGAGTGCAGATTTTAGAAACTCACTCAGGTTTTGTTTTTCACCACGCCAATGCTTTTGAAGTCGATGATGAAATTGTTATAGACTCAATTTGCTACGAATCTTTTCCAGAGGTAAAACCAGAAAGCGATTTTCGGGAAGTTGATTTTGATGCTCTTAAGCCTGGGCAATTATGGAGGTTTCATGTGAAATTAAATGAACCTCCAGTATGGCGGGAGTTACTGGAAAACCGATGTTGTGAATTTCCCTGTATACACCCGAGTAAGGTGGGACGCCCATATCGTTATTTATACATGGGTGCAGCTCATGCTGAAACTGGTAATGCTCCATTACAAGCATTCTTGAAAGTTGATTTAGAGTTACAAGAAAGGCAATTTTGGAGTGCTGCGCCCCACGGCTTTGTCAGCGAGCCAATTTTTGTCCCACGTCCAGGTTCTGAAAAGGAAGATGATGGTTGGTTATTAGGTTTGGTTTACGACTCAACACACCATCGCTCTGATGTAGTGATTTTAGATGCAAATAATCTTAATCTTGGAGCAGTGGCACGCCTACATCTCAAACATCATATTCCCTACGGCTTGCATGGAAATTTTACTTCTGAGGTGTTTGTTCCTTAATAACCATCTATTGACCCCATCCCAGCGTTATTTCCAGATTAGCTGTGCTACTACCCTTAGCTAGCACAACTGTAAGTTTGCCAGATTCAATACCAATATCAATCCCAAATCTTACACTAGCTCTATCTGGTTTTACTTTATGCAATGCTTCTGCAATTTCTTTAGTCAATGATTCGATAGCAAGCGCTACTTCTTCAAAAGGTCGAGTTTGCAAATTTATTTTACGATCGCCAATTGATGTAGCTTCAATTTTAATAGAAGTGCCATCAGTAAGTTCTACTGTAATCATTTTGCTTTGGATTTCCATATTTATTGATTCTATAACATTTAATGAGTTTCGATAAATACTATATATCCAAAGCACAGTTATTCTTAGAAAATGCACGTAAGTCTTTTAAGAATTAACTATCTCCCACACTCATTGCTGCCAAAACAGCCTTCTGACTAACATCTTTATAAATACCATTTAAGTACTTCATAACCACGTCAGCAGCGTTGACATCAGCGAGATTTTCCTCGTCTTTTGCCAAAGGGATAGCACCTAAAATATCTAAAACTGTTTCACCACTAGACGGTGTAATAACTACTAAAGAAGATTCTAATGGTTCTTTATATTGCCAGAAAGAGTCAATTTTGACAGGATATTGATTGTGAGAAATTGAATCTTCTACTTGAGTTTGTTGAGTTGTATTTGAAGTTTCTCGTATCTTAGTACTGCGCAAACTCCTTAAATCACTGAGAATTTGTTCTTTAGTACGTCCTCGTAATTGAAACAGAACAAATGGATCTTCACTAAAGCGATCGCCTAACTGATAGTAGATAGCACCAACATGTTTACAGGGATTTGCCTTATCAGGACAAGAACACTTGCTATGAACATCAGACAGCGTAAAAGGAAACAGTGACAAACCATTAGCTGTGAAAACATCTTCTATATTTTGCGGCATTTCCCCAGCTAATAACTTAGCGGCAAAAATTGCTCTATCCGACATTGTTTCAATAACATAACCCCACTGTTCATCACTAAAAGGATCGAGAGAAAGGGACACCTTATAAGGTTCTGGCTCGCTACCTTGTACCCTAGCCAGTACTTTTGCCCCTTTAAACTCAATACTCAGAACATTCCCCTGTCGAGCATAATTTCTAGCACGTTCCAACCGTTTTTTAAAACGATAGGAATCTAACAAATCAAGCCACCTTTGTGACCACCATTCTCTACTTGCTTGAAGTGTGTAATTTTTTTCCATTGGTCTTATTCAGCATCTTCTTCGATGATTGCGCTACGATCAAGTACTAATAAGTTACGTAGTTGGTCTGTATCTAGTTCAGTTAACCATTCTTCTCCTGCACCGACAACTTGTTCAGCTAGTTGCTTTTTGCTTTCAATCATGTCATGAATTTTTTCTTCCAAAGTACCTGTACAAACAAATTTATGTACTTGTACATTGCGAGTTTGACCAATGCGGAATACCCTGTCTGTTGCTTGATTTTCAACTGCTGGGTTCCACCATCTATCAAAGTGAAAAACATGATTTGCTCTGGTTAAATTTAGTCCAACACCACCAGCTTTGAGGGATAAAATCATAATTGGAGGTCCTTGAGGATCGTGTTGAAAGCGATCAATCATCTCCTCACGTTGTTTTTTAGTAGTACTGCCATACAAAAATAGTGTTTCTCGCTGCAACTGTTTTTCTACGTATGGTTTTAGTAACTTACCCCACTCAGCAAATTGTGTGAAAATTAAAGCGCGATCGCCTTCCTCTAAAGCCACTTCCAACATTTCTCGCAACCGTTGGAGTTTTCCAGAATGATATTTTTCTAGAGAATTTTCCTTTAAATATTGAGCAGGGTGATTACATACTTGTTTTAGCTTAACTAATAAAGCTAAAATCATACCTCGGCGTTGTAATCCTTCGGCTGATTCAATTTCAGCTAAGGAGTCTTCCGCAACTTTTTGGTAAAGTTTTGCTTGTTCAGGACTTAAACCACAAAAGATTGTCATTTCTTGCTTTTCTGGCAAATCTTGAATAATTTCGCGGTCTGTTTTTAAGCGTCGTAGAATAAATGGTTGGACTAATGAGCGCAATTGACTTAATGACGAAGCATCACCATACTTTTCTATTGGCATGGCAAATCGTCTTTGGAAAAATTGCTTATTGCCCAAATAACTAGGATTGAGAAAATCCAAAATTGACCAAAGTTCTTGCAGTCTATTTTCTACTGGTGTTCCCGTTAGCGCCACACGAAATAAAGATTCTAATTGCCGTACTGCTTGTGATTGTTTAGCTTCTGAATTTTTAATATTCTGTGCTTCGTCTAAAGCAATGACTTGCCAAGAAACAGTTTGCAATGATTTTAAATCGCGGTGAATCAACGAGTAACTCGTGATGACTAAATCATGCTTTTTAGCTGACTCAGTAAACGCTTTGCCTTTAGGACGTTTATCACCGTGATACTGCACTACTTTTAAAGTAGGAGCGAACTTTTTAACCTCACGCTCCCAGTTTCCTAACACTGAAGTTGGACAAACAAGCAGCACTGGTTTTTCTAGGACTTCTTCCTGTTTTAAGTGTAGGAGGAAGGCAATGAATTGGATGGTGTTATGGCAAATAATATTGTTAGCGACAAAGTTGTGATGTTCTCTTACTTCAAAGTCGTAAACCCACCCTTCATAGTCGACATCCTCAATACTCTCAATTTTGCAGTAAAAAACTTCCTGGTCGCAAAGGCAATCTTCCAAAAGCTTGGTATCTTTCTGGGCTATTGAGACCGTTCCCGAATTAGCTATTTCATGTCGTTCTGCAATCTGCCAAGCAAGAAACTTGACTAAATCAGGGTCTTCTGGTTTTCCAAAAGATAGCATTTTAGCTGGCACACAGACGTAGTCACCAACTTTTAGGTCATTTGTCCAACCTTTATTAGTTAGCAACTTATGACGCCTGGTGATAGTTATGCTGCTACCATCTTGTAGGGTAACTTTTCGTAATTTTTCCCGAACTAGCTGGCGATATAAATGACGGACGGGAGCTTGCACTATTTTGCTAGTTTGCTCATCTATGGAATTTACCACTAATTCTTCAGTTGGTTCAGCCCAGAATCCCTCGCCGTCAAACTTTGTTGTGTCTCCAGCATAAGTCTGCCAAATTTCTTCTGCTGAAGACAGTTTGCCATTCACAGCTATCAATGTATCTTTTGCGACACATTTACCGAGTCCCATATCGTCCGCAAGACAGGCACCTAAACCCCAACGTTCTAGAAAAGCAAGCCAAGCTAAACCTCTTTCTTGATATGGTCTTAGCTGTCCTCGGAAATTTTGTGGTGCGGGTAAAGGAGCGATCGCCTGATTATTCGAGAGAGTATTAATTAACTCCTGCAACGTTCCAGACGCTTCAAAAGTCACTACTGGTAACTTTTCAATTGTCTGAGTATCTCCCTTACTGAGGCGTAAAGCATCTTCTAGCGAAAGCGACATTTGCTCTTTACGAGATGCAAAAAAGGCTTGTGCTGTCTTAATATCTTGAGGGCGTAATTCCACCCATTCCCCGTTTATTTCCACCAGTGGGCTTTTTAATGCCACAAGTCTATCAAATTCTTTCTTAGAAAGAGTTTGTCCTCCAATTGCCAATTGCCACTGAAAATTCAGTAAACTTTGTAAACTTAAGCGCTCCTCCTTTTTAGGGGAAGTTTGGGCAGTAATTTTCAAACCCAAACGGTTTGCCCATCCCTCGCGATTTGTTAAAGTCGTCGGCAAAACAACTCCTAGACCACTATCTTCAAACCGCAACGCCACAGTTTTAATAAACTCATAAGCCTGTAACGGATTGAGTGTAGTTTTTTCTGGATATCCAGTGTCTAAACTAGGTGCAATTGGGGGATACAATCGTGAAGCGATTCCCAAACCCCGTAAGAAAGTCTCTTGCGGATCATTAATAGTCCTATTCTGATATACCCAATTTTCAACGGGGTGATTCCAAATAGTTGCTGCGTCAACTACAAATTCTGGCTCATCAGCTGCTTGGAGGAAATACGCCAAAGTCCAATCAGTTTTTCCTGTTTCTGGAGGAAGCAACTGAAAACAAGTGCGAAACAGACTTTTCCCTGCTAGTTGGTGCTGCAGTGGCATAGTCCAAGACTTCAGAACTGCTTCCAAGCGTTCTACTTCAAACGTATCAGCACTAGCTACTTTATTGTGGTTTTCAACAGATGCAGGTGTTAAAGAATGGAGCCATTGTTGAATTGGAGATGGTAAAGACGCTATTGCCCTTGTTTCTACTGGTGCCTGGGAACCGACCATTGCTTTTACTTGGGCATCTATCGTACTGTTAAGAAACTCTTGTAATAACTGTTGGGGTTCTTGTGGCAAGTCTACATATGGAAAAGAAGCCGAAGATTCTGCTGATTGATACATCCGACAAGCTAATGGCATCAACTGAGAAAATTTTTCTAGACGGGTTCCATCTAAAGCACTATCTAGAAGTGCTTGCCATTGAGCAACGATAGAATGATCTTCTTGCTGCTTGAGTGTAGGCAAAAATTTACACCGCGAAATCAAATCGAGACTCCAACGTGCAACCTGCGACCAAAAACTTAAATCTCCTCCTAAAAAAGCATTCTCGCCTTTAGTAATGTTTAGGGGTAAAGAAGTTAGAAATTTTACAGCTTGTAGTGGACTAAGACAGAAACCCTCCACTTGCCAAGGTTGTAAGTATTGGATAGATTCGATCGCTGAATCTGGAATTTCTACCGTAGAAGAATATACCGGAGTTATGAAACTTGTGCCTTTCTCTACGTTGTGATCAAAGTACGTCGGTAAGGCAATTCTTTGAGAGTGCGTTGACCAATTTGCAGTTTCCTTTATCGATTTAGCAATAGAAATTGGAGGCGAACGAAACCAGTCGAGTAATTCTGGTGGTTTCATTGCCAATGGATATTGCAACGCATCCGATGACGAACTTTTAAGCGCATTTTTCGCCACAGGTCGCCACGTCTCGCCCCAAAGAAATAAACAGTTACCATGGTCTTGTAGTAACCAACTGCCGTGTAAAATTGCCATTTCCTAACTACTCAAACTCTCGCAAAACTGAAACCTTGAATTTGCTTATTTTCCACTTTTATACTTTTCGCAAATTCTTGTTGCTTATACTTAAACATAATAAAAACATCATAATATATCGTTATAAATCTTAGCAAAAATCTTATTTAGAAAATTTATGAGCTTAGAACAATTAAATCCCAGTATAATTACGATTCTTGTTTTTACTCAATTATACATGGGTTGACAAACAACTCCTCTTTATATACTGAATTATGTTGAGTGGGAATACTTTTGCTATGAAGCAATAAGTGTAGACACATTTCGTATGGCACAAGTACGCACAGTAGGTGCTATACCCACGCAAAAGCAATTCGGCGGTTTTGATTTTAAACCAAACTTCCTATTTTCAGTGTAGCCATATTTGCAATGATAATTTTATTCTACAACCTACACTAACTTGTAAGTAGGGCATCCCTTCGACTTCGCTCAGGGCAAGTGGGCAAGTGGGCATAGGGCATGGGGCATAGGGCAAAGGAACAAAAGCTACTTTCATGGCAAGGCTCGTGAAATTTTTTTCATTGGGACTGCTTTGTTGCCATATTTCATCGTTCCTAACGCTCATACTATTTCTCTTTCTCTAAATTATAGATACAAAATTAATTTCCCTATGCCCCATGCCCTATGCCCCATGCCCTTGCTTGTAACCTTTTTGACTTACGACTTTCTAAAAAAGCAGTGCTAGTGCGAAGGAAATTCTAGTTGTTTATCTTTCTATGGAACTGACGCCAGTATTAAAGCATAAATGTTAGGATTGCCACAGAGAGAGAATAGCGAAAATAGAAGGAAAAAAAATTGAATGGGAGAATTTGAAAAGTCAATATCCTTTGATGGACGGGATATTCGACTGAAGGTAGGTCAACTAGCTCCCCAGGCGGGTGGGTCGGTTTTAATACAATCTGGGGATACAGCAGTTTTAGTGACGGCTACACGCTCAGCAGCCCGAGAAGGCGTTGATTTTCTTCCTTTAACAGTAGACTACGAAGAAAGACTGTATGCGGCAGGTAGAATCCCTGGTGGGTTGTTAAGGCGGGAAGGTCGTCCGCCAGAAAAAGCAATTCTGGCAAGCCGTCTTATTGATCGACCACTGCGTCCTTTGTTCCCGTCGTGGTTACGAGATGACCTGCAAGTTATTGCCTTAACGCTCTCGATGGATGAGCTAGTACCACCTGATGTCTTAGCGGTAACTGGTGCTTCTATCGCCACTCTCATGGCCAAAATCCCCTTCAATGGACCAATGGCAGCAGTACGCGTAGGCTTAGTAGGAGATGATTTTATCATTAACCCTACTTACGCAGAAATTGAAGCTGGAGATTTGGATCTAATAGTAGCAGGTTCACCAGAAGGTGTGATCATGGTAGAGGCTGGGGCCAATCAATTGCCAGAGCGAGACATCCTCGAAGCGATTGAATTCGGCTATGAAGCAGTGCAAGACTTAATTAAAGCACAGCAAGATCTACTGAAAGAAGTAGGTTTGGAAATTGTACATGAAGTTCCACCAGAAGTAGACACAACGCTGGAAAACTTTATACGCGATCGCGCCAGTGCTGAAATTAAGAAAATTTTGTCACAGTTCGATTTAGAAAAAACAGAACGTGACGCTGCTTTAGATGCAGTCAAGGCAACAATTGAAACGGAAATTGCTGAGTTACCAGAAGAAGACCCAATCCGCATTGCTGCAACAGCAAACAGCAAAGCTATTGATAATACCTTCAAAGAGACGACTAAAAAGTTCATGCGCCGTCAAATCATCGAAGATAACGTTCGTGTTGATGGTCGCAAACTAGATGAGGTTCGCCCGGTTTCTTGTGCTGTTAGCCTTTTGCCGAAGCGGGTTCATGGTAGTGGTTTGTTTAATCGCGGATTAACACAGGTATTATCCGCTTGCACCCTAGGTACACCAGGAGATGCGCAGAACTTGACCGATGATTTACAAACAGATCAAGAAAAGCGCTACCTGCACCACTATAATTTCCCACCGTTCTCCGTAGGGGAAACTAAACCCATGCGTGCGCCTGGGCGACGGGAAATTGGTCACGGGGCGTTGGCAGAAAGAGCATTGCTACCTGTACTACCCCCGAAAGAACAATTCCCCTACGTGATTCGAGTCGTCTCGGAAGTCCTGTCTTCCAACGGTTCTACTTCAATGGGTTCTGTGTGCGGTTCTACACTAGCATTGATGGATGCCGGTGTTCCCATTTCTAAACCTGTAAGTGGTGCGGCAATGGGCTTGATTAAAGAAGGTGACGAAGTACGTGTTCTGACCGATATTCAGGGCATTGAAGACTTTCTAGGCGACATGGATTTTAAAGTAGCCGGGACGGATAGCGGAATTACCGCCCTACAAATGGATATGAAAATTCCAGGGTTGCCTTTAACTATTATTCGTCAAGCTATTGACCAAGCTAGAGGCGCACGGCTGCACATTCTGGAAAAAATGCTCCAGACCCTTGATCAACCGCGTACTGAGATGTCACCTTATGCTCCACGTCTGTTAACTATCAAGATCGATCCAGACATGATTGGTCTAGTGATTGGACCTGGTGGCAAAACAATTAAGGGCATCACTGAAGAAACAGGTGCAAAAATTGACATCGAAGATGACGGGACAGTCACAATTTCCGCTGTGGATGAAAACAAAGCGAAAAAAGCTCGCAACATTGTCCAAGGTATGACGCGGAAACTCAATGAAGGTGATGTATACGTGGGTCGTGTGACACGTATTATACCTATAGGTGCATTTGTGGAATTTTTGCCTGGGAAAGAAGGCATGATCCATATTTCGCAACTAGCCGACTACCGTGTGGGCAAAGTTGAAGATGAAGTCGCAGTTGGTGATGAAGTGATTGTCAAAGTACGGGAGATTGATGGCAAAGGCAGGATTAATCTTACCCGCTTAGGTATTCATCCAGACCAAGCAGCTGCGGCACGTGAAGCAGCAGCCGTAAATCGGTAAAATCGAAAATGCATTTTAGATTTTGGATTTTGTCCAATCCAAAATCTGGAAAGCGATCGCTCAATAGTTAAGATGCGGTCGCTTTGTGCTTGTTTGGAACACCTAACTTGCCAAAGGACTTAAAAATAATCCTGCTAAAGAAATAGCTAGAAATCCATAAAAAGTCATGGCTACATAGGCTGTTTTAACGCTTGTATTGCACTCCTACTTCTTGCAATCCCTACCTTTTAAGGGTAGGGTAGTTGAAGTTTCCTGTGTTAATTTAAAACTGCTTGGCTGTGATTCAGATTTGACATAGAGCATTGTGAGTTCTAAACGTCTTCCAGAAACTACTGCCCATGTTAGGATTACCCATCAATCCTGGCAAAAGGGTTTACTTGAAGGTGAAGTGAGCGCAGGTGAATTTGAGTGGCAGTTCCAATGGCATTTTCGCCAAGGGGAACTGTCAGTTAAGCCTTCCCAAGGTCGTGCTTTGATCAAAGAACCTCTTGGTCGCTTTCTCGAACAACGAGACTACCAATTAGAACCAGGCGGAGACTACGCCTTTACTATTCGGGCAGAACTGTAGTTGTTTTGCTAACTTATAAGTTCATTTTCTTTAGGGCGATTTAAATATCGCTCAATTAAAAGAATAGCTACAATGTCGTCTATCGGTCTAGGTGGTTGCCGCATACCTTGGGGCAATAGTTTTGATAGTCCTTTAGGAGGGTACATTTGCCAGTAGCGATCGCGCGCTTCTAAACTAGAATAGCGCTCATCCACTAAAACGATATTCACCGATTCTGGTAATTGGTGTTGCAGTTGTTTTTTCCACTGCTTGGCTGTGGTTTGGTCCCCCATTACCAATGTGGAAATGGAGTATTTTTGACGCAGTGTGACGATAGTCGCGATCGCCTCTGAAGACAAGACAACTTGGTGATAGTACAACCGCCGATCTAGTCCCATGACCGCTACACCACATTTATCCTTACCTGGATCAAAACCTAAAATCACTAGCTGGCTGGGCGACAATTCCATAAGAGTCATACAAATACCTTTAATATGGGGCATGGGGCAATGGGCATGGCGCACGGGGTATAGGGAACATAGGGTATTCTATGTACTTAGAAGTAATTAATTACATTATTGCCCATTACCCATCACCCATTGGCCATCAACCTATGCCCTATGCCCTATGCCCTATGCCCTATGCCCTATGCCCTATGCCCTATGTACTAAAAATCACCTTTCCATTTTGGATTGCTACTAGTTTCACTTTCAATGGTCCAGCAGTATAAGTGTCTTCTACGGCGATCGCTTTAATATCAACTGGCTGAGTGTATTGGCTTAACTGAGACATAAAACGGATTAGGGTACCTTCTATTTGAAGATTTTCTAGAATTCCCGCATTACGGGCACGAAATTGAGAAGCAGAAATCAGCTGCTCCAGCCGTTCCCGTAGCTGATAAGACGTCATCGTTTTGGGATCGGCGGTAGTTGTCGCAATGACTTCACCACCAGAAAAAACAACTTGATTTGGAGCTGCGTCAGTAAAAAATTCTATCTGCTTCTCTCCCCTGACATAATTACCAGCTACAAAAATGCGTACCACGTATTCTCTACCATCACTAACTTGCTTGCTCACCTGATCGACTTGATCTTGAGTGAAGCGCAATAGATTCTCATTGGTTAAAGAGCGTGAACCTGGTTCAGTTAAGGCTCCAGAGACATTCTTATTTGCTTCTTGCAAAATTTGGAGTACTCCCTGACGAGCAGAAGCAACTGTAAAGGCGCGAATAACTCCCGCCGCAATAACCTGACCGCGAATTAAAGCTAGTTTTCCTAAACGCAGGTCGCGAAAAGACTGGTAATATTTTTCCAGTTTTGCTACTTCCTGTTCTAGATAATTTTGTTGCGTTTCTAATTCTCGCAGGCGAGTCTCCCTGACAACAAGGACTTGCTCTCGCTGAGTGATTTCTAAATTGCGCCTTTGAATGAGTTGATCTAGCCGAGCGATTTTTTGATCACGCGTTTCTATAGCTTCTTGGCGATTAGCAAGCTCGCGATCGCGCCGTATGATTGCTTCCTTTGCTTGATTAATAGTTTCGTTGGCTTGTTTAATCAATTTCTCTCGTTCGGCTTTTCGTTGTTCAACTTCTAACAGCAGCTTTTTTTTCTCCTCGTCAACGCTTTTTAGCTCAGCAATGGCTTGCTGATATCGGCTAACGACTTGAGTTAACTGATTTTGAGTGCCTTGGAGTTGTTGTTGAGTTTGGGCTTGCTGGGTAATAGTGCGATTCAGTTGGGCTTGTGTTAATTGCTGTTTTGCATTTACCTCCTGTAAAGACTTATTAGTTACCCGCAAGTCTTCTTGTGCCTGTGCTTGTTGTTTTTTTACATTTCTTAACTCAGTTTGGGTTGCGTCTAGCTGCTTAGTTGTACTGTCGAGTTGTTCACGCTTCCGTCTGAGGTCGCGTTGAATATCTTCTAGTTTAAAAACCCCTTGTCGCAATTTGTCGTCGGCAGCAAATAAAATGGCAAGGGTTGACGCTGCAATCAAAGTACCCGTCAAAATCGTGACTAGTACTGCTGTGTTTTTGGGGCGTAGCTTAAATAGGGAGAGCCGTTTCTTGCCAACTCGTGTGCCAATGCGATCGCCCACTGTGGCAATTAGGCCTCCCACAACTAATATCACTGCTATCAGGATGTACCCAGTGGCCATCTTCAGTTACCGACGAAACCCTTCCAGATACAGCCTACTACTTCTAGCCATTTTCTGTGGGAGATTGGATATTGGCAATAACTGCTGATTACACAATTTACGAGATTTACCTCCTGTTGTGAATTACCCAATACCGGCCCCTTGCGGTAGGTTGTGGGCTTCGAGCTTTTGCGGGTGTGCTTGGTTATTTTGGTCTACACTCCCTCTAGTGGCTAGTTCCCTCCGGGACGCTGCGCAAGCACCTCAAATCAAAAGTCAAAAAAATCATAAACGGGGATACTAGCACCATTATTTATGGGTTTGTCGTTTTGACTTTTGGACGCGTGATTTTTTACTTCCCCGGCGGCGTAGCGTCTCCACTACTGAGAAGGGGCTGACCTCTTAACGTGCAGGAGACTACAACCCAATCTTAATACGAAACCATCAAAAAATCCTAGAAATTGACAAAAACTCAACTATATCATTACCTCATTAACAAAACGGTTGGTATTGGCTAAAGCGAGCTAGGTTTTGTTGGAAGGCTTGTGGGTGAAGAGTGTGGGAGGGGTGTGGAGTGTCGGGATAAAGTCTTTGCCTGGTGTTCCCGCACTGCCTAAACCGCCACCCTCACAATTGTTTTTAAGTAAATTGCCGACTTAGAGTCACAGGTTTATGGACAGTAATCTTCTTTTTGTGGATTGAAATCATTTTCTTTTCGCGTAGGTCGCCAAGTAGCCTGGTTACTGTAACACGAGTTGAACCAATTGCCTCAGCGATCGCTTGATGAGACAGCTTGAGGTCGATTGTGATTCCATCTGCGCAAGGAATGCCAAAATCTCGACACAGAATTAACAAAAAACTCACTAACCTTGAACCCATATCCCTGTGAGCTAGCGTTTCAATCATCATTTCTGTTTGTAAAATCCGTGAAGACAGACCACGTAGCATTAACATCGACAATTCTGGATTTTCCTTGAGTGCTTGTTCTACCTGTTCAATTGGTGCTGATAACAATTCTACAGGTGTGAAAGCAACTGCATGGTAAAACCGATCCGACTTGTTTCCTGTAAGCAGAGACAAAACGCCAAAAACGCTATTTTCCCGCAGTAGCGCTACCGTTATTTCTTCTCCTGCTTCGTACACCCTGGATAGTTTAACTGCACCCTTCAAAAGGAAATAAACTCGTTCGGCAGGATCGCCAGGAAAAAAGATCGTTTTGTTACGTTCAAACGTTTCCACGACTGGCGGAAACGCTCCGGTCGCCATCTGACGAAAAACATTTGCTAGGGCTTTATCTTGTGTCACGATCATCTCCCTTCCCCTACCTAATGCCGGAAAACTAAAATAGATTACCTAAGAATACACCTTAAAAATCAATAAGACATTGTCAACCTTTTTGTACTTTCCTATACTTAACCCCTTTTTATCATAATTATTTGTTCATTGTGATACAAGTTTTTTTCATTCTTAAATTTACTACTTTTTTATAATTGCTTGAACGGTTGTAACCAAAAAGTTTTATGAAGACAAAAAGAAGACATCTTGAGAATATCTTAAGAAATAAGCAGTAGTTTCATGGTCGTAAACATGCTTGTTAATAATCATTATTTATAAATCCTCCCAAAAACAAAGTCAAATTAGGCTCAGATTCTAGTATCCTTTTAAGGATCGATTGCATTAAAGCTGATTTGTATGCTGGATCTAACAGGAAAGAACGCTCTTGTCACAGGCATTGCTAATAACCGTTCTATTGCTTGGGGTATAGCTCAACAACTGCATAAAGCAGGAGCGAACCTAGGTATTACTTACTTGCCTGATGACAAAGGCAAAATGGAAAAAAAAGTTGCAGAATTGGTCGAACCCCTACAACCCAGCCTTTTTCTTCCTTGTAATGTAGAAAGTGAAGAGCAAATTCAGTCGACTTTTGACACTATCCGGGATAAGTGGGGTTCTTTAAATATCCTCATTCATTGCCTTGCATTTGCAAATAAAGAAGATTTGAGTGGCGATTTCAGCCAAACCTCACGTTCTGGGTTCAACAAGGCTTTAGAGATTAGCACTTACTCACTGGTGCAGTTAAGTGGTGCAGCCAAACCTTTGATGACGGATGGAGGAAGTATCGTTACTTTAACCTATTTAGGTGGTGCGCGGGCAGTACCAAACTATAACGTTATGGGAGTCGCCAAAGCAGGGTTAGAAGCAAGTGTACGTTATCTAGCTGCTGAACTAGGTCCCAATAACATTCGTGTCAATGCTATCTCTGCTGGACCAATTCGCACTTTAGCTTCTAGTGCCGTGGGGGGCATTCTGGATATGATTCATCATGTGGAACAAATAGCTCCCTTACGACGTACAGTCACTCAGATAGAAGTTGGCAATACGGCAGCTTTCTTGTCCAGTGATCTAGCTAGTGGAATTACTGGACAAGTCCTGTATGTAGATGCAGGATATGAAATTATGGGAATGTAGAATATAAAGGGGGCATAGGGCATAGGGCATGGGGCATCGGGAAGATAGGGTATTCTCAGTACTTATAAATAATTAATTACATTATTCATTGCCTATTGCCCATTGTGCCATCCCCCATGCCCATTGCCCTATGCCCTATGCCCCATGCCCCATGCCCAATACCCAATCCCACTAGTTATGCAATTAAGCGATCGCCAAATTTTAGACTGTTTCTCCCCTCGGAAAGCAACAATACGTCGTGTGACTAATGAAACAGATGTACAAGTCGCCGTAAACCTCGATGGTACAGGAACTTGCAAAGTTTCTACCGGTATCCCGTTTTTGGATCATATGCTGCATCAAATCTCGTCCCACGGATTAATTGACTTGGAGATACAAGCAAGCGGAGATTTGCATATTGACGACCATCACACTAATGAAGATGTAGGTATTACTTTGGGACAAGCGTTAAATGAAGCACTTGGAGATAAGAAAGGTATAGTCCGGTTTGGTAACTTTCTTGCTCCTTTAGATGAAGCTTTAATTCAGGTAGTGCTGGACTTTTCTGGTCGTCCTCATCTCAGCTACGGCTTGCAAATTCCTTCTCAACGGGTAGGAAGCTATGACACACAATTGGTACGGGAATTTTTTGTGGCGTTAGTCAACCATAGCAACATGACACTGCACATCCGTCAGTTGGAAGGTATTAATTCCCATCACATTATTGAAGCGACGTTTAAGGCCTTCGCTAGGGCTTTAAGAATGGGGATTGAGATTGATCCACGGCGTGCTAGTATGATTCCCAGTTCTAAGGGTGTATTATAACACATCTATTCAACTAGAAATTGCCTTAAAGAGTTTGCATTTTAACAAAAAAATTACATTTTGAGGGAAAAATTATCCAAAACTTCATAATACCGAGAGTAGATTTGTCTATAACGGTTTGAGTTGGAAGCAGTTTAGCTGAAACGTTCTCCCAAGTAGTTGGTGTTGAAAGAGCTCGCTTGTTTGCTTTAGGTAAACCCCCAACACGAAGCAACATACTTACTCTTTATCTATATGGTACAGTAATACCAATTTTGGGTGAAGCTGCACATTATTTTTACCCCTCCTAACCTCCCCTTGCCAAGGGGAGGTGCTGCTATACGGTTGGGATTCTTATGGGTCTTTATATAAAAATGGTATAACTCGTTTCAGCGATAGAATTTTTCGTTCTCTTGACAGAGGAACAACCTAGACAAGAATTGGTGATCTCTCTAAACCAATAGGCAATGATCCAAATGTTATGGAGGCTAGCAGACAGAACTTTGGTCTTGTGTTTATCGGTACTAATGGTAGAGGAATTTACTATGGTACAAATTGACTAACTTATTCAAACGCCCCCTGCAGTAGGACAGTTAAATTGTCTTTTATAAGACTTTAAACCTTTGTTTTAAAATTAGCCAAAAAAATGGCAGACTTTCCACCAAGTATCTTTTCCAGAGTCTTTGTGGCTCACATCCGAGTCTATATAACCACTCGAGTCCCGCGTAGCTCATCCATTTTGGAGATCTTTGTTTGTAACCTGCCTCAAAATCTAAAGTAGCACCTACTGCTAAGAATACTTTAATGTTGGGCATTTGATCTTTGTATTTCACAATCCATTTTTCTTGTTTAGGTGCACCAACTCCCACTGCCAATACGGTTGCACCTGAATTATTAATCATATTAATGATTTGTTGGCATTCGTTCTCATTATTTTCAAATCCAAATGATGGAGAATGGGAGCCAATAACTATATTCTTACCTACTTGAGAATTGATTTTTTGTTGAGCTTTTTTGGCTATTCCTGGAGCAGAACCCAACAAAAAAATTTTAGTATTTAAATCGTTTTTATAGTAACGATAGAAAGCCGGAAATAAGTCGGAGCCTGAAATTTTTTCTTTTAGAGGCGTACCTAAAAATTTGCAGGCGTATATCAATATCTGACTATCACAAACTTTATATGTAGCTTTCTTGTAAGCGTGATAAAATTCTTCGTCTTTTTGCAGCTTGATTAAATGATCTACATTAGGTGTAAATACTATACCTCCTGTTTTCAGGCTCTCTAACAACTCTAGAGTAGACAAATTATCAATACAAATATTGAGTAGTTTCACTTGTTTCATAAATAGTCGTGGTTAGAACCCTCTCCGTGTGAAGTGCTAAATAACAGCTTGATATTTCAGAAATTCTCTGGAACAATCGCCCAAAAAATTAAGCTTCTGAAAAACTGACTTTGCTAGGGGTAATTAGGGTTTCATGGATCCGGATAGATAAATTCAATTGCTACTCTCTCAGAGAAGACTATACTGATAGTATTAAAATACAAAGCCTTAATATCCGTTAAACTATTAACGCGAACTTAATAGAAATTTTAAGATTTTACCATCAAAATGACCTCTTATTTAAAGAATTGGTAAAACTATGAAATTAGTAATCAATTAATCAGTTTTTTTGTGACGACTTAAATTTTTACAGATTACATGTAATACATAATAAATTATAAATTTATTATGAAGTCTTGTAAAAATAAAATTATTACCTAGCAAAGAGCGCTGATACGATTGCTAGATCACTGGGTACCCTATGAGTAGTATTCTTTGTGTTACCTTGCAGAAAATTTAAGCCAAAATGAAGTCTGTTGCAGAGGTTCCCAATTTTCAACTGAATTCCCAAGACACTCCACCAGTTGTCGTCACGACTGGATTGAGGAAAGTTTATCGCACTGGCTTTTTTTTGAATCAAAAAGTCGTATCCCTGAAAAACTGTTCTTTAACAGTGTACAAAGGTGAAACCTTTGGTTTACTAGGACCAAACGGGGCGGGAAAAACAACTTTGCTAAAATTATTACTAGGTATGATTCGTCCAACCTCTGGTCGGGGTTTGTTGTTGGGAAGTCCTCTTGGCGATCGCAACATCAGAGAACGTATCGGCTATCTCCCTGAAAATGCTTACTTATACGACTATCTAACTGGTTGGGAATTCTTGCAAGCTCAAGCAGGGTTATTCCAAATTCCTAAACGAGTGCAACGAGAACGGATTCCTTATCTGTTGGAATTAGTAGGTTTATCCAAGGCTGATGCTCGCAAAAAGCAAATGCGTCGATACTCTAAAGGTATGTTGCAGCGTGTTGCTATGGCACAAGCGCTAATCAACGATCCAGAAGTCGTATTTTTGGATGAACCTATGTCTGGGTTAGATCCTATAGGACGCTACCAAATGCGGGAAATTATCTTGGCGCTGAAAGCTGAAGGGAAGACAATTTTTTTCAACAGCCATATTCTGAGTGAGGTGGAGCAGGTTTGCGATCGCGTTGCTATTCTTAATCAAGGGGAATTAATTTGTCATGGTTCCCTCGATCAACTTCTAGGAACACACGACACCTATGAAGTTAAAGGTCAAGGTGGTGATTGGGAAATTCTCAAAAAATGGTTTTCTAGTCTCGAATTTGCACCTGATGGTTCTTGGCAAGGTAAACTACAAGGTGATTATTATGATTTTCTTGCCAGCCTTCGCCTAATGGGTGGGCAAATCATTAGTATGAGACTATTCCGTCCAACACTTGAAGAGTTTTTTATCAAAACCGTTAAGACGGGAGTTAATAATTCGTAATTTGAATATTAAAAAATATACAAAATTCCTCTAGATATAGACCATCAGGTAAGCGAGCATCTTCACAGAAAAATTATATTGAAAAAGAATTCAGGAGTCAGGACTCAGAAGCAAGAAGTATGGGTACTTAGACCCTAAGCAGTTGCGGACAATGTGTAGAGATTGGGGATTGAAAGTACGATTGATCCACTACCAGGAAAAATTGTCTTACTCCCGACTCCTGACTCCTGACTCGTAACTCCTAAGTTCTTTGTGTTCAACTTTAAATAAAATTCATAAAAAATTA
>NZ_JAAKGC010000015.1 GCF_017591665.1 Aetokthonos hydrillicola CCALA 1050 | reverse complement strand
TTCGGCACTTTTTTGGCGATGCCTGCGGCGGGCTACGCCTACGCTATTATCCCTCAGATCATTGTTTAAAGCCTGAAACGACGAATTTTCGTTAATGCACAAGATATTCGTTTGTACAGTGCGTAAGCCCTAGCTTCAACTCATGCTCCGTCAATAAGTTTTGTAAACCAGACCAAAATTTATCTAGTTCTACAGCCATCTTGTGTGCATCTTCTATTGTTTGTTCCAATAAATCCGGCGAAGAAACTAACACTTCACCTGTTAGATCTAACGCTTCTTGAGCATGACGTTGTTCTATACCTTGATCCAAGCAGTCAGCAAAGTATGGTTCTTCTGTGATTGAAGGGAAGCAATTTGACAAGCTGTTCATTAACGCTCGCATCCAATCGTCTGCAAACATCTCAATCACACACCAAGGACCAAGCGATTGTGGGTATAAATTCTGAACTGAATAGACAAAACCAGCTGTCACAGGATCGAGGATTGTCTGCAATTTGTTCAAACTGCCAAACTTCTCATCCTCAACAATGTCAGCCCCAATGTGAGCAAAGGCATTTTTTAGTTGGTAGTGATGTATTTCTCCACTGTCATCATCCTTGATAATACTGCATTTGCGAACGCGCCAGTCAGGGCGATCAAGATGTGGTAGGTGATAGACCATCACACGAGTAGCATGACAAGCTGCCTGATACCTAATATATAACTCCCCAAGAAGATCTGAAGAGGGAAGTTTACTATGGGTAAATGAAGCTAATTGATGAAAGAACGGATGCTTCGATGGTAAATGAGCTTCATAAAGCTTGCTCATTATACTAGAAAACGTATCTTTAACAGATTGAACTTTCATGTAGGTTCTGATTTTTACACTTCCGCGTTCCATGCCATGCCCACTGTACCATAACTTCTATTAAATAAAGTTTCATACTCATTAAATGAGTTTATAGGCTCATTTCTTATTAGAACCGTTATTATAGGGTTGTGATCTTACCCTTCGATGTTCTCAGATTGAGTAGCAAGATAGGTTTCTATGGTTGAGTTTGAGCATGACTTCCTGGTTAATTCTGCTAAAAATAAAAACCTGACTCAAGAGCAGCAGGAGGTGTTCCTGCTGAAGTTTATAGACAACCTGTCTAATAAGGAGATTGCAGAGCGCCTGAAAATATCTGAGGCAGCCTGCCTTAAACGCATGGGAGAAGTGTATAAAAAGTTCGCGATTCAAGGTGGGAGGGGAAAAGGAAAAGATGAGCTTCTCAGAAGTGTTTTACGTGAGCAGTTTAAGCAACTTCAAGAGGAATCTGCTCAATTTCAACTTTTGACTCCTGCTACTCCAGACAAACTTGTCCAGGCAGTAGAAATTTCCGAAGAGCAAAGCCATACTGTAATGGAATCAGATCTCCAAAAACTTGCAAAAAAAATGCGAGATTGGTTTAAAGCATTAAATTACGAATTTGAGCAATATGAAGTTTTGGAAAAAAAATATTTTGAGTGGATTATCAAGATTCCAGTATGGTTGAAATATGAGCGGGTGCTAGTGCGGGGAACTGTTGGTGAGGCAAATCTTGGAGATTTGATGGCATTGCGTCAGTCTGTTGGTCAACACAAAACTCATGCAGGCTTATTAATTGCCGAGTGTCGAATTAGTCCAGCCTGCCTCAAGGAAGCGAAAAAGCATGAAAACCCGCTCCTTTATTGCTACACGTTAGATGAGTTGCTCGACGAGTCTGCTGACTTCAGTGGCTACCTCAACTGGTTAGAAGGTGAGATTCAAAACCGAGGTATTAACCGGGTATATGTACCCCTGGTATGTATGAAGGAAGAGTTTGATCCGGTTACTAAGCAGAACATAGGTATAAGTCATTATGCCGAAGCAGAAGGCGGGATTGATGGGTATGTGGATCGTTGGCTTGATGATCCGTCGAAGGAACACCTGTCGATTTTGGGGGAATTTGGTACAGGCAAAACCTGGTTTGCTTTGCACTACGCCTGGGTTGCTTTGAAGCGATATCAACAAGCCAAAGAACGGGGCACTCAACGCCCACGCCTGCCATTAGTAATTCAGTTACGAGACTATGCTAAAGCTGTTAGTGTAGAGTCACTATTTTCGGAATTCTTTTTCCGTAAGCACGAAATTCCGTTACCTGGGTATTCTGCCTTTGAGCAACTTAACCGCATGGGCAAATTGCTGCTGATCTTCGATGGCTTTGATGAAATGGCAGCTAGAATTAATCGTCAAGAGATGATCAATAACTTCTGGGAACTGGCAAAGGTAGTGGTGCCAGGGGCAAAGGTTATCCTTACCTGTCGTAAAGAGCATTTTCCAGAGGCTAAGGAAGGGTGGGCATTACTAAATGCCGAGTTGAAAGCATCTACTGCCAGCTTGACGGGAGAAACACCGCAGTTTGAGGTGTTAGAACTGGAGAAGTTAACCAAGACCCAAATGAAGAAACTGCTACTATTGCAGGGGGGAGAACCAGAGGTTGTCGAGCAAGTCATAGATAGTGATAATGCGGAACTATTAGATTTAGCAAGCCGCCCGGTAATGATGAAGTTGATTGTGGAAGCACTTCCAGACATCAAAGCAGGCAAGCCTGTGGACATAGCACGGGTATATTTGTACGCAGTTCAGCGCAAGATGGAACGGGATATTAAGGCAGAACGCACATTTACGTCACTAGCAGATAAGGTTTACTTCCTGTGTGAATTGGCTTGGGAAATGTATTCTACCCGTCAGATGAGTCTAAATTATCGGCTATTTCCTGATCACATCCGTCGTTTGTTTGGTGCTTTTGTGCAGGAGGAGAAAGACTTAGATCACTGGCATTACGATATGATGGGGCAGACCATGCTGATTCGGAACACGGATGGAGATTATACCTTTGCTCATAGATCGCTCCTAGAATTTTTTGTTGCCTATAAGTTTGCAGCCGAATTAGGTACGTTAGCTCCTGATTTTACGCAATTAGCTCAAAAAAAAGTGCATTTAAGTACAAGTTCTCAGTCACAAAACTATACTTGGTCATCTTATTTTCAACATGAGCGCGATCAAGGAGGGAACATAGTTTCTACTGCTCCTCTTCTGTCGTTTTCTTACGAATCGCTGGAGAACCTTAGCAAAACATTCGGTCTCTACAAAGTAGAGAAAATAGAAGCACTCCTTACTAATTTTCTGGTGCCGATGCTTGAACCAGTAGAAGCTAGTATAAATCATTTACTGGATGTTCTTGAGGCAACGAAAGGAAGATCAGAAAAGGAGGTTGGATCTGTTGGCAGCAACGTTATAACGCTTCTGGCAAAACTTGATTTAACCGCTCTTGAAGGACGAGATCTCACCCGCGCTGTAATTTTGGAAGGCGATTTTGCGGACTCTACCGATTCCAGGTTACGTCACGTCAATCTTACAGATGCTATTCTGACTGGTTCTACTTTTGCTTGGAGATTTGGTAACGTTTTATCTGTAGCATATACTCCAGATAACAGTATCTTGGCTATAGGTGATGCTGACGGTCGAATTCATTTATGTCAGCTTGCAAACACTGAGCAAATTATGACCTGCAACGGAAAACATAATGGTTGGGTGCGCTCAGTCACTTTTAGTCCTGATGGAAAATTAATCGCCAGTGGTAGTGAAGACCATACGATAAAACTTTGGGACGTTAGCACTAGACAGTGTCTCAAAACGCTAGAACAACACACTGATTGGGTATGGTCAGTAGCTTTCAGTCGGGATGGAGCAACTTTGGTTAGTGGCGGCGGCGATTGTATGGTGAGATTGTGGGATGTCAACAATGGGCACTGCCTTAAATCGTGGAAAAATGATAGCCAGGTGCTATCAGTTGCCTTCAGTCCTGATGGTCAGATCATCGCCACTGGCGATGAGAAGGATACTGTAAAATTGTGGAATGTTAGCACCGGTAAACCAGGCGTACCTTTGCAGGGACATACAGGGCGAGTCAGGTCAGTAGCTTTCAGTCCAAATGGTCAACTGATAGCCAGTGGCGGTGATGACCATACTATAAAATTGTGGAATGTTAGCACTGGAGGATGTCTGGAAACCCTAACAGAGCATACCGATCATGTGTGGTCAGTTTCTTTTAGCCCAGATGGGCGCATCTTAGCAAGTAGTGGTGAGGATCAAGTTATCCGTTTATGGCAGGTCGATACCTATCAATGTATTAAAACTTTTGGTGGAGTTTCTAGTATATCTGAAGATTCTGCGCAAGTGAGAACAGTTGCCTTCAGTCCTGATGGAGCGGCTCTAGCTAGTGGCAGTAACCGTACTGTAAATTTGTGGGATGTCAAGGCTGGGAAATCTTTTAAAACGCTCAGGGGATATAGTGACTCAGTTCAATCAGTTGCATTCAGCCCAGATACTCAGACCTTAGCTAGTGCTGGCGATGACGAGAGCGTCAGACTGTGGAATATCAACACTGGTCAAAATTTCAAGATTCTAAGGGGGCACACTAGTCGAGTATGGTCAGTTACTTTTAGTCCCGATGGTGAAGCTTTAGCTACTAGTAGTAGCGATCACACTGTTAAGCTGTGGAATATTAGCACTGGTCAGTGTCTAAAAACTCTCATAGGGCATACTAGCTGGGTACAGTCAGTTGTTTTCAGTCCGGATGGTCAGCTCATCGCCAGTGCTGGTGACGATTCTGTAAAATTATGGGATATTAGCACTGGCCATTGTCTCAAAACTCTTACAGATAGTAATCCCCAATCCCAATGGGTATGGACGGTGGCTTTTAGCCCAGATGGTCAGACACTAGCCAGCGCTGGTGAAGATCAAACTGTAAGTTTATGGAATGTTCGTACTGGAAAATGCCGAAAAATCCTAAAAGGACACACCAGTCGACTATGGTCAGTTGCTTTTAGTCCAGATGGTCAGACACTAGCCAGTGCTGGCGATGACAAGATAGTACGACTCTGGGATACCAAGACGGGCAAACCCTTAAAAGTTTTGGAGGGACACACTAGCTCAGTTAGATCAGTAGCCTTCAGTTTTGCTAATCAATTTATTGCTAGCGGAAGTGACGATCAAACAGTAAAACTGTGGCGTATAGATACTGGAGAGTGCCAAAAAACACTAGAGGGACATGGCGATCGCGTGAGATCAGTTACTTTTAGTCCCGACGATAAAACTCTGACTAGTGGTGGTGAAGATTCAAAAATCAAGCTTTGGGATATTACATCTGGAGAGTGTACGAAAACCCTTGCAGTACCTAGTCTCTACGAAGGTTTAGTCATTACTCGTGTCCGGGGTTTAACGAGCAATCAAAAAGACACGCTGAAATTACTGGGAGCAATAGAAGAGTGTTGAACAGGGGAGAAATTTGCCACCCCGCACTCCCCACTCCTCATCATTTCCCATTTTGCAGATGATGACTGTAGTGAACCCTAGTTCCTGCCCAGTGTAATTTCTCCCGCAAGGTTTTATAGTAAGAATTGTTTTCTCGCATAATGATAAACTTAGCCCAACAATTTGCTGTTCGTACATCAACACGGTGTCCAGGCCAAATTGAAGTTGCTAATACACCATCCATCCACAATTTAGTACTCAAATCGTAATCACCCAAAGGCCAGATGCTAACCACGCAACCTGGAGGTAATACAATGGGGCGACTAGAAAGACTCATTGGACAAATAGGAGTGACGGTTATAGCTTCCATACCATCGTGCAAGATTGGACCATTGGCAGAAACGGTGTAACCTGTGGAGCCTGTTGGCGTAGAAACGATCAATCCATCTCCCACATACTGATCGATCACTTCACCATCTATTTCCATCTCTAAAATAGAAGTGATCATACGATCAGCAGAAGCAGGTTTGACACACATTTCATTCAAGGCGAGATAACGCTCACTCACCGGATCTAAATTTGTGCTATTACCTTCAAAGACTGAGGCTTTTAACATCATTCGCCTTTGAACAGCATAGCGATCCTCAGTCAACCTATCCCAAACTCGCTCTGTATCCTGAAATTCCTCTACCGATTCAGTTAAAAAGCCCAGATGACCACCCACATTTACGCCTAAAATGGGTATGCCAGCTGGGGCTAAATGTCTTGCACTGGTTAAAACAGTGCCATCACCACCAAGCACCAGAGCCAGATCAATTGGTTGACTCGCTGAAGCCAAAAACACCGGATACGGGTTATCTTTTGGTCCACTCGGTCCGATCAAAACCTGGCAATGGCGATTTTCGAGTTGCTTAGCACAAATTTCTGCCCAGCGTTTCGCTTGAGAATCTCGTGCTTTATAAGCAATGATTACATGCTTCAGTTCCACGGAACTACCATTTGAGGAGGTTAAACTGCTCCATATCGACAGTATCACGGTTGCGATAAATAGCCAGCACGATCGCCAAACCGACTGCTGCTTCAGCTGCCGCTACGGTGATAATAAATATGGTGAAAACTTGACCCTTAATCAGTGTTGGGTCTAGAAAATTAGAAAACGCCATCAAATTTAAATTAATGGCGTTAAGCAGCAATTCAATTGACATCAACACCCGCACTGCGTTACGGCTGGTGATCAAACCATAGATACCAATGCAAAATAAGGCTGCTGCTAATAAAAGAAAATACTGGAGTGACATAGTTGTTGGTTACTAGTTGTTGGTTATTTGTTAACAGTTAACTGTTAGCTGTTAACTGTTAACAAAATTACTGAATATTACGGCTAGCATCGCCTACTGATACTAGTTCTTTGGGGCGTTCTGCTAAGGTCAAAACTGGTTGTTTGTCTGGAGATAATACCTGATCTGGTAAATACTCGCGACGCGCCAAAATTATCGCCCCTACCATTGCCATGAGTAGCAAAACGGAAGCTAGTTCAAAAGGCAGTAGAAAGTCGCTGAAGAAATGTTCACCAATCAAAACTATTGGATTGTTTGTAGGGATAGCATTTGACTGTGACCAAGGTGTTGTTAAAACCATCGTGCTTAATAGCGCAAACAATCCCAAACTGACAAGAGCCGTTAATGCTTTACGTATCCAAGCAGTTGGAAAAGGCACAAAATTTTGGCGTTTGTTCACCAACATAATGGCAAACAAAATCAGCACGTTAACCGCACCAACATAAATTAGCAATTGTGCTGCTGCTACAAAATCAGCATTTAGCAGAAGGTACAACCCAGAAATGCTGGCGAACACACCTCCTAGCAAAAAAGCAGAATAAACGATGTTGTCTAATAGCACCACACCCAGTGCTGCACCAATCATCATCACAGCCAATATGCCAAATGAAACTACCTGTACTCCATCCGCTAAATTCACTTGTCTATTGTCCTTTATTAATTGTTAATTGTTAGTTTTCCTTCTAACTCACTAACGTTTACTTTTCTTGCTGTACAAGATCTTCTGGTCGCGCGCCAGGGCGAGGTGCATCAGCGGGTACACCATGGGGTTCCATAACCCCTTTGGGTAGGTAAACTAGCTCGCGCAATGGCGTAACCATTGGGTCATCTGTTACCTTGTATGGTAGACGTCCTAGTGCCACGCTATCATAATTCAGCTCATGGCGATCATAGGTCGAAAGCTCGTATTCTTCTGTCATTGATAAACAGTTGGTTGGACAATACTCCACACAGTTACCACAGAAGATACAAACTCCAAAGTCAATACTGTAGTGATTAAGCTTTTTCTTTTTACTAGCTTTGTCAAATTCCCAATCTACTACTGGTAGGTTAATTGGGCAAACTCGGACACAGACTTCACAAGCGATACACTTATCAAACTCAAAGTGAATTCTACCCCGAAACCGTTCACCAGGGATAAGTTTCTCGTAAGGATATTGCACAGTAATAGGACGGCGCTGCATATGGTCGAAGGTGACAGACAGCCCTTGACCAATATAACGACCAGCTTGTATTGTTTCTTTGGCGTAATCACCAATTTGCTTGAGGAACTTTAGCATTGTGTCTCTCTCTCTTGAATATTGGATTTTGGATTTTAGACTTCAGAATTAATCCAAAATCTAAAATCTAAAATACCTTTAACCTCCAAAGGCAAAAGGAAAGGCTAGTTTCAGCGCTGCGGTCAATAGTAAGTTTACCAAACCAACTGGCAGCAAAAACTTCCATCCTAAATCTAACAATTGGTCGATGCGAACGCGGGGTACTGTCCAACGTAATAGAATTGCTAGAAATACGAGGAAATAGGCTTTGAGGATGGTCATCGTGATTCCTAACGAGGCGTCGACGATCTGCAACACCGGATTAGCTTCACTAACACCCAACCAGCCAGCTATTAGGCTAATAGGAATAGGAAAATCCCAACCACCTAAGTATAGAACTGATACCAACAAGGCAGAAAGTACCAAGTTGACGTAAGAACCAAGGTAGAACAGACCAAATTTCATGCCAGCGTACTCAGTCTGATAACCAGCCACTAGTTCTTCTTCTGCTTCTGGTAAGTCAAATGGTAATCGTTCACATTCAGCAAGCGCTGCTATCCAAAAGATGATGAAACCAACTGGTTGTCGCCAAACGTTCCAACCCAAAATTCCATAGCCAGATTGCTGATTGACAATGTCAACGGTGCTGAGGCTGTTAGACATCATCGCGATCGCCAATACTGCTAGCGCTAACGGAATTTCGTAACTAATTGACTGCGCAGCAGCCCGCAAACCACCCAACAAAGAATATTTGTTATTGGATGCGTAGCCTGCCATCAACAAGCCTATAGGTTGAACGCTCGACAAAGAAATCCACAGGAATACTCCCATACCAACATCTGTAATCACCAGATTCTGTCCAAACGGCACAATCAAAAAGGACAGAAACACTGGAATTACAACAATGATTGGACCTAGGGTAAACAGCAAGGAATCGGATTTGGCTGGTACCACATCTTCTTTAAAAACAAGCTTGAGACCATCCGCTACAGGAGCAAGCAACCCAGCAGGACCAATGTATTCGGGACCAATCCTCTGCTGTGCTGCTGCTGAAATTTTCCTTTCTAACCAAGTGCAAACTAACACCCCTACAGTGGCACCAATAATCATTAATATCATTGGTACTGGCATCCAAATTGCTTTGGCTGTGCCAGATGGTAGCCCTAAATCCATCAGGGATTTAATAAAAGTTCCTTGCAGATCAATTCCTTGATTCATGTTTTCGCTTTCAAAGGCATTAATACAAGAGAATTCAGGAGTTAGCAGCCAGGAGTCAGAATAGGGTCATGAATTATCTCTTACTGCTAGATGAATGAAGGGTTTAAATTCCTACCGTCCTCACGGGGTCTTAAACCTCGCCCTTGGATTTACACCAATAGCGAAATTAATTCTGATTCCTGACTCCTGACTTCTGACTCCTTGTTTAGTATATCGTTTAGGATTACTTGAAATTCATTAATAAAATTCTTAGAAAGTGACGGAGGGAGGGGAGTTTCGACTGAACCATAGTTAAAAACTATTTTGCCAATTTTTAATTTTGATTGTTCTCTCCTCCCTCCTGTTCTAACGCTGCTCAATCGGTTTATACGGAAGGTTGTGGTGACCGTTATAAACCTGAGTAGGACGGAAAATCCGGTTTTCTGCTAGTTGTTCTTTCCAATGTGCTAGCCAACCGGCAACACGGGCGATCGCAAATACTGGTGTAAACAAGTCTGTGGGAATTCCCAACTTTCTATACACCAAACCAGAATAAAAGTCAACATTAGGATAAATCCCTTTGCCACCTAATTTTTCCTCTACGACCCGTTCAATTTCTTGAGCGATGTCATAGTATTTGTCGTGCCCAAATTTTGCAAATAGCTGTTCCGCTAAGTTTTGTAGGATCGTAGCGCGTGGATCTTTCACTTTGTACACACGATGCCCAAAGCCCATAATTTTTGCTTTACGTTGGAGACAATCCTCAATGTAAGGAACCACATTTTTTACTGAGCCGATTTCTTCCAACATCTGAATAACTTCTTCATTGGCTCCACCATGTAACGGTCCTCCCAAAGTTCCTACTGCGCTTGCAACCACTGCATAAGGGTCAGTAAGAGTAGAAGCCGTTACCCTAGCGCTAAAGGTAGAAGCATTCATTGTGTGTTCTGCATGAAGTATCAAGCATACATCAAAAATTCGCGCCGCCAGCGGGTCTGGTTGTTTCTCATTGAGCATGTAGAGAAAGTTTCCAGAGTAATCTAGCTCGTCATGAGGGGGTACTGGGTCGTTACCTTTACGCATCAACTGAAATGCCGCTACCATTGTAGGTATGTTTGCTAATAAGCGAACCACAGCATCTCGAATGTAAATCGGGTTATGCAAGTCCCGGCGGGAATAAAATAAGCCCAAAGCAGCAGCAGAGGCTTGCAAAGCATCCATTGGGTGACCGCTTTCTGGAAAGCATTTCATCATGTCACGGATGCGATATTTAATCCGTCTGTGTTCACGAACTTCTTGCTCAAAGGACGTTAACTGGTCGGCTGTAGGCAATGCACCCCAAATTAGAAGATAAGCAGTTTCCAGAAATGTGCTGTTTTCTGCTAGTTCTTCAATCCGAATGCCACGATATTCTAATATTCCCTTATGCCCATCGACATCGCTAATACTGGATTGGGCTGCGGGAATGTCCTCCAAACCAGGTCTGAACTCGCACACTATCATGGCAACACCATCTGTTTGTAGAAAGATTTGTTGAAGCTAAATTACCAGAAATTGTTGTGGCGCATAACAGTATCCGTTCTCTCGAGAATTCATAAAGAAATATTGACAAACTGTTAGAGCAAATACTTGGGTGAGGTCAACCAGAACATTTGACTACGCCCCAAGGGAGATACTTTTTCTGGTAGTTTTATCCCAATCATACCTGCTTTTTTCAAAACTATGCCTGCGTGGGCTTGACCCCACACCAGCATCTGAGCCCAACTACTAAGATTTGGTTCATGTCCAACTAAAGCTAGTTGAGTTTCGGGTGAATACTTTCTTGGTTCTAGCCACTGTGCGATCCAACTGTGAATATCACCATCAGGAGCAAGGTGGAGGCATTCCTCTAAATGAGAACTTAGTCCAGTCTCTATGAGAATTTCCGCTGTTTGATAAGCACGCACTAAAGGACTACTAGCAATCAAATCAAAAGACAAATTTAACTTTTTTAGTTCCTTAGCAACTTTCTCTGTCTTTTGTCGTCCTTCTTTAGTAAGAGCCCTCTCCTCATCTTTAATTCCAGGCGCGCTCTCCTCAGCAATCCCATGACGAATTAAATAAAGCTCCATATTGCCCCATGCCCCCTACTCTTGATGTATCGGATTATCTTTAGGATTCACCAGCCGTAGTAGCTTCTGCTTGATTTGAGTATCGAAAACTTCCCATTTCATCTTCGCATAAGCAGAGTTTTCGTTACTACCAGATAAGAAACCCATAGGAATTTCAAATCCACCTGCGCTTGTTCTTCCACCACCGAAAAACCGCCCACTGCTATCTTGCCCAAAAGCTTCTTTAATAAACTCATCAGGGTCAAGAGTAAGTTTGCTTGTTCTTAGGGAACCAACGACGACTTCTAGTTCGTCATCTTCATCGTGAACAATGCCGTAAACCACCGCCGTGTGAACGTTTTCTTCTGTCACTAGAAAATCTGCCGCTTGGGGGATGGCATCTCGGTCATCGTAGCGCAAGTATCCAACACCAGCAATGGAAAAGTTATTTTGTACGGTACGGTTTTTGAGCGATCGCTCAATCACATCCATCACCCGCTTAGAACGAGTCGCTTGTAGCACAGCATTCAACAGTTGAGTGTCATAAAATCTACTCAGATACGCCGCCGCCATAAAATCTTCTTCTTGGGCTTGCATCAGCCTGTTTGTGTCTGATCGCAAACCGTGCATTAAGGCAGTTGCACATTTTACGTGTTGATTAATGCTACCATCTAAACTCAGTAAACCTGACTGCAAATATTGTGTAAAAATTGTTGCTGTTGCTCGTACAGAAGGACGTATGTCAAGAAACTCTGACTTTAAATCTCCTTGTATATTGTGATGATCAACGACCACGAGTAGTGGAACTCCTGCTTGTTGTACTATAGGTACTAGTCCAGAGGTTGTGCCTTGATTATCAATCAATACAAAACCTTGATAAGAGGATAAATCCTTACTCTTAAGAGTTTGTAGTGTCCATCGCTGAGCAGGTAAACTAGTGAGTTTTACTAATGCAATATTTTCTTGGTGACTCAAAGTCCCGGCATATACGATGTCGCATTTTATATCGTATTGTTGAGCAATTAACTGGTAAGCCCAAGCAGAAGACAAAGCATCAGGGTCAGGAAAATCTTGCAATATAACCAACTGTCGGTCATGTTTATGCGAGATAAGTGTATGACGCAGTTCTTCTGACTTCTGATTTACCCATGAATTATGACGCTGAGCAACAGAACTAGTCTCACCTGTTAACCCTACAACAGATTGCTTGGATGAAACATCAACAAGCTCATGGTCTACTTCAGCATTATCTAGATTTGGGACTGTTGTTAAAGCTAAGTTTTCAAACTGACTCACAAAATAATTCAATAGGTTAAGGCTCTCCGTGATCAAGGAAACGGAGATGATTATGTGACTTTATGGTTTTAATATCCCTATTATTTATTAAGGTTCTGGGGCTGTACTATGCGGGCTTAACAGTCGCTCTATGAGGTAATACCTTAAGAGCAGAATGCTCTCCATTTTTGCCACTAGGGCAATGCACTAGTTTTCCCACCTTACAATACTTTGGGCTTGGACTTACTCGTAGTTCCCGAGTAGGTCTTTACTTCTTCATACTGATTAATATACTATAACACGGCATCCTGACGGACGCAACAAAGATTCTGGGCATGGGGCATGGGGCATGGGGCATGGGGTATTAAGGACTGAGTCTCTACTCGCTCCCCCTGCTCCCTGCTCCCTCGAAAAATAATTGTTTGTGCTAGCGTCACTTTATGCTATAGTGACTTGGTCGGTTAAGAAATCGCATGAAAATCTAGGAGCTTATGAGATGCCAGAGCGTCGATAAGCTTCGGAGTTCACTTGCTTCTTCACTTAGTTAAATAAAATTACCTAATAATAAGGAATTTTGTTTCTCCTAAGTAGATCACAAAGAGCTAAAGACCGATAACATATTTTTGCCATTCTTGGTGCATTCCAGTTTTGAGATGTTTAGTAACCTCAAAATACAAGCTGCTGTAAGGTCTTCGGGGTGAATGACGTAACAGCATATGGGCTTCATGAGGTGTGCGGCTACCTTTGTGAACATTGCAGCGGACGCAAGCTGTAACAATGTTCTCCCAAGTATCTCCGCCACCTCGCGATCGCGGTATTACGTGGTCCAATGTCAGATCATCCCCTGTGTAGCCGCAATATTGACAAGTGTGTCCATCACGGTGCAATATATTTCGGCGAGTCAGAGGAATTTCTTTATAAGGAACACGCACATAATGGCGAAGCCGAATCACAGTTGGCAGAGGGAAGTCGGAGTAGAGTTGCTTGTTATTAAATTCTACCCGTTCAGCTTTACCCTTAATCAACAACACCACGGCTCGCCGCCAGCTCGTGATATTGAGCGGTTCGTAAGAGGCGTTTAGAACTAAAACCTTCACCATTGATCAACGCTCGAAGGTATTAATTTTACATATATTAACACGAATCGACGTGAATTCAAATATTACGATAAATTATACTTCCGCTAAAAGTCAACAAAAAGCAGGCTATTAACTGTTTAATAACTCTCGTCGATTTATGAGTAAATCTACTCTCTCTCAGTAGTGTGCGGCGCTTCATCACCGGATCAATAGCAATACCACTGAGACTGGCAGTACCCAGATGTGTCAGTTTGAATGTTGTATATGATCAATCTGCAATCTGCCCATAATATAGTCTTGATAGTTGAGACAATATTCGAAAGCGATTGCCTGCTCGTTCTCTAACCTTTTGCCGTATGGTTTCAGACAGAAAACTCATGGAGAGAAAGGAAGTCTTACGCCCCGCCTCACTGCTTCCGCTAAACTTTCTGATTTTCTTAGTTGCCCGATTTGATAAATAGACATTAAAGTTAATAGTTCATAGCGTTCTGCTACTGTCAAGCCAGTATTTTTTCCCTTAGCTTGCAGTTCTCCTAAACGTTGGTTTTGTACTGCATCCATTTTTAAATTAGCTAATTCGAGGACTTCGTTATCAGAAATATGGCCAATTTCTGAATTAATGCCCATTTCTGAGAGATTATCGAAGGTAGGCAATACTATTTCTAGAGTATCAACCAGGACGTCTGATAATTCCCGTGCTGTAGCTTCTCCAAGACGCTGGGCAGATGCAACTAAACTTTCAGGTAAGTTAATAGTTATCTGAATATTCATACAAAATAAAATATATTGTTAACATTATATCTTGTCCGCTAAGCGGTAGCCTAACGCCACAACATATAAAGCACGAGAAAACTAGCAAAATACCCTTTGCTCTGTTCAAGCTTGTGGCAAAATTTATAAAAGTCTTTCCGAACTTAATTTTCCCAGCATGAACGCAACACCGACAAACCTCCCTAGTCTTTACGAACCCTTTTCCACAGAAGCCAAGTGGCAAAAGTTTTGGGAAGAAAACCAAATCTACAAAGCTGATCCTAAAGGTGGTGGTGAACCCTACTGTATTGTAATTCCGCCGCCTAACGTTACAGGTAGTCTGCACATGGGACACGCTTTCGAGAGTGCGTTGATTGATGTTCTCGTGCGCTACCACAGGATGAAAGGACGCAATACGCTTTGGCTACCTGGAACTGACCATGCTAGCATTGCCGTTCATACAATGTTAGAAAAGCAACTCAAGTCTGAGGGTAAAACGCGCTACGAATTAGGACGTGAGAAGTTTTTGGAACGTGCTAGACAGTGGAAAGCGGAATCAGGAGGGAGTATTGTTAATCAGCTGCGACGCTTGGGTGTTTCTGTAGATTGGTCTAGAGAACGATTTACCCTAGATGAGGGTTTATCTAAAGCGGTTTTAGAAGCCTTTGTTCACCTTTACGAAGAAGGGTTAATTTATCGGGGTGAGTACTTGGTGAACTGGTGTCCAGCAACTCAGTCTGCTGTGTCTGATGTAGAGGTAGAAAATAAGGTAGTCAAGGGTAATCTTTGGCACTTCCGTTATCCACTTTCGGATCATTCTGGTTACGTAGAAGTCGCCACAACACGACCAGAAACAATGCTTGGTGATACTGCGGTAGCGGTAAATCCTAACGATGAACGCTATAAGCACTTAATTGGCAAAACTTTGACTTTGCCAATTATGAATAGAGAGATCCCGATTATTGCTGATGAGTTGGTTGATCCTACTTTTGGAACAGGTTGTGTCAAGGTAACACCTGCGCACGACAATAATGATTTTGAAATGGGTCAGCGTCACAATTTGCCGTTTATTAATATTATGAATAAAACCGGCACTCTTAATGAAAATGCTGGGCCATTTCAAGGACAAGACCGTTTTGTAGCGCGCAAGAATGTGGTTGCTCGCTTGGAAGCAGATGGTGTTCTTGTAAAAGTGGAAGATTATGAGCATAGCGTACCTTATAGCGATCGCGGTAAAGTCCCCGTAGAACCCCTACTCTCTACACAGTGGTTCGTTAAAATTCGTCCTTTAGCACAAAAGACACTCTTATTCCTCGAAGAGAAAAACTCTCCAGAGTTTGTCCCTCAACGCTGGACAAAAGTCTATCGTGATTGGTTACTGAAAATTAAAGATTGGTGTATCTCCCGTCAATTGTGGTGGGGTCACCAAATTCCTGCTTGGTACGTAAAGAGCGAAACTAATGGGAAAATAGCCGATAACACACCATTTGTTGTAGCAAAGTCAGAAGAAGAAGCCCTCGAAAAAGCAAAATCACAATTTGGAGAAAATGTCAAGATAGAAAGGGATCCAGATGTACTCGATACTTGGTTCTCCTCTGGACTTTGGCCATTTTCAACTTTAGGATGGCCAGAAAAAACTCAGGATTTAGAAACCTACTATCCAACTACTACATTGGTAACTGGTTTCGACATCATCTTTTTCTGGGTCGCTAGAATGACTATGATGGCTAGCCATTTTACCAATCAAATACCTTTTGAAACAGTTTATATCCACGGGCTGGTACTTGATGAAAATGGTAAGAAGCAGTCTAAGAGTGCTGGTAATGGGATTGATCCACTGGTTTTAATTGATAAGTATGGTACTGATGCTTTGCGCTACACCTTAGTTAAGGAAGTAGCAGGAGCAGGTCAAGATATCCGCCTAGAATACAATCGTAAGACAGACGAATCGTCATCTGTAGAAGCTTCTCGCAATTTTGCTAACAAGTTGTGGAATGCAGCCAGATTCGTGATGATGAATTTGGGAGATTCTTCCCAAGAGTATAACCCTGATATTCAATCCCTTGAGTTAAGCGATCGCTGGATTCTCTCTCGCTACCATAAAGTTGTCAAACAAACCCATAATTATATAGATAATTATGGATTAGGGGAAGCAGCAAAGGGATTATACGAATTCATTTGGGGTGACTTCTGCGATTGGTATATTGAACTGGTGAAATCTCGTCTGCAACAAAACGCTGATCCTGAATCTCAGAGAGTTGCACAACAAACCCTTGCCTATATATTAGAAGGTATTCTAAAACTACTTCATCCCTTCATGCCTCACATTACTGAGGAAATTTGGCATACTCTGACTCAGCAACCAGCAGATTCTAAACAAAGTTTATCTTTACAACCCTATCCAACTAGTGAAACAGACCTAATTGACCAAGAGTTAGAAGAACAATTTGATTTGCTGATCGAAACAATTCGAGCAATTCGCAATCTCCGACAAGAAGCAGATGTTAAGCCTGGAGCTAAAGTAACGGTGAATTTACAAACCGAAAACGAGAGAGAAAGGCAAATTATTAGCACTGGAGAGTCTTATATTAAAGATTTGGCAAAGGTTGAGACTTTAACCATAGTCAAAGATGTGCCAGAAGTCGATCCAGAAAAAGCTATTGCAGGTGTTGTCGGTACGATACAAGTGTTAATTCCTCTTGCGGGAGTGGTAGATATTAAGACATTTAGTGCTAAACTCACTAAACGTTTGAGCAAAATAGAAGCAGAAATTAATTCCCTCAATGCTAGGTTAAGCAAACCTAATTTTGTAGAACAAGCTCCACCAGAGGTTGTACAGGGAGCACGTGATACTCTAGCAGAGGCTATTAAACAAGCAGAAATCTTGCGCGATCGCCTACGTAAGTTAACATAATAGGTAATTCAAAATTAAGAATTAAAAAAAGAATTCAGGAGTCAGGAGTCAGGAGTCAGAATGAGCATGCGAAGAAAAGAGCGACTAAGTAGATGAATAAAGGGGTTTAAATTCCTAACTTCCACAGCGTGGATTCACCTTCATCAGAGTAAAATTTTTATATCATTTATTCTGACTCCTGTATTCTGGCTTCTGACTCCTTTTTTAATTTTTAATTAGAGTAAAACAACTGTCATGCTATATCTAGCCCAAGTACATAAAAACGAATTTTTAGACCAACCTCAGTTGCAGTTGTTGGCGCGTCAAGAAGCTGAAAATGTGTGGGCAATAATCCCAGAAGAAGCCTTCATTCTACTGGGCAAAAGCAACTCTTTGACTGAAAAGTTGCTAGTCTTGGTGGAGCTTTCACCCACTGGCGATATCGAAAAAATACAAGAAGCAACCAACTGGGTAGTGGATCTCGTCAAAACCTACTTATCTACTGGTATTACTCCGGAATTCTTACAACAAGAAGCAGAACGAGCAGAACAGTGGAGACAAAACTTAACCTTACAAAATCAAGACTTAGCACGTCGATCCTTAGAACTAGAAGCACGCCGAGAACAAATTCAAGCTTTAGAAGAAAGTCTTCAACGGGAGAAAAATAATCTGCAAAAAGATGAAAGTGCTGAGAGGTGCTAAACAGTGAACAGTAAACAGTTATCAGTGATCAAGGCAGATGGTGGAGTGTTTACCGTTCCGATAAACACATTATTCTTGACTGATAACTGATCACTGATAACTGATCACTGTTAAAACTGCTATTCCTAGCCAAAGTAAAAAGCAATATTTAGTTAGTTTTAAAGCTTGGTGAATTGAAGTTGAGGTGATTGGGTGCTTGGGTTCACCTAAGAGGGGTTTGTGTTTGGCTACCCCGTTATACCAATTTGTACCTCCCATTTGTACGCCTAAAATAGCAGCGTAAACGCACTCACTCCAGCCAGAGTTGGGGCTAGGATCATTAATTGCATCTTTTCGGCAAATTTCCCAAACATGCTTTGGTTGACCTGACAAAAGTGCTAAAGTTAGCACTGTTAAACGACAGGGAACCCAAGTCAAGCAATCATCGAGACGCGCACTTAGCCATCCTAAATAAGTATAAGGCGCTTCTTTGTAACCTACCATCGAATCAAGAGTACTACTGGCTTTGTATGCTAAAGCTAGAGGAGCTGGACCAATAACTGGGATAAATACACCAATAATTGCATAAAAAAGTGGGGCCATGACGCCATCAGTGGCATTTTCTGTTACAGTTTCTAGGACAGCTCGTAAAATTTCTGATTCTGGGAGATTTTCTGTGTCTCGACCAACATAATTTTTTAACACAGAACGAGCATTTACTAGCTGTCCTGCAGTTAAAGGCTCTAAGACTGTTTCGGCTGCTACCCGTAAGCTTTTTAAAGCAAAACAACTCGCTAAAAGAATAATTTCTAAAAATATTCCCAAGAGTGGATGCAGTAATTTAGCACCCTGAATTAGTAACCAGCTAAAAAGACCACTACCAAATATTAGGATTATTGAGAGTGCAATTCCAGCTATTCGTTGTGTTAGAGAATTATGACAATATAGTAAAGCAAATTTAGTAAAGCGAGAAATCACCCATCCCATAACTTGGACTGGATGAAGCCAACCTAAAGGATCGCCTATAAAGTAATCTAAACTAGCCGCAACTATTAGAATAAAAGATGATGTCATATAATAAATGACAAAGAACTAAACTATAAAACTAGCTTCTTCTCCAAGAGAAGCTTGCCAACTACGGGCATCATAATAAAGGTCTGCTAAAGTAATAGTGTGCAAAGCTTCTTTGAGCTTTTGGTCTAGCCTCTGCCAAAGGGTGAATGTTACCCAATCTTCAGCTTGTGCAGGCGTTGCTTGATGATGAGGTAAGGGTTTAATCGTTTCACCCACTGCATCTAAAATTTCTGCCAAAGATATTTTCATAGGATCTCGCGCTAATTGGTATCCGCCAATGCTACCGCGAATTGATTTTACTAATCCAGCACGACGCATTTCTATGAGTAGCTTTTCTAGATAAGGCGCTGGGATATCCTGGCGGGAGGCGATCGCTCTAGTAGATACAGGACCATATCCAGGCTGTAAGCTTAAATCTAGCAATGCTTTAACACTATAGTGTCCTCTGGTTGTTAATTTCATTTTTCCCTTTATTAATAAGTATGAGGATTTCCTGTTGTGTGTTTCCCGTTCCCTTCAGTTTTGTTTATCATTTTACAAATCTATTCTCAAATTCAGCTGGCTTGCATCCTTTTTAAGTATGCTTTAGAAAATTGATCATCAATTTCTACCAAATATACTGAGATTAAAAAAGTCACCAGATAGCACAGCCTAGGGTAAATCGATATACTATACCCTTCAGGAAGACCGTTTGGTCTACAAAATAGCTCACTAGCCTAGGATACGATTCCTTTTATTTTTGAATCAGTGACTTTGTAAGAGCGGTAGTAGTCCTTTGGAGATAGAATATCCAAAACTCTTGACTTTTCTGTTTTTACTTTTTTGAATAAAGAATAGTTTAGCCCTCTTGACAACCGCCATAAATAAATATATTGCGTTAGGGTGCTCTAAGCCTGAGGGGGGAAATATGAAGTACCCTTTAAGGAAAAATCGAGAGGTTGAAACAAGGATACTTGAGTTGAATTTTTCTGGAAGCATATATTTTGTGACTTTTCCTTGGGTTACCCTTACTTGATTGTTCATGCTTATCTTTAGTCATAGACACACTATAGTCATGACCAATCCCAGTTCTATAGAAGAAATAAATCGTAGTAGAAATATTGCTAGAACCACAAAAAATATGGTTTTGGTGTAATATAATTGGCATTAGTCGAAATAAAAACTAAAGGATTTTGATCCTATTAGCTCAACCTCAGCTAAAATAAAATCGATTCAACCACTTCTATCATTCGTTTTCGATCTAAGTTGATGGCTAAACAGAAAAAAATTGAACCCCTAGTCGGTGAAGAACTGCTCAAAAAAGTAAAAGAGCTAGAGAACCTAAGCAAAGAAGAAAAAGCTAAACAGTGCGGCTACTATACTGTGACCAAGAATGGTATAGAGCGCGTTAACATGATGAAATTCTTAAACGCGCTAATTGATGCGGAGGGTATTCAGCTAGATAGTGCTCCTAGTGCAAATGGTCGTGGCGGACGCAGTGCTAGTTATAGAATTAGTGTGCAGTCAAACGGCAACTTGCTAATAGGGTCAGCATATACAAAACAGATGAATCTCAAGCCAGGAGATGAGTTTGTAATCACTTTAGGCAAAAAGCATATTCGTCTGAGACAGGTTGATTCAGAGGAAAGAGAAGAACTTGAACTTCTCGAAGCTACAGCCTAAATTAACTAATAGCAAATAAGTCGCGCTGACCCTCCTTCTTATGATGGAGATAGTGCGCGCGATGCTTTACAACTGGCTTACGCTAGATGCTACAACTCTAGGAACCAGAGCAACGCTCTGGCTCAAGATAAATAATTACAATTGCTATACCTCTGGTATAAGCAGTTGTTTTGAGTGTGTAGAGGCGCATTGAATACGCCGTTGGATTTCCCCTGACTTTAAACATGGGGAGGTTTTCTCCAGCGCGAAGAGGGAATAGTTTAAACCAAGCGAATTCATTCGTGAAAGCAAAAAAATGGACGCCTGATAGAATCCCCTGATCTTATTCATGGGGTTTCTCTGCGTCTGGTGTATCTCCTTAAAAGTAAGGAGTCAAGAATTATGGACTTTAACGACTCATAGATACATCTGTTTTTAGAGAGATTGGCAAATAACGACGAATAGCCTTGCGTGTGACTACTACATCGCAAGTCAAAGCTATTTGCTCTCGTTCTAGAAGACCTAAAATATGATCATTGTTGTCTCGTGCTACCACTGGTAACTGATGCAAACCTTTAGTTGCCATGCGGTCTAAAGCATCAGATAAAGGTTCATCTCTATAGGTATAGAGAATCTCAGTCGTACAGATATCCATCAATATCTGATTACATAAATTTCGCTGTACTTCAATTGGTAAATTGGGGTAATCTTGCCAAAGGGAAAGAGCACGGTTGATATCTTCTAGAGAAATAATACCAACTAATTGTCCACCCTCTTGAATCACTAAGGCACTATGACAGCGATCGCTCGTCATTTCCAAAGCAGCATCCAAAACTTTCATAGTTGCTGATAGCTTCTTTGGACGAGAGTTCATAGCATCTTCTACCAGAATTTGCTCCAAAATATCCGCTTGCTCATCTTTCAACACAGAAAGACCGATTTGCTGGAGATTAGAGTTAGAGTTAGAAGTAGGCTTAAAAAACTCCATAAGCCAAAAACTTAAACCCACGGCTGCCATCAACGGTAAAACAATACGATAATCCCGCGTCAATTCAAACAGCAACAAAATTGCTGTTAACGGTGCTCTAGCACTTGCTGCTAAAACTGCTGCCATTCCTACCATCGCATAAGCAGGCGGAGCAGCCATATAATCACTCATAGCTGGGGCGAGATGTGCCAAAATTTGAGCATAAGCACTCCCTAAAGAAGCACCCAGAAACATTGCTGGTGCAAATAAACCCCCAACAAAACCACTACCAGAACTAACCGCTGTCATCACCAGCTTTACCACTAGCAACACTATTAATAGATATAGAGAAAATTCCACATCTTGCAGCATTGCTTCCACTGTTTCATACCCGATACCCAAAATTTGCGGAAACTTTAAGGCTACTGCACCAACAATCGCACCACCAATAATCGGATGAATTGGGTTAGGTATACGTCCTAACCATCGCAAATAGGGTACTTCTCCATTAAAGCAAGCTTTTGATAGGCTGATCAGCTTGGTGTAAGCAAGAGAAACCAAACTTGCCCATAAACCTAAGCCCAAATACAATGGCAACTCTAAAGGGCTGCGCACTTGATATACAGGTAAGGCGAAAGCAGGCTGGGAGCCTAAACCTATTTGAGCAATTAACGCTGCCACCACGGCAGCTAACAGCACCACACTTACAGCAGAGGTAGCAAAGGATGTTGCTCCCAGTACAACCTCTAAGGCAAAAAACACGCCTGCGATTGGTGCATTAAATCCCGCCGCTAACCCAGCAGCAGCTCCAGCACCCAAAAGCAAACGCTGTCGCTCTTGAGATACTTGTAGTACTTGAGAGAGCAACAGACCAAAACTTGCACCAATTTCTACACTTGGTCCTTCGGGACCTAAAGAAGCACCACTTCCTAAAGACACTGATGCTGCTAACATCTTAGAAACTGGTCTTATTTGTCGTTGGATCTCTCCTTGTTTAGAAGCCGCGATCAACGATGAAAGTCCAGGACCAAAGTCTCGAGAACGCCAGCGCATTAATCCGATAATTAATCCCCCAAGGGTAGGTACACAAGCTAGAGTCCAAGCACCCCAGATCCCAATAGCGCCCATTAGGTTTTCCAACATCAAATGGTGAATCAGATCAATGAGATAATGAAAAGTAACTACACCCATACCGCTACCACCACCAATGAGAATGGCTAAAAACAGCACAACAGTCTCAGGTGATGGTTGAATACGGTTAATTAGGTGAGTTAGACGAGCCGAAGGAGAAACTGCTTGTCCTTGAGTCAGCTCATTTGTTGTCGATAGGACAGTCGTGCGGGTTGGTTCTCCCATGTGTAAACGTCCAGAGAGCATCTTGCCGTAGGGTAGCAACTGCCACATAGCAAAGGCAATTGATACAATTACCTTTCTCAATTCCGTGAGAGGCACAAAATTCATTGGTAGAAGTAAATGTAATAAAAAATTTAAATTTTTATGTCTTATATTTCATTTTGAGCGATCATTTAGCAACCAGACAACAGAATGCGCTCTGTTAAATGTTATTCCTCTATAGTAATGTCGTTGATTTACAAAGCTTTGATAAAAAAATCCCCAGCGAGCAAAAATTATGTAGAGACAGTGCTTAAATGGTAGAGAATCGATAGTTGATGGTTATGGCTAATCACTATAACCATAGGTTATTCTTCAAGAATAGCCAATATCTAGTTATACACATAATTCATAGTTCATGTTATACCGTTTCTCTGTGAAGATACACACTCTTGATAGCCTCTCGCCTGTGGGCGTTCCCCCGAAATCAATCGGGTTATAGGAGCTTCAGATAGAGTGCGATCTTATAAAGAATTGGTATTAAACCCTATAGGGTAATCTACGTGTGTGTTGAGTGGGAGTTAAATAGATCTATTGTGATAGAGCGAGTCAATGGACAAGGCGGACGAGGTAGATGAATACGCACACCTTTGATAATCATTATGTTACTTGCCCAATTTGCCAGAAAAATACTAAGCCGAAGCCAATAAAAACGTGCATTGGGCTGTTTACCTGTCCTTATTGTCAGGAACGGTTAGTTGTTTCTCAAAGCGGTCATTACGTCCGCGACCCATTTACCTTTCGACAGATAATAATCTCATCGACCCTACGTCGTCAAAGCCGACCTCTAGCTAGGATTATAAGAGATTTTGCACTTTTTAAACGTCCTCTACTAGCTTTAGTTATAGGAAGTGTCATTTTCTTAAGTTTGTTTGCTGGGACTGAAAATAGTACAAGCCATGATCTACAACAACTTCCAACATCCGAGAAAATTAAGGAATAGGGGGTAGGGAGCTCTTAGCAGGGGGATCAGGGGACGCAGGGGACGCAGGAATTAGTCAAATCCCCAATGTCCAATGCCCCATGCCCCATGCCCCATGCCCTATCCCCCATGCCCCGTGCCCTTTGTAAGAAATGTCCAGCCAGAGGCTTGGTCAATGGGCTGGATATGCTTTAACTGGAGATTTTTGAGAGCAGTTTCATCAAGGAGGAAGTATAATTGCTCATTGGATGCCCAATACTTTTGTAGTTCATCAATAGAAGCAGGAATAACAACGCGATCGCTATAAAAATTTAAAGATGGACGCCGATAAGGAAAAGAGGTGTAAATTTTTCCTTGTGGTTTCGCATGTTCAATCATCGCAGCCACAGGCTTAACTGGATACGCTTCTCCTAATTCCCAAACCCAGTAGTTAGATTTTACAAATAGTAGTAACGAAATATAACTTCCCCATAAAAGAATCTTTAAGAATTGCTTATCATCTCGTTGCGCTAAAACAGTCGCTAGAACCATTGTGACTGCTAGTGATGCAGCAATCAATATTAAATCGGGTTTTGGCTGTTGAGCCCAACTAAAATAAATACCACCCCCAGATGCTACTACAGCAATAAGCGCTAAACTTACCACCCAAAAACGTGGGTAAGATGATACTGTTGGGGAAGTGTCAATTTCTGAGAGCTTGGCACCAATAGCTAAAGCTAAGCTAGGATAAATGGGGAATATGTACCAGGGAAGTTTGGTTTCCATACAGGAAACGACAACCAGGTAAACAACACTCCAAACAAGTACAAGTTTTGCCCAACTAAGATTTTTATTCTCCCAGGTTAATCGTAAACTTTCGGGTAAAAATATGAGCCAAGGCCAAGTATACTTAAGAATCTCTAATAAATAGTACCAGGGTGGGCCTTTATGACCTTCAACAGAATTCCAAACACGGCTGAGGGATTGATCCACCACCCCTATTGAAGTAGAAACTTGACCGTAATGCAACCATTGGGCATAATACCAAAAAGCTACAGGTACACTGCCGATAAGGATTGCTGACCACATATACCAACTTGTCAGCAGTCGTGGTGTATCCCAAAAAAGAAATATTAGTGCGATCGTGCCTAGCAATACACCCAATATACTTTTAGTTAGGCAAATTAACCCAAACCCAATGCCTATTCCTAAGCAATAGCGTAAATCTCGGCGCGATCGCAACACACATAGCATCATGATCATAAAAAAACATACGACCGCCCCATCTAACATTGCTAATCGTCCATGGCGAATCACTGGTAACATTGTTAGATAAACCAGCGCACTATATATTGCAGCTGAACGCCGACGAAAGATTTCTCGTGCAATGCAATACAGCAAGGGTACTGAGATGGCAGTTAACAGTGCTCCTGGTAACCGTGATGTCCACTCATTCACACCTCCCAAAGAATAAGACCAAGAGATCAGCAAGTGCATCAAGGGTGGTTTATTATGATAAGGCTCACCTTCCAGTGTTGGATAAAGCCAACGCATTGATCCAGCAGGTGCGCGCCAAATCTCCCGTGCAACTTGTGCTACAGTACCTTCATCCCAATCTCGTAAAGCTAATCCACCAAGATTGAATGTAAAAATTAACACTGCAGCGAAAAGCAGCCCCAATATCCACAATCGATCAATTCGTTTCTCGACTCGGCGGTACCGTTTCCTTAAAGGACTCCAAATAAAGCTTTCTTCTTGCATATTCTCAACTAATAATCCCGATTATAATGCAGATGACAAAGCAAACCGAATCAATACATACATTTGCAATTATCTTAATTGCTCTTTACTAACTGTCTAAAGCGCTTAGTCTTAATAAATTTTTATATTTAAGTTTCCGAAATTGCCACTGGCAAAAGTGGATCTATAAGTAATTTGATGGAGCAAGGGAATACACAACAAGAAAACCAAGTCAATACTTAATTATCTGTAAATACTTAAAATATTGTTTAGGTTAGCAGCTAGTCATATTTTGCTGGATAACAAGCATCAAAATGACTTGTAAGTAATTAAACAAAATTAAATTCATTGGTGGAGACTCTTAGCGGGAAATAAAAAAATAACTTGTATTTAACTCTATTTCAGTACTTAATAAGTAACTGGAAGTTTTTGTGTTCAAATACACACTTGTTTCAAGGTATATATATGCAGTACGTTCGTAGAAATAGCATAAATAACTTTCACTCAGGATTTTATTTGGCTGGTGGAATAATTTTATTAATTGTAGCGATTATTTTTCGACCCTTTGCTATTGTAAATGCAGGTCAAAGGGGCGTTGTCATGCGATTTGGCAAAGTTCAAAATCGCATTTTAGATGAAGGTATTCACTTTATCCTTCCGGTTGTTACAACAGTAAAAAGCCTCAATGTTCGTGTTCAACAGAACACTTTTCAAGCTGATGCTGCTTCTAAAGACCTACAAAAAGTCACTACAGAAATTGCTGTTAACTGGCATATAGACCCAAACAGAGCAAATAAGGTTTTTCAACAAGTAGGTGACGAACAGCAAATCATTACAGGAATATTAACTCCTGCAATTTCTGAAGTTTTGAAGGCAGCAACATCTAAAAAGACAGCCGAGGAAATTATCAGTCTCAGAACTGAATTAAAACAAGAAATTGACGTAAACTTAAAAAAACGTCTTGCCAGTTATGGTCTAATGGTTGACGATGTTTCTCTAGTAAATTTCTCATTTTCTCCAGAATTTAATAAAGCAATCGAAGCAAAACAAATAGCTGAACAAGAAGCTAAACAAGCAGAGTTTATTGCTAAAAAAGCAACTCAAGAAGCACAAGCAGAAATTAACCGAGCTAAAGGTCAAGCAGAAGCGCAAAAATTGCAAAGGCAAACTTTAACGCCGCAGTTGTTGCAGCAACAAGCGATCGCCAAATGGGATGGACGTTTTCCGACAGTCATTAGCGGTAACGGAACCCTGCCTTTAATTAACATTAATCCTACCAGTTTTGCTAATCAGCAAAAAGCGGAAAATCAATAGGGAAATGGGGCATGGGGCATAGGGCGCTTAGACAGTGAACAGTAAACAGTTATCAGTGTTCAAGGCTTAGATCGGGGTATTTTGCGTTGGGATAAACACATTATTCTTGACTGATAACTGATAACTGATAACTGTTTTCCTGCCCTATTATCTAAAAAATAAATCTAACCTGTAATTCCCAATCTTTATCTTTACGGAAAATTTCAATTTGCCGAATAAATTCTCGAAAATAAAATCGTCGTTCTGATTCAGACAAATCTAACCAGAATGCTGAAATAGATACTGATTTTGCCACAGAAATCAAATTTACTGGTGGAAGAGTTGCAAGTTTTGCTCGGAGTTCAGAAATTTCTGTACGAAGCTTGTATGCTCTTAATTTTGCTGTTTCTGGATCTAAAACGCCAATTTCTTGTAAAGCAGGTAATTGCTCAAGTATTTGTTGCTGATGCGCGATCGCTTCACTCACACTTTTCTTAACCGCATCCAACTGCGGAAAATTCATATCTGCTACTGCAAGAGGTAAATCTCGGCAAACTGCACTAATTGTATGTTCTAATACTTCTTGGTAAGGAATAGCGCGACACTTAGGTTGCTTAGTACAGCTAATAGGACGTAAATAAAGATACTCTTTCTCTTGCTTGCGGATAGTGACACGAGTAACCGTCATGTGTGACTGACACTCACCACAAACAACCAAGCCAGCAAGAGAACGAGGCGCACTTGCACTACGAGGTGGTAAACGACTGTTTCGACGCAAAAGCCGATCAACTTGTGCACCTTCTTCTCGCGAAATTATGGGAGCATGAGTATTAGAGATAATTTCATCATTATGATAAGCTGTATCCCCACGGTATACAGGATTAGTCAACCAACGACGACCAGTAGTAACAGAGATTTTTTTACCGTATTTTTTCGCTAAGTAACGAACTGCTCCTCGTAAGGAATTATAAAGGAGAAAATGTTCAAAAAAATCTTTGATTACTGGGGAAGTACTACGGTCAATAGTATATTTCCCTTTACCTCGACGATAACCATAGGGTGCTTTACCTGGAGGAGGTGCAGCATCAAGACGGTTACGAGCATGTCCTTGACGTATGCGGTTACTAGATTGCTGACGTTGGATTTCGCTCAGTAGTTTGAGCAAGTCAGCGCAAAGAGTAGTATTTTCTTGCGAAGAGTTATAACCTTGCTCAACAGCAATGAGCGTGATATTCATTGCTTGAAGTTGCGCGATCGCCTCGCTAACTTCCTCTACTGTATCCCCTAATTCTTGCAAACGACGGATCAGGACACAATTTGGTGATTCAATTTTACAGTCGTCGAAAAGTTGGTGGAGTTGCGATCGCTTCCCCAAATCTTGATAAACCCGATCTACTTCCTGTCCCCAATCAATAGAGCCAGGAATCTCTTCCAACAGAGGGTCAGTGTAAGTGTAAGCGAAAATTGTCATTACTCCCCCCAGAACAACAAATTTTACGGTGTTATATCTCTGGGGTGATACGCTGTTATTTCAGTGAAACGAGTAAAGTCATTAGTATTAAACGTAATAATATCAGTGACTCCATGAACACACATAGCAGCTACAAGACGTGTATCATGTACCTTAACCCCGGACACCCTGTACTCTACAATTAAACGTCTCCATTCAGGATGTTGGTATCTGCCATATAAGGCATTAGTCATGATTCCCGTATATACTTTCACGAGTAAACGCTTCTGGCGGTAAAACAGGTATTGCTAAAGCACGATTTGTCAGGAGTTTTATATCTTCTTCCCATTGTTTCGGATCAAAAAGAGGCTTTTTCTTTTGAGGGGTAAATTGTTTTTCTTCTGATCTGCCTGATGTGGAGTATGGTACGGATGAGCGATAAATATCCTGTTCAATCAAATCACGGATATAGGCGGCTCTGTCACCACCTTTGCGACGAGCCCGCTCATCAATCAGGTGTAGCAGAGGTTCGCTTATTCCCGTCACCAAGATGCTGTTGTCCATGCTATTGTTTCCCTATTCTCTATCCCCATTCTATCCCTGGCTGAGTTCAACAACATTACCATCTGGATCTTGGGTAAACAGCGCAGCGCGCCCAGAAGCACTAGTCTGGATCGGGTAGTTATAATCCAATAATTGCTGTTTAGCAGCATCTAAATCAGCAACAGCAAAAGCAAAGTGTGGGTTACGTCCCCATTTCTCCTCGTTTTGGAGTTTTGGTGTTCCTGGTGCGACAATCAAGTGAATCTGATAAGCACCAACTTGATACCATGCACCAGGGTATTTCAGAGAGCGATCAACTTTAGACAACCCTAAGACTGTTCCATAAAAATGCTCGGATTGTTCTAAATTGGTAACAAGAATAGCGGTGTGGAGACATTGAGTAATTTGCATAGCTTTTATTTATCCTTATACTCAACCCGGTACAATCAGTTATATTCGTACACCTTATTCAGAATAGAACGAACTACACCACTTTTACCCCGGCAAGCCAGAAAAAAGACATCACCTGTTAAGGTGCCATCTTTTTTTAAGTCGGATACGATTCGACTTAAATCATGTCCCATATATCCAGTAATGACAGCGACCAAATTGCAATTACTTATTTGAGCCTGTACATTACTACGATTTATATATGCCTGACTTGAAGGGGAAACCTCAACACAATTTTCTAAACCGTAGTTTTCCGATAATTCGCGGATAACCTCTCGCCGAGTTGCTTGGTGTCCACCGACTAGCGCCAGATGTACTGACGCTAAGTTCGGAGTTTTTGATACTGTTTTTTCATCTGATGTTAGTTCTATTTCTAAGCTAGTAGCTTCAGCACGTCGCTGTTCGCGATATTTAACAAGCTCATTAGCGTACTCATAGTTAAGAAAGAGTAAAGCACGTTTTAAATCTTCGAAGAAAGGTGCTTCAACTTCTCCATGACGTAACGCGTTATCTATTTCAGCGATAGCTAAGTCAAAGTAGTCGTTTTCTAAACTTTGACGTAATTTGGGTTGTAAATCTATGTAAACTTCAAGGTTTTCAAGTAATTCAAAATACTGAAGCGAACTTATTTTTCTTTGTTTAGTAGCAAAACTTCTTAAAATATCTAGTTCTTTGTGTAAAAATTACCATTTTTCTCGATTAGCAAGCCAGTCTAGCCAGTCAGCGTAAGCGTTAATAATTCCTTGCGTATTTTCAACCTTCTTCCATAGATCTAATCTGTCTTGTAATATTTCTTCTGCCTCTGGTAAATTTAGTATTTTTAACCCCGCCAAATTTACACATTCTTCATAATAATCAATCTTCTGGCTGTTAGAAATATCACCAAAACCGTCTAAATTGGCAACCCTTGCTATTAACGCTCTATCTTCCAATGTCAATTTTTCATAACCTACATCTAGCAGAATTTGATAAACCTCACCTGCCTTCACTGGATCGCCAACTGTAGCCCACAATTTTGCTAAGGGTAGCAGAATTTGAACTCTACGTTCGCCCTCCTGCCATGCCTTCTCTAAAAATTCTCTGGCTTGTGTTTTCTGACCTAAGTAATAAAGAGCGGCACCACGTAGTCCTGCTAATCCTGGCGACAACTCAGAAATAGCACTTGGTAATAATTCAATAACTTCTTGGAAACGTCGGCTAATTAACAGTAGTTCTGCGTGCCGTTGTTGAACTTCTTCTGTGTTTTCAGTAATTGACTGATATATTTGTAAAGCATATTCGGTATTATCGATTAATGCATAAGACTCAGCTAAAGCAAGTAGTACATTAGTGGCCTTTGGATATTTTGATTTAAGTTTCTCAAGTTGTAGAATACGTTCACCTGGTTCGATTTCTAATAACTGAACCAATGTTTCGTTGAGTGTAGCTCCTTCCGTTGTTGGTAGCGGTTCTTGAGAAACTAAGGACAATTGCAATAGTTTTCGTACCTCGTTTGCTTGGCGCAACCGCTCTAATTCAGGCAAAAATTCTTGTGCTAATGCTTGAACAGAACCTAATAACTCTTGTTCTTTTGTTTGTCGGTAATAGTGAAGATGAGCATTTACTAACTGCTCTACCAACCTTCCAGAAACAGGTAGGGCAAGAATACTCTTGTATTTAGCTTTACAAAGCTGGACTAATTGTTCATGCTGTTCTGTCTTGGTGTAAAGTGCAATTAATGTTCGCAGAGCATTGCTATCATTGACATCAGCTTGTCGAAGTAGGTTATCTTCAACTTCAGTAAGTCGTCCAGAGGTAATTTTTTGTTCAAGGATATTTGGGTTGATTTCTTGTACTGAAGTTATTGGGTTTACATAGTCATTATTTAATCGTTTGATAACTTTACGAAATAGAGTTTGCCATGATTTGAAGTCTTTTACACTTGGTTCTTTTTTGACAACACTAGCGTTGTTGAAAACGTCGATACTAGCTCGAATTTGTTGAATAGCCCCAGTGGCTTCATCTACAGTGGCATTCACATAAACAAAATGGGTATAGTCTTCATCAATTGAAGACATCAGACGAGATACTTTAAATCCAGCCTGTCTAAGTCCTCGATAAATTTCATCTGCTTGATTTGGACTACTACACCTTAAGCTTAGCCCTACTTGGTCACCGGTTCCCGATTTTGGATTGATTTTATATTGAAACAACATTACAGTGGCAACCCTTGTTCAAAATGCTTTGTGCAAATTTGCCGCAACTGAGCAATATTCCTTTCGTCGTGATAGTAAGTGTATAATTCGATGTTTTGATTGATTCCCCCTGCAGTCAAGTTGAGAGAACCGTCAACTGCTCCATAACGACCAACATATGCCTTGGCGTGCAGTTCTGATAATGTTCGTACCTGAATGCAATCGCTTTTGTGGCTAAGTTGCCTTAATAAAGGATGATATTCTTTATCACTACCTACTGTGATGTATACTTTACCTCCGTTGGCAGCAATTTGATGCAGAATGTCAAACAAGTGTAATGCTTCTTGCTTTGTGTCTACAATTTCCTGAAAAGAGACATAGTAGGGTTTTTCTAAACGGAAATTTGTTACCCAAGGTGAGACAACCCAAAACTCGTAATTGCCCTCTAGTTGGGATGCTAAAATCTCATTGAGCAGAAAGTTGTAAAGCATTGCTTGACCACTAGGTTGCAATTGCGTTGATTGCTTTGCCACTGGTAGAACCCCTTACTTAATAGGACGAACTGTTACTTCAATTACTGGTGCTTCGCTTGGTCTTAAGTCATTAGTGTAGATTGTTTGAATATCTGTAATCATTGGATAAACCATGCCGATATCTGTGTCAATACCTGCATCAGTTAAGTAGCTAATTGTGGTACAAAGAAATGCCAGCTTATCGCTTCTTATCCTTAAGTAGATCGTTTGACACCCATTTTCCAGCAACAGGCGCATTTGGTCACAGACACTGGTACTGGTTACGGCGTCATCTAATTCTATACTTTGATCTGCGCGAACCTGATTTAACCACTCTGCCAATAACGGACGGTTAAGAAGGTTACGGCTCAAACCTGGCGCTTCGATGTCCCCACTGCGATCATCTAAGCAACTTGAGCAGTTGCACCGGCAATTTAAAAGCATCCGACGTTCTACCCCTGCTTCAAATGCTTTACGTGCTTCATCAGGTAATGAAGCACCATATTCGACTTCGTAAATTTCAAGTAAACGTTTTAACTCTGGATACGGCTGTGGTTGTTCGTTACGCCTAGCTTTAACTATTTTCCGGTAAAGTAGCGCCGATGCTTCAGTAAAAGTAGGGTCACGTCCTAGCTGTTCAGTACATAAAGGAAGAAACTCATGATTGATTTCCCGAAAAATACGCCAGTTAACCAGAGATTCACCTTGGAGTTGCTGAGTGTAGTCGGGAATAAAAACCCTTAGTAAAGCTTTGAGTTGGGCTTGGCGCATAGGTACACTCAGTTGTAGGCGCACTTGTGCCATTAACTGCTCAATGTTCTTTTGGCGATCGCTAGATTTACCTGCTGTGATAATTTTGCTTACCCTAGTTGCACATTCTTCTAGCCAAGATGCGGGCTGCGCTAGTAAATGACGTAAAAAGGCTTCTTCTTGGGCAATGGTACAGCGAGTCATTTTGTTAGCGAGGGCTGTCCAGAATTTATCCGGTTGGTTACGTAGCAAATCGTGAGTTGCCCGCATTACACCAATACCTCCCATACCAATTTCGTACAACCAGATGCGATCAGCAGCCTTTCCCTCAAAGTCAGCGTGTAACTCAGTCCATGCTGCAACGTAGTTTAGTGCTTCAACACCTGCAACTTCTTGTGCTACAGACTTTAAAGCTTGAGTCAAACTATACTGAAAACTGTCGCGTAAGTATTGCTGATAGCGCAATCCACCGCTATGAATTTCAGCGTACAGGTTCAAAAATATTGATAAGTAATCATTCTCACTATTGATTAATTGGTAAACTGCTTGTTGATTTTTATCCGACAATTGCTGTATCCCGTTAATTACTTCTTGTAACCATCGGTCGAACTGATTGTTCCCACGGGTAAACCAATCACTTAGCCCTTCGGGTGTTCCTCCCTCTCCACCACACCATCTGTCTGCGATACTCAGCAGAACATCAACAAGATACTGAGCAGCAAAGTAGTTTGCCTGATATTCAACCGTAAGAACAGCAACAAAGGCATGGTGAATGGCATGATAACACAGATTTTTCCGTGTCGAAGCAGATAGTTGAAGCTTTGTTAATAAGTCAGGATTGAGGTCAAAACAAATTCCGTCCGTCAATATTTGATAGCCTAGAGCACAATTGCTTAGGCTGTCCTCATCTGCTGTAAAACCCAAGACTCCACGAATTTCTTCAGTTGATGAATTATGGAATTTAATAGTGTACTCACTTCCTAGAATAATTCGCCGCACGTCCAACAAATTAAGATTTGCAGTTTCGTCACTGTGAAAAACAATTCGTTGTATTAATTCTTGCCCTAATGGATCGCACATCACCGCAGAGTGACCATGCTTAAAAGTATATGCAGGTGTGGGAGTATCACGGACAGGGCGAATTTCTACCGCACCAATAGCATTAGCTGAACAAGAGTGAGCTAATGGTCGTGTATTTTGTGGTGCATTGTCAAATGTACGGCTTTCAGATAAGTCCCCTGTTTCTGGGTTACAGTGCCAAAATGATGAGTTATGATCTCGACTAAACTGCTTGGGGGTAATTGCAGTGGGACGATATAAATTCAATAAGTTAGTACTTTTTTTAGTAATGTTAACTTTTTTCAGCGCCCGTGTTGGCAAGTTAACTGTTTTAGGTCGTTCGTCAATTCGATTAAATTTATAGTACCTATTAATAGGTATTCGCGCGATTTCGCCATAAGAAATTTCTGGTGGTATCCAAGTTGAACCTTCACCACCACGAAATGTTACATTTCCTGGGATTGTTTCACTTACAGCCAAACTGATACTTTCAGAGTTAGACTTTTTATTTAGCTGGTTATTATCAGGACGGTAGTCAACTTGCACCTCTGGTAAATTGATGTCAGAGAATAAATTTTCAGGTAAATGCTTGGATAACAACTTTCTGGTTTTGACGTACTGCGTTTGTTCGTCTTCAAACTGAGCATTTACTCCTTTTATCAAGCCTTCGTAGAAGATTTGGCACAAAAATCCTTCTGATTCATCGTCAAGTACCTGTTTTATGGTATCGTCAGCTATTGCAAAAGTCTGTTTGAGATAATCTTTAAATTCCAGCAACACTCCGAAATCGACACTTTGCTCTAATAAATATTCGTATCCTGGCCGAGATAAATAATCAAGTTCTAGGTCGATTCCTGCAACACTTGCTCGATATGCTAACCAGTCGAAGAAGGCGTAAAATCCATGAATTCTTTGTAGGTAACGGTTTTGGGAATTGAGAGGTAGTTTTTGGAAAGTAGGATCTGTAAGTATATGTTCGTTACGAAACAAAAATAAATCAGTAGATTTATAGGGACTGAGTACTGTAACTACAATAGGTCGCGTTCCAACTTTCCGTCCTCCTCGACCTTTCCTCTGTACGAAGCTGGCGACGTTTGCAGGTGCAGTGTATTGAAGAACACACATTAATGCTTCGTCATCATAACCAACTTCTAATGCCGTTGTTGTAATTATTAAATCATCATCAGGCTCAATAGTAATCGAGCGATCGCTTCCTGTTTTCCGTATGATTTTTAGGGGTTGTGGACGTGCCTTATCTTTTTGGCACAGTACCCACCAGCACTCTCCTGCTTGGAAGTATGGGCAACTTAAATCTGGGTTACCAGACTTTTGGCAGTCACAGCCACAAGAAAAGTTCGAGCCAAAAAAGTTAGGAAAGAGTTCCCGATTGAATGGTGGATATCGATATATGTATAAGGGGATAAATTTAATATCCCAATCCCTAATTGGTGTATCTTGTGTTTTGTATCTTTTTCTTAAGACTTCTCGCATCTGAGTTTGCTCTGGCTTTACTTTCTCAGCATCTTCCATCTGGTATAGCCAGCGACCTGCAATGTCTAAAGACTGGACAAAGCCAAATGTTCGGTAGCGTTTTAAGCCTGAACCTATTGACGGTTGTGGCATTGTGTGAAGTACACACATTGCTGTTTGAATTAAAGTTGAAATTACAGCAGTATCTTCATTATCTTCAGCCCGAACGAATATATAGCGTTCGGCACCAATCGTTTGCATTTCATTTTCTTGAGGGTATACCCTTTTTATCCGAGTCACAGGTATACCAGATAACTCTGAAAGAAATTGAGCTGGCTCCGAAATAGTTGCACTCAGTCCTACAAATGCTAAATTACCTTGTTCCTTGCGAGCGTGGTTACCTAAACGAATCCTCGCCATCAATCGTCTTAGTAAAAGTGCTACTTGAGTCCCAGCAGTTGAAGTTTGTAGGTGAATTTCGTCTAACATCACCACAGAAGGCGCACAAAACTTATTATTACCAAATAAATATTGATATTTTGTCGATAGAAGCCGTCGATGAAGTGATTCTGTCGTGGCGATCAGCAAATCGGGCGGATGTTCTGCCATGACATCCCTAGAAAATTTTATAAAAGGATATCGTTTATTGCAGATAGGGCAAACTAAAGTTTTGGGATCTGCGGGAAGGACAAGCAGTCTTTGTTTATCATTTTTGCAAGCTTGGCCATCTGTTCCTACACAGTAAGCAAAGGGTGACAGATGACCTCCATATTCTTTGCTGGAAGCCCAGCCTCTTATTTGAGAAAGCCGTTTTTGTTGCTCCTCACTCGTGGCTTGAAACTCGTTGAGTTTGTAACTTGCTGCAGCACTTTCTACACCAATTGTCAATTGTGGAAGACTATTCTTTGCCAGGACTTGGTTGAGATAAAATAATATTTCGATAAAATCAGTAAGTTGATTTTCAGACAGCGCGACCCTTGGATAAATGCAAATAGCTTTTACCCCTTCTCGATCTCGCAAGCAGCGTTCTAGCAACATCTTAGCAAGTACGGGTAAAAAAAAGGCGTATGTTTTACCCGCTCCTGTACTGGCTGTAACTACAACGCCCTTTTCAATACCTTCTTGTGCTTTTAACTCGATTGCTTCAAGGATTGTTTCCAAAGTTCGTTGTTGGAAGCCACTCATCGTACGTAGCTTCTCTAGATGAGTATTAATAACTTCCAGTAGCAAATTTGCTGCCTGCCGTTGCTGTGCATTGCCACTAAGTAAAGGTGTCATGCATGTTTGTACTGGAATATTCCTTCTAGGTACGCGACGGGAAGCGACACTAAACTTTACGTCCGCCACTAAACGCTTGCTATTGCTGATGCGGTGGGCTACTTTGCGGTTATTGTCTTGAACAATTCTTTGGCGCAGTTTCGAGATCAACCTTACAGTCTCTGCAACTCGACTACGGAAAATCCACTCATCAGGAGACTCTACTTGGTTAAACCGGATAATTTGCAGGTCATTTGCAAGTTGGGCTAAAGCATTTCTGAGTGCTTCTGTTTTGTCTTCAGTAGCTAACTGGATGTCTTCAGAGGGTTTGAAATTGTCAATTACTTCAACACCCGCCATTGTTACATCGTAAATACCATAGGCAACTTGTTCTGCTTCACGTTGTTCAATGAACGTCAAAACTTCATCAGCCAGGCGTTTAATAGTCTCAGAGTCTAAGCTCATGGTCTTTGGGCTTTCAATAGATGAACATAGTCAGCCAGAATTGGCTAATTTTTGTACGAATTTGATAGCTACGATAATTTAGTTGTCCGCTCTTTTTGTCCGACCCATTTTTTTTCGGGCTATCCTGCGTTGTTCAAGAAGTTCATCATGTAGCAAATTTTGCTTTTGAGGATCTTGCCAATCGCTAATCAATCGCCTTAGTGCCACATTTACGATGTCTTGTACGCTTGGCGCATCGCTAATCCGGTTTGGTGCAAGCATTTGCTCGAGCGAGTGTTTAATTGTGTATAACTGGGCATAAGTGTCATCTGGAATCCTTGCTTGGTGAGGCAATGGTTTTACCGCCGCTATATATCTCACACCAGCATAAATATACACACATATTTTCTGCTACCATGTATGCTTGTATGCAAGCTAAAAAAATGAAATTCTATTTACAGGAGAACTAATGTTTGAACTGGTTATAAAAGGTGTGCCTGTACAACGTGGTCACGCGTGTGAACATATGAGTTATGTCGCTAGCATAACTTTTGGAGATGTTGCTCGTTTGTTGAATGATGGTCATCTCTATATCCCGAACATCTCGGAATTACCAGACTTTGCTCAACGTAAACTCAACACGGCACGAGTTAAGGCGATCGCTAGATATATTTTGGAGACGTACCAAGATGGAACTACGTTTTTTCCACCAATTTGTGTTAATGTTCAACCATCACCAACTTACAGAGATGGTAATATTTACCTTCCTTACCATTCGGTTAGTTTACGTCTAACTGACGGTCAGCATAGATGCTATGGTATTCGCCAAGCTTTGCAGGATATCCAGACACAAGAGTCAGAGTATGCTGTTGTTCTGTCACGACTAGAAATTGGGGTTTTGATATACGCAGCTTTGTCACTAGAAGAAGAACGCCAAGCCTTCCGTGACCAAAACCTTTTAGTACAAAGACCAAGTGTATCGCTTTCACATATGTTTGATAAGCGATCGCCTAAAGTTTTTATCGCTAAAAAACTATTACAATCAGTTCCGCATTTCCGTAACAATGTAGAGACTGTTGAAACTAGCTTAGGTAAACACAACTCTAAACTATTGACATTAGCAACTTTGGTTGCTGCAACCCAGCATATGTTTCCTCATTTGCAGTCAAAAAAAAATTTAGAATCTTTTATTGACTGGGCTACAACATTCTGGGCAGCAGTAGCAAGCGTTTTACCCCAAGAACCTTGGAGTATAAAAAGTAAAGACGAACGTGCAGCTCAGAGACAGGAATCGTTAGCTGTAAGCGCTCCCATCTTTCAAGCACTGGGTATGTTAGCTCACGATTTATATCAAGAGGGTATTCCAGCCGAGAACCTTGCCCAATGGCTAGGTAAGCTACAAGAAATAGACTGGAAGCGCAATAGTCAACTATGGCAAGAGCGAGGTGTTACACAAATAGGGGCTCAGGGAGAAGCTATTATTCCAAATACCAAAACAACTATTAGTGCTTGTCATCGGCTTTTACGGGAGTTCGTGGGTGTTACACCCGTAAGTGGTGTTATCTGAGCCAGCTGTTAATTCCAAAACTTCCTGGAAGCCATTCCTGTGACGAAATTTACTGTCATATTTCTCATTCCACCACAACCAGCCTGTAGAATCTGCTGAGACATTATGCTTCTTCAAAACTTGGGCGCGGGTTAAAGCTAATCCCCCTAAAACAAATTCTGGTCGGCTCCATGTGAGAAGTTCATCTAATTCCTTTACAGACAAACCAAATTTTAAGCCCGTAGTTCTAGTTTTATCAACTTTCAATAATCCTCCCAAGGCAATGTAATCATAACCAATATCCCGATAAGCACTAATTAGAGAAGCTAGAAAGCTTTTGGGTGATTCGTAATGAGGAGGAAAAGAATTTATATCTGGGACTTGTTTGTGTTGGCAATTATAGATTGAATATCCTACTTGAACAACACCAATCAAAGTATAATTTCTTTGCTTGACACAATACTCTTCCCGGGTCAGTCTGGCCATGTATAATGACAGTAACGGTTGCTCAAAAATATCTTGGGTAAAAACAAACTCAGGAGACAATTTGTCACAATTATCTAAATACTGTTGGACTTTCTGTCGCAAGTGTTTTTCTGAAGCCAGACGTAGCGATCGCACCCAACGGTTATTCAGATATTCCGAATAAATTTGATTGTACCAAGGACAATCTTGATGACTAAAAACACCACTATCTATAAAAATAGGTTTTCCACAATCCCGGATATTCCTTAGAAGATTCTTATCAGATGAAATAGGTGCGAGAATCCCGTAGTTACCTTCTATATTTTTTAATCTGTTTAATAAACCTAACCTGTCTACTGAAAAAACCGGTAAAAATTTATTCTTAAGTTCCATCTGCTCCATCATTATTTAACTTAAGAGTCATATTATATCTCTTCTTCTAGATTATCTACTTTTATAACTGATTGCTTTTCGCTATCTAGAAATTCTTTGAACCGCTTATAAAAAATATAAGTATTGTGAAATCCACGTCTACGGTTGCGGTCATTCCCCCTAAAAATTATGCTTTCTACCCCTACTTTTTTACATAGTTCACAGTTACATTTTTGCCAAGGTTTTGCTTCTAAAAGTTCTCTATACATCCGAGTATGTTCTTTTACACGTCTAGCTTTAGCTGTTGGGTTTACTTTTCCGTCACGGGGCAATTCTAACAACTCATCGAAAGCAATTAATTTATCGAGAGTTTCATCTATTGAGAGATTCCCTTTATCGTATTGCCTAATAGCATTTAATGCATCCTGCTCAAGCTGTTTAAGTGTAACGTGAGAGTACCCATTTTCTAATAAATGCTTGATTCTTACACTCGTCTTATCAACAAAAGGAATACGAACAGCAGCGTAAGTTTTTCCCGTTAAAGTATGATAATTTTCTACAGCATCAAACCAAGCTTTCCGTAATGGACTGGCGGAGTCAAAACTCGTTATTCCTAAATGACGGAAATAAGGAAGACCATCGATACGTCCCACACCAAATAAATGGAGCTTTGTATTAGGGGTTATGTGCTGATAACAAGATTTTAAAATTTCTAATATTTCTTTAGTTGGTGTTCTTGCCAATCCTCCTAAAGCAATATAGTCATAACCCATTTCAACTAATGCTTTTACTGCTTCAGCGTACTTTTCTGGGTGCCATCCTTGCGCTACACCAATTGGCTTGAATGTGTAACCTAGATTGCTATGTTTTGTTATAAATTCTTCTGCGTTTCGCAAAGTAAGCTCATAGCGTTGTTCTCTAACTCCCGGCTGTGCAAATTGTCCGACAATTAAGTGATCAATACTTACTCCATAGGTAAAACCGAGTTTTTCGTAATAGTCAAGAATCTCAACTGTGTTATAAGGAGGAACTTCATCTTTAATATATCCAAACGCTCCGCAATCTCCCATGATTTCTCCTTGGAATTTCAGAAAATTGCGGATACCTCCTGCTTTTTCTATATCACCTCTTTTGCTTTTTTTCTTATCAACAACTACTTTAGATACTAAAATTCCGTGATAGTTCGGCTTCTCATATATCTCATGAGCATATATATCATCAGTATATGGATTACGATTAGGACTAAACTCATCTCTTAAGAAATCGTAGCCAGCATCTACTTTATCATCCCATTCTGGGATAAAATATTGCATATCAAAATGCTTGTTAACTGCTGGTGGTAACTCCAAAAACTGAAGTAAATCTTGTTTAAGATTTGTTTTTTGTTGTTTATTCTTATCTTTTATTTTTTCTTCATTTAAGAAGGAAATACCTAAAGGAAGTTCTAATTGGTTGGATTGATTTTCTAAAAAATGTTCTAATATTTCTGGTTGATTATATAAGGTTTCTAATAAATCAGGGGTCTTTCTAATTTTAGCGGCGATTAACTTTAGTATTTGACCTTTTAACCCTACTAACGCACAGCCAAAACGCGAGGCATCTGCATTGGAAAGAGTTAAGACTTCGTGCTTTGCTTTTGAATATATGTGATTTATACTTTTATTTGAAGCTAAAAATATGAAAGTTTGGTTTGGAGCAGTCTCGATTGGTAACTTTAAAGCTCGTAGATATTTATCTCCAAGTAAGACAAATATCAAATTATATCCAATAACTGCTCGTTCAAAATTTTCATGTATTTTCAGAATATCAGCCCATGAACTAATTTCATCACTTTTCATTGAATTGAAAGTGACAGAGTAGGGAACAATAACTTCATCTTCGGATATTAGTCCATACCCAGCAGATATGATTTTTAAATCAACTGCTTTTTCTCCTAAACACCCTCGCAAGATATTTATACCTTCCATCACCCGCAAATGTTGCAATCCTGTGTACATTTGACCGGCAGGACAAGCAAATTCCGAAAGCGTTAGAGAACGTGCTTTTAACTTTTCAGGATCTTTGAAATCTTCTATTGTTAGCTGATTCGTTGGGTTAAAGCGTTTTTCTGCTGTACATGATGTAATAACTAAGACACGTAAACAGTCCCTCGCTTGCTCAGCGCAGAGTGAATGTACAATATCGTGGGAGTTTAGATTTAACACTGGTGTTCCGGTTGTTACTTCAGTCATCCTAATACTCTAACTCCCTTTTTACGTTTCTGGTTGTTTTGACACGCTATAAAAGATTATAGAGAAGGTAAATCAACACTTTGGGTTATTAGGGAAAGATAATGAGTGGAGTTTTTAATATTTTATAAAAAATTAGAACTAACCCTGGAATGTATATTGGTCGCCCTTCGGTGAGCGATCTATTTATGTTTTTGGTGGGGTATGAATGCGCGCCCGTAGTGAATTGGGTATTGAACCGATGCTCAATTACACTATATTGATAACCACATTCCCCATCGCCCGTCCACTTTCTACTATTTCATGAGCTGCAGCAATCTCTTCCAAAGTAAACTGCTGAGCAATAACATGATTTAAAACACCAGATTCTAAGCAATGTGTAATATCTTTTGCTGCTGCTTGATGAGCAGCTTTCGGCATAACGTAGACTAATACATAATGAACTTTAAGATTTTTGTAAACCAACGAATAAAATGGTATTTCCGGTTGGGTGTTAGAATCTGAGGCATAAGTAGCGATCGCTCCATTACGCTTGAGCACTGCTAAATTTGTTTCGAGATTGCTAGCAAAATCAACATCAACTACTCGATCAATACCTTCTTTACCTGTAATTTCTTTGATCCGAGAGGTTACATCTTCTGTTTTATAGTTAATTATGTAATCTGCTCCTGCTTTGCGGGCGATCTCGGCTTTCTGATCTGAACTTACTGTGGTGATTACCCTTGCACCACCCCACTTGGCTAACTGAATCGCGTAATTACCCACCGCACCAGCACCACCGGTAACGAGAACTGTTTGTCCGGTTACCGCTCCATCTGTGAAAACGCTATAGTGAGCAGTCATTGCAGGGACACCTAAACAAGCGCCAGCCGCAAATTCTGTATTATCAGGTAAGAAAACAGCATTTTCACTGGACACAACTACATATTCTGCTGCTGTACCAAACGGGCGACTTAATGTAGCTTCATAAATCCAAACTCGTTCTCCAATTCTTTCAGGAGATACCCCTTCTCCTACAGCGTCGATCACCCCAGCTCCATCATTATGAGGAATTACCCTTGGGTATCGCATTTTTAAACCACCCCAACCGCTGCGCTGCTTAACGTCTGAGGGATTGATTCCAGAAGCGTGAACTTTCACCCGCACCTCACCAGAACCAACTTCAGGTAGATCAACCTCGCCTACAGTGATAACATCTTTGGCGTTCCCAAGTTTTTCATACCAAGCTGCGCGCATTGTTTTCATATAGATTAGTTTAGGTGGTCCGTGTGTCTTCAATAACAATAATGCCAAAAAGTACTCGTAGCAGTTCCTCCAATTCTTCGGGAACGCGATAAAGTTTAAGATCTTGCAAAATTCGTTTTTCTTGACGTTGAAATATTCCAAAACGCCAGTCTTCTCCAGTTGTCACCGCTCCATATAAAAGTGTGGCATTTGATCGGGTCCATTGATCAAGTGCAATTAATTCTACAGCTAGCTGTGTAAATCCCCGACTTAAGTCAGATTGTTTGGCTTCAATTACTATTATTCCCCCATCACTGCTTATGTAATAATCAAAACTACCCTTGAGTTGTTCGCTAACGCTGACGGGATACTCAATATTTAATTGACTTTGAGTTTCCGCACAAATTTCTATGAGTGTAGGTGCAATTAGTGTTTCTCGTCTTGCTGTTTCGCTTATTGGGTTAACGTAGGTTAGGTTTCTTTCCAAATAGCGGCTTAAAAAATCCAAACTTTTAATAGTACCCTCATACCTGGGTAAATCCAGGCGCTTGCGTTCGTAAGTACAATCAAATTCTGCAAGAATGTCAGCTGGGGCGTAAGGTAATTCAAAATATTTGCTAAACGTATAGCTAGTACCAGGTTGGAGAATACGTGGGCGACTCATACAACTTAAAATAAGAATTATTGGGGATTCTTATGCGTCCTCATATAAAAATGGTATAACACTATAGAGCGCGTCGAAGGAATCCGCTCTGCAGAGGACAACCAGTGGCACAAAAATACATCTGTATTAGAGAAGCAACTTCACCGGAAGACTCTCTTATAGCGAAACACTTTTTCTACATGTGGCGAGATAATGGTGTTTCTGATGAGCTTATTGAACCTGACTGGCTGGATATTACTCTTCAATTTATAGAACAAGCTCGTCGTCATCTATCTTACAAAGCGTTTTTTGCAGAAGTTGATAGTGAAATCGTTGGTTCAGCAAGCTGTCAAATCTTTGCAGGTTTGTACCCGAATATTCTTAAAGACGAGTATCGCAAATACGGATATATCTGGGGTGTTTATGTTGAACCACATTACCGAAAACAAGGAATTGGGAAGCAACTCACCAGTGCTGCGATCGCGCATTTACAAGCTATCGGTTGCACGCGTGCGGTTCTCAACGCTTCTCCCTCAGGTAAACCTATCTACGACAGTCTGGGTTTTTCTAATGGTAACGTGATGCACTTGGATTTGATTTAATATCAAACAACCCCCCTTTATGGGAGGTTGGAAAGTCTATCAATCTAGATCAGTGACTGATTTTGTTAAGGATAAGCTAGTAAATTGCGCGCAATAACTCTTCCAAGAAACCTCAGTTCTAGTCAAGCTTGTCTTTGACGTTATCTTTTACATCTTCTACAGTGTTACGTACTTCGCTTTCAGCTTGCTTTGCTTGACCTTCAGCTTTATGTTCTGGGTCACCGGTAAAATTACCCCATGCTTCTTGGGCTTTACCTTCAACGTTTTTAGCAGCAGCTTTTGCTCTATCTTCTGTACTCATTTTACTCTCCTGTCCTGTTGCGTATGGAACTAATTTATCTGATAAATTATGCTTAAGCCTTCCACCAGTGGGCGTATTAATTGTCTATGCTTAAAGACTGGAATTTAGACTAGGCAGCAAGAAATGGCGATAAAGATAAATCTGCCAGATTGTAGACATTACGGGTCAAGAGTATCGCATCTGTTAATTCAAATGTTGCATCCGGTGCTTTGCCTAGTTGAATTCGGCAACATCCGTCGACATTTCCAGACAGGTGCGTGCAGATCGTACCCTCTCGTAGAAGTCTACATCCCAAACTAGGACAAAGGTTGTCTGTTTTTGTCCGGATTCATCCCAACCCTTACGCTACCCAAACGGCGATGGCGCAGAGCGCCCGCTTCGCGGCGCAAAACTAATTTAACCCAGAGAAACGGTGAGATGGGCTAAGATCAGGAGTATCTTTTGCAAGCTCTGAACGCCATATCATGCAGATTAGAGTTGACATTCCCGATGAGTTGGCACTTCGGCTGAGTCCACTACAAGACCAGCTGCCCCAGATTTTAGAATTGGGATTGCGAGAATGGAACGCAATTGGTCAATCTGGATTTTCTGGGTTGACAGAAGTGTTGGAATTTTTAGCAAATCTCCCCTCTTTGGAAGAAATTGTGGCATTGCAGCCGTCTGAGGCGTTACAACAGCAAATCGCCAGCCTGTTAGAAAAAAATAGGACAGTTGGATTAACAGACCAAGAAGAACGAGCTTGGCAACAATATGAATATGTTGAACATTTAGTGCGGATGGCTAAGGCGAAAGCATTGCTCAAGCTCAAGGCGTTGTAACGGATGAGCAAAACATACATCTCTGCGGCGCTCAGACGCTTAGTTTGTAATCGCGCTAATCATGCTTGTGAGTATTGCTTAATGCCTGAAATTGCGGTTCTTGTACCTCATGAAGTCGATCATGTGATTGCCCAAAAGCATGGCGGACAAACAGACGAAACTAATTTGGCACTAGCCTGTACGATTTGCAATAAGTATAAGGGCAGCGACCTGACATCAATTGATCCCAGCAATGGAGAAATTGTGAGGTTGTATCAGCCTCGTCATGATCGTTGGTGCGACCATTTTCAGTTAAAAGATGGCGAAATTCTCCCGTTGAGTGCGATTGGACGGGTGACGGTGCGATTGTTACAGATTAATCGTCCGGAACGTGTGGAAGAACGAAGGGTGCTGCTACAAGCAAATGTGCTAATTGTACCCGACTCTTAATGAGGGTAATGGCTAAAATTCTTTGCAAATAATATAAATAAGCAATCCCCAATCATGTTGTCAATTGCAAAATTGCTCGACCCTTACGTTACCCAAACGGCGCGGGCGCACTATTGGTATTTGTTAATTAGTCTGCCCAAATCTAGCAGATCATCCATAATTCGGTGATGCGTTATGCTGTTTCTAACACATCCTACAAGATTGGCGATCGCACTATCTCAACTATGGGCGATCTCCGTGATCAGTTAACGCAAACAAAAAACTGGTGTCAAGTATCGCTGTCATACAGAATTACTTGGCTTGAGATTCCAGCCATACACAGGATCAATTTCATTGCGTAGAATCTCCTCATCACGTTCTGAAATGTCGTGTTGACCAGAGTTACCTAAGCCTGCAACTGCAACTAGAAAACTAGAAGAATTATGAGGAAGTTGTGTTTGTTGCGCTGATTTATAGCGAAGATAGTCAAGAAAACTAGCAAGTTCCCACAAAGCTTCATCAGGAAGAGCGTTGACTGCTTCAAGTAGTTGTTGCCGTTCTATAGTGCTTCTATCCATTGCTAAATCTTGGGGTAAGACTTTCCCCATTTTACTTTGCATTTTTGACGCTCATGAGGAAAAATTTTTCACGCACTTTGAGAAATGCAGCGTACAGTAAAGGACGAGCAACATCCGGACAAAGCCGATCGCTATAATAAAACCAGTATCGCTGAGGAAAAATCAACAATGTCCATTACACTCGATCTGCCGCCGAAAATTGAGGCGCTACTGCGACAGCGTGCTGAAAGTACTGGACAAGATATTTTGCAAATGGCGATCGCTCCCCAAAATCAGAAAGCGATCGCTAATTCAGCAATTCGGCGATGCGTCAGGCGATCGCACTAACTCATTAACGCGGGACGTTCCACATAGGTGACGCGATGCAGAATCCGCCAGGTTTTATTGGGTGAACCAGCAGCAGTTTGACGTAAAGCACGGGCTTCTTCATCATTACTGGCTAACCATTCGGGATCAACCACATAGGCAAAGAAGTCATTAAAGTTGTTGGTGCTACCTTCGAGGTAGAAACTCATAAAGCGATAGCGATCTACTTTTTCACCAGGTAAGATAGGGCGATCTTTATAGTCGGTAATACCTTGGCGTTCGATCCCAGCCACCGACACATTCAGAGAAAATCCTTGACTTTGGGGGGAGCAATGCGATTTTGTGAGGTGGATCCAAAAATAGGCGATCGCAAATTACTGGTACTGATAAACAAAAGTATATTAAATGACTAAAATTTTCAAAGTAAGCACCAGAAAGTTTCTTCAGAAGATATCCCGTGAAGATTGCTGAACATTAGTTTAACGCTTATGCTCCTACACCCCTTAAATAGAAACTGAGTTTTTATTATTACAAATGATGTCTCAAAAAAGGGTCTTCGGTATAAAATTTACCCAACGGTTAGAGGGTTGAGGAAAGAAGTAAAGATGGAATTACAGAAATTATCCCAACTACCAGCAATCCATTGGCAACGAAGATGTAACATAATTTCAGCATTAGTTTTTAACCAAAATTTACTGTTTCCCTTCATTCTTAAATTAACGACTTGTCGAATTAAACTTTCAATCGCTCCGCTACCAATAGGTAATTTTTGTTCAGACACATAAGTATAATTCAGGCGACTTTCAACATCAGCCCGTACAAGATAATCTCTCTGTGCAATCATAGTTTTAGCTTGCTCAGGTGTAGCCTCGAAAATCAATCGATTCATTTCAACGATTAAGTTAAAGGCGAAATTTCTTCTTAAAATATTTCGGGCTTTTTTAAACCAAGCTTTTCTCTGGTGACTCTTGACTAAAAGCTGCATCTGCAAAAATTTGTAAATGCTCCATAACATGATAAAAATCTAAGAGTTGATAAGTTTCTTTTGGACATCCCACACGGGACAGCAAAGGAGGAATATGTTTCCAAATCCACTCCGCACCCTTCGGGTTCGCCAGTTCCCTACGGAGGGAAACCCTCCTGCAGGACTGGTCTCACCATCGGCAATTAATAAAACTTGCTTAGCTTGACTAATTCCTAAATTAACCAAGTGCATCTCTAGAATCTGTAAAAATGCTTGATATCCTTCATAAGTCCCATCGTTAGTAATAGGAATCTCATTGGTCTTAACTTTTTCACCCTCTTCATTCACCGTATAAATTGTCAGTAACTTTGGCTCAACCCATTCACCAGAAAAACCGTAGCGATTGGTTTTTGGATTCTTCTCACCTTCTTTATTAATCCGAATTTTAGTTCTACCGCCGTCTACCGCAATGACAACTCGCTGGTCTTTAAGAATACTACCAGTAGGTAAATTACCTAATTGATAATTCAGTATTTTTGAGAGACGTAAATTAATTCCAAGTTTACCAAATTTATATGTCAGTCTTTCTATCCGTTTGAGACTAATATGAATTCCCCAATCTATTAAGATTGTACATGCAGCTTCAAAGGACCCTGCAATGGCACCATATTGAGCAATCGTTGACCAGACCAATGGAGTTAAGCCTTCTTCCATTCCCAACCATTTCAAAAATGGGCAAAACCCTTGAAGTGAAGATTTCTTTTGCTCCTTTCTTTTTTGATTGTGAGATACGACGTATGGTAGAATTAGAGTCACTAAAACATTTCCAACTGTTAAGATTTGTCGTCTTCTATAACCATGCTTTCGTGTTTTTAATTGCCACCATCCTTGAGTTTGAGTCATGGCTGAATAAGCGCGCTTCTTGAGATTGTGAAAGATTATACAGTAAGATAGCAATACATTGACCAGCTAAAATAAGCGCCGCATCTCTAATTTGTTGTTCACGAAATTTAATAATTCGCCCATCCCATTCTTTGACATCAGTTATTTCTAAAAGTTTCGTAACATTTTCTTGAAAATCGGACAATGATTTAGTTAAATCTAGATTTGCATATATATTTTTTGCCATAAAGGTTGGAACTCCCAATCGCCAAAAATATTGTTACTTGGGAATCCTACCTTTTTTATGACAATGAAATCTAAGCGCGAAAATCAATATTTTAATGTACAGACTGTACGTTCGTTCCTGCTTGAAAGGGAGAGGAGAATTAAATTATTCTCCCAACCGTGTATTACACCGTAAGGGGGAACGCGATTATTGGTGAAGGTGAGAATGAAATCTTGGACAATTCTTAAGGGCTTGTTGACGACCAATAGCGCCCATGTATTACATGGAAACACCTGATCTAATGCACTTTACTATTTATCTCTCTATCCATGCTTAAGGGCAGACAGCCTATATGTATAGCTACTTTAATAAACAAACAACCTCCTTAAAAGGGAGGTTGTTTGTTTAGATAAATCTAGTCATTCTTGGTGACTAATTTGTTAATAAAAAACTACTAACTTATATTTGGTTTGATAGCAGCTTTTACAGGATTCTTATATTCTAGTCCAGCTTGTCTTTGATATTATCTTTAACGTCTTCTACAGTATGACGTATTTCGCTTTCAGCTTGCTTTGCTTGACCTTCAGCTTTTTGTTGTGGGTCACCGGTAACGTTTCCCCATGCTTCTTGGACTTTACCTTCAACGTTTTTAGCTGCAGCTTTTGCTCTATCTTCTATACTCATTTTACTCTCCTATGATTTATCAAATGGGTTCGAAAGTTATCAAGTAAACTTTGCAATGTGTTCTTGATCACGATTACAATATAGCCGGGAAATTTTACTCAAGTCTTCCACCAATGGATATATTAATTGTCTATGCTAAAAGAGTGAGTGTTAATAGCAATTCACTGAAACAGGATGAATGAGGTTAAGTGAAATTTCGATAGGTTCCTAATAGTTTGTGAACAAAATGGTCTGTACAAGAGTAAGATTTACAAAAAATCTATACTTTTTGGGCGAGGTGAACAGCTGAGAGATATGAGATCACGATACTTGTTCCCCAATTACCTAAAAGCTTTTCTCTCAAAGCTTCAAACAAAGAACTTCTTGTATGTGGTTCTAGCTTGATATAGGGTGATAGAGTACTCAAAAGCGCCAAATAATCATCAATGCTATAGGTAACTTCACACGCTAATTCTTCGGATACTAAGTTCTTAAACAAACCTGAATCAATGACATCTTGTCCAAACCTTTTAACAATCTCTTGCTGAGTTGCCTTTTCTTCATATCCTGGGATAGAGGGAGCTTGAGCCTGATAAATTGGCTCTAATAGTTGGTAAACTTCATACTGGGGTTGAGGTGTCATGTTCCACAGTACAATTAGAGAGCCGTTTTCTTGAAGCGCATTAGCAGTTTTTTGGTACCTAATCTCTGGTGGAATCCAATGAATTGCATTCGCCATCAAAACAGCGTTAAATTTTTCTACCTCTAACTCCCACTCTTCAAATAAGGTATTGCGAATCTCTACAGATGGGTACTGGCTACAGTTGTGTTTAGCTATGCGACAAAATTCCTGATTCGGTTCAAGACAAAGTATCGAGAAGCCGAATTCAGCAAATTCTACAGTTGCAGTTCCAGTACCACATCCAACTTCAAGAATCGCTGCTTGAGAAGGAAGTTGAGACAAATCGATCGCACGGGAAACTAGTTTCTTAGGGTAGCGTGGTCTAACCCTGTTGTACACATCTGCTATTTCACCGTACCAATTTTTTCTTTGTTCTAAGGTGAAGGTTTTTGCATACCAGAAGTTTTCTTGTTGCGAATCTTTCACAATCTATTACCGTAGGGTATGTAGTAAGAAAGCCCACTTATCTGCTGCTTCTTCAATAATTTTAGTAGTGGGTTTACCAGCACCATGTCCTGCTTTTGTCTCTATTCTAATGAGTACTGGTGCATCACCTGTGTGTGCAGCTTGCAATGCTGCGGCAAATTTGAAACTATGTGCTGGAACGACGCGATCGTCATGATCCGCTGTAGTGATCATGGTTGCTGGGTAGGCTGTACCTGGTTTAAGGTTATGCAATGGGGAATAGGCGTAAAGTGCTTTAAACTCTTCTGCGTTTTCTGAAGAGCCGTACTCAGAAGTCCAAGCCCAGCCAATGGTAAATTTATGGAAGCGCAACATATCCATGACTCCTACAGCAGGTAAAGCTGCACCAAATAGATCTGGACGTTGCGTCATACAAGCACCTACTAATAAACCTCCATTGCTTCCACCGGCGATCGCTAACTTACCAGACTTTGTATAACCATTCCCGATCAGCCATTCAGCAGCACCGATAAAGTCATCAAACACATTTTGCTTTTTCAGCTTCATTCCTGCTTGATGCCATTCTTCACCGTACTCACCACCACCGCGTAAATTAGCAACAGCATGAATCCCACCCATTTCCATCCATATCAAGTTACTTACAGAAAAGCTGGGGGTTAGAGAAATACCGAATCCACCATAACCATAAAGGTAAGTAGGGTTATTTCCATCTAACTGAATTCCCTTTTTATGAGTGATAAACATTGGTACTTGTGTACCATCTTTACTGCGATAGAAAACTTGTTTTGTCTCATAATCATTGGGGTTGAAATCTACCTCTGGCTGACGGAAAACTTCACTCTTCCCAGTTACCATGTTGTAGCGATAGATCGTTCCTGGTGTGGTAAAACTAGTGAAACTATAAAAAGTTTCGGTATCATAACGCTTGCCACCAAAACCACCAACAGAACCTATTCCTGGGAATTCAACCTCACGTACGAATGAGCCATTTAGTTCAAAAATTTTGACTTGGCTGCGAGCATCTTTAAGATAATCGGCAACAAATTGGTTATTGATTATGCCCACGCTTTCCAAAGTTTCTGCCGTTTGAGGGATAATTTCTCGCCAGTTCTCCTGCGATGGATTTCTTGTATCAATGGCAATCACTCTTCCTCTTGGCGCATCTAAATCTGTACGAAAATAGAAGACGTTATCATCATGATCTATAAAACTGTAATCTGCCTCAAATTCGCTGATGAGTTCTACTACTTCTGCATCTGGGTTAGTTAAGTCTTTGTAAAACACCAGATTCTTAGGGTTAGTTCCCTGCCAAACTGAGATGATTAAGTAACGCCCATCTTCTGTAACACCACCATTAAATCCCCACTCTTTATGGTCTGGGCGTTGGTAAATTAATATGTCTTCTGATTGCGGGTTACCTAATTTGTGGTAAAAGAGCTTTTGGTAATAATTGACATCTTCTAATTTTGTTTTTTCATTCGGCTCATCATAACGACTATAAAAAAAGCCTTGATGATCATGTGTCCAAGATGCGCCAGAAAATTTTATCCACTTTAGATGGTCTTCTAAATCTTGACCAGTTTCAATATCTCGTACTTTCCACTCTTGCCAGTCAGAACCAGAAGCGGATAGACCATATGCTAAAAGTCTACCATCCTCACTAATAGATAAACCTGAAAGAGCAACTGTGCCGTCTTCAGATAGTTTATTAGGATCAAGTAAGATTTCTGGCTCAGCATCAAGAGAGGTTAAAGTGTATAACACCGACTGGTTTTGTAAGCCATCGTTTTTGAAGTAAAAGTAGCGTTCCCCCTCTTTAAAAGGAATACTATATTTTTCATAGTCCCACAGTTTCGTCAGACGCTGCTTAATTTCTTCCCTTGCAGGTATTCCCTGAAGATAGCCAAAAGTTACTTTATTTTGCGCCTCAACCCAAGCTTTCGTTTCCTCTGAGTCAGGATCTTCTAACCAGCGGTAAGGATCAGCAACTTGAGTACCATCATAGTTATCAACTTGATCGCTCTTGCGGCTTGCTGGGTATGTTAAGCGTGTTTCTGAAGACATGGTGTGGAATAGTAACTGCCTTTGTACATGATAACAATGCAACCTTTCTTTAGTAACAAGGAACAGACAATACTATATTGTTTAAAACAGAGCCATAATCTTTCTCTAGACGCTTATTTAACGCTCTGAATAGCTCCATCTAACAGCGTGTTACGCGAATATACATAATTTAGATATCAAAAACATGTTAGAATAATTACATTTATTATTGCTCAACTTATTTTATAGTGACTAAAGAAGTAAGCCTAAGAGTATATAGGTGGTTTATAAACCGATGTATACTTTAATCTGTCTTAGGACAGAGAATTCGAGATTTTGTTTGGGAACACTAAATCTAGAAATGGATAGGATTTAGTGGTATTATGGTTAATTTACTATGTATTCCCGGATATCAAGTAAGCGAAGAACTTTACAATGGTTCCAGGACTGTAGTTTATCGAGGGTATCGAGAGGCTGACTCATTACCTGTAATCATTAAACTGTTGAAAAATTCTTATCCCAGCTTCTCGGAACTGTTGCAGTTTCGTAATCAATACACTATTACCAAAAATCTCGACTCACCTCTAATCGTCCGAACTTATAGCCTAGAACCATACCAAAATCGCTACGCTTTGGTAATGGAAGACTTTGGGGGGATTTCCCTCAAGGATTATTTGACTTTACAAGGGAAGCGATATATCCCATCCACACAAGAGTTCTTACAAATTGCGATATCTTTGTGTGACAGCTTAGATATTTTGTACCGTGAAAGAATTATTCATCAAGATATTAAACCCAGCAATATTTTAATTAACCCACAAACAAAACAAGTTAAATTAATCGACTTTAGTATTGCTTCTTTATTACCAAGGGAAACTCAAACCCTCATTAGTCGTAAGGTATTAGAAGGAACGCTTACTTATATTTCTCCAGAACAAACAGGAAGGATGAATCGCGTCGTTGATTACCGAACAGATTTTTATTCTCTCGGTGTAACTTTCTACGAAATTCTGATAGGAAAATTACCGTTTGAATCGTCTGATCCGATGGAGTTGATACACTGTCATATTGCGAAAACGTCAACTTGTGTATCTGATATTAATCCAGAAATACCTAAAGTTATTGGTGACATGATCACTAAACTGATGGCAAAAAATGCTGAAGAACGTTACCAAAGTGCTTTAGGGTTGAAGCATGATTTAGAAGAATGTTTAGCTCAAATCAAAGAAACTGGAAAAGTTACATACTTTGAAATTAGCAAAAGAGATATTTGTGACAGATTTATTATACCTGAAAAATTATATGGTAGAGAAGCAGAAGTTGAGCAACTACTAGAAGCTTTTGAGAGAGTATCCACAGGTCATAGCGAAATAATGTTAGTAGCTGGTTCATCTGGTATTGGTAAAACTGCAGTAGTTAATGAAGTTCATAAACCAATTGTTAAACAAAGAGGATATTTTGTTAAGGGAAAATTTGACCAGTTTAATCGGAATATTCCTTTTTCAGGATTTGTGCAAGCATTCCGAGATTTAATGGAGCAATTACTCGCAGAAAGTGATGCTCAAATAGAACAATGGAAAGATAAAATTATTGATGCATTAGGTGAAGAAGGACAAGTTATTATTGAAGTTGTTCCCCAATTAGAAAGAATAATTGGTCAACAACTACCTATAAGGAATTTATTTGGTACTGCTGCTCAAAATCGGTTTAATTTATTATTTCAGAAATTCCTACGAATATTTACTAGCCAAGACCATCCCTTAGTAATATTTTTAGATGATCTACAATGGGCTGATTCAGCATCATTGCAACTCATTGAATTATTATTTGCTGAGGCTAATCAAGGATATCTATTATTAATTGGTGCATATCGCGATAATGAAGTATCACCCGTACACCCTTTAATGTTAAGTTTGGATAAGATTAGTAAATCAGGGTTAGTTCTGAGTACAATTAGTCTGCAACCGCTGAGAGAACCAAAATTGAATCAGTTAGTGGTCGAAACATTAAAGTGTGCAGAAGAATTGGGACATTCTCTGTCAAAACTGATTTATCGAAAAACTCAAGGTAATCCTTTTTTTGCAACACAGTTCCTCAAATCATTGTATGAAGATAGACTAATTGAATTTAATTACCAAGATGGATGCTGGCAATGTGATATTTCACTGATTAATCAGAAAAGCCTCACCTCAAATGTTGTGGAGTTTATGGTTTTGCAATTACAAAGATTACCAGAATCTACTCAACAGATATTGAAGTTTGCTGCTTGTATTGGCAACCAGTTTGATTTAGAAAAATTGTCGACTGTTTGCCAATTATCTATGGTAGAAACGGCTGGTTCTTTGTGGAAAGCTTTGCAGTCAGGTTTGATTTTGCCGCGAAGTGAGGTTTATAAGTTCTATCAAGATAGCTGTGAACAGACTCAACTTACAATTAGCGATCGCCAAATATTAAAGTATAAATTTTTGCATGATCGCGTTCAACAAGCTGCTTATTCTTTGATTCGAGAAGACGAAAAACAAGAAACTCATTTGCAAATAGGGAAACTGTTACTTCAAAACACGTCTGAAACAGAACTAGAAGAAAAAATTTTTGATATTGTCAATCAACTAAATATTGGCTCTGCACTAATCACCGATACCAATGAAAAGAATCAACTAGCTAGATTAAATTTGAAAGCAGGTACAAAAGCGAAAAATGCAACTGCTTATGTATCAGCTTGCGAATATTTCATAACAGGTATACAACTATTACCAGATTGTAGTTGGCAAAACGATTATGAAGCCACGTTAGCACTATATCAATCCGCTACAGAAGCACTTTGTCTTTGTGGCGAGTTTGAAAAAATGGAAAATTATGCAGCAGTTGTTTTACAACAATCAAAAACTCTCCTCGAAAAAATTCCTATTCATAATGTTAAAATACAAGCCTGTATGGCACAGGGTCAACATCAAAATGCTTTACGAATTGCTTTAGCTGTCCTTAGGTTGATAGGAGTAGAATTCCCACAAGAAGTTAGTGAAACTGATATTGACCATGAACTGGAACAAACACAACTTCTCTTAACAAAAAAATCTGTTATGGACTTGCTAAAACTGCCAGAAATGACTGATGTAAATATCTTGGCAGCAATGCAAATTCTATCAAGTATTATGTCAACTGCTTATCAAGCAGCCCCCTCATTATTTAAATTGATTGTTTTGAAACAAGTTCAATTGTCAATCATTTATGGTAATGCACCAGAATCTACATACGCATATGCTAGTTATGGGCTAATACTGTGTGGTGTTTTAAAAAAAATTGATGTTGGTTACGAGTTTGGGGAGATGGCATTACAGTTACTAGAAGGTTTAAATGCATCTAAATTAAGGTCGAAAACTTTATTCGCAGTTAATTGTTTTATTAGACATTGGAAATCGCCTGTTAAAGAAACTTTAAACCCATTATTACAAGCTTACACAAGTGGCTTAGAAACTGGAGATATTGAATATGCTGCTATGTCTGCTTATGTGTTTGGCAGATATGCTTATTTGAGTGGTTATGAGTTGAAAGAATTAGCAGAATCTATGGGAAACTATGGAATGGTTATGCATCAATTCAAACAAACCACATATTTCAATTTCAATAGCATATATCACCAATCCGTTTTGAATTTATTAGGAATGGCAGAAAACCCTTGTCTTTTAATTGGTGAAATCTATGATGAAGTAAAAATGTTGCCTGTACATCGAGCTGATAATCAAATCAGTCTAATTTGCCAACTTCATTTTTGTAAACTAATTCTATGCTATCTTTTTGATGATTACAAAAAAGCATTAGATAATGCAGCAATAGTAAAGCAGTATTTAGCAAGTGTCAATGGATTGGTTGTAGTTCCCACTTTTTATTTTTATGAATCTTTAACTCATTTACGCTTATTTCAAAATTCTTCTTTGGATAATCTAAAATTGATTATTGAGCAAGTCAGAGAAAATCAAAAAAATCTCCGAAAATGGGCAGACAGCGCGCCTATGAATTATGCTCACAAATTCTGTTTAGTTGAAGCAGAATTACATCAAGTTTTGGGTGAAAAAGCTCAAGCAATAGAATTTTACGATCGCGCCATCTCAGGAGCAAAAGAAAACGGCTACATTCAAGAACAAGGCTTAGCCAATGAACTCGCAGCTAGATTTTACCTCAATTGGGGCAAAGAACAAATCGCCCAAGTCTATATGCAACAAGCATATTATTGCTATGTTCATTGGGGAGCGAAAGCTAAAACAGAAGACTTAGAAAAACGCTACCCCCATCTACTCCAACCTATCTTACAACAGCGACCACTAACCCTCAATTCTCTAGAAACTATCGCCACTGTTGTCCGCACAACGAAGTCTTCATCTACTTATACTTCTAGCACCAGTGTTTCCGATATCCTAGATTTGGCTTCCATTCTCAAAGCTGCTCAAACTATTTCTAGCAGTATTGAGTTAGATCAACTTGTCGCCAGTCTCACCAAAATTATTCTCGAAAACTCTGGTGCAAAAAAATCTGTACTCATTCTTCCTCAAGAAGATACCTGGCAGGTTCGAGCAATTACCTTTATTAACAATCAAGAGAATTCCCCAGATCAAATAAAAACTATCCTTGTTCCAAAATCGATAGATACTTGTCAAGATATCCCAATAGCAATTATCAATTATGTTAAGAACACCGGGAACACTGTCGTTATAGAAAATTGCCAAACAGATATTCCCGGACTGATTGGGGAATATATGCTGGAGCATCAACCTAAGAGTGTATTGTGTACACCAATTATTAATCAAGGACGTTTAGTGGGTATTTTCTATTTAGAAAATAATCTCACTTGCGGAGTATTTAGCAACGAACGTCTGCAAATTATTAATTTACTTTCTTGCCAAGCTGCAATATCTATAGAAAATGCAAGGCTTTATCAAAAAGTCCAACAAGCGTTACACGATTTACAACAAGCACAATTACAAATTATCCAAAGTGAAAAAACATCTGCACTGGGTAACTTAGTTGCTGGTGTCGCGCATGAGATGAATAATCCACTCGGTTTTATTGCTGCTAGTCTCCAACAAGCTAAACCTATTTTGGCGGATATTATTGAACACTTAAAGCTTTATCAAGACAGTTTAGCCGATCCAGGTAATGAAATTAAAGATCATGCTGAAGAAATTGATTTGGATTATAGTTTAGAAGACTTACCAAAAATTCTTGAATCTATGAATGTTGCCTGCACTCGCTTGACAAATCTTAGCACTAGTCTTCGCACTTTTTCCCGTGCTGACAAAGAGTATAAAGTTCCATTTAACATCCATGAAGGGATTGATAGCACGATTTTAATTTTGAAACATCGTCTCAAAGCTAATGAAGAGCGTCCTGCTATTGAAGTCGTTACTAAGTATGGCAATTTACCTTTAATCGAATGTTTTCCAGGGCAATTAAATCAGGTGTTTATGAATATTCTTGCCAATGCTATTGATGCATTAGAAGAATCGAGCAATGGACGTAGTTTTGCAGAACGTCAAGCCAATCGGCACCGAATTACAATTACCACATTAGCCCAAGTTAATCAGGTTCAAATTGTCATTTCTGATAATGGTATTGGCATGAGTGAACAAGTCAAAGAGCAAATATTTGATCATTTATTTACTACGAAAGCTGTTGGCAAAGGTACAGGGTTAGGATTAGCAATCTCCAAGTCTATTGTCATGGAAAAACATGGGGGTTCGCTGATTGTTAATTCTACACTTGGTAAGGGAAGTGAATTTGTTATTACCTTACCGATACTAGCTTAGAAGTATGCTGGTGTCTCCTAATAAAAAAATATATGTTCAAATAACTGTACCCTAGACTTTAAGTTGTATTACAATGTCAGTAGTTTGCTATCCCAATCAAAATTTATGATGTCCTATGGGGTGACTTCTCATGCTTTAACGATTCCGCCTTTAGAAAATGGCGACAAGCTGACTCGTCACGAATTTGAGCGACGCTACCATGCTATGCCTAACCTAAAGAAAGCAGAATTGATTGAAGGAGTCGTTTACTTGGCATCCCCTGTACGAGCAAAAAAACATGGCAAACCCCATGCAAGTATTATGGGTTGGTTAGTCGCTTACGCCGCTGCTACCCCAGGAGTCGAAGCACTAGATAACACTACTGTGCGTCTGGATGCTGATAACGAACCGCAACCAGATGCCATATTAAGAATAGAACAAGGTGGACAGTCGCGCATTAGCGAAGATGATTATGTCGAAGGTGCGCCAGAATTATTGGAAGCTTGTTTTAGAAGAAACGGAGACTCGCTGTATTTACTCTAATCTCGTTTTGACTACCGATAATATATCTCTCGATCATTATTTGCCTTGGTCTTTTGTTGCCCACGACTTACTTTGGAATTTAATTCCCATAATTCCATCAGTTAATTCTAGCAAATCTAATAATATTCCTTCAGTAGATAAATACTTTCATAAATTTATTGAATTGCAACATCTTGGTCTAACTGTTAGTAAAAATAAAATGACAGACCAAGAGTGGAATAAATATATCGAATCATACATAGCCGATTTAAAAATAACAGATAGAAATAATTTACTAGATTATAAAATTTTAACAATTGCTTACAGTAACACAGTTTTACCTTTAGTGTCTTTGGCTATAAATCAAGGATTTAGTGGAAATTGGTATTATTAAATTGTTCTAGAATGTCAAATTTTATCGAAAGAATCATTGTCCTAGGTCATACTCCTTGTTCTCTTTTCTGGCTACATGCAATCGATACTTTGCCTCGAGATTCCTCCAGAACTCGGCAGAAGTCCCCAAGGCTTGGGACAATTCAATAGCTGTTTCAGGTGTAATTTGCTCACTTCCTCGGATAATTCCGTTAATGGCTTGAACTGGACGACTCATGATTTGTGCTAAATCTTTCTGTGTCCAGGCACGAGCTTCTAATTCTCTATTTAAAATTTTTCCTGGTGTTGGCACTCTTGCTGGTGCTAGTTTATGGCTCATATTGCTGTCTCCTCTGCTGATGAAAGTTAGCCGATCACCCTTCAGTAAGTCCCCAAACCTCTGTCGGTCTTAAAAGTATTTGTTATCATTGATTGTCTTATCTCATAAGTATTTTAAAATCTCAAGAATTGTAAATTTTTATATCGTTTCTAAATTAAGAAGTATGAATATTCAAAGATCGACTCAATTACCTATTCCCCCCCACTTTAATCCCCAAAAAGTTGCTGAAGTCTGGCGCGTACCGTACCAACAACGCGCAGAGGAAGCACAAACATGGGTAAAAGAACACAACATTCAACCCGCATCACAAGACGTAAAACGTATTTGCCTATTATTAATAGATGTTCAAAATACTTTCTGTATTCCTGATTTTGAATTATTCGTCGGTGGAACATCTGGTAATGGGGCAGTAGACGATAACATACGCTTGTGTGAATTTATCTATCGAAACTTGGGGGCTATCACTAAAATCACGCCTACAATGGATACTCACACAGCAATACAGATTTTCCATCCTATCTTCTGGATTAACGCTAAGGGGGAACACCCAACCCCATCAGCTACTAGCATCACCCCATCCGATATTGAGCAAGGTATTTGGAAAGTTAATGAAGCTGTTGCTTTCAGTATTGGGTATAACTACGAGTTTCTAGAAAAATACGCTTACCACTATGTTCAACAACTGAGCCAAAACGGCAAATATCCTCTAACCATTTGGCCTTATCATTCCATGTTAGGAGGGATAGGTCATGCCTTAGTCTCTGCTGTCGAAGAGGCAATATTTTTTCACTGTATTGCTCGTAGTAGTCAAACCCAGTTTGAAATTAAAGGCGACAATCCATTAACGGAAAATTATTCAATTTTAAGTCCAGAGGTTTTAGAAAGTTTTGATAAACGCCCAATTGACCAAAAAAACACAAGCTTAATTAACCAACTCTTAGAATTCGATGCTGTGATTATTGCAGGGCAAGCTAAAAGTCACTGTGTTGCTTGGACAATTGATGATTTATTAACCGAAATCCAGCAAATAGACTCTTCTTTAGCTAAAAAAGTCTACCTATTAGAAGATTGCACCTCACCTGTTGTTGTTCCTGGTGTTGTAGACTATACAAAAGCCGCTAACGAAGCTTTTGAGAGATTTGCAGCCGCAGGAATGCATTTAGTTAACTCCAGTGAACCGATTAGTTGGGTTAACAATAGTTAGTTGTGAAGCTAGCGTGCAGCCAGACTGTATACGCGTCTTCTGAATGCAATTTCAGCTTCATCTGTTACTTTTGGCTCTGAACACTCTTGCTCATCAAATTTAATCAGTAACACGTAAGACTGTTCGTTTTTTTGAACGTAACTCCAAGAAGCAGTAAGTTCAAGTTGTTGGGTTAAGCAATAAATTATCTCAGCGATTTTACTATCTGCTGGGAAAAAAATAGGCGTATCTTTTATTTGGACTGATGGCTTATGTTCCAAAAGAGCATCTATCATTACATCTTGCACTTTTGAATAAAATTGTTTATATCTTTTTCTTTCTAAGAAAAAACTTTGAATAATATTTGTCAGCTTCTTGATTTGTTTATACATTTTGGCGCACCTTCAGGAAAGTAAAATACAATTGGTTAGGACGAGCTTTATAAAAATTGGATAAAGAGTAAATATGTGGATCTAGTCTCATAGAAAGCCAAAAGTGAAGCTTTCTCTACAAACTAAGGCATATAGATAGTATAGGTAGATTTAGGGGGCAGATTTAATAAAATTTTTTGAAGAATTTGCCCAATCCTTAAAAGTCTTATAAAGTAAGGAGTTGGTCAGCAAAAAATCAGTCTTTAGGAATTGTTTATTTCTGTAATTTTTCTACATAAAACTTACAACAGTAAGACATGATTTGCCCTCCGGGCAGAGGGAGCAGAGAGCAGGGAGCTCTTAGCAGGGGGATTATATGGCAAAACCCTTCATTTTTGGAGATAGCTATTGGGATCTTGAGCAACCCAACCTAAAGACGATTTAGAACGGACTTCAAAGTGGAGAGAGGGTTGATTAGAACTAGGTGTTCCAGTTGTACCTACAGTTCCCACTAGATCTCCCTTTTTGACTTGCTGACCAACAGAGACTTTGATACTGTCGAGCTGAGCGTAACGGCTTTGTAAGTCTCCAGCGTGATTGATTATCACTAACTTCCCATAAGTACCTTGTTCGCCTGCAAAAGCTACTATCCCTGAACCAATGGCTTGCACGGGCGTCCCTTTTGCGGCTAATAGTTCTACACCACTATGGAAGAAAACTTTGCCTGTATTTGGATTAACCTGCCAACCATAAGGTAATGCTTCTTTTGTTAATTCTGGTAAAGGATATCCAGCTAATTTAGCAGTGCTAGCATTAGAAGCTTGAGCGGAAATCTGGCCAAATGTTCGATTCTTGCTTGGAACAAACACGACTCTGGGATTTTTTTGACAGCCATTTAATTCAAACAGCACATCAGGACGGATTTTATATCTCGTTGCGATCGCGCGCCATGTTTGACCACGAGGTACTTCAACTACAATTCCATCGTGGGGAGGAATTTGCAGTACACTACCTACCGCAACTCTACCCCCTTGTAAACCCGGATTCATCGCAATAAGAGTTGCTGGATCAAGTTTGTAAAGCTGTGCTATACGCTCAAGAGTTTCTCCTGATTCAACTTTGTGGCGCTGAAAACTTTTAAGGGCTGATGTTGGACAACTTCCATCAGAAACCTGTGCTATTGCGAAGTGTGGGACTGTAGATACTAGCCCAAAACCGCTAACTAAGCTACAGATAAGAACTACACGATTACGAAAAGCCATTTATGGAACTTAGAACCGCTATAACTTTAGATTGTAGCTAATGGGCATAGGGCATGGGGCATAGGGCATGGGGCAACAAGGAACAGCGAGCGACATCAGTTTATGTATGTACGACAGATGTGGGTACGGTATTTTGACATTCTCCCCACAGCTTTTGGTAAAGCATGAATTGATTTTGTTTGGGGATAATCTCTTTCCTCTATAATCCTATGCCCCATGCCCCATGCCCCTATAAAAAATCTACCAACTTCCCTTTAGCTTGATTAAACTTAAAAACAGCGCATCTGCATTGCCATTGTTAAGTGTCGTGATTATGAAGTTATCTTTAAAGCAACTAGCCGTTTATCTCTCCTTATTGGTAGTTGGCGGTGCTACAGGGTTGTTAGGTAGTCGTTATCTCTCACCACAAAAGCGCTCTTTTCAAGAGTTAAGAAATGTAACAACAGAGCCTTCAGAACCTGCTGTCCCTAATTTAGGAAGAGCATCAATTGGCGGTTTAGGCGGGAATAACGTAAATTTTATCGCAGCGGCTGTGCAAAGAACTGGACCTGCAGTTGTGCGAATTAACGCTACCCGCAAAGTAGCAAATCCAATTTCCGAAGCTTTGAAAAATCCCCTCTGGCGAAAGTTTTTTGGCGAGGATGCGCAGCCAATTTCGCCAGAGAGGATTGAGCATGGTACGGGATCGGGATTTATTTTGAGCCAAGATGGGCGATTACTAACTAACGCTCACGTTGTTGAAGACACAGATACAGTACAAGTCACCCTTAAGGATGGTCGTACTTTTGAAGGGAAGGTGCTAGGAGTTGATTCTTTGACAGATATAGCGGTGGTCAAAATTCCTGGGGAAAAATTGCCTACCGTAAAATTGGGTAATTCACAAAACTTAATACCAGGAGAGTGGGCGATCGCTATTGGTAATCCTCTCGGTTTAGATAACACCGTTACAATCGGAATTATCAGCGCTACTGACCGCACCAGCGCTCAAGTTGGTGTACGAAATAAGCAAGTTAGTTTTATACAAACCGACGCAGCAATTAACCCTGGTAATTCTGGTGGACCTTTGTTAAACGCTCAAGGTGAGGTTATCGGTATCAACACAGCTATTCGTGCCGACGCTAGAGGACTCGGGTTTGCCATTCCCATTGATACAGCATCCCGCATTGCAGATGAACTGTTTACTAAAGGTCACGCAGAACACCCCTTCCTAGGGATTGACATGGTAGACCTTACTCCGATAAAGAGACAGCAGCTCAATCAAGATACTTATCTCAACATCAAGCAAAATACCGGCGTTGCAATTAAGCAAGTCCTAGAAAAATCACCAGCAAAACGGGCTGGACTCCGTCCAGGGGACATTATAGAAAAGATCAACCGTAACCCGGTCAAGACAGTCGCCCAGTTACAGAGGCTAGTTGACTCTAGTTCTGTAGGCGACACCTTGGAAATCCAAGTTAATCGCGACGGTAAAAACGAACTTTTGAAAGTGCATCTAGAAGCTTATCCCCAAAATTAGTCCAGAGTCCAGAATTAATAGATTTGGAGGCTAATGATTGTTATTCAAATGATCTAAGTGCATCCTCTGTTCCATCTGGCGAAGGAAATACCCCGTCATCATGGCTGATGCTAAAAGACCAGCAAGGTTATCTCGATCTGTTGTGATTTGCACGTTGAAGCTTTCCGCTGGTAGCATCCCCACAAGCCCTTGGACGTTCTGCGAAATGATTTGTTTAATTTCGGGGCTTACCGACTGGGCGACGCGGGCTAAGACATCAGGCGGCTGATGCTGTAGATATTTGAGCAACTGATTAGGATCTTCCTGAAAACTATCAGAAAGAAGCTGGTTGGGGTGTTCTTCGGAATTGTCATTGAGAAAGTCAGGATCAAACACCATTTGCAATTTTTTTTAGCTGAGGGCTAACTCTACTCTAAACCATAGTCAAACCATAATATAAATATGAAACCTACTTATCTTTCTGGAGTACTAAGATTCAACTAAACAATAATCACTCATTGTGTCGATGGTTCTTGTTTGAGATCTAGTTCTAATTGTCGTTGTTGTTGGGTAGAGGAGAACGGTTGTGGAAGCTGTTCTATTTGAAAATACTGATGAAATTTAGGCGTGACTTGTAGAGAATAGGACCGAGAATCGCTATCACGGGATTTTTTGACAAACCCAAGTTCGACGAGTTCGTGAACGTGCTGATATGCTCCAGAACCGCGCAGTTCAATTAAGTCAGTTTGAAGTATAGGATTATGAAGTGCGATCGCTGCCAAAGTCCGCAACACGCCTACACCTAATTCTACCGGGATCAGAGTTTGCACCAAGTCATAAAAATCTGACCGCAGTTGTAAACTGTAACCATTTGGCGTTTCTACAACTTCAAGAGCACTGTCTCGACGGGCATAGTCGTCAATTAATTCAATTATTCCCTCCTCTACGGAGGCTCGATCATATGAGGCATACTCCGCAATTTCACTAATTGATAGGGGCTTACCCTTTAAGTAGAGAATTGCTTCTATCTTCGTTGCTGCATTCATTAGGCATTGGCCATTGGTCATTAACTATTGGTAAAAAATATTTAACTTAGTAAAAGGCAAATGACTTATGACAATAGACTATATAATGAGTGTTTGGAATAATATCATAGAGGTAAAAACAAGTCAAGAGCCAGAATTCAGGAGTCAGAATTCAGGAGTCAGAAGAAAAAATACTGGCTTAAAACCTCGTCTAGTCGTTATTCTAGTCGTTATCAAATTAGGAATTGGAAAATTATCTATAAAACATCATCCCTTCATGGGTAGTTTATTCTGACTCCTGGCTCCTGACTCCTGACTACTTTATTCATTTTTTCCCTAATCTGCTAGTGAGGATAAACTCCGCGATCGCCAAATCTTGTGGAGTTGTCACCTTAAGATTCGTCTCCTCACCTTCGACAATCTTGACAGACAAACCGCACTTTTCAAACAAAGCCGCATCGTCTGTAACTTCCCAACCTTGACTAATACCTGTTTGGTGGCACTGTTTTAACAATTTGACATCAAAACCTTGGGGAGTTTGTGCAGCCCACAGTTGTCGTCGGTCGGGTGTACTCGTAATTATGCCATTTTCATCGACAACTTTGATAGTGTCTTTGACTGGTACTGCAGCTATCAAGCCAGTACAATCGTGCAGCACCTCAGCACACCTATCGAATAAATCCGCAGTGGCAAGACATCTAGCGCCATCGTGAATCAACACTCTTGTTGCATCATCAGGTAGTGCCTGCAAGCCGTTGTAGACTGATTCTTGACGGGTAGAGCCTCCTTGAATAAATTCCACTGGCTTAGTTAACTGCACTTGGGCTAGAATTTCCTTGAAGTCCTCCCAATCAATGGGTTGAGAGATGATCCCAATCCAACTGATATGGTGCGAGGCTTCGGCGGCTTTAAGAGTCCAACTAAGAATCGGTTGCGATCGCAGTGCCAATAGGAGCTTATTCCGGTGACTCCCCATTCTCCGTCCCGTTCCGGCTGCTGGAATTAATAAATGCACAGTGTTCTCACTCCTCAATAATGGTCAGTCAACACAAAGTCTTAACAACAAATAACTATTAATAATTACCAATCTTCCCCTAAAATAGGGAGCGAGTAAGCGTAAATAAATATTATGCGAGTAGTAGCCCTTGTCCCTGGCGGAATAGGCGATCAAATTCTCTTCTTTTCTACTCTAGATGACCTGAAGCGCTATTACCCAAACGCTCAGATAGATGTCGTAGTCGAACCCCAAGCAAAGGCTGCTTACCGAGTGAGCAAGTCAGTTCACGAGGTACTGCCATTTGATTTTAAAGACCGCAACAGTTTAGCAGATTGGGCAAATCTGATAGGCAGAATTCGCGAACGCGAGTATGATGTCGCTATTGCTGTGGGGCAAAGCTGGTTAGTAAATTTTTTAGTCTGGTTAACAGGAATACCGACACGCGTTGGCTTTAAAACTAAAGGAGCTGCTTTTCTTACCAACCCAGTTCCTTTAAAAGCAGAACAATATGTTGCTGCTGTGTACCATGATCTCCTTCAAGGATTAGGCATAAATACCCCCAGTCCTGAGTTAACGATCAATGTACCAAAACCAGATATTGAATGGGCGGATAAAGAACAACAACGGTTGGGAATCAAGGAAACAGGCTACATTTTGATTGACGGTGGTTATAACAGTGAATCACCCAAGCTTAAGAGCCTTGATCAAATTTACCCTGTTAACAATTGGCTTGAAATCATTCAAGACTGCCAGCATAAGCAGCCAGATATGCCAATAGTTGTGATTCAAGATCCAGAAGATCAAGAGTTTGTAAGTAGTCTCAAACAGACTATCCCAAACATTAAGATAACTTCTCCAGAAGACATTGGAAAGTTAGCGGCAATGATTGCTGGTGCGAATTTAATGTTATCTACTGATAGTGCTGCCATGCACTTAAGCGTGGCAGTACAAACTTATACAATCGCTCTATTTGGCTCAACAAAACCATCTAAATTATTGCCGTCTAACGATAAATTCCTTGCCATTAAATCCCCAACTAGCAAAATCAGCGACATTTCACCTAAAGCTGTTTTAGAGAAAATCTGGGGCGGCTAGCCCCTTTGGGGAAGTCAAAAGTCAAAAGGAGCCAGTGCGGTGGACGGGTTTCCCGGCATAAAGCACCTGGCGTTCAAAAGTCAAAAGAATTGTATTTTGGGCTTTTGCATCATATTAAAACATAGGGTAGTGCGGGCATCTTGCCCGCTAGTACCAATGAGGAGATCTCACCAGCAGGGAGCAAGATGCTCCCACTACTTTTAAAAGATTTTCCAGCGAAATATAAAGGTTAGCTATTACCAAATGCCTCAAATAGAGCGTCATCTAACTCATAACCTAGCAGTTGAGCCATCGACTTGAGGCGAGATTTACTGGGAAGCCCTTGCTGTTGTAACCAATCAGTTAAAATGAACAGTTTATGCATTAAAAAGATTTCTAAGGCTTCAGGATTATACTGAATGCCTTCATGAGGATTAAACTGGTGAGGTACGAGCATAGCAGCATAACGGACGAACTCGCCAGCCTTCCAATTGAGAAGAAATGGTAGCCAGGGATAGCGCGCATCTAGGCGAATAAACCATAACCGCACTTCTGGTATTTCTGAAAGTTCCCTTGGATCTCCTTGTTCCAAAGGATAGTTGAGTTCAAAGCTCAACTGCTGTTCGTAGGATTTTATCGTTCCCTCTTGCAAGAACTTTTCAATAACTGTGACTACAGGTGAGAGATCCAAGTTGTTAATGTTATCAGTATTAAGTGCGATCGTAATTGTCATCGGCTTAACAGTAAGATCGAGAATCCAGAGTACCAGCTTTTAGCGCTTAAAGCTAGCTACGCTAGGAACTTCGAGTAAAATCTTTGCCAGGACAGCAGCAGGGGAAAGAACTATCGGTGGCGAAAAAGCCTCACAACTTTCTCACAACTGGTTGCTAGCTTTTAAATAGAGAAAATTGTGGAGTTTTCTAACATGGATGCACCGGAAGTAATTCTAAGGTGGACACTGCCACTATATCCTAACCCCCTATATACAAGTTTTAGGGGTATTTCAACTCTGAAATAGGGATCTTCTTTTGAAAATATTAAGTATTCTTACTATTGACTTCAGTTTGATATACAACCGTAATACAATATATGATATAGTGATCCTAGCTTTATTTTTTTGTGAAAAAATAAAAATGAGGTTTGGTAAGACTTCATGAGTCCACAATTACGTAGGAGCGCTATAGCAAAATCTAGAATTCAACTAGCCGAGAAATAGCGAGTGAGAGTATGAAAATTGTAGGCATGACAACAACAGATGGAACCGCAGTCGAGATCAATCCTGATGCCATTACAGAAATAGTAAAAGTTCAAGAAGAAAAACCAGGATTTTTATTTATGCCTGGCACAGATGCAGAATATGAAATTCATATGAATGACAATAGCAGGGTGCGCGTTGATCAATCAGAACATGACAAATTAAAACAAGCAGATTAATTTTATTGAACGCGCGTAAAACCCCATCCCCTTGTGGGTGGGGCGTTTGACAGGCTATAGGCTAGACCGCATTCTCACCTCTGTATCCCCTGCGCGAGCCATGATCGTGCGAACTATTGAGCCAAAGATGCGCCATCCCACCAAGCTCAAGCTAGCAAGCCGTGTAGCCACTAGCAAGTCATCTAATCGAACTTGTACAATTCCGTCAAATACCAAAGTGTTCCCGATTATATCGGATGGATCGTTCGGGAGTGGTGGGAGATACATACGCTGGGTAGATGAGAATTTCAGTAATTCCCCAAGTAGTTGTTTGACATTTGGATCATCCTTCCTAATTGGTTGTACACGCAACAGTGTCGCGTATTGACGACGACCTGGAATGAGATCACAGGTAGAGGTAGCTACTGCAAACTTCATTTGAGTCATGCGCTCTCCTAAAAAGTAAGCGGTTTCTGTACTAACAATATCCCCCTGTAAAAGGATGAAAGGATCTTCATCGGGAGCGATTAGCCCCCGATGAAGCATGTCTTGGTAGATAATCGGCTCACGTACAATAGCCCCCTTTTCATTGAACAAACGCTGACGTTGATTTGTTTTGCCAAGGTTTTTGGCAAAATTTTGGATAATCTTAACTGCGTGATCGTCGTGAGAGAGAGCCTGTAATTGCGCTTCTAGTTCCGCTAAATTCTTAGGTAAAGTGTAGGTGCTGTCATTGTAATCAGTGGGCATCAATCTTCAAAAGAAGCGTTTTTTATATCTAGCGGACGCGTAACCAAGTCCGGGTCAACGTCTACTTCATCATCTATATCGGTATCCAAGCTTTCGGGTATCAGAGGCTCGAATCTGTCACGAGTCGGAAGCTCGGGTAGAGTACCTAGCGTCGCAACAGCCTCTATTAGCAAGTTAATGGTGTCGGTGTCGGGGTGTTTCTGCACAACTCGAACAGTACGCGATAGTACACGTAATCCCCGACGTAACCGATCCACATCACGAGCTAAGCCTAGCATCCTTTGAAAGTCTTGTTCTTCCATGATGCGATACTGCCCGGTTTTGGTATGCAGAATACCGATTGTACCATTCTTAATAGAATCAAGAGATTTCGCGCCTTCTGTGCGAAATTTCTCAAAAGATGACCATCTGGAACCCACCTTCAGATCAAAAGGTGTTGAGTCGTTAACTATAGCTGGCATAGAAATCACCTCCATCTCTCAATATTAATACTAAATACGTTGGAATTTCATTGGAAATATGTTGGTAATTCATTGGATTTTTAACGAAAACTATCGCTTGTGTAGTTCTTTGGCTAAAATCCTTAGTGGAACTTAGACAAAAAGTAGCCAGAGAAAAACTGCTGGGATGGGGAGTTAAAGCGTTTGTGAAAGTGGGGAGGATATTAAGAGCCAAGTTACTCGCCAGCAACTGCACCCAAAGCACGAAGATTTAATTTTTGGTCTTCGGTTAAGCCAATAACCCCTGTAATATTCATTCCTTGATAGGGTTTAGAAATCTTCAACGATAGAGGTTGTTCAAATTCACCTTTATCCCTGCTTCTAATTTGGATTATTCCATCACCGATACCACTAGCAATTAACTGACTATTAGAACTGAAAGCAACTGATAACACCTCATCAGCAGCTTCCTGAAAAGACTTTATAGGCTGACCGTCACGAACATTCCATAAATATACAGTTCCATCGTGACAACCACTGACAAGTATTTGACCATCAGGACTGAAAACAACTGAATGTACCCAATTCTTATGTCTTGTTAAAGTTTTAATGCACTCGCCTGTGTTCACATCCCAAATTTTGACGGTATGATCATTGCTACCACTAGCAATTAGCTTTCCATCAGGACTAAAGGTAACAGAACGGACTAAGTTCTTGTGACCTTGGAATATCTTCGGAGAAGCATCAGTCTGAAAATTCCATATCCTGAGAGTACAATCATCACTACCACTAGCAATTAACTTTCCATCAGGACTGAAAGCTACTGATCGTACCCAATTTGTGTGCCCTCGTAACACCTTCAAAGGAATACCCTGATGAACATCCCAGATCCTAACAGTGTGGTCATCACTGCCGCTAGCAAGTAGCTGCCCATCTGGGCTAAAGACAACAGATCTTACCCAATGATCATGATCTCTTAAAATGTGGAGGCATTGGTTACCCTTGTTAGGCTCAAGATCCCATATTCTAATGGTTCGATCATCGCTACCACTAGCAAGCATTCGACCATCTGGACTAAAAGCCGCTGACCAAATGCGGCTAGTATGTCCTCGTAAGGAGGCTGTGATCTTATGAGTATGGACATCCCATATCCTGACAATCTTATCTTCACCACCACTCGCAAGATATTGGCTATCTGGACTGAAAGCAACTGATAAAATCCAGTTAGAGTATCCCCCTACAGTAGTTAAACATTGACCTGTTTGAGCATCCCAAGTTTTTACAGTTTGGTCGTCACTGCCGCTAGCAATTCTCTGTCCATCTAAGCTAAAAGCCACCGACCAAACTCGATTATTATGCCCACACAATATATTCTGACATTGACCTGTTTGAGCATCCCAAATTCTCACAGTGTTGTCTTCGCCACCACTGACGATTCGCTGTCCATCTCGGCTGAAAGCTACTGAGCGCACCCAGTTCTCATGTCCTCGTAAAGTTATGCGACATTTACCTGTGCGAATATCCCAAATTTTTACAGTGTTGTCATCGCCACCACTGACCATTTGTTGTCCATCTCGGCTAAAAGCCACCGATCTAACCCAGTTTTCATGTCCTGTTAGTGTCTTTAAGCACTCACCTGTTTGAACTTTCCATATTTTGATAGTCTTATCTTCTCCACCACTAGCAACAATTCCCCCTAAGTGGATCGGGCTAAAAGTAACTGACCAAACTTTACCAACATGTCCGTTCAGTGTCTTTAAGCACTCACTAGTATCGACATTCCATATCTTTACTGTTCCATCTTCACTACCACTAGCAAGTAACTTGCCGTCATCGCTAAATGCCACTGAACGGACACAGCCACTATGCTCTTCTAGTGTGCTGAAAAACTTACCGGTTTTAGTATTCCAGATCTTTATAGTTTGGTCGTCACTTCCACTCGCAAACTTTTCACCATCGGCACTAAAGGCAATGGATCGAACCCAATGGGTATGTCCTTTACATACAGTACGTCCTTGTTCTTGATGAAATAAACAAATTTCGCCATTAGAAGAACCAATAGCCAAAGACTCTCCACTAAAGGCAACTGATAAGATACTCCCAAAGGGTTCTTTGAAAAGAGAATCATCCAAATGAGCACCTGTAAGGTTTGTGTTTTGCAGGTTTGCGTAAGTCAAGTCAGCACCTTTAATTACAGTAGTGCTTAAATCTTGACCAGCCAACGCTTCTGAGTTAATTTGCAAAAGAATTGTCACAGCATACCCAGCAAGACACCCAACTTCTTTTTCCGTTTTGCCTCGCGTCGCTTTGATAATCTTTAGTAGACGATCAGCAGCAGTTTCAGAACGATCAAGCATATGTTCAAGTAATTCAAACATTGCCTTAGTCAGATCTCTTTGTCTGTTGGTGATATCCCCTAGTCTGAAAGCATTAAATAAATTCGTTAACGATTCAGTAGAAAATTCTTGAAGTGGCGCAATTGGTATAACTTTACCTTCTTCATCTACTTGACGCTGAAAATAGGAGGACCAAGTGTATGGCTGAGCTAAGGTGTTCTTTTGTATATATGATGACTCTCTAGCTAAATCAACAAAATCTGGAGCTAATACTCCTAGTTGTGCAGCAAATTTATAAGCGATGAAAAATTCTAAGAAAGAGCGATGAGCTAACTCGTAGTCACCATCAGCGTTTCGAGTCAACATAGACTGACCCATCATATCATAGCTCCAGTGATCTACATCTTCTGGCTCTTGTACAACAGCACCAAACAATCGACGAATTCGCTCAGGAAATTTTCGATAGTTCAGTTGCATTTGGTCAGTAACAAACATTTCCCAAGAGAGTTCACACAAAAAGTACAACTTATCCGCAGGAGAAGTAAATGTCCGCTCTGCTTTGATATCCCGCGCCATTTTGTGTTTAATAGCTAACAGATAGATGTGAGATAAGTCTACTGACTGACCTGCTTCAATTTTAGGCAGTGCTTCTAAAATTAAGTCGATCATCACAGGTCGTTTTGCCAAGTCTAAAAGCTTATGATTGCTTGTGACCTGTTCTACAACAGCTTCTCTTTCTGCTAGGGTTTTATCTAGAAGACGCGATCGCAAGACTTCACGAATTTGCAAATCGCTCAGTGTCTGTAATTCCAGCACCTCAAATTGAGGACCAATCAGCTTTTTAACAGAAGTTGGCTGTTCTATATCTATGGAATTTAACACAGCCGCGTTCAGTAGAGCACGACCCTTATCCACTTTGGGAATATGTTCAGCACGACAAGTTAGTATTACCTTGGCTCCTGTCTCTACAACTTTAGCCAGTTCCCAAAAATTCTCAATCACTTTTTGGTGGTCTACTTTACCTGCCATTTCGTCAAAACCATCAAAAATGAGCAGAAGTTTGCCCATTTTATTAAGTTGTTTGAAGACTAAATTAGTCAGTGGTATATTGTGTATAGAAAAAAAGAACCATGCCAAAACATTCTCCACATCCAATGCTTTAGCATAATCGCGCAACCGTATCAGTAGAGGTAATCGAGGTCTTGGAGTTCCTTGCTTCTGAGCTTGTTGATAACGCTTTAGCGCAGTCCCAGCGTAGTGAAAAGCAAACCAGGTTTTGCCGGTACCGAATTCTCCTAAGACAGAAATGTGTTTTTTATTGGGATCATCTAGCCAACGATCAATATAACCATCAATCCAGCCATCTGCTTCACCGTAACGACTAACTATAGGCTCACCCGTGGATTGATTAACTCCTTCTTGTTTGAGGCAGGCTAAAGGAATGTATGTTTTGTCGTTAATACCCCGGTTATTGATTTGTTCCTCTAACCATTTGAAATACTGTTTAAAGTTCACTCCTTCATCTATGAGTTCATCGAAGGTATAACAAAATAGTGCTAGATCTCGCTGTTTTCTGTATTCCGCGATCGCACGACTAGCAGCAGGGCTAAATTTAAGTTCTTTATTTACGGCGTACTCTTGGATCGCTTCACGAGCAGCACGACTAATACGAAGATCCGCAACTAGCCATGCTTCATTTGGCTTGTGTTCCTTAATAGTCTGACATAACTCGTCCAAGTGATTCCAGTCTGCCTCACCTTCCACACCACGAGCCAAGATGCGATCATATCCTCCCCGCTTAGGTATATGAATAATTAAGTCAAAATAGTCTTCTTCCCTTTTCCCTCCCGGGAGCAACTCATAACCTAATGCCTCAAACCAAGCTCTCATTCTCTTTTCAAGATCCGAAGGCTCTTGAGATGCTTGGCTTTGGTTTTCTTGGTCAACAAAGGTTAAGAATTGAGATGATTGATGAACTTCACTCTTTCGTTCGGGTAGATTGTTGCCATCATCCACACCTAAGCTTAAATTTTCGACGTTCGTTGTTTCATTGTGCCTCGACGAGGCCCTTTGGAGTGCGGCGCGAAAATTTCTTTTACTAACTTCCTCTCCCAAAGCTTCTGAAAGCAATTTCCAGAACTTATGGCTCACATCTCCCTTGAGGTAGTTAGGTTTATAGAGCGATCGCTCTGCCATCTCGTCATAACTCAAACCCTCCCAAGAACCGCTCAGTACAGTCAGTTCTGGGTCAGTCAGCTTTCTACCTTTAGCTTTGTAAACTGCTGACTCTACAATCTCTAGAACGTCTTGAAAATTCATGAGATGGTAAAAGCTTACGATTAACAATACCATGATAAAGCATAAATTGGAGAGCCACTTTATCTAAGTATAAATACTTAAGCATACTGGTTCTCTCCAGCATAATCTCGACATTTTGTTCTTATTAATAAAATATAACTTTTTACCTCTATGTAATATAAATATCGTAGTATCCGTTACGTTAAAGGCGTGCTAATACTGATATTGTCGAGTAGTTATTTTATCCAAAGTAGCAAGATAAAAATTCTTAAACTTGTAAATCCATGATCCCATGTTATTATAACAAACATTTTATATCAGTTACGCACCGCAATGGAATGCTAATGGACTTGTCCTCAAACGAGCATCCTACACAGTTATATGGGTGGGGATGCGGTGAAGAAAGAGTAACTGTAGGAGAAGAAGGAACTCATTTCGGGTTTGTATTCGATGGTTTCACTAATTTGACTACTTGTTATGCAGGCTTTGAACAAGTATTTACTCTTGCAAAAGGAATGTACTTTTGTGTACCTGGTTCTGTGTCTGTTAGTGGTGGATGGGGAATTCTTATTTCAAGTCTTAAGTATCATGGGATGTTCATGATTGGAGGACCAGTAGAGGAAAAGGGTAGGTTACTTTACATGGATGGTTGCTCTGATAGCCTTTTAGTACCACCAACAATTAAAGGTGATCCTTGTCTCAATCATTTACATTTCCCTCCTCGTATTAGTCAAACACGCCATACCCATCCCTCAATTAGGATTGGGATTGTTATGAGCGGTAAGGGACGTTGCATTATCCCAGAAAATGACGATGGAACTGGATTAGATGTTGAAATTCCCTTAACTCCAGGCCAAATATTTGTGATCCCAACAAACGGTCAGCATAGCTTTTTTACCGACGATAGCACGCTAGATATCATTGCTTACCATCCCGATAGCGACACAGGACCAACTCATGACGATCATCCAATGATCAACCGCACTTTTGTTAAGGGTCAATCGGCTAGAGAAATTAAGGAAATACGAACAAAGATTATTACTTAATATCGAACATAATATTAGGAGCCAGAATGAATCCTGGCTCTTGTATGTATTCTTCTTGGATCTAGTTTAAGTACCTATTTGCGGCGAGGGTGTTCAATATCGCCAAAACCACGCAATCCCTTTCCATTAGAGGGACCAGTATAGACATCAGCCCTACGAATTTTATCAGAGAACTTCAAGCCGGTTCTGGTTTCTAGGTTAGCGATAGACACTTGGAAGTTATTGAATTCACCAACGGGTAGACGCTCGAAGGGAATATTCTTAACGAATCTCTCCTGACTAACAACGTAGGCGCTGGAATACAGTGTGCCGACTCCATCGACTACCAGAACAACCTTCCAAAAAAACTGGGGAACCTGAACACCTCGGTGAACCACATCAGTTTGTTGGAAGATAGGACCAGTGAAAACAGTTGCTAGAAGATCATCTTGATCGGTGTTGGTCAGGATGAAATTTTCCAACCCCTGCCATAGTTGCTCTGATTGGTTAAACTCAAAGTACTGAGGAGAGCAATTTGTGAAGTGGAACGTATCGCTATTGGCTATCCTAGCCTCGCTTTCATTTCCCCAAATGGGATCTTGTCTGCGAACCAGATGACCTCGATCAAAAAAGTTTCCTCCTGGTTCATTGCCGTAAAAGTCATTTCCTACTTGCAAATTCTCTGGAATGCGGGGATCAAAAAACCATTCGTCATTCTTTCGTTCAAGTCCAACCCATTGCTTACCGTTAATATTGACAGCAGTCAAGAAGGCTAAACGACGAGTTTCACACATGACGACTGAGAAATGGGTGTAGCGGAGGATATTATCTTGCGTCCCCTGTACTTGTGCGATGGAACCAAACGCGAGAGCAGCCGGTGTCAATTCTGGGAGAGGAATGTTAACTCCTAGAAAATCAGGGTCATATCCTTTGCGATCGTCATAGTAACTCACTGGACGAATACTTCCACGATTGGGTTGAGTACTAGGTTTTCTCTCAAGGCTCGGCTTATCGCTTGATAAATCAGGGGGAGTGACTGTCGAAGTGACCACACTTTCGCGCGGAGTCGTACCTGGGAATACACGGATGCTCTTGGCATCTTCAAGGAAAGCTTGAATCAACTTGGAAGAAGAACCGTCCTGTTGAGTTTGAATTTTGTTTACTTGCTCGAGAATTTTGCTTGTCCGCACACCCTCATTGGCAAGCCATTTAATTTGATTTTCACTAAGCTTTTGTGCTTCTTCTTTGGCTACCCACTCACCGTTGCTTAGTTGAATCTCTTCAACTCCATTATTGATGCGATTTTCTATTACACTCTTGTGATGAATAGCAACAACCTGCCAGTTATCGTTGAAAGCCGGGGATCCAGAAGAGCCAGGGGCTGTGTCGCTGGCATACCAAAGAAAATTGTCTGCGAGAGCATCCTGAGAATTACCGATTTTGAGAACTTTGTTTTCCCGAATAGCAATTTGCTTAGGCTGACCATCCGGATGTTGAATAATGCTGACAAATTCTAGTGGTTCTACCTTGTGGAGGTTAGGATCTAAACGCAAAAATCCATAATCTGCAAGGCTAGCTTGTCCATCGTCAGACTTTTCTGCAACAGCAACTAGGGTGAAATCAAGATCCGGATCTGTGATGAATGCTTCATTAGGAGTCAGGGCAAAAAATTTGCCTTCTCTAATTTTACCGCTAATGTCCATCTCATAGTTAAACTGGGCTGATGCTCGTGTTGCCGCATCAACAGATTCAATCACATGATGATTTGTAAGTAGCAACCTGGGAGATACCAAAAAGCCAGTTCCCCAACTTCCATTTGAGCCAAACTGGTCTCCAACCCAAATCCGGCAAACTGCTCGAGCAGCTAGCGTCCCCTTTTGAAGGAAGTTAATGGGCAGTAAATCGTTACGCCCAAGAACACGCTCCAGATCGAATGAGGATACTCCAGATCCACTCGCCGCAATGTTCTCAACTCGCCTTGCCAAAATCGTTACAGGGTCGGCTCTGCGATCGTGCTCCTTTATATCGGATAGGGGAGCTTCCCGGTTTGTCGAAACCTCTTGAGATCGCAAGTCTTTGAGCTTGTCCAGAAAATCCTTATTATAGGTTACTGTCTTCACAGGCATGTGTTTTTAAGACTCCATAATTACCTGACTACACGTAAGCAGCTTTGTAGATCGACCCGATCGTTTAGATACTACAAAGCCACTAATGGTAATTCCTGATAATAAATAGAGTTTGCGTAAACAATACGTAACAAAAAATAATTCCAGCAGTTATTTGTGGAATTAGGATAAAAATACTCAGTTTTTACAAACAAGTTACGTTCTGTAAGCAAAAGGTGACAAAAACTCCAGGATTCTCGAATATATAATTCGCTCCTTGCTTTTACATAATCGTCAAAAAACATAACATGAAAAATATTGCTTTTTCATGAACTACATTGCTATACTAAATAGCAAGCAAGTAAAGCTAATACTTTTAAACTCTAAAGAGGAAGCCATCCTATGTTGGAAGAACTTTTCGGGATTATCCAATTTGTCTATCCAAAGGAGTATTAAGGTTGTAAAGCTTGCAAGCTGCTTGTAGAATGTAGTATCATCAGAAATTGTAAGTCCCCAGAGTTTTTGGAATAGTGGGGCACTCAGAGAACAATTCTCAATTTTTGGTTCCAGAAGGCAGATTTAGACGCTTATGTAATGGGACGCGGACTGCGACTGGATTCGTTTCGTGTGGTGTTCGTGGGCAACTAAAGTAGTGCAATAGATGACTTATAAGCTGGCTTACTAAATATCCAGGTATTGGAGATGCCATGCTCATATTTCCGAAGGGTTTTTTCTTCGTAAAGTAAAATTTTCTGATCGAAAGGACTTAAAAATTTAGAATTGCACCCTTTGAAATACCAAGCAGTATATAACTGATGGTGAGCGAAAAAAAATGAATCAATTCTTCAACTGTCCAGAGAGAGTTGGATACCAACCCCAGTGACTAGTTTACGTGAGTTCCCACGCGACTAGTCTATTTTTTTCTCGAGCCTAGAGAGGAGGCTACCTTGCAATGAATTGTAAATATAAAGACCATCCTTTTCCTCCTTGTCGATTTGAGCAGCACCCCCATAATAGCAACATCTACTTTTGTCCCCATTGTCGAGAATCGTATGACGTAAGGGATATTGGTAATCAATTTCCTAAATGGCTGCTGTTCAGCATTGTAATTATCATTTCCTTACTTGTTTTTAATCATCGTCAATCTTTTCAACCTAGTACCAATAACTCACAAGCTAATACTCATACTCAAGTTAAGTAGCACCACTATGTTGGCAACTTCTTGGGTGTACGAGCGGATACGTTTCATCTACCTCAAATCATCAGGGGAAAAACAATGAAAACACATGTAAGAGAGGGAAATAGTCTGCTGTTAAAGTTTGTATTTAAGGGACTGAAGTATTTTCTACTCGCATTAGTAGGCTTTGCGATCGCGTACGTTATTTCGTCAAGTTTGGGTGTGCCAAGCATTTCTACACAAATACTATCACTATTAACAAATTGGGTTTTCCCCATCGGCGTTATCCTGTTGGGTTTGATAGGAATAGCTATCATTCTCGAGTCTCTGCGCTAGAACTCTTGCAATGTTGTCTGCTTCAAAGTCCTTGTTTAACAGTACTTACGCAGTTTATAACTAAGAATAGGCTGTTGTGTGCAGAAGTCATAAACATCAATTTTCTATACACCAATTGCATAAGTTGATGATATCTGGCACCTATAAACGAGACAGGAGAGTTAGCTTGTTACGCTTGACTGATCTTCGGTAAACAGAAATGACTTGACCCACATATGTCAATGCGTAAGTATCAGGGTAAGACAATCATGAAAATTCACGTTTTAAACATTCAGCCTTTACCTAGAAGACACTCCGTAGAAGTCTGGATGTTAATTGGTGATACAAAGTGTCATTTCAGATTTACTCGAAGAGTTAAACAACTTGCAAATCGTCAATTAGAAATTATCAGCTATGAAAATACATTTGAAGAACTGTTTAGATTTAACCCAGAAATAGTTAATCGGGTGATAGATCTAGTCCGGAAATTTGATAAAGGTAAGCAAGTTAAGCTGCCAGATGTAGTAGGGAATTTTGACAATTCTGGACAAGCATCAGTGTCCCAAAGACCATGTTCGTTTGAGATTGACATGTAATTACAGCCCGGTTGTATTTTAAAGAATTGTAACGGCTATGAATAGAAATCGTAATCCACCAATTTATTGTTTGTCTTCCAATGCTCCTGGAGCTTTCAAGGTAGCGATAGTCGCTTCTGTTAAACACTGAACTTTAGTAATACACTTACCAGTGTTACATCCCCCATCACCAAGAACCTCCGGTACGTGTGGAAGCCCGCAAGGATGTGACTGACCCAGGAAGGCACATCTGTCCTTTAGGTGCGGGAGGAAACACGACACGAGCGAATTCCCAAAGCCGTCCAGAGATTTGAAAAACTATGAACCATAAGAATAACCGTCTCTTTTGTGAATTGGTGAACAATATTTGTGGCTGATTCCTGCCACTCTTTCTTTGCGAGTTGAAATATCGAAGGTGCCTGTTGCGCGACACAAAACTCTACCAACGTAACAACCAATCTTTTTTCCTTTGGTGACAACGGCTTTAATAATGTCGCCAGTTGTAAAACCAAAATGTATTTGTTTATTGCTACGATGACGGGTAGGAAAACCGTGTTTGTCAGTACCACACATTTGACGAGTGCCGTAACCAGTAGCTTTAATTAATAGTGGTTGAACACCCTTAATATTTAGCTTGCTAGGAGTTGACTTGCCAACACAAGCCGCATCGATCCAATGGGTCTTGTCAAGGTTTTGGGTAGTTCTATTGAACTTTGTTAAACCACCACTACCTGTTTCTACTGGGAGTCCAAAAGTTTTCAATGTTGACCATATTTTAAATCTGGTTGCATTAACAGCCGCAGTATCCACTAATGGTTTCTTGGCTTGTGCTTCAATTTCAGTAAACCGTTTTGGATCCTTTTTCAAAAATTCCTTAATGTCTTGTGTCCCTTTTTTGAGGTTGCATTTTTCACAACTTAGGGTAAGATTTGAAATTCTGTTCGTTCCTCCTTTTGCTCTAGGATAAATGTGTTCTATTTGCAGTGGAACATTTTTGACCCCACAGTAAGCACATTGTCTACTCCACTTCTCTAACAGGTACTCGCGAGTTTCGTAACCTGCAAGTGTACCTTGTTGGTATTCCTTGCCCTTAACTTCAGGGTTTTGCATCAACTGAGTGTCAAACCTAACCAATTCTTGAGATATAGCAGTGATGTTGGCAAGCTTGCTCAGTCGTTTAACCCAGGTTTTAATATTATGAACACGACTCATGAGGCTAGGTGGTAGCCAGCCATTTCTGCGTTGTTTAGGGCAAGGTTGTTTATTTCCCTTCCTAAACCATTCGTGTTTTGGTGGTTTGCGGTAACGGGTTTTACGGTTTCTTCTCCCTCTACGCAGTTGACGACGAGAATTTAGAGATTCCCTAATTGCAAAGCCTCGATGCTGAAGTTCAGCCGCCCATACAACCTCTCCTGTTGAATCGTTAACCAGTGCGAACCCAGTTGTTTTACTGCCTGGATCAATCTTGATTCTTAATGGTTCAACTAGTACGTCAGAACGAGACTCTTTAAGAATTAAAGTAAAAGGGAAATGCCTATAAATAGCTGCTTTCTTGTTTCTTAATAGTTGTCGTGCTTGCGCCGGGTGGATTGGATTTAATGGTTTAAGTTGAGTGTCAATTACTAGTATTTTGGACATGATGTCCCTCCATTGCTGGGTGATGTGAGCCTTGTCAAAGTTACTGGTCGGTACTTTCCAAACAACACTGGCTTAACCCTATAAGCCTGTTTAGCTGTCTGGTTCTAGAGCTACAAACTGGCTACGCATCTGTAGGTAGGAACTTAAACACTTACCAGTAACGTAGTGCGCGAAGCACTTAAACGGGTCAGCTATCCCTAAAGGGAGGCTCGTTCGCCTCCGGCGTCTCCCCTTGGGAGAAGACCCTCGCCTTTAGGCAGGGGTGCTGACAAACAAGGATCTTGTGATGGGGAAGCAGCCACCATTGCATTGATATGAGTAAAAATTCGATCTAGCTCTCCAATCGCATCTAGCTCTGCTACCTCTTCGGGTGTAAGTTGATCTGCTTTCTTCTTTTCTAAAAGGTTCTCCATTCGCATTTGTAGAGACTCACTGAATTTGAATAAATTCCAGCGATCAACCTTTTCAATGCAAATTTCATGGATCAATGAGGATGGTCTGCCCAGAGTTGTACTCATTTTTCTTATGTTTAAAGTTCTAAACAATCTGCGTTAGACGAGTTGATTAGATTATAGCCATTCACAATAACAACCGTAATCAACCCACTTATTGTTCGTCTTCCAATGCTCCCAAAGCTTTCAGTGTAGCAATAGTCGCGTCTGTTAAACCCTGAACCCCAGTAATATTCATACCTTCGTAAGGTCTAGGCGATCGCAATGTATTCAACCACTCACCTGTTTGGATATCCCACAACATGATTGTCTCATCTTGGCTACCACTCACCAAAATCTCACCGTCAGGACTAAAAACAACAGACCATACCCAATCGGTATTACTAACATCCCATAACTTCACGGTTTTGTCTCCACTGGCACTTGCTAACAGATTACCGTCTGGGTTAAAAGTGACTGACTGCACACGATTCTTATGTCCTCGCAAGGTTAAAAGGCATTCTCCTGTTTGGACATCCCACAACTTCACTTTTTTGTCATCACTAGCACTTGCTAAGGTTCTACCTTGAGGATTAAACGCAACTGACTGTACCCAACTGGTGTGTCCCTGTAAAGTTAGCAAACGTTCACCCTTGTGAACATCCCACAAAATCACAGTTTTGTCTTCACTACTACTTGCCAACATACAACCATCTGGACTGAAAGCAACAGATCGCACCCAACTAGTATGCCCATGCAATGTTCTCAGAGACTTACCATCACTTACAGACCACAAAATCACAGTTTTGTCTTCACTGGTACTCGCCAACATACAACCATTAGGACTCAAGGCAACAGATCGCGCCCAATTAATAGGAGTAGCAATTGTTGTAGAGTCTTTCCGTTAAGAATATCCAAAGAATTCTTGTAACCAATTAAGCTAAACGGACGAAATTTCAGGATTAACAGCAGACCAGAAAATTGCTATGTTTTCTTTGCAACAAGCGATCGCTCTTCAAGGGGCTGGGATAAAGCCGAATCAGAAACTACTTTTCTAAGTACTCAGATACAATTAACTACACACTTTATTTTAACTATTCTCTCTCTTCATAAATAGAATTTTGTGCAACGACTTATTACTTTTTAAATCCTTCCGGATGCAGCGACAAAAATACTGGATATAGAGAAGTAGATGCACCCTAATTATCGCCCTCAGCTTTTAGCTGGGGGTTTTTTCATTTTTTTGGAATCCTTCCGGATACAGCCATAAACATATTGGATATAGAGGAATTAGACCCACCATAAGTGTTACCCTCAGCCTCTAGCTGAGGTTTTTTGCTATAAATTGAATAATCTTATATTTTAGATTTTGAATCCGATAAATTCAGCTACTATTGATACTAATTTTTGTATTTGGAGTTCTTTTAAAACATATTTTTAATTTTTAATACAAATTTCCACGATTCCCTTCTCCCCGTCAATCCTTACCGTCTGACCATCTTGAAAAATTGAAGTAGCATCTCGAACATCCATAACCGCAGGAATCCCATACTCACGAGCCAAGATCGCTCCATGAGAAAGCCGTCCACCTGCTTCAGCAATCAATCCTCCAGCCCTAACAAGTAGAGGAGCCCAGCCTGAGTCTGTATAAGGTACTACTAGAATTGTATCTCGGCCAATGTCTGGCACAGCTTGAAAATTACGCAATACCTTTATCTTACCTTCCGCTTGTCCTGGACTTGCCGGAATGCCTTTTAATACATTACTTTCAGGTGTTAGGGAAACTGTTTGTGAAGTCAAGGTTGGTGGATTATTGCCATAGATTAAGAGGGGTACTTGATTTAGGCGACTATCTTCTATAAATTCAAGTTGCCGAAGTTCCACCAATTGCTGTAAATTTTCAGCAAATTCTGGCTCAAAGTTCTGTATAAGACGGCGCACTTCATCAAACTCTAGAAAAAATATATCTCCAGGCTGTTTGAGTAAGCCGGAATTCAACCAAATCTTTTCTAACCCAACAAAGCACCAACGTAACTCAGCCAAAGCCCTTGAATAAATCTCTGTGACTCGCCCTTTAAGATTCACACGTCTGTTGACAATCCCTATTTTCTTTTTATTTTGGCGCTCTTGTCTTAGTAGTTCATTTCTCTGAATAAACTGTACAAATAATTGCCTTAATATTTGGGGTTCTTCCTTCCAAGTAGGAACAGCAATATCGGTTCCTACCTCACTCAAATAACCGTATTGTTGTTGCAATTTCTCCAACTTCTCTAGAATGTCTTGCCCATGTTGCGTTTGTGCTAATTTTTCAAAGATTTCTTCTGGTTCAAACTCTGGTAAATATTGTTTCGCGGTTGCAGCTAAATCTTGGAGCGATCGCAACACTGCTACCTCTGGAGTCAAACTATTATCTATGTCCCTATCCTTCACCCGAAAAATTGCCTGTCGCAACGCTGCACTTAACGGAGCCAAAATACTGTAGTAAGTTGAGCTGTAAAGCAACTCCATTATAGAGTCAATCCTACTAAGTATTTGTGCAGGTTCAAGCTCATCAACTGGTTGCTGCCCTAACTGAGAGAAAGTAGGAACGAATTTTCTGCGATTGTCTCTATTAAAGTCCTTTTCTAAACAGAATTCCCGTACAACCAACTTCATCAATCCGGGTAGATTACGCAAAGTAGTCTCTAAGGGGGGTTTGCTCATCTTGGCTCCCCTAGTTAAAAACTCTAAACTTTCAGGAGGCAAACCCATACGTAAAAAAATCTCTCCTAAGAGAGATGCATTAAAGTAGGCTTGGGAATAGTGCAAAGTTGCTGTCTGGTTAAAATCAAGCCCAGCAGCGCGTTCTCCTAGCACCAAAGAAAAAAGTTGTCCCCAAACCCCACAAGTTAACGGACGATTGATCGACCAAGTTAACGGGCGAATCAGTCCAGGAATGACTTCTGCTGCAATTTTGCGCGTCCAAATCGGTAACAATGTACTGATAGGTCTAGCTTGCAAAACCCAAAGGGTTTGACCGTCGTAACTCCACTCAATATCTTGAGGAATGCCGTGATAACGTTTTTCTAGATGCCTAGCCAAGTAAGCTACTTGCTTTATTATTACGGCGGGTACTTGTCCCTCACCCTCTAATTGTACAGAGGCAAAGTTTTCTGTTTCGACAACAAAAGCACTATATTGTTCTGGTGTGACTCTTCCAGAAACAACTTGCGCTGCGTTTCCTGCTAATGCTTCAATAATAACTGCATCCCCTTGCTTAGTCATTGGATCGCGGGTAAAAGCAACACCAGAAAACACTCCTTGGACTTGTTGTTGGATTAATACCGCCATTCCTGTTTCGTTTAACGAGCGATCTCGCCGATACTGGAGTGCAACTGGATGATTGTAGGAGGATCTAACTTGCGCGATCGCGTCTTCCAATCCCTCTTTAGTAGTGACATTCAAAATCGTTTCATACTGTCCTGCTGCTGAAGCGTATTCCGAATCTTCTCCAATCGCTGAAGAACGCACCACCAACGGAGATAAATCTGACGGCTGAAGCAATTCTATTAATGTACTAGGATCATCTAGAGGAGCCAGTACCCATCCCTTCGGTACCGAATAACCCCATCGCTTAATCTCAGATAATCTAGCCGCTTTCTGACCAAATACAGCAGCATCCAAATTGTCGTCTAGAGATAGAATAGTTTGACCACCCCGAAGAAATTGCATTGCTGCTTGCGATTCTGTTTGTGCTTCTTCAACTCTTAGATTCAAATCATCCGGAATTTGTGTATAAATCCAGCCCAGCAATACTGCTAAACCAATAGCAGCAAAAGTTTTTGATGGATCTTCTGGGTGGAGAATCGCTACAATTAGGGGAAATAAAACTAAAACTCCAAATTTTCCTAAATTTCTAGAGCGTAAAATAGTAAAGCTGGCGCTTGCAAGTAAAAATACAAATACTGTTGCTAGCGGATCATGTACCGAAAATCCCCATACAACATTTGTTGTTCCAGCACCTCTACTTGCCCAATATCGACCCAGTACTAAGGTGCTTAAAGCTACCAATTCCTCAGCAGAGCCATTCCCGAAGAAAGCACGAGCAATCAAAACCGCTGCAATACCCTTAAAAGCTTCCGAAAAAACAGCCAGAATTCCTACTAGTGTACCACCATGGTAGAAAGCCGCTGAGACACTAACATTACCAGTCCCAATGTTTGCTAAATTCCGCTTGCTCAAAGCCTGAGTCATCCACGAAATCAACGGTAGCGCTCCTAGAAGCGGGCAAACGATGACAATTACTAAGATACCCCAGAGTTTAAACATCTCGTTTAATTGGATTCTAGCAATTTTTCTATTACTTTAAGAGATCCCTCTTAATTCTGACCCAATCACGAAATACTTTCACTAACTCCAGATAGTCGGTGGTTTCAGCTTGTTGTAAAAATCCAGCAATCTCTGGAATGGGTAAGTTCACAAAAAATTGACTTGTTTGCGAGGTTATATAGGTGTCATTTTGCAATTGCTTAATGGTTAGAGATTCCCCGTTATAAATCCATACTTCTGCTACACCCAAATCTGCATAAACTTCGAGGCGATTATGAGAACTGTTCGTAATATCAATTTCCACAACTAAATCAGGTGCTGGATCTTGTGTTAAATCCAATCTTCTTTTTCGGCGAACCGCAGTAATATTGCGAATGTAGAAACATTTATCGGGTTCTACACCACTGCGTTCAGAACGTTTGAGGGTGGTAGAACCAAGAGGGTAGATTTTTATTTCCAATTCTTCAGCCAGTGTTTCCACGAAGCGACCTAAGACTTCTTTGCCAAGTTCGTGTTCTGGAGAAGGAGCCATAATTTCTAGATTGCTACGATTGTAAGTCAGCCGGAAACGGCGATCGCTCAATTCTTCCAACAGCGTTTCGTAGGTTTGCCAGCTAATCCCCGACAGGTGAATAATTTCATGCAGTGGTGTGAGCAGTTTAGCAGTCATGGGTTTAACCGAAAATCTCTTGGCTTTATTTTAGGGGATCTACATTTGGAAAGCGATCGCCTTTACTGCTGTCGCTTACCCTGCATCTACAGCTTGTCGAGTTACAATTTTACCGTGAGGTGATTCCCCTAGCTAGCGAACAAAAACGGGAGATGCTCCTATGACAGCACTTATACTAAACCTCAATTCTGTAATTAAACTGACAACAGAGCAGTTTTATCAACTTTGTGAAGAAAATCCCGATTTAAAATTAGAACGCAATGCCCAAGGAGAATTGGTTATAATGCCGCCTACAGGAGGAGAAACAGGAAAAACTAATTCTGCTATTAACGCTCAAATATGGATTTGGAACAACCAAACCAAGAGTGGCGAAGTTTTTGATTCATCAACTGGATTTACTTTACCAAATGGTGCTGACCGTTCTCCAGATGTTTCTTGGGTAGAAAAATCTCGCTGGGGTGCTTTGACTAAAGAACAGAAAGAAAAATTTATTCCTCTATCTCCTGATTTCGTCATTGAAATACTTTCACCTAACGACAGCTTGAAAAAAACTCAGAATAAAATGCAAGAATATATAGAAAATGGTTGTCGTTTAGGTTGGTTGATAAACAGAAAACTACAGGAAGTAGCAATTTATCGTCCGGGACAAGATGTGGAAGTTTTAAAATTACCTCAAACTCTTTGTGGTGAGAGTGTTTTACCTGGATTTATACTCAATTTGCAACCAGTTTGGTAACTACAATTTGTCAAGGAACAAAAAAGCGAGTAGCATACATAGCCTTTATCTTGAATAGTGGGTCGAGATGGTATAGCATTTAGTTAGCATCTTATAATGTGCTAATTATGATTGACCTCGCCAAAGACATTCACTCGCTTACCGATTTTAAGCGCAATACGACTGAGTTCGTACAACGCATGAAGGAAACTAAGCACCCTCTGGTACTCACAGTGAACGGCAAAGCTGAGCTTGTGGTACAGGATGCCGAATCCTACCAAGCTTTGCTCGAAGCTGCCGAGTTTGTAGACACCGTTAAAAGCATCCGCCGCGCCCTAGAGCAGGTAAAGCGTGGCGAAGGTCGTCCTGCTGACGAGGTAATTGCAGAACTTCGCCAAGAACTCGGTATTTCAGATGAGTGAGTTGTACCGGGTTATCATCACACCCGAAGCACGGAATGGCATTCGGCAGGCTCACGATTGGATCGCACAATACTCACCTAACTCCGCAACTCTATGGATGAACGGGCTGTTTCAAGCAATCATGTCGCTAGAAAGAATGCCACTTCGTTGTCCCCTCGCCTTTGAAAATGACCTCTTTGACGAGGAGCTACGACAACTCTTCTATGGAAAAAAGGGGAAAGTATACCGGATTCTTTTTACTGTCCACGACACTAACGTATATGTCCTCTTTGTCCGTCACAGTGCGCAAAAACCCCTCGATCTAGATGAGTGATAGTACAAATCTGATAAGTGAGCACTATGCAAGGAAGCCAAACAAGCGAACTAAAAAATATGTTGGATTACTTGCCAGAACGTATTAGGCAAGCAATAGAGGAATATTCTCAACAAAACCAAATTCCCCCAGAATTAGTGATTGAGTTAGCAATAGCTCACTTTCTAGATGTATACTCTGTAACTTTCGACGATTGTCAGATCGATTCACCAGGAATGCTGAGAGAGCAAAACAAAATTTTACAAATTCAGCTAGCTGCTGCACAATTAAACCCCGGCTCAGCAGCTTAAAACAGTGGACAGTGAACAGTTATCAGTGAGCAACACCTATGGTGGGCGTGATAACTGTTTACTAATAACCGATAACTGTTAAACTGCGTAAGCTACTCGGAGCGCCCAAATAATTAGGGCAGTAATCGCTCCTAAAATGATCACAGTAGAGATGGTGACGATTTTCGGAGAATCAGCACCCTCAAACTTCATGATTCCTCGGTTCAAGTCTGACATGGCTTTGTAATGCTCCTTAAAATATTACAGTGCTAACCTGTCCGCTTTGATTGTATTCCTTTCGTTAGCCTGCTGTGGGAAGTTTATAATAAATTTTTTAGTTAATCTTTGGAGTATGGTTTTGGGTCATCGTAGCCAATCGCATCCCAAATATTTAAATCCTAGAGCGATCGCACAGCGCCGAGGCATTTCTTGCTCCGTGATCGCGTTAATTAGCCCTTGGTACCAAACTTGAGCGCGGTCAGCTGTGGTAAACTGAGAATAACTTAAGAATGCTGCATCCGCTTCAGCTTTCGCAACGCTAGAGAAATCAATCCGGTATGTCATGCTTCAAGAGACAATCCATACTTTTGATTTTGCTCGGCAATAAAGTCCTCTAAACTCGAAAATTTTCCTTGCTCGAAATCATCAAGCCCCTGTTGGATTCCTTTTAAAGCCTCAAAAAAATCTTGATTGTCTAAACTCAGCCCTAAAGTCAAAACCGCTAGCGCCATTTGCGAAATATCTTGTCCAGTACTTTCAGCACGCTGTCGCAGTAGTGCCTCAATTTTCGGAGGAAGGTCGAGAGTAATGGACATTGCTGATTTTTCCTCAGTGATACTGGTCTTATTATAGCGATCGCACCACTTTGAAACGCCATGAACAATAGTGCGATCGCTTCTAGCTAAAATTTTAGACACTTATGCGAATTCAATACACAACACCTTATTTCTTAATTCCCCGAACCTGTTGACAAAATAACATCGTTCGTGTCATATTATGTAGGATAGGATAAAAATAAGAAAAAAATTTATCCGCCTACGGCGGAAGGGCTCAAGAAGGGTAGAGAGCAAAAGGGCAAGAGTGTAAAGGGCTAAAGAGTCCTGGCTGCACCAACCACAACCACGCGAAAACCCACAAAGTCGTTCCAGTTGCCGCGCGCGCCCCTGCCGCGATACGCCGAACGACAGACCCTCGGATTGCCGCTCCACGAACCACCACGCAGCAGCTTGATATTTAATAGATTGTCTAACCAATTTTTCTTTTGATTGGTTAACCAACAGCTTGCATCGTTTGGTGCGTCGACATAATTCTCATGCCAATCATCACCACACCATTCCCATGTATTACCATGCATGTCATATAAACCAAAGGCATTAGCAATTTGAAAGCTGCCAACAGGAGTTGTCTTTTGCCTGTAGTTATCTTCTGCACGGTAGTTTGCTAGCTCAGGAGTAATAGTGTCTCCGAAATGAAACGGGGTAGTCGTTCCGGCACGGCAAGCATATTCCCACTCAGCCTCGCTGGGCAATCGGTAATTGCGTCCGGTTGCTTTTGATAGTCTAGCACAAAATTCAACTGCATCATCCCAAGAAATACTTTCTACAGGAAGATCTTTTCGTTTAAACCTAGATGGATCGGGTTTGAGTTTTCGGTTAATTTGAGGGAGAATCGCTACAGCTTCCCACTGTCCTTGAGTTACAGGGTATTTACCCATAAAAAAGGACGGAACGGTAACTTTATGCTGAGGTCGTTCCCAGTCAAAACTCCCTTGTTCAGTTTTAGGCGCACCCATTGTGAATATACCGCCAGGAATAGCGACCATTTCTAAAGTAACGTTATTACCAAGGTCTTCGAGAAAGTATTCAGCTTCTCGGCTTTCGCGTTTAATTATTTTTCCTGTAGAATCAACAGTGACAACCTCAAAAGGAAATCGCGGTAATTCTGGGCGATTTGGGGTCTTTGATTTAACTTCTTCAACGGCTGGTTGTGATGATTGTCCAGATCGCGGTAATTCTTGGGGATTTGGAGTCTTTGATTTAACTTCTTCAACCACTGGTTGTGATGATTGTCCAGAAAGCACAAACTTTGCCAGAACTTCAAAAGCAAAAGCACTAGCATGACGTGCTGCAAGCTCTTGCCAACCTGCTTTATCTGTTCGGCCCTTATCATCAATTAAATCAGAAATTCCTCGAATAATCAGCGCAGATACTTGATGGTTTGCATGAGCTGCTTGCAGTAAACCCCTCCCCTCCATCTCCACTGCGATCGCGTCACCATAATTTGATCTGAGAAACTCCCAAATTTCCGATTGCGTTGAAGCAAGGACTTTTTCCCCTGCTGCGATCGGTGCGACAAATGCACGGGGAGGAGTATTTGTGCTAACTGTTAATCTTTGCAGCCAGTCTGGTTTCCTTGCTTCAGCCCTAGCTCGCTGTATTAAATTGTATGCAGATTGTCCGACATCTGGTCTGGGTTCAAATGTGAGTTTTGCTTTACCTGACTCATAACCGTATACCTTTGTCGCTGCTACAACATCGCCAAGAGCAACATCTTTAATACCACCTGCTACCCCAACAAAAAATATCACATCAGGGTTAAAGTGCGCGATCGCTCGTTCTGCTTCGATCCCAGCGTTATAATTTCCCGCACCAACCTCAGCAATCCCCACCTCCCAGGTTTTACCTGCAGTAAATTTTCCTCGCTCATAAATCGTTCCTTGGGGATGAATCTCCTCTTCCACTCCTGTGAGATGGATACGAACAGCCATATATTCTATGGGAATAGCGGTCAGTATAACTGCGCAAGGCAAAGCCATAGGTTAATCTTTAGAGTAAGATCCTATTTTAATATTTTAAATATTATGAGTGATAACCAGAAAATGTTTGAGGTGTATCTCAAAGAATACGAGAAACTCAAATCAGAGCAAACGCAGCGAATCGGCTTTCGTGATAATCTGCTTTACGTGACGCTAGGGTTGTTTGGTACAATCATTTCTCTTGCTATTGCTAATAAAGCTAATTACTATGCTCTTTTGGTGATTCCTTGGGTTTGTTTGATCCTTGGTTGGACTTATCTTGTCAATGATGAAAAAATCACGGCTATTGGGAGATATATTCGTCTGACTCTGGTGGAAAAAGTTAAGGAATATACTGGTGATCCAGACTTTGAATCTATTTTTGGTTGGGAAATAGCCCACAGAAGTGATAACCGTAGAAGACGACGTAAGATAGAGCAGTTAATTGTTGACGAGATTACTTTTGTTTTTTCTGGTGTGGTTGCGCTGGTAGCTTTTTGGTCGCTGGTATCAGAGGTTTCGGTAGGGGTTCGTGTTCTTGGCTGGATTGAGCTTATTCTTTTAATCGTTTTAGGTGTTGAGATTTTTATTTATGCTGATCTCGCAAAGGGGAGGTAGCACCCCTTCTCCTGAAAGTCAAAAGTGTAGGTTGGGTTGTAGCTTGCTTCCCCGTAGGGGTACGAAGTGAAACCCAACATTACCTGGTAGTCGTTGGGTTTCGCTGACGCTCTACCCAACCTACGATTGTACGATTCTCCATGTAGGGTGTGTTGTCGCGGAGCGCAACGCACCGGTTTGAATTTAGAAATTTGTAATTGAAAGGCTTGTTGTTGGAGTTGAATGCGCTAAAGCGCAACTACGAACAAAGAAAATTAGAAGGTGCAGGAAGTGTTGGTGATAATTTTTATAGTTGTGGTGGGATTGTTGGTAGTTTTAGAGGTGGGACTGCGTATATTAGGGTTTGGGAATCCGCTGATTTATGTTGCGGATGAGTATATTGGTTATTTGTTGGCTCCTAATCAGCGAACTCGTCGGTTTGGTAATCGGATCAGGATTAATGAGTACTCTATGCGGGGTGAGTCTATACAAGAAACATGCTCACCGTCTACTTTTAGAGTGCTGATTTTAGGGGATTCTATTGCTAATGGTGGTTGGTGGACTGATCAGGCTAATACTATCTCTAGTTTGATGACGCAGTTTTTAAGTGTCGCGATGAAGGGTAAATTTAACCAGGTGGAAGTGCTGAATGCTTCTGCTAACTCTTGGGGACCAAGAAATGAATTAGCTTATTTAAAACGGTTCGGTAGTTTTAACGCTCAGGTGGTAATTTTACTCATTAATACTGATGATTTGTTTGCGACTGCTCCTACTTCTTTACCAGTAGGACGCGATCGCAATTACCCCGACAAGAAACCACCTCTAGCTTTGGCGGAGTTCTTCACCCGTTATGTTGCAAAGCCAAAACCAATACCAGAAATGAAAGCGGTATCTGATGAAAAGGGCGATCGCGTTGGTTTGAATCTAGATGCAATTAGCAAAATCATAGCACTAACCCACCAAGCCAATAGTGAATTTCTCTTAGTTATGACTCCGTTACTACGAGAAATCGGCGAACCTGGATCTCGCGATTACGAAATCAAAGCACGGCAACGCCTCAGTGAATTTGCGCAGATAGAGCAAATCACTTACATAGACTTTTTACCCGTATTTCACTCAACCAAGGATGTTAAGAACTTATATCAAGATCATATACACATGAACTTGCAAGGTAATCAAGTTGTGGCTGAGGTGATTTCGCAATGTATTGTTAAAATTGAAAAATGATTTGCAGTGTATGCAACAAATTTTATTTACTATTACGCATCATCTTTTGTACTCCGACACCAGCTAGGATGCTTCCCAATAAGATCCAAGTTCCATCAAAGCCAACATTTATACGATGAGTATTCTCCCGATGGGCGATGATGAATAGTTCTCTTTGCCCGGCTCCTTGTTTTACCAGTGCGTCAAATTGTCGGTTAGCAGCTACCAAGGCAATGAAGTCGTTGATACCCCAGTAAGTGGATACAAATGTAGCAGCATAGCCAGGAAGTACTATAAGTACAAAGAGAATCATATTTTGTAATAATTTAGACATATTTCTGATAATTGGGATTATTCTCGCCGACTCCTTTAATCAACTTTAAAAGTACCAACACTAGCTTGCAATTTTTCAGAAATTTCTACTGTTTGGTGGAGAGCAGCAGAAACTTGACGAGATAAAGAGCTTGTTATTTCAGATACTTTAGCAATTTCTTTCACCAAGTAGCTAACCTCTTTAGATGTTTGAACTTGGGATACTGTAGCGGTAGAAATCGACTGTACCAATTCATCTATTTGACGACTCACGTCAAGAATTTGAATTAAACTTTGCTTGGTATTTTGTACTTGATAAGTTCCTTGAACTACGTGTGTCGTTCCTATTTCCATCGCTTTGACGACTTCATTCGTTTCAAGTTGGATATTAGCAATAATTTCTTCAATCTCTGAAGTTGCGGATGTACTTTGAGCTGCTAGTACAGCAACTTCTTCAGCAATTACCACAAAACCTTGTCCGTCTTGACCTGCACGTCCAGCTTCAATACCTGCATTAATAGCTAACAAGTTAGTTTGTAAAGCAATTTGGTTAATCAACGCTATCACACGAGAGATATGTTGCGAAGATTCTCCAAGACGCTTGACTTTTTTCGTGGTTTCCGCCATTGTGTCTCGCAACCTTATAATATTCTCCACGGTGAGATCTATCGCCTCACATCCTGCTTCGGCGCTTTGAGAAGCATTATGAGCAATCACAGCTGCTTGTTTAGCTTTGTTGGCTACCGTTGTAGTCGAATGCGTCATTTGGTCAACAGAATCAAGAGTACTGTTTATTTGCTGTGCTTGTTTGAAGGCTTCGTCGGCTACTTGATTGATGGCTCCAGAGTGATCGGAGATCGCATGACCAACTTGGGTAGAAGCTGATTTCACTTGCATAACAATTTCTCGCAAGCTTTCCACAATCACATTGAAAAAATCAGCAACGATACCAACTTCGCCAGAAGTAACTTCTGCACGCACTGTTAGATCTCCTCGCGATACTCCTTCGATGCACTCAATGACTTGTAACAGTTGTAGTTGTAGATGTTTTTCGTGTTGACTTTGCTCTTCGGAAAATCTTTCTGCTTGAGAAAGTGCTTCTTGTGTTTGTTGAAGAAGATTGGCTCGTTCTAAAGCTAGTCCAACGATTGTTGCAAATTGCTCAAATAAACTGATTTCAGACTTTAGCCATCTACGAGGTTGAGAACACTGATGGGCGATTAATAAGCCTACTACATGCTCACCAACGAGAATTGGTACCACCAAATTAGCTTTAACTTCTAATGATTCAAGTTGTTGAAGATAACACTCTGAAAGACCTACTTCGTAAATGTTGTTAATTGCGACAACGTTTCCTTTGGGATATCGTTGTACATAATTACTTAAACAAGGGTCATTGATGCTTACTTTCCTAGCCTCTGACCAATTAGGAAGAACTGATTCAGCAATTATGCTTCCTTGAGAATTTTCGTCAAATTTATAGATCACCGTCCGATCCGCTTGCAAAGTTTTTCGGATCTCTTCAACTGCTAAATTGTATACATTTTCTAAGTTAAGGCTCCCAGACAAGAAGTTTGTAAACAACTTCAATCGTTCGGCTTCAGCTGTTTGTTTTTCTAGCAATTCTTGTAGCTGGTCTGCCATCTGGTTAATATGAGAGCCTAGGGCAGCCAGTTCGTCGTCCCCTTGGATAGCAACCCTAGTTTCAAGATTCCCCTCACCCATTTTTTTCACTGCTGCCGTTGCAGCTATAATAGGCTGTACCAGGCGATTTGTAATAAGCACAGCACTCACACCTACTATCAATGCTGTTAACAGCGTTCCCATCTCTAAGACAAGTAATAATTGTCTTTGTTGTACAAACGCGTTGTTATTCTGGGTAGAGTTGCTCTGCTCTACTGTTGACTGGTTTACCAAATCATAGGCAGCGATTCCAACTCCCAATACTGGTAGAATGCTAATAGCCATTGCGAAAGCGATCGCTTTGGTGCGTAGGCTTGTTTGTTTTATAGGTAAGAGTCTCTTTTTAGGAAGAGAATTAGTATTTTTTGTTTTATTCTTAGTCACACTATCTATTGATTTTTTGAAAGTTCTTTTTTCAAGAAAATTACTACTTTTATCTATATTATTTAGTTTTGTTCCATATTTTCTAACCATACGGTATCCCTACAATTCGTATAATTAAATTATTTAAATTATATTTATTACATATATTCTACTCTAGAAATTGTCTTTTTGTTAATTTTGCTATTTAGAGTTATTTAATTATCTTCATCCTGCGACTAACTGCACAGCACGTAACAAATCTTCTCTAGTAAAAGGTTTCGTGATATAGGCTGAAGCACCTTGCTTCATACCCCACAATTGATCAATTTCTTGATTTTTTAAACTACAAATTACAATTGGAACTGTTTGGGTTTTTGGATTTTTTTTTAGAAAGCGGCATAGCTCAAACCCACTCATTCCAGGCATGACTACATCAATAATTATCAGATCCACTTTTTCTTTCAGCGCTATTTCCAACCCTTCTTTAGCATTAGTGGCTTTAATGATTCGAGAAACACTATCTCTAAGATAATGACACATTAAATCTAGTTGGCTGAGAGAATCTTCTACAATTAAAATTGTGCTTAACACAGTATACTTAACTCCCTTGAATTTTTCAAAAAATTATAGTATTCCTCAATCATTGGTACACAAAACGAATATATCTATACTTCTAATGATAAATACTGGTTTAAAACCTCATCCCTAGTGGACGAAACAAGGGTTCAAACTTTTCCTAAAACACCATCCCCTGGTCGTGTATTCAGGCGGATGTCTCAGCTGTCTCCTGACTCCTTTTTATTAACAAGAGCGCTTTTGCAGAGATCGTTCAACCCAGTTTAAAAGCTTTTGTTAGATGCGGGTAACTCAAACAGACAGTGCAATAGCGATTTTAGATTGTAAAGGGTATTTGTTAGCAAGATAAACGTGCTATTGCTCTGCTATACTCACCAATATTTCTGTTGTTAAGACCGTAAACTTGTAAAAGTTGTGAGCAAATACTCAATTTAGTCAGCAAAAGTCTATACGGACAAATAATGCTAACCAAGTTACAAAAAGCAAATTTATTCATAATTCATCAAGACCACTCCAACTTTCTTTTGTGATGAGTAGTCACCCTGGATAAGCAAGTTTTAATAAAAAACAAGAATCGATAAAGGTAGTAATCTTGTATTGCAAAAAAACAAAATGGTTAGTTACTAAGTAGGTTGTCATAACTATATTACTACAAATTTGATAAATATTACTCATACCTGTCCCATATGAATAATATTCGCAAAAAATCCATAAATCTTTATCCTTGAGTGAAGAGAATATCAAGAAAAATACTCATTCTGTTGAATATGATTTTATTCTAAAGGTTTTACAATGTTGATAACCAATTTAATAAATACTTTTTAAAACAGTTAATATCAATCATCTAATATGTTAACTACCCATCAACAATAACGAGAGAAAGAAAGCTTATGTCTTCTTGGTCAAAAGCTATTTATTCAAGAGTAAGGGAGTAGGGAGTAAAATTGGGTAGAAAAACTTCAGTTTTGGGATCGCCCACTTCAAAAAAAAGATGTTTTTCGAGACGCACAGAGCAAGAAAAACCGCGTCCTTGCTTCAATCCCACAGTTAAAAGTCTGGGTTTCCTGCTCTGTGTTATCTCTGAAGAGAATTTTTAGAACCTCAAACCAACACCACCTTGTAAAGAGAAAGCTGTTCCATCACCATTACGATAGGTATCAAAACCAATAATGGCGTTACCAAAAATAACGGTGTTGCTATTTGGTAAGACGTAATCAACTCCTGGTTGCAAGGCAAAGCCAATTTTATTACCAACAGGAGAACGTGTATCACCACCAGCCAAAACAAGACCAGCTCCCAGGTAGGCATCAGTCTGCCAGTTGATGGGGTAGTCATAGGAAACGGTCGGTACAAGGGCGGTACTTTGACCGATTAAAGCTTGGGTGCGGAAAGAAACTGGTGCTTTTAAAAGCTTGTAGCGGAACGCAATCACCCCTCCTACCTGCCCCCCGTTTGTCAAACCTGCTGTTGGACCTATACCAACGTAGCTCCCATATGCTATTTGAGCTTGTACTGGTTGGGTGAACTGGACAAAACTTAAAACTGAACTGGGTAAAACAACTGAGATCAAATGCTTAAGATGCTTCATTTCCTGATTCCTCACACCAATTTTGTTAGTTGTTGTTTTCTATGGGCAACTTGGATGAATACCTTCTTGAGTACAAATATAAGCTACTTGTTTAGGATCTAGGTTTTTAACTTGGCTAAAATCTACCCCTCGCACTATAGCTGACTGTGCACCTGCTGCAGGTTTTTGTACAAATTGATCAGTTGGATCTTGTTTAGTAGGAGAGAGCACGACTCCCTGAAAATCAGCTCCTGCTAGATTTGCTCCTCGTAGATCGGCTTGACTCAAATCGGCATTACGTAAGTTGACATTCTCCATATTTGCTGAGTGTAAAACAGCGCCCGTAAGGCGGGTAGCGCTCAGGTTCGCATTACTGAGATTAGCATGATTTAAATAAGCTCCTGATAGATCTGCTCCTTGCCAATCGGTTCTTGTTAAGTTTGCAAATGATAATTGTACTCCTACGGCCATGACACGACCTAGACGAGCAGCATACAGTTCAGCTTCATTCAAGTTCGCTTGACCTAAATCTGCTCCTGTCAAACTGGCATTTTCCAAGACTGCACCATTAAGATTTGCCTTTGTTAGCTGAGCGCTGCTGAGGTTAGCATCTATCAAACGTGCATTGGATAGGTTAGCGCCCTTTAATGTGGCACGACTAAGATCAGCACCGTTCATTAATACACGGCTAAGGTCAGCATCAGTGAAATTGGCCTGTTTCATTTGCGCTTGGCTCAAATCAGCAATCCAATCATCATCTGTATCTAACCGATTATCCTCTCCCGCTCCTCGGAAACGACTACCCTTAAAGCTTGCTTGATTAAGATTTGTAAATTTAAAATTAACTCCTGATAAATCAACTCTGTCTAGTATTAAGTTCCAGGAATAGCCTTTAGAAGAAACATTTTGACCTAATTGGGCACGGCTAAGATCAATTCCATTAGCTTGGCCACTATAGACAGTTAAAATTTTGTTAATTGCTTGGTTATTGAGATACAACCGCTTTTGCCGGAAATCTTCTGGTTGTTGTTTATCTGTAGATCCCAAATCACTAACAAGGAATTGATTCATACTTTTTAGATAAGGGATGGCCTTGGGTCCAACACTAACCAAAGCTTGCCCAATTGTATCCACTAGAGTCGGATCAGTTTCCTGAGCTAGTAAATCAACAAGAAATTGTATCGCTTGCGGATCATTAAGGGTAGCTAAGGCCAGGATTGTACCTCGGCGCTCTTGAGGTGAAGCACCAGAGTTTGAATTTAACTGTTTTACGAGTACGAGAAACTGTTGGCGATTGTGTTGTTCAATAAACTGCTGATTTTGCCGAGCTTCGATGTATATTTTAGTACTAATTAAGGCGGCTAATACACCAGCTATACTTAAGACGCCCACAAGAAGCAGCGTCAAATTTTGGTTGCGCTGCATCCATCTCCAGATGTAAAGCTGCTGGCTTGACTCTGGTGTCATTACGATTGATGCGATCGCCTCTTCCTCATCTGTTTCTGATAACTGCTGCTTGTTTTTATTGACCAGGGCGGGTATGACAGGTTTATTCGCGTCTACTGCATACGTACCCCCCACAAGATCGTGGAGTGCGCGGCGTCCTTTATGCCAAGGAACGCCGATTCCTTCTAACAAAAGTATTACCGTTACCAACCCTGTAAAAATACCCAAATTCGGAAATGCTAGGCTGTAGCGCCATATAAAATAGCCGATGGAAATTGGGATTGTCCACCGACCAATTCCTTCTCGTAGCAAAATTGCTGCCCAACCTGCGGGTTTACCATGAAAGTTCACCACTCGAACCCCAAACCAACGTTTGGGAATGGTGCTACCAATTTTTGCTAGTAAATATAGTTGCCAGCATGAGAGTGTCAAAGGTGCTAAAATAGACAGCGTCCAAACAAAATTAGTTGCCCATGCTACTTTACGCGTGCTGTAGTTTACGGGTAAGGCTAAGGGATGAGCGATCGCTCTTTCTGTTATTATTAGAACAGAATTAAGAGGTACTCGGCTCAGATCAGTTCTAGAATTAAGATATACCCCAATGCCGAAGGGTATCAATCCACTGGTGATTACCAGTGCTATTTCGCTTGCCCAAGCAGCAAGGCGTCTGGGAGCTAAAGGTAGCGATTTAGCTTTTCCTGGTTCTTGCGATCGCTTAGATTGGTTAGTACTTGTCCTCACAATTGGAGCTGCCATTAGATAATTCCCTATAACTTTTATTTCTACATCACTCTCTGGTTTTGGTTAGAAGACGGAATTAATTTCTTTGAGAGCCGCTAGACATAACAAATGTTTATCCAAGGTACATTAGTAATCGTAACAGTGCCACGCTGACCAAGGAACAAAGATGCCTTGCCTTAGTCTCTAAACTTAGAAGATCTTCATCTATATCGCTTTAAAAACAGTCGGGAGCATAAAAATATGAAGGCGGGTACGTTATTTGTAGTTGTTCCCGTGGTATTGCTTATGAGTTTGCTACTCACCAACGAGAGTTTGGCTCAAACGCATGAAGTGCGTATTAATCGAAATTTTCAGCCTGATCCTATAGTTATTAACGGCAAGTCTGGAGGAACACGCCCAACTAAATGCGGTAATATTAGTCCTGGTGCCAGTCAAGTTATTGAGGTTACAGATTCAATACCATACTTGCGATTAACAGTTGAAAGTGGTGGAAAGCCAACAATACTTATTGACGGACCAGGTGGACGCTTCTGTGTTTTACCAGACCAATACTCTCAAGACAAGCCAGAGTTTTCTGGTTTCTGGCAGGCAGGGAAATACTCTGTGTCTGTAGGTAATTTATCTGAAGGACAGTATACTTATACTATATCAATCTCGCAACAAAAGAAATAGGTTTCAAACCTGTTTATATGCCGCAATACTTTGGAAAACTACCAACAACTGACCAGCCTTGGACGACAATCGATTCAGTACAAGTTGTGGATCGTGGTGAGCAGACGATTGACTTTGAATGTGGTATTTCCCGTCTGAGCATCAGTGTGCTAGCACAAAATTTAATCCGTGTGCGTATGGCACCAAGGGGAGATTTTCAGCCACGTCGTTCTTGGGCGGTGACATTGGATGATGGAGAATGGGCGAAAGTACCTTTTGATTTTCGGGAGACTGACACAACCATAGAAATCGAAACAGAGTCTTTACGAGTGTGCGTTGAGCGGCAAACATGCCGAATAACTTGCTTCGACAAAGCGGGTCGTTCCTTTGCCCAAGATGCAGATGTGGGTATGGGTTGGCGATTAGGCGCAGTTGCTGCCTGGAAACAAATAGAAGTTGACGAACATTTCTACGGCTTTGGTGAACGCACAGGGTTTCTCGACAAGCTCAGTGAAGTTAAAACGAACTGGACGATGGATGCTTTAGATTACGGATCCCTAACCGATGAGATGTACCAAGCAATCCCGTTTTTTATAGCACTGCGTCCTGATTTGGCTTACGGTATTTTCTTCAACACGACTTTTTGGAGCCGGTTCGATATTGGTGCAGAACAACCGGGAGTTTTGAAGATGGAAACTCGGGGTTCTGAATTGGACTACTATATCATTTACGGTCCCGAACCTGCTGAAATTCTCCATACCTACACACACTTAACAGGGAGAATGTCGCTGCCGCCAAAATGGGCGTTAGGCTACCACCAATGTCGGTGGAGTTATGAATCTGAATCAATCGTGTATGAACTAGCACAAGAATTTCGCTCTCGTCAAATTCCCTGCGATGTCATTCACCTCGACATTGATTACATGCGTGGCTACCGTGTCTTTACTTGGAGTCCTAAACGCTTCCCAAACCCAGCAAAACTGATTGGTGATTTGGCAGACAATGGCTTCAAAACGGTGACCATCATTGATCCGGGTGTTAAGTACGAGCCAGAAGCTGATTATCACGTTTTTGATCAAGGGCTAGAAAACGACTATTTTGTCCGTAAGGCTGATGGACAGTTATTCCACGGCTATGTGTGGCCCGAGAAAGCAGTTTTTCCTGATTTTTTGCGATCTTCAGTCCGTCAATGGTGGGGTGATTTACACAAGAGCCTTACTGATATCGGTGTTGCCGGTATTTGGAATGATATGAATGAACCAGCTATTGACGATCGCCCTTTCGGAGATGCTGGTGAAAAAATTTGGTTTCCTCTTGATGTTATACAGGGAGAAAAAGGGGAGACAGAAAATGTCCCTGTATCTTCCTCTGCGACTCATGCAGAAGTTCACAACTTGTATGGCTTGACAATGGCACAATCTTGTGCAGAAGGTTTGCGGCGGCTGCTTGGGAATGAGAGATCGTTTGTGCTGACTCGTTCTGGTTTTGCTGGGGTACAACGGTGGTCATCGGTGTGGATGGGTGACAATCAGTCGTTGTGGGATCATCTCGAAACGTCTCTGCCAATGCTTTGCAATATGGGACTCTCTGGTGTGGCGTTTGTGGGTTGTGATATTGGCGGATTTGCCGGTAACGCTACGGCGGAATTATTTGCTCGTTGGATGCAAGTGGGAATGTTGTACCCTCTGATGCGGGGTCACTCAGCAATGTCCACAGCCCGTCACGAACCATGGGTTTTTGGCGATCGCGTTGAGAAAATCTGTCGGGAATACATTAATCTGCGCTACCAGTTACTACCTTACATTTACACTCTTTTCTGGGAAGCAGCAACAACCGGAGCGCCTATTTTACGACCGTTACTTTACCATTTTCCCAACGATCCCAAAACCTACACACTCTACGACCAAGTTTTGCTAGGTTCCTCCCTAATGGCGGCACCAATCTATCGCCCTGGAGTTGAACATCGCGTGGTGTATTTACCAGCAGGCACTTGGTATGACTGGTGGACGAACGAACGTTACACTGGTCCCATCCATATTCTTGCCCACGCACCATTGGAAAGAATGCCGCTTTATGTCCGTGCTGGTGGAATTATCCCCATGCAGCCAGTTATGCAATATGTTGATGAACGTCCGCTCGACGAACTCAAGCTACGGGTTTTTCCTGGTACTGGTGAATATACTCTTTACGAAGACGACGGGCACACTTTTGAATATCAACGCAAAGTGTTTGCGACTAACGACTACCGTGTATTTTCTAATGAAGAACAAACAGTTGTGGAGATTGCAGCACGAAAAGGAAACTGGACACCACCAACGAGAGAGATCGTTGTTGAAGTGGTTGGTGTTGGTGAGCAAAGCTTCCCAGACGATGGGACTTCACGCAGCTTAAGTTATCGCACCATTGATTAAGTCTCGACCAAACTGATAATGGCGGGTAAAGGAGGTCGAAGTCTTGTACCTTGGCTAATTTTACCCCTCTTAATGAACCGGTGTTCTAAAACTAATGATTAACTTGCAAAACAACCAAAGTCATGTCATCAGTATTCTGCTTATCTGGTCCGATAAATTGTTGCACTTGGTCAAATAGGTAATCTAAAATTTCTTGTGGTCCACTGCAATACCTGCAAGCCGCGCTAAATGTCAAAATCAGGTTTTCTTCATCAAAGCGATCGCCACTTGCTGCGGCGGCATCAGTCAAACCATCTGTATAGTAAAGAATTGTATCCCCAGGTTCTAATTTTGCCTGTGCATCTTCATACTGACTGTTAATATCCAAACCAATCAGCATCCCTATGGTGTCTAATCGTGTCAAAGTTTTTGTTGCCGCGTGCCACCACATAGGAGGATTGTGTGCTGCATTGCTATAAGATAAAATCCTGTTTTGAGAGTCATACTCTGAATAAAACAAAGTGACAAAGCGGTAGGAATTTTCTAAATCCGCATACATGACTTGGTTTAAATTCTGTAAAATTTTTGCTGGACTATGACCATGAAGCACCTCTCCTCGTAGCATTCCCCGCATCATAGTCATAATAAGCCCCGCTGGAACTCCTTTACCCATCACATCCCCAATAACCAAACCCCAGCGATGGTTGTCGGGATTACCCTTGGCATTTATCTGGGTTGGATTGTGACTGGTAGGAATAAAATCGTAGTAATCTCCACCAACACGATTCGCTGGTTTACAACGTGCAGCAAGGTTTACACCTACAATATTTGGACAAAGACGTGGAAGCAGTCGTCGTTGAATTTCTGCGCCTATTTCTAGTTCTTGATCTAATCGTTCTTTTTTCCTGAGTTCTACAGCCAGTTCATCATTTTCGATTGCTACTGCTGTTTGATCTGCTACTAAGCGAACCAATTTTTGTCTAGTTTCTGTCCAACTATATTCTGGATCACGGCTTAAAACATAAAGCCAGCCACGTTCGGTATGCTTTACGAGAATAGCTGTACCAAAAATTTGCATCTCTGGTCCTAAATAGCGATGCATATGGTCATGCAAAATGCCTGTGGCGGTTGCTATCGGAGGAGTGTTGGGCACATATGTAATTTGGCTGCTGGCTGTTTCTAAAGCTTTACGAATATTTTTTCGTTGGTTACTATCTTGCCAATGTAGTTGTTCTAACCTGATTTGCCCATTAGGTTTGTACAGAAACAGAGCGCTACCGTCTGCATCTGTTACTCTTGTTGCCATTAAAGGAATTAGCTCCAAGAACTGATTCAAGTTATTGAAGCTTCTGAGGGCAAATCCTAGAGAACTGAGGAGATCTTGAATTTTATTTTGTTCTCGGTGCAGTCGCGCGACGAGTTCTTTTAAAGCCACAATCGGAGTGACATCTGTTACGGTGCTACCATTATTATCAGTGGGTTGAGAGGGCGGTTGAGGCACAGGCAGAGCTACAGGTGTGTGATTATAATTTATATCAGCAGATTTTAGACGAACTATAACTTTTTCTGTGTTGACATTGCTAATTCAGCATGGTGCCGGATTTTTTAGTTTAGCAATACGACAAAGAGGGGTTTCGCAATACACAAGCAGCGCCTTACCAATAGAGTTCCTGTGATTAATGGATAATGAGGGTATGTAGCCGCTTTTCCTTGAGCCAACAATCTTGAGACTTGTTGTTTTGCAACCAGGTTTGATTGTCTTTTTTTCTGAGTTTAAAACAAAATCAACAAAGGTACTTAGTTTTTTTAACATAGGGTCTGCATAGAAAGTAAATGAAACTTCCTCTCCCGATATTTTGTGCTTATAGGTAAGTGTACTGACATATTTACGTACTAAATTTACACTAAATCTACAAACAGCATAAACTAAAATCCTGAATCTAGATGTTACATGCGATTTTGTAATTAAATCCTATTAGAGAATAATTATATGCGCTTTTGTATGATTAATTGTTAAATCAGTCTAGTGATGCTAGCCACTCAAAAGCGCTTCAACAAACTCATAACTTGAAAAAGGACGCAAGTCTTCTATTCCTTCCCCAGCACCAATAAAGCGAATGGGTAAACCAAGTTGCTTGACAACTGCAAGAGCAATGCCGCCTTTTGCTGTACTATCTAGCTTTGTTAAGATTACGCCACTGAGCCCGGCTGCCTCAGAAAAAACTTCAGCTTGCCGCAATCCGTTTTGGCCTAAAGTGGAATCTAGAACCAAAAGGGATTCTACTTTTGCATGAGGAGCTTTTTTGTCGATAATGCGACGAATTTTACTAAGCTCGTCCATCAAGTTTTTCTTGTTTTGCAATCGTCCCGCCGTATCTACCAGAAGTAATTCTGTTTCACGAGATAAAGCAGCAGATATTGCATCAAATACAACAGCGGCTGGATCTGTATTCTTTCCTGGATTAGCAATAACTTCCACACCGCTTCTTTGACCCCAAACTTTTACCTGTTCAACAGCAGCAGCACGGAAAGTGTCTGCGGCTCCAATCAAACTTTTGTAGCCTGATTTTTGAGCAAGGTGAGCAATTTTACCAATGGTGGTGGTTTTACCAGCACCATTTACCCCGGTTATTAACCAAATATTTAGGGTTTCTTTTTCTGGTGCAAAAATCGGCTTTTGGGATTTTTGCACAGGCGCATCCAGCATATCTTGCAGGATTTGTTTGAGGTAGGCGATCGCCGCTTCTGGTGGAAGAACGTCTTCTCGCAGCTTTTGTTGTAGGGTTTTAATGATGTAGTCTGTAGCCTCTACACCCACATCCGCTTGTAGAAGCAGTGCCTCAATTTCTTCAACTGCTGCTTGGTTTAGTGGTCCTTGACCAACAATCGCCTTTAATTGATTAAGAATATTTCGGCGTGTTTTGTCTAAGCCTTGACGCAGTTTTTTCAGCCAGGTGATTTCTTCAACTGAAACGTCTTCTGGACGCCTACCTTGCGCTGCTAAGATTTCTGTTGACCACAAAAACCCTTCATCAAAAGCTAGTTCAGGAATTTCTACTATTTCTTCTGATGTAGTAGTGCTTGCGCTAGCTACTATTGATGGAGATACCTCTGGTTGTGGTAGTTCAATCGCGCTTGCGACTAATCTTTCTTGCCTAGCTTGCCGTTCTGCGGCTGCTCGTTCTAGAAACGATAAGGTTGCTTTTGGTATTGCCTCCTCGTTTACTTCCTCAGTTGTAGAAAGCACGGTTTCATTGGGTGATTCGACCTCATTGTCCGATTCAGCAACGCTTTCACCTTCTGTTTGTTCGGTAATTGCTACCACTTCGGTAGGGTTTTCTTCCTCTAAACTTTCTGGTTCCTCAGCTTCCACAGTTAGTTCTACAGGCTGTGGTGTCTCAGTCGTTGGTTGTTCAACTTCAGCTGTTTGTTCTACAGGCTGTGGTGTCTCAGTTTCTGGCTCTTGGGCTTCAGCCGTTTGTTCTACAGGCTGTGTTGTTTCAGTTTCTGGCTCTTGAGCTTCAGCCGTTTGTTCTACAGGCTGTGTTGTTTCAGTTGAGGGTATAGTTTCCTGTTGGTCAGATTGTTGCTTTTGCTGGATATTTTTGTAAGCAGCTTTAGCAAAAGCTAATAAGTCTTGTGAAGCGACCTCTGTTGATGTTGAGGTTGCAGCTGGCTGATTAGATTCTTCCTTTGCAGCAGGAGTTTCTTCGGGTTGCTGTTGAGGCGGGGTGCTTGAGGAATCGTTATATTGACGCCGAAACCAATTGAAAGCCATTGGAGCAAATGTGAGTTAGGAGTTAGGAGCTTTAAATTATAATACAGGGCACGAAGCCCAAAACCACTGAAATTGAAACTGTTCTGAATTCAGGACAGTCTCAATGTATCAATATATTAAGCAGTCTTTTTCTGCTCAATAACTCGGCGTAAAACACCATTGATAAAGCGATGACTATCTTCATCACTGTAGCGTTTGGCTAGTACTACAGCTTCGTTAATTGCTACACTTTGTGGAACCTCAAGAAACTTCATTTCTGCGACAGCAATCCGGAGAATGTCGCGATCAATCTGAGCTAGGCGAGTTACTTGCCAATCTACTAAAGCTTCACCAATCTGCTGATCTATCTCGTTGCGGTTTTCACTCACCGCAATAATAATGTATTTAGCATACTCGCGGACTTGTTTATCTTGATTAGCTAGTTGAATCAGTTCAGGAAACTCTACTGCAGCACCCAACTGGTTAATTGCAGTTTGAGTGTATGTTATTGCTTCTTTGACCATAGTTCTAGCGGTATTAAGATCGCTAGCCCGAGTTTCACTACTTAAAAGGCGTTCATTACTACGTTGTAGCTCAGCGGCTGCATTATCTAAAGTGTCTTGCACTTCTGCTCTCAAAGTACGTACCGCTGCTAAAACTAACTTAGGTAACAATTGCTCTTGGGTTAATGTATCCAGTTTCTTAGGATTTACAGGCAATTGGCTCAGGCTTAAAAGCGCCAATTCACGGGCAATTTGACGAGGTTTACGCTCTTGCATAAATAGGGGGGTGGGGTAAAGGTTAGGTTTTGGAGATACAAATAACAACTAATACCTTGCTTAAGATGCCAAACTGCTTAGTCGTGATTGCTCAGCCTAAGCAAAGTGTTAAATTCTTCTTAAGAGTTGTAAATGATTGTTACAATTTCTTTATCGTACTATTAATGTTAACGTGCTTATTCAAAACCTGCTAAAGCCTCACCCCGTCTACTTTATCGCCTTCTTAATTCACTTAGCGCTGCTTGTAGTTCTGAGTTTGGCTCAGGTATATGCTTCATTTCCCAAACTTTAAGCAAAATAAGATATTCGTAGAATGCCTGTAATGTACACCAAGCAAACCCGGCTTGTCCATCTAGGCAACCACCCAAAAGAAAATACATATATATAAAGCGTAGTATAGGTCTTGCTGGTAAGCGCAAAGACAAATCTTTTAAAGCGCGGCGTCTTTCAACTTCGGATTTCCCAAAGAATAAATTCCACCACCTAACGTTTCCGGTTGTTAATTGAGTTAAGGTTTCTTTGGCTTCATCTGAAGAGTAACGGTTGTGCTTTTCAATCCAGCGACTCAACCCTTTGCTACATGTGTAATGGGGATAAGTTTCGTTCAAAAAGCTTGTTGCACCGTCGCAAACTTCCCGTTCAGTATGACCATAGTCTGTAAACCATACTTTGCCGTGACGAAAAAGGCGCAATTGATAACGGGGGTACTGGGTACTGCGACGTATCCAACGATTCATGAACATGACCCGCTCAGCTACGTAGTAGCCAATATAGTCTGGGCTCAGAATAGCCTTTTCACATTCGGCAAATAGTTCTGGTGTCATGCGTTCATCTGCTTCCAGAATATAAACCCATTCGTGCTTGGGTGGGATAGACTCTAGCATCCAAGTACGCTGACGACCGTGACTTTCAAACTTGTGTTGCACGACGCGAACAGGATAGTTTTGGGAAATTTCTATAGTGCGATCGCTACTGTATGAATCCACAACAATAATGTCATCAGATAGTATTGCTGATTCAATACAAGCTGCAATATCTATCTCCTCATTATAAGTCAATATATAAATTGAAAACATTTGTGACTCTAAATGTTTTTTATCGTGCTAAATTATACATCATTTTCTATTGGCTCTATCTTTTTTGCCAATAAAAGGGCAAGCGCCTCTTTGGGTAGGTCAAAATTGTGTTAGAGCAGCGTAACGCACCATTCTAAGGTTTTGGTGCGTTACTACCTCCTGTACTTATATTTCAAAAATCAAATAGTAAAGATTATGGATTAGCGTGCGGGCGCTTTGCGTCCACCACCTTGTAGAGCACCCATAGCTCTTAATCCTCTCCAGCCAATGATAATATAACCAACTGACAACAGCAAACTACTAATACCAATCCGCAATCCAGATTTACTTGCTAATTCTCTTGCTTGTTTTTCAGCTTCTTCCTTGCTTTGACGAATTTGGCTAATTTGTTGATTGGCACGAGTCTGAGGATCGGTTTGCTGTTCGATGGCTTTGTCAAGCTCTTGAGGATTTGTTTTAGCCTTCTTTAGTACATCCTTCACAGCTTGAGGAATAGTAGGACTTTCTAGTGCTTGTTTATACTTTTGCTCATCTTTGAGAATTTCAGTATACTGAGCTTTCAATTGTTGGCGCTGTTTTTCTATGGCGGCTTTGAACTGCTCAGTGTTGCTCAGTTGTTGGACTTGTAATAGCTGAGTTTTAAGTTGATTTTCTGCTTGTTCTGCTTCTTTATCAATTCGCTCCACTCTTTGATTGCTAGCTTGATGAATATTGTTAAGGTGTAGAGGAAATATCAGCAAGAACATTAAACCTAAAATACTTGACACTATTAGTGCTGGGAATCTTAAGTCTATAGCTGGGCGATTGCCATCTTCAAGAGTATCAAACCAATACCCGGCAAATAGCATACCTAAACCAACTAGTGGAACAATTCCCCGATCTACTAGTGCGGTAGCCAAGTCAATTTGCCATACCTTATTAGTTGGTTGAAAGGGAAACAGCAAAATGAGGAAGTCCACGAAAAAAGACAGAATTAAGATGACTCCAGCCACCGTGAGTACACGAGCAGCATTGGTTGCAGCAGCTAAGCGAGAATTCATAGTTTTTCGTCTCTTTGTCAATAACTAGTGATTATCCCATTTGAAATTACACAAATTACACATAAACCCCATTTCAAACAAGAGTTTTAAAGAATTTGCTATCTGCAAATACAGGATAGTGGTATAATTTTAGTCGCTATTTGTTTCAATTTACACCAAAAATTCAAAGATGAGCAGCATATTTTCTATCCCTCATGGTCGTTGAGTCAAAATTTCGAGATCTTCTGGACGATCAACATCAGCCAAAGCAGGTAAGTCAATTACAGACAAATTGAGTTTGTTGGCAATATCTACTGTCTGTTGGAAGACTCGGTTAGTTCCCCAGTCGATATTGGTAAATAACTCTGAAATGGTGCGCTGTAACCCTATTAAGTAATAGCCCCCGTCTATTGCTGGACCAAGCACTAAATCGCACTGCTGGAGTTTGTTAAAGGCTGATGCTAAAATTGCGGCATTAACACCAGGACAATCGGTACCAATAATAATTGCTTGCTCTACTCCTGATTCAAAAGCGCACAAGAGCGATCGCTCCATTCGTTTACCCAAATCCCCCTCTCCTTGAGATTGGTAAGATAGCTCACACCCCAACCAATCTTGAATCAGTTCCAAATTTCCCCCCGTAAACCGGACTTCATAAGATACGGGACAAATCCTCTGCAATTGTCTAACCTGAAATAATGTATGTTCTGTCATTTGACGCTGAAGATTAGCCGCTCCTTCAGCACCCAAAACAGGTATCAACCGCGTTTTTGTCTTACCTGGCTCTGGATAGCGGGTGAAAATAATCAAATGCTGTTTTGCCGTTTTTGACTTCAGCACCTAGATTTTAATCTCAAGTAAATTTTTGTCTATAGAATAGTAGCACATGAAAAACAACAATTTTAATCAAGGTGCGTCAAAACAATTCAAAATTCAAAATTATTTCTTCAATTTTGAATTTTGAATTCAAAAAATGGTCACCGACTTCGTTAACAGGGCACCCTACAATACCTAAATTGCTGAATTAATAGCAATACTTGTCATTTTCGTTATATCTTGTATGATTTTTACCCTTTCTCATTGCTCCTAAAAGCGTAGAAATATAGACACACCGCCTAGCTTTAACAGCATTTTTACTAGCAAGATTTATCTGTCCTAACGTTCTTAATGATGTGTGAGTACACTCATCATAAACTTCATAAACTGGACAACCTTCATGGTTAAACAGCACTCGCCATGAAGCAGATGAAGTTTGTTTTGCTATCGTTGTTTCGTATTTCCCTAAAGCATTTTTATCTATATCAAGGCGAATATTGTCTTCAAGCCTATGCCATAGACTCTTTTGCTTGTCGATGGATACAGGAAGAAATTGCCCTCCTTCTGCTTTATGAACAGACCATTCAAACATACTGTTTCGTTGGCGAATACTAAATTGCCAAGGTACTCTATTCCTTATCGCTTCACTTTGAGCTTGGCGGATTGCCAGATAAACTGTATCTTGGGCCGCATTGAGACGCAAAATATCAACAAATACTAACCAATTCGGTACTGCAATTGAAGATAATATTCCAACTAAAACAATTGAGACTAAAGTTTCAAGTAAGGTAAAGCCACTTATAGAAGAGTTTTGACTAAATTTTTTTAGCATTTTTTCAAAGACTAATATCAATTTCTAGATATTTTTCTTTTCTTGTCTCTTTTTAAAAAACCGGAATTTAAATTCAGTTTATTTTAGATTTTATCGACTTTTTATAAATCTTCTATCTGATTTATATTTGAATTACAAGAATAGGGCAAACCACTAAAAAAATCTGATTTTATTAAGTGTATTTTAGTAATAAAAAATTCCTGAATATTGCTTCTTAATGAAAATTTCGTGTAGGTACTAAGTAAGTAGGTGAGAACAATTCAATATATATTAAGGAATGTAAAGTTTACTAAGACAGTGTTAAACACTATATTGAATTTGTGAACTTAGATTGAAATTTATTATAGTAATCGTATTTAATTTATGAAAAAATCTCAGTCTTCTGTAAAAATAGCTTGAAGAAGGAGTCAGAAGCCAGAAGTCAGGAGTCAGAATCAATTAGTGAGGAATTCAGACCCGCCACTAATTGCAGACCGCTAAATTTTTAATTTAGCGGGGGACTTAAACCCACTTATTCATCCGCCAGTGGTACAGAATTCATACTGAATTCTGACTCCTGACTCCTGAATGCTTTTTTATTAAAAAATTTGTAGTTGCGTTTCAGTGAGCTAAGGCATGTAGCACCTAATACACAACTACAAATCAATGACGATTTATTTGTAATAACCTTATTGGGGCAATTTCTATTTTTTCTTGGGAGGGGGTGGATTACGTTGTAAAGAGACATCTGAATGCAGTTGTTGACGTCCATTGCGGATAATGCGCAACATATCGTTAAGGTGTTGCTCTATATTTTGCAGGACGTTATCAGCATATTGATCAGCTCCCTGTTCAATTGCTTCAGCTTGTGCGATCGCCTTAGAATGCATCTGGTCTAACTCTTGCTGACATTGCCGCCTTTTAAGGTCAATTTCCTCTAAAGTTGCTTGTAGCATAGAGTCATACTCTTGTTGAGCTTTTTGCCGAATTTCAGCGGCTTCTTGTTCTGCCTGTCTAATTATGTCGCTTTCATCTAAAATTTCCGCTCTTTTGGCTTGCGCCGCGTCAAGAATTTGTTGTCCGTATTCCTCTGCTTCTAGGAGAATCTCCTCCTTTTGCGTGATAATTTCTGCTGCTTCCTGAAACGCCGTAGGCAAAGAAAGCCTTACGTAATCAAGCTGATCCAGCAGTTTTTCTTCATCCACTAACGTACGCCGTGTGAATGGAATACGTGGACTTGCGAGAATCATTTCTTCTATACGGTTAAGCTCCTGTTGAATATCTAAGCTTTCCGATTCCTCGGTGAATTCTTCAGGAGTTAGATGACTTCCGTTTTGATTTGGTTGGACACCGGATTGTTCTGAGCGAAGCATTGGTAAATATCTAGAGCAACATGTGGGGGAACAAGATGATCAACACAGCCACCAAACCTAGCGACTTCTTTAACCACACTACTACTTAAAAAGCTATACTCATTTGATGTTGCCAAAAAAACTGTTTCTATTTGAGTAGAAAGGGTTTTATTAGTGTGAGCCATTTGAAGCTCCACTTCAAAGTCTGAAACTGCCCGTAAACCCCTTAGCAGAACTTGTGCTCCTTGCATTTGGGCATATTTAACAGTTAGACCCTCAAAGCTGTCTACGTTTACATTTGCTAAATGTTGCGTTGATAGGCGAATTTGTTCTAACCGTTGTTGCACGGTAAATAGTGGTGCTTTGTTGGGATTGCGCAGGACAGCAACAATCACCATCGTAAACAGCCTTGCGCCACGTTCGATAATATCTAAGTGTCCCAAGGTGATAGGGTCAAAGCTACCTGGATAAATAGCAATCACAAAATATATTTCTCAAACTTATTTAAGTGATTATATCTAAATACGAAAAAATACTGCAATAGATTAGGGATCTCTTAGCAGGGGAGGCAGGGGAGAAAAAAAGACAAATCTTACCCACTTTTGACTTTTGACTTTTGACTTTTGACTTCCCCGCAGGGGTGCCCCATGCCCAAGGAAGATATTTATAATACTTCCCAGTGATCCCCAGTATATGCAAGGACTTCGCCGCTTCTAATTTTGTAAACCCAAGCGTGGATGTTAAGTGTGCCACTGTCGAGTTTAGCTTGGATTGCTGGATAAGTTTGCAAATTTTCTATTTGGGTCAGGACATTCTCTTCAATGGCAGCGTTTAAAAGGTCTTCGCCTTCATACTCTTGATAGCGCTGCTGGAGACGTAAGTTGGTAGGCTGTGCGTACTTTAACCAGTCATAAAGTAGAGGCATATCTTGCGGCAAGCTATTCAAGTGTAGTAGCCCCTTAATTGCTCCACAATGAGTGTGACCGCAGACAATAATATGCTTAATTTCCAATGCTTGAACAGCATATTCTACGGTAGCGCCTTCACCACAATTGGTGGTTCCATACGGTGGAATAATGTTGCCAGCATTACGAATAATAAACAATTCTCCAGGCTGGGTTTGAGTAATTAGACTGGGGGTAATCCGAGAATCAGAGCAGGTTATGAAGAGGATTCTGGGGTGCTGACCGCCAACAGAAAGCTGCTCAAATATCTCTCTGTATGTGCTGAAATGGTTGACTTTGAAGTCTTGCACACCCTTCGTTAATTTCTCCATGTGTCTATATCGAGTAAATTTTTGTTAAGAGAGCAACAACACATTTTCTTCAAGCAACCTATTTCCCGTGCTTATAAGATTACTGCATATCTATAACGTCTGCCAATGGGGTTTTTTAAGCTTAGGTGTAGCTAAATTCAATAAAACGAAAATGTAAAATAATTTTAGTGCGGGCCAAAAAGCCCGCTTCCCATATACAAATTAAATTGGCAACAGCTTAAGAGCTAGTTTCCTCTGAGTTTTTCTGTGTAAATGGTCTGCGGTAGCGCTCCACCAATTTATCTTTCTGTACAATCACATTGCTTCCCATCTTTTGTTGTTGCTTCTCCCAGGTTGAGAAAAAGTCCAGACACGAGTGGTCAATATAACTTAACATTTCTAAGTGGATATAAATTTCTTTGCCTGGTGCAATTCCTTCCAAAGCTTTGGCAAGTTTTGGTAGCCGAATAAATGTAGCTACTCCCTCAAGATACACGTCAACCCTGCGGTTGATTTGATTGCTATCAATGCGAATGTAAAGTTGGGAAACTTTATAAATTAGCTTGATCGTCGACAGCACAAAACCAATGATGACGCCAATCAACAGATCCGTAGCGAGAATACCGCCCAAGGTTGCGAAATAGATAAAAACAGGAATACGCCCGTATTGCTGTAGCTTCCGGATATTCTCTACTTTTATGAGCTTATAGCCTGTCACCAACAAAATCGCCGCCAGGCTAGAAGTAGGAACTAGCTTCAATACAGAAGGTGCAGCAGCGACAAGAGCCAGCAGCCACACTCCGTGAAGAATTGTGGAGAGTCTGGTTTGTGCCATAGCTTCCACATTCACAGAGCTACGAGCAATCACACCCGTCATTGGCATTGCGCCAAGCGCGCCACAAATCATGTTACCGAAACCTTGAGCTGCTAATTCACGATCAAAATCTGTTCTTGGTCCATGATGCAATCGATCCACTGCCGCTGCTGAGAGCAGGCTTTCTGCACTAGCAATAAAGGCAATAACAACTGCATCCAGAAATTTCGGTCCATGAAACAGATTAATTAAGCTCTCTAGAGTAGGAAGTTGAATTGTTGCAGCAAGACTTTCTGGGACATTAACGTGTTGAATAGGCAACTTCATCAAGGTTGAGATCCCCGTTGCAACCAAGACACCAACAAGAGCACCTGGTACCAACTTCAATCTGGTTGGCTTGAACTTATCCCAGAGAAGGAGTGTAATAATGGTCATCACTCCAACAAAGCCAGCCATTAGATGGCTACCCTTGTGGATGAAGACAAGATTGTAGATCGAAGTGGGAATCGAAATTAAATTCTCAACTCCGTGAGAGTGAGGCTTCTCATCCAGCATCACGTGGAATTGCGAACCGATCAACATCACGCCAATACCTGAGAGCATCCCATATATGACTGCAGGAGATAACGCGCGGAAAAGCTGACCAAACTTGAACACTCCCGCAAGTAACTGGATCAAGCCAGCCAACAGAATAATAGGTCCAAGCATTTCAATGCCGTGTTCTTGAATCAATTCCCAAACGATAACAGCGAGTCCCGCTGCAGGACCGCTAACCTGCAACGGAGAGCCAGAAATAACGCCAACTATAATTCCTCCAACCATACCAGTTACCAACCCAAGCGCTGGAGGAACACCAGAAGCGATCGCAATCCCCAAACATAGGGGTAGAGCAACAAGAAACACCACTAACGACGCCACCAGGTCGTTAGTAATAGAATTTTTTGCTTTAAGATATTTCGTTGTCATCTTTCCTTTGGTTTATGATATTAAAACTTGCGGTCAAGCGTGCAGCAATTACTTTGACCACTCGTGTTAATTTTCATAAATTTTTCTAATATGTTCATTAAGTTTTTATGAGAGTTTTTTCATAAAAGGGGGATTGGGCACCCCCTGCGGGGAAGTCAAAAGTCAAAAGTCAAAAGTCAAAAGTCAAAACTGGGTAAGATTTGTCTTTTTTTCTCCCCTGCCTCCCCTGCCTCCCCTGCTTCCCCTGCTTCCCCCGCTTCCCCTGCTCCCTGCTCCCTGCTCCCTACTCCCTGCTCCCTGCTCCCTGCTCCCTGCTCCCTGCTCCCTGCTCCCTGCTCCCTGCTCCCTGCTCCCTGCCCCCTCTCAAGCTCGCAGCCGATACCCTATACCTCTAACAGTCTCAATGTAGTGGCGACCTAGCTTTTGGCGAAGATAACCGACGCAAACATCAACGACGTTGGAGCCGGGATCGTAGTCGTAGCCCCAAACCTGACTGAGGAGAATCTCTCGGCTCATTACTTGCCCAGGATGACGTATAAAGGTTTCAGCTAAGGTAAATTCTCGTGCTGATAACTTGACTAAATGATCGCCAACCCAAACTTGGCGTGTGCGCAAATCAAGGACAAGGTTGCCAGATTTCAGAACCATTTCTTGCTGCTGTTTGGGCAAACGCTTGTCACGTAATCGAACCCGTACCCGTGCCAGCAGTTCTTCAAACCGAAAGGGCTTGGTCACATAGTCATCAGCCCCACCTTCCAATCCAGCAACTTTATCTCTCACATCGTCACGAGCAGTGAGAATAATAATAGGGAGATCTTCACCTTGACCTCGTAACTCTTCCAACACTGCCCAACCATCTTTGCCAGGAAGACCAATGTCAAGGATTAAAAGGTCAAAAGCATAATTTTGTGCCATGACTATTGCTTCATGACCATCGTTTGCTACTGCAGTACTGAAACCCGATGCTCGTAGCCCTTTTTCTAGAAAAGCGACGATGCGTGGTTCGTCTTCAGCTATTAAAATCCGGTCAGTCAGAAACAACCTCCTGAGGTGGATCAAATGGAATCACAATAGTGAATGTAGAGCCTTCACCTGGTTGGCTTTTGAGTTCTACCCAACCACCGTGGGCAAGGGCGATCGCTTGCACAATAGATAATCCTAGCCCAGCGCCTTCAGAACGACGGCGGCTAGCATGACCACGGGCAAAGCGTTCAAAGATTCGCTGCTGATCAACAAGAGTAATACCTTCGCCTGTGTCTTGTACCCAGAAATAGGCGTTACTGTTCTTAAGATCTGAACCAAGTGCAATAACATTTCCATCTACCGTATGCTGAGTCGCATTCTGTGCTAAGTTCATTATCGCTTGAGTCAACCGATGACGGTCAGCAACAATACGTCCTGAACCTTTGTTGTCTAGACGCCAGTCCCGAGGAGCTAAAGCTTTAGCTTTGGTGTACAGTTCCTCAGTAAGCAAGCCAATATCTACAGTTTCTAGGGTTAAAAAATCGGGTTGCTCTGCCTTAGCTAATAATAATAAGTCATCAACAAAGCGACTCATGCGATCAAGCTCGTCGGTGACAAGTTCTATTGTTTCTCGTCGTTCTTGGGGATCGTCACCCAGAAGTTCTAAATGACCACGGATAATGGTGATTGGTGTTCGTAACTCATGACCAGCATCGTTGATGAACTCTCGTTGATTAGTAAAGGCAGTTTGGAGACGATCTAACATCCTATTAAACGTGATAGTGAGTTCAGCAATTTCGTCTACTCCTTGCTCAGGAGTACGTCGAATTAGGTCAGATTCGTTAATTGAGTGGGCTGTTTCGGTCAGTGAGTGCAGGGGAGCCAAGATCCTTCCAGCTACCAACCAAGCTAGTAAAGAGGCTATAGCTAAGACAAGTATTGTCACTTCCAACATGACAATAACCACCCGATTCGCTTCTTTATACTCACCGTTGATGGAATAAGCTGCTACAAATACACCCCGATTATTACCGTTTATCACCGGTTCTGCTACATAGAAAAAAGTATCAGTGGGAGTTACTTTCTTACCTGTCTCTGGCTTGGTTAACCTAGACCAGTATTTTACTAATTCCGAATCTGGGCGTAGGGGTGCTGGAAGGACTTGAGGACTGGATTGATAGAATTGCTCATTCAACAAGGTAATGAAAAATGTATCGTCGTGAGGAATGTTATGAGCAAGAAATATATTAAAAGTAGTAGCAATACCATTTCTCGGAGATAGACCTTTGGAACGTTTTGTTTCTTTGGTTAATCGCCGAAGCTCTTCTACCTCATGAACAACAGACTTTTCAACCTCTTCTTGTATGCGGACAAGTAGGACTTGACGAATTGCCATACTTGATACCAGTGTTGAAAGAATCATTAACACGATGTACCAAGCTAAAATGCGTGTGCGAACGCTAAAAAATATTCTGCCCCAAGCAGGGAGTCGCTTTTTCTTAATCACTAGATTATTTTAACCATTGCTACTGCTTGTCGCGAATACTTCTCCACCGCACCCGTCGGATGGCGCTGATATTGGCATTAAAATGAATTCAAGAGCTTCTTTATCAGAGTCAAATGGCCAGAGTTTCGGGGTGAATATTGTACTTTTCCCTTATTACTGTAGTTAAGATGTATAAATTTACACTTTTTAAATTAGTTTGTTCCGTTTTTGTCTAAAGAATACCTTTTTTCTGTTATTAGGTATTAGGTCGCGCTCATATGTTCTCAAGGTAATTTTGCATGGCACTGGATCTTTCCTCTTTGCCCCTAGCTTTTCAATTTACTTCTCCAGGACCGATTCTGGTGAAAATAGGACCATTAACAATCCGTTGGTACGGCTTGTTAATAGCGACAGCAGTGCTAATTGGCGTCACCCTTGCTCAGTATTTGGCAAAGCGCCGTAACGTGAATCCCGATTTACTAAGCGATTTGTCAATTTGGCTAGTGATTGGTGCAATTCCTGCCGCGCGACTATATTATGTTTTGTTTCAATGGTCAGAATATGCGCCACACCCAGAGAAGATCATTGCCATTTGGCAGGGAGGGATTGCAATTCATGGAGCAATTATTGGTGGCGTTTTGGCAGCGTTAATATTTGCCAAACTTAAGCAGGTTTCTTTCTGGCAATTAGCGGATTTGGTTGCCCCTTCGCTGATTTTAGGGCAAGCAATAGGACGTTGGGGAAACTTCTTCAATTCCGAAGCTTTTGGCAGACCAATAGACCCTAAGTCTAATCTACCTTGGAAGTTGTACATTCCTCCCGTTATAGATCTTGGTAACGGGGAAAAGAGATTCCCCCGTCCCCCACAGTACGCTAATTTTGATTACTTTCATCCCACCTTTCTTTACGAATCTTTATGGGATTTTATGGTTTTTGCCTTGCTAATAACGTTATTTTTTCGAGGTTTAGCTGGCAAGCCGCGTCTAAAGGTAGGTACACTAGCTATGACTTATTTATTAGCTTATAGTTTAGGGCGGTTGTGGATTGAAGGTCTAAGGACGGACAGCTTGATGTTAGGACCTCTGAGGATTGCCCAAGTAGTCAGCTTAGCTGGAATAGTCTTAGGATTAGCTGGTTTGGCATGGCTTTACTTCACTAGACGCTCATTGCCAGACATCGTTTCCACCTCTAATAAGGGACAGGGTGAAATGGATAATGGTTAGGAATTGTTGTTCATGATTGTTGATAGTTGACGGTTGACGGTTGACGGTTAACGGTTCACACAAAGCCGTCCGTCATGACGGGGTTCCCTCCCTCAGTTTTGTTAACAGTTAACTGTTAACAGTCAGCAGTCAGCAGTCAGCAGATAGATAAAAAAAATGCCCCAGAGTTTTCTCTAGGGCTTAACCAGGGTGCATCTACCAATTATCTCTACTAGAGAAAGAAGTCCTTTCCGGAAAGATACTGAGAAAAAGTCGAAAAAAATTTTTGAGGATTGGATAGTGCAAAATACGAGTATTTGTACTCTTGCATTAACAAAATGAATAATTCCAAAGTAAATGCTTTAAAGTCAGCCGTATATATAGTTGGAGCGGGACCTGGAGATCCAGAATTATTAACTATTAAGGCACAAAAACTGCTCATTGCTGCAGATGTTGTTTTGTTTGCTGATTCTTTGGTGCCTCAGCAGATTTTGCAATTATGCCGCCAAGACGCAGAAATTATTCCAACTGCCGATAAGACCTTAGAAGAGATTGTGCCCATTATGATAGAACGAGTGCGATCGCACAAATCCGTCGTTCGTCTTCATTCTGGTGATCCCAGTCTCTATAGCGCCATCCACGAACAAATTCATCTTTTGGCAGAAGCGGAAATCCCTTTTGAAGTCGTGCCAGGGATCAGTGCTTTTCAAGCTGCAGCTGCCAAACTCAAAGTAGAACTCACAGTTCCAGGTTTAGTTCAAAGTATCATTCTAACCCGTATAAGCGGAAACACAGCAGTCCCGGAAACAGAAGAATTAGCTAGACTTGCAGCCCATAAAGCTAGCCTTTGTTTGTATCTTAGCGCACGTCATGTCGAAACAGCCCAAGCTAAACTATTAGAACACTATCCAGCCAACACGCCCGTAGCAATTTGCTTTCGGCTAGGTTGGGCTGATGAAAAAATTAGAGTCGTTCCGCTTAATCAAATGGCAAATTGTACGAAACACGAAAACTTGGTTCGTACCACGCTCTATGTAATAAGCCCCGCACTGTCACAAACAACGAGTGAAGCCCGTTCCCGTTTATATAATTCCCAACACACTCATTTATTCCGCAACGATTGATCCCCCCTGCTCCCCCGCCAAGAGCTCCCCTGCTCCCTGCTCCCTCTTAAAATGAGCGCATCGAAACTGTCATAAAATCTTAAGATAGTTCAAACGGGCAGAGCTTTCAAGCTTCCCAACTTAAGGTAAAGGAAGGATAGATGTCATTCAAGCGATTGATTTTAATTCTGGCAACGTCGGTTGCGATCGCTATTTCTGGACTAGCTTTGTTCAAAAGTTGGCAGGAACCACAGTTTCAAAATCGTTTGGAACTTTACCAAACAAATATTGTGCTTCAAGCTACGACTTTGGAACCACTAGATAGCAAAGACGACAATTCCAAGCTATTTCGTGACGCAATAGTCGGTACAAAACCCCTAGAAAATGCTACCGAAGAGTATCAACAAGCTCGTGATTTGGCTCAAAATAACTTAGATAAAGCTAAAAGCCAGTTAGAAAAACTGCGTTCTGAACCGATCACTACTCCAGCAGCCCCTAAAACTCAACCAGAAATTCCTCCTGCTACCAACACCTCTCGCACCCAACAACAGCAACAGTTCCAGCAGCTAGTTAATCAGTTGCAAAAATCGATAAATAAGTTAGATCTGGACTTAGGAATTTTACAAGCACAGCAAGGGCAAACTGAGACAGCAAAAAAAACTTGGCAAAAATTACAACAAACCTCACCAAGCAATCCCCAATTCAGCAAATTAAGTGATGCTTTAACAGGGTTTTGGAGCAATCCTCCCCTTCTTTTGCCCAACTCTCAACAGTTAATTCAAGATAACTTCAAAGGTTGGTTTCGCTTTACTGCTTTGTCTAAGCTATATCAATTAGAGCAGCGTTCTGAAGCCTTGGAAAAACTCAAAGTAGAACAACAAGAAGTCGCACAGCAAGCTTTATTGAAATTAGCAATTATTGGCACTGTTCCAGTTCTAGGAGCTTTTATTGGTGTTGGATTGATAATTTTTTTAGTTGGTCAGTATTTACTAAAGAGAAAAGCATCCTTATTAGCTCAAAATGCTGATACGCGCTGGTCAACACCTTGGGATGGCGAAACCATTTTGTATGTCTTCGTCGTCGGTTTTTTCTTAATGGGTCAACTCTTTGTACCTATTATATTCTCGCTTTTGCCTATCCCACGTTCTACTGGTAATGTCCGAATTCAAGCATTTTATGTTTTGGTGAGTTACCTAATGGTAGCTCTTGGTACCGTATCGGTATTATATTTATCCATCAGACGCTTTTTCCCTCTGCCAGAGTTCTGGTTTCGCTTGAGTTTAAGGGGTGGATGGTTTTTATGGGGATTAGGTGGTTACTGCGTAGCTTTACCTGTAGTGGTTATAGTTTCATTAATTAACCAACAGCTATGGCAAGGGCAAGGCGGTAGTAATCCTCTGTTACAACTAGCCTTAGAAGGGCGAGATTCAGTGGCACTGGCGATATTTTTCTTTACAGCAGCGATCGCAGCGCCACTATTTGAAGAATTTTTGTTTCGCGGCTTTTTGCTACCTTCTCTAACACGTTATTTATCCGTGTGGGGAGCAATTCTTGTCAGTAGTTTATTGTTTGCTATTGCTCACCTCAGTTTGTCAGAAATTTTACCATTGTTTGCTTTAGGGGTTGTTTTGGCAATAGTATACACGCGATCGCGCAACCTCCTAGCTCCCATGCTTCTTCACAGCCTTTGGAATAGCGGCACCCTACTGAGCCTGTTTATTCTTGGTAGCGATAATCAGCTCTGAAGCATTTCTTGCGCATAGGGAGAATTTGCTCTGCCTCCTTATCCGCCTACTCCTCTAAACAATCAATTGGCGAGTATTTCTACTGAAGCTTCTGTTTTAGTGGTATAATGTTTTTTATTTCTTAAAAGCAATCTAAAATTTAGATTTTATACATTACTAATAAAGGAGCTTCACTGTTTATGGCAAATCTCAACCCAAGTCACGCCACTAAGCAACTTCTGGCTGGGTATTGTGGAATCATAATCGGCAGTTTGGGCATCCATAAGTTTATTTTGGGATACCCCGTAGAAGGTTCAGTCATGCTATTGATTTCTTTAGTAGGTGGTTATTTTACCTACGGCTTTACGCTGCTGATAGTGCAGCTCGTAGGTTTAATTGAAGGAATGATTTATTTAAACAAACCCCACGACGAATTTGTGGACACTTACTTTGTCAATAAGCAAGGTTGGTTTTAGGAAGAGGGAACTCTTAGCAGGAGGAGCAGGGGCTCACAAGGGTAGGTTTTTTATATCTAGGTGTTGGCTAGACTTGGAGGACAAGGAAGGAAAGCAGACAAGGATGTTTTTTTACTCTTAGTTTGTTAAAAACTAGTATATACACTTGGATGATATGTTTCTTCCTTGTCCACCTTCTCCCCCAAGTCTACAAGCGTCTCACCCGTCCTAGATGTATCTGTAAAAAACCTACACCTGTGAGATGCCCCATGCCCCATGCCCCATGCCCCATGCCCCTTATAAATTAGAGAAAAGTTATTATTTTTTGCTGTCAAGGTTGCGGATTTCGCCTACCCTCGAATTAGAAACGTTTTTATCAAACAGAATTCAGAAGTCACGAGTCAGGAGTCAGAATAAATAGTAGTCACAACCTCCTCTACTCGTTACCCGGGACAAGAGTTGAAACTTTTCTTAAAACATATCCCTTTATGGGTGGTATATTCTGACTTCTGAATTCTGTCTCCTGACTCCTTTTTAATAAGGCGTTGAAGTCTAGTAGCAAATCCAAACATTACCATGCAAATCCTCCCGAAAACTAACCTTTCTCCAGAACCAACCCTGCCTACAGAGAAAATAATCTTGGATGTCGGGGGTATGAAGTGTGCTGGTTGTGTGAGGGCTGTTGAGCGGCATCTCACACAATATTCAGGGGTCAATAGTGTTTGTGTCAACTTAGCTACAGAAGTAGCAGTTGTAGAGTCACAAGCGGGTGTAGTCAATCCAGACGACCTGGCAGAAAAATTGTCAGTAGCTGGCTTCCCAACTCAACCGAGAAAATCGGCTCTCGAAGCGATAAACAACAAACAGTCGCTGGAAGATCCTGTAGAACGGCAGCGCAAGCAAATGCAGTTAATACAAAGGCAATTGGTAATTGCTGTTGTGTTGCTGATTTTGTCAGGAATTGGGCATTTTACCGCTATTAGTAGTCCCATCATACCAGATTTGCACAATATTTGGTTTCACTTTGGATTGGCAACAGTGGCGCTACTAATTCCAGGTCGCCCAATTTTGGTGGATGGCTGGCGAGCTTTGCGGCAGAATTCACCAAATATGAACACTTTAATCGGATTGGGAACATTTACAGCTTACACAGCTAGTTTGGTTGCCCTAGTGTTTCCTCAACTTGCTTGGGAATGCTTCTTTGACGAGCCGGTTATGATGCTAGGCTTTATCCTTTTGGGCAAAACGTTAGAACAACACGCAAGACATCGTGCAGCAGCAGCATTTAGACAATTACTAGCCCTTCAGCCACAGGTAGCACGATTGATTGCTCCTAAAATTGCCCAGGAAAAGAAAGAAGAACCAAGAGCCTCTCAGTTTGTTGAAATTCCTGCCCAGCAGTTGCGT
>NZ_JAAKGC010000098.1 GCF_017591665.1 Aetokthonos hydrillicola CCALA 1050 | reverse complement strand
AACGTATTTTCTTATCACCTGGTCAAACTGCAACTGCCGAGGTGATTATTCACCAACGCCGCGTAATTGATTACATGTTAGATCCGTTTAAAAAGCTGGAGAAAGACGGTGTGAATATGTAGAGATGTTATTCATTAAATCTCTCACCCAGGAAATTCAACTCTCAACTACTTAATTTAGAAAAAATTCGTCATGTCAAAAGCTCTAAATATCTCTCAAGAAGAACTTCTTTACCAAGTTAAGATTTCGTGCCAAATTCCTAACTTATTAAGAGCGATCGCAACTCGAAAAATCATTATTGATACTGCTAAGGAAGCAGACATTAAAGTTGAAATTAAAGAGGTTCAGCAAGCAGCAGATAATTTACGCTTAGCTAACAACCTCGTTAAAGCAGAAGATACCTGGACATGGTTAGAAAAGCATCACCTTTCAATCGAAGACTTTGAAGGGATAGCATACACTGATCTTCTTGCTAAGAAGTTAGCACTTCATTTATTCGGAGATAAAGTTGAACAGTTCTTTTATGAACATCAGCTTGATTATGCAGCAGCGGTTACTTATGAAGTTATTTTAGATGATGAAGATTTAGCTTGTGAACTTTTTTATGCTCTGAAAGAAAAAGAGATAAGTTTCTATGAGATAGCTCACCAATATATTCAAGATATAGAACTTCGCAGAGTTGGAGGATATCAAGGAATTAAGAAACGTACTGGTTTTTCTTCGGAAATGTGTGCTGCAGTATTTGCAGCCAATCCACCTGAAATTCTTAAACCAATAGTTACTTCAAAAGGCGTGCATTTAATTTTCGTCGAAGAAATAATCAAACCAGAACTGAATGACCAGTTGCGTGGAAAGATTTTAGGAAATTTATTTACAGATTGGCTAAATCAACAGATTGCGGAAATGGAAGTGATAGCTCAGATAAATTTAGATAACAGCTTTAAGCTTGAGATAACAGAAATAAAATCACTAACTATGAGATGATATAGAAAAAAATCTGCTGGAAGAAAGGGACATCTATTCCTGTCTAAGACTAAGAATAGACAAATACTGAGCTTAATTTTTATAAAAATCTTAGAGACACAAACTGAAAATGTATGTCTCTAAGACTAACTTTTGATCATGAAATCTACATTAAAAAATCGTTGACTACATGAACAAAAGCCATGTTTTCAAGACTCCAAAGATTTTAAGCAGTAAGGGGAGTACTGAGGGTTAGGTTAAGTTGACCAATAGCAACAACAGTACCACTGCCTGATCCACCGTCAATAGCTCCACCCCCTAAGATGTTGCTGCCTCCATTGAAGTTAAAGGTGTTTTTTGTTTTGGCTTTACCACCTAGTAATGCACTAGTTTCAATTTCGCTAATTTCGCTAATAAAGCTTTCAGATGTGGTGAGGTCAGAAATTGTGATAAGAGACATGATTGTATTCCTTGAATAAGTGATTAATTTGTTTGACTGCGGTTAAATGTTTGTTTAACCATGTGTCTATTTTTAACTGACTCTCTGATAAAAACAAGGTTTTTATCTAGCTAATAAAGACATAATACTTAGGTTTTAGGTCTTGAATGAATAATTTTCTCATTACAATTTATCAAACGCATAATTTATATTTTCGTTTGGTACTATAACGTAGTAATTAAGGAATTTCATTTACTACCTTTAATAATGCGAAGCTCTCTCGATTTCGGCTATATTTTACGAAAAAATTAAAAGCTGCGATTTCTAATTTTCCTCTCTCACTCTTAACTAAACCGTATTAATATAGTCTTTTGATAAAGACATAAATACCTGGAGTTTGGACTAAAAGCTCAGACAGAAGCAAAGCACGGATAGAATAACAGATAAAAAACAGACATTAGTACTGAGACGCAGATCTCTTGTTAGAGAGGAAAGCAGTCAGAAGTTACCCTGACTGCTGTAAAGTCAATGAATGTAAACAAAAGTTCATTGATTCAGATGATCCTGACACAATTAGAAGAATTCCGGCAAGCAATCTACGATGGTCTAGGTAAAGCAAGAGACTACATTTAGGGACGAATGAATTAAGAACCTACCCCCTAGAAAAATTAAGAATCTATTATCCTGAAAAAACTGGAATTGTTATGGCAGAACTGTTTAATAACCATTAGCGGCAACCTAAAAATGAAATCTTAAGACTTCATTTTTTTGGCAAGCTTTTACTGTACGTTCGCTTATTTTGAGATCCAAAGGGGAATTAAAGTCTTAATGTAAAAGGAAAAAGAGGATTTTTACGTGAACCGGTATTTTTATGTAAAATTTGTGACCATTCTAAAAGGCTTTCAGTGGCGGTTATTTAAGCCGTAGGCATAGGATAAATCATAAAATGATCAAAAACTCCTATGGGACTAAAAATGCCTGAATCCATTCCACAGCCTGAATTACAACCCCTGTAAGGCGCTTATTAAATCTTGCGGTTAAAAATGAGCGAACGTACAGCTTTGAAATTTAACGACTTTTTTTTAATTGTACAGATAAGTCCTTTGGTTCTTCAGTAAGTATTATGCTGAAATTTTAATTAAACACCATTATTGTCCTTTGAAATCAAGGCTTACAGGCTGTTATGGACTCAATTTAAAAGCCAAGTCTCAAACGGTAAGATAACGCCTGTTATTATTGCCTAACAAGGATTTCAAGCTTATTTGCAGGCGTATTTAGCATAACAGGTACGGAAGAGCCAGTCCTTTTGAATAAAATGGTGTTGAGGTTGAGCCGTTATAACCGAATCTACAAACGCATAAGTTGAGCAGGCTGATAACTATTAAGTAACAGAAAGAAGCGAAGCACTTCAATCCTTTTCCGTACTCCGACTACGTTCTTTTTTGTGAGGTTAATCATGGCTCATAATCGCCCTAAGCTCTATGCACTAATGGTTGGTATTGATCAGTACAAGAAAGTCTCGAATCTGAATGGATGTGTGAATGACATCACAGCCGTCAAAGAATTTCTGGATAACCGTCTTGATAAGGAGACTTATACCCTCGTTGACCCACTAATGCTCACAAACGGAGATGCGACTCGCGAGAAAATTATTGGTGGGTTTACAAATTATCTCAGCCAGGCAGGTAAAGGGGATGTTGTTCTGTTTTATTTCTGTGGTCATGGTGCAAGGGAGAAAGCGGGAGAAGAATTTAAGGATTGGGAATTAGATAACGCCCATGAAACAATTGTGTGTTACGACAGCCGATCTGAGGTGGGCGGAAAAATAGTGCCTGATCTTGCTGATAAAGAACTACGCTATTTGATCTCTCAGGTTGCTGATCAAGGAGAAAACAGCCCGGATCATGTTCTTGTTGTTTTTGACTGTTGTCATTCCAGCTCTGGAACTCGGGATTTGGATGATGCAGAGGGCATTCGCCAGCTTGATAATATAGCTCCTGCTAGGGAATACAGCAACTTTTGCTTTGCCAACAACATCACAAAAGATCAGCTCAGTTCTGAAACTTTTCCTCAAGGAGGGCATACATTTATTGCTGCCTGTCTTAACACTGAGACTGCAAAAGAGTTTCCTATTCCAGGGAGCGATACAAAAGCTACCAAGCGTGGGCTATTCACCTACTCTCTAGTGAAGGAACTTGAAAGTCAGAATGCGGCATTGTCCTATGAAAACTTAATTCATCAGGTGCGAACTCGTGTAACTGGCGTTCGGCTTTATCAAAATCCTCAACTTGAGTTTATTGAAGGGATGGAGCCAAAAAAATCAGGCAGAATTCCCTCAGAGAATCTAGAAACGAAAACTTTAGCATTTTTGGGTAAGCCAGCAATTATAAAACCTCGCGATCCATCTTTTACGCTTAAATATCGTCCCCATGTTCAAGCAACAACAAGTGGCGATCCAGAACAGCAAGCAGAGTGGATCATTAATGCAGGAGCCTTTCAAGGTATCCAAAAAGACATGGATCTGGCAGTTTATCCAGAAGACAGTAAGTACGAAAAATTCGAGATAAGCAAGCCAGTGTTTATCAAAGATGGCTCTAAAGTAGCGGAGCAGGCGCGTATCAAGGTTGTTGAGGTTCGCGCTACTGAAAGTGTTATAGAGTTTGTTTCTGATACGTTAACACAAGATAGTAGTAAGCAGTTCCCTGCTATTATCATCAAACGACCTGTACCGAAAGTTTTATTTTATTTTGATTTTGAAGGTGAGAAAGGCGCAAATCGAGAATTATTAGAAAAAGTCAAAGAAAAGCTAGAAGAATGGCGTTCGCTGGCTGTAGGTGTAATAGATGATCGCGAGCAAGCCCACCAATACCGTCTCTATGTCTGTAATCAGCAGTTTGAAATTAGAGATGGCATTGATAACCGTCTCTTGATAGAACCATTTGCAGCAGAGGATAACGATATCTCGATCAGTTTAGCAGCAAGACGGGTAGAGCATATCGCTAAGTGGATTACAACTAGAGATTTAGAAAATCCCAATTCTTCTATTGACAAAGATGGGATTAAGATCGAAGTAACTTATCAAGGAGTCACGAGCAAAGAGCCGCATCTAGTTCTTTACCAGCAAGAGAATGATAAGCCTAAAATTCGGGTAGAAATTAAAAATCAATCGCATAAGCGTCTTTTCTTCACAATCTTAGATATTTGTGATGATTTCTCAATTAATGATCCTGGAATTATATATGACGGTGAGAACAAAGCTCAATGGCTTGAGATTGAGGCTGGTGATACTTGCACAATGAAGTATAAAACTTCACAAGGCAAATTACGAGAAGACATCCCAATCGGTATTCCTACACCTAACAATAAAAATGCTCAAGCAAAAGCACGTTATCAGAAGCTCACAGAATACGGGGAAACCTTCAAACTGATTGCGAGTACGCATCCATTTCCAGTTGAACAGTTCCAGCTCCGGTCTTTACCATTACCAGGAGATTCTGGGGAAAGACAAGTTGGTGACGATGAGGAACCCCCTGTTGGAGATTGGGTGACCAAGCAGTTTAGTTTCACATTTATTCGTTCTAAACCCTCAGTAGCTATCAATCCAAATACTCAGACTGAACTCTCCAAGGGGATTTCTATTCAGTTACCTGATGGATTTTCAGCAAACGCTAGCCTCAAGCCAGTATCAACTGCCCTTGAAGAACGAAGCCTGGGATCAAATGTTGAGTTACCTCTGCTAAAAGACGCTGAGGCATTTGATCTGATAGATCGTCGAAGAGGCGATCGCGACATTAGCCAAATTCCCGCTCAGCAATTGAGTGTATTAGAGCTATCGGGAAGTAGTTTGGCAATTGATCAGGTCACTCCAGAATCCCCAATTGTGATTTCGAGCGATCGCTCCCTTGAACCTGACGAAGGTGTTTTGGCGCTCGCTCATGATGGCAATTTCTGGCTTCCAGTAGGATACGCAATGCCGAAGGGAGGTAACAAGACTGAAATTGAAGTTCAGCATGTTTTTACACGGAATAGTAACGATATGCAAGATGGCGATCGTAAGGTTTCCGAAGCCATATCTCTGTGCTTCCTGAAGGTTGCTTTACAAAGAAAGCATACTGCCTGGCTAAGGAAAGCAACCTTCGATTCAGCAGGCAAAGTCCTGTTCACTCCAAAAGGAGACTTAGAATCTGTCAGGGAAGCTGTAGCACACGCAGAACACATTGTAATCTTTATTCACGGCATCCTGGGCGACACCGAAAGCATGATTCCAAGCGCGCAGACTGCTGGATTGTTAAACTCAAGCGGCAGTCAGGAGCAAGGAAAATACGATCTGGTTTTGGCATTTGATTATGAGAGTTTGAACACAGAGATCCAGGAGACAGCCGAAATACTGAAGCAGCAATTGGAACAGGTTGGTCTGAGTGAGGGACATAATAAAACCCTGCACATCATTGCTCATTCAATGGGTGGTCTAGTATCACGTAGCTTTATTGAGCAGTTGGATGGTAACAAAATTGTAAACCACCTAATTATGGTGGGCACTCCCAATCAGGGATCTGAATGGTCATCGGTGTATCAACTAGCAACCTTGCTGCTATCGGTGGGCTTAAACTTTATCCCAAAATCATTTGTGGCAGGTCCCCTGGTGTCCTTATTGGCAAAGAAAAGCACAGAGGAAATGAGCAAAACGCTGGCTCAGATGAATATTCAGAAGTCAGCTTTTCTAGCAAAACTCAGACACTCTAAAGATCCCCAATGTCCCTATACGATCATTGCAGGAGATACACAGTTAAATAGGGAATTAAATACAACAGCTGAGAATCTTTTAAAAGCACTGGAGCAAAAAGTCTGGAAGGGGCTTGAATTTCCATTCCAGGGGCAGAGAAATGATATTGCCGTTACGGTTGAAAGTATTCTTAGTCGAGAAGTTTTTAAGGGTCGAAATCCTGAAGTCAATTTCTTCGATCAAATTGCCTGTAATCATTTAGTCTACTTTCAGGATCAGAATGGGCTAAATGCCCTTTCTAGAGCAGTACGTCAAGCTTTTGACCTGCCTGTTGAATCAGAAAATTCATCCTTCAAAGAGAATTTACCACCAATACTGCTCGGATAAGTAGGGAAGCAAGGAAGCAGGGGAAGCCAAAATTCCTCCCCTGCCGACCTTTTCCCCTCTGCTCAAGACAGCTTGCATTCTTCCCAGAAATTCCAAAACCCGTGCAGTGCTGGATTTACCACTACCCACCTTCATTAGTTGTAAACCCTCAGCCGACCCCAATTACTACTCTGGCTGAGCTGAGGGATTGATTGTCTTAGCAAGGGCAATGCGTTCAGCCTTTAAATTGCCAGTTGAATTAAATAATCAATTAAAGATCTTATGGAATCTAAAGCTTTACCCAAAAAAAACCAGGTTGCTGCTCCTGATGCTTCTACTACAACCCCATCAAATCCCATAGTTCAAACTGTAACCACTTCTTGGTTTGAGACCACTCATGTTGTTACCATTGGAATTGACGATTACAAAAATGGAGTGCCTTCTCTTGGCAAAGCAGTCAGTGATGCTGTTAAAATTGCCGAAATTATTGAACAACTAAAACCTACAGAAAAAGTCAAGTACTATTTTTCGCTCGCTCCTAAAAGTAAACTTGCTGAAGAAGTTCAACAGACAATAAAAAGACTTAATGGTGATGTTTACGACTCTAATCAAGAAGGGTTTCGCAAGTTACTAAACAAATTACAGGAAGAAGGAACTGTAGGAACAAATGATCGCATTATTTTCTATTTTGCAGGTCATGGCATCGCACTTGCATTTGCTCGCCTTCCTAAAGATGATGGCAATAGCAAGGACAGTCAATTACAAGTGAAGTTAGATGAGAAGCCCCGAGGATATCTCCTTTTTCAGGATGCAAACAAGGGTGATAGAGATACATTCTTTGGGATGGATGAATTGATTGAATCGCTGAAGAAAATTCAATGTCGCCACGGTTTAATTATTCTTGACTGTTGCTTTGCAGGTGCCATTGAATGGTCACTTTATCGGGGGATAACGCGGCAAATAGGTGATGATTTAGAAGTTACCCCATCTATTCTAGATAGATACATCACGAAAAACGCTTGGCAAATCCTCACCTCCTCCAGCGAAAACCAAAAAACCAATGAAGTTCTCATTGTGGAGGAGCTATTAGAGAAGAGTAGCCGTGGCTCCCTCGAGAATTCTCCATTCGTTATTACTTTAAAAAAGGCACTAATTGATAGTGAGGCGGATTCATCTCAGAAAAGAGGATTTATTCATACAACTCGATTAATTGATTATTTGCGGGAAGAAGTTGAAAGCAAATCAAGCGAAGCTAACAAACTGCAAACTCCTTGTATATTTCCGTTTCCTTTAAAGCACGAGCAAACGGCTGAGTTTGTGTTTCTTCTTGGCGGAAAGAAACTGGATGAAGTCAAAAGTGATCTCCCTAAAGATCCAGAAATTGATGAAAAAGATAATCCCTATCTCGGTTTGCTATCCTACTCTCCAGATGACAGTAAGATATTCTTTGGACGAAAGCGTTTAATAGACAAGTTGTTTCACCATGTAAAACAAAACAAATTTCCGCTTACTGTTGTTTTGGGAGCATCCGGTTCGGGTAAATCAAGTCTGGTCAAAGCAGGGTTGATTCCCAAAATGTTCCCAAAGCTAGAAAACTCTCAGCATATCCACAAGGGCTGGGTGGAGTTTCGTCCGGGGCTATCGCCTGGAGACAGATTGGAGCTGGCTCGCAAAGAGCTTCAAATCGACACTATTCCCCAGGGGAAAAAACGCTTACTGGTAATCGATCAATTCGAAGAAGTTGAAACTCACTGCCAAGATAAGGAACATAAAAATAAATTTTGGGAAGAACTGATTAAATTAATAACGGAAAATGCAGAGAAAATTGATGTCGTTCTGACTTTAAGATCTGATTATGAAATGATATTGCGCAGTCAATTTGAATCTGCCTTTAGAGATAAGTCTAAATCTCAAATAGAAACTTCTAACTATTGGCTTTATGCACGATTTACTGTGCCTACGATAGAGCAAGAAGAGCGAGAATATCTAGAGGAAATGATTGAGAAACCCGCTTCAATAAAAGCCGTTTTCTTTGAGGATAATAAGGATAATGGTGAACGTACTTTAGTGAAACGACTAAGCCGTGAAGTGGCTGGAATGCCAGGAGCATTACCACTACTTTCAGTTGCCTTACAAAGTATGTATAAAAGCTTCACACAGCGGTATCTAGACAGTGTACAAAAGGGTGAACCCGTAAAACGAGAAATTACTTGGGTGGACTATAAAAACCTTGGGGGAGGAGTAGTCGCTTCTGTGACCAGGCGTGCTGACCAATTGTCTAAAAAGTTGGTTGAAGAAGATAATGCTTATAGTCACACGGTGCGTCAAGTAATGTTGCGAATGATTTCATTGCAGGGCACTAGGTTAACGCGGCGGCAAGTACCAAAATCTGAACTGAAGTATCTAAATCAAAAAGAAAACGAGCGAGTGGAAACAGTCATTAAACACTTTTCTGCTGCCCGTTTAATCGTTGAGGGTTCTAATGACGAACCTTATGTAGAACCAGCCCATGATGCTTTGGTAGTAAGTTGGGATAAGTTACAAGAATGGATACAAGAGGATAAAGATGTCAATGATTTAATTTTACAACGGAGTCTAAACGCACAAGTAAGTGATTGGAAAAATAACGAAAAACCTGAAACACGCTTATGGCATGATGATGACCGTCTGCCTCGATTGAAACAAGTATTAGAGGATGAAGCAAAAAACTGGTTGAATGAGCAAGAGACAGAATTCGTTGAACAGAGCCTCAAGCAAAAAAGAAAGCAAGAAGATGAACTGACACAAAATCGGATTAATGAATTAACTCCATTGGCTAACTCTCGTTTCAAAGACCACGAGCAACTTGAAGCGTTGACTCATATTTTGAAGGCAGGTAAACTCCTCCAAAAACTTATTCGTGAAAATTCTCCGCATCTCAGTCGAGAAACCCGCCTTAATACTCAATTAGTGCTTCGGCAAATCCTCAGCAAAGTAGAGGAAAAGAACCGTTTCATGCTTCAAAATCTAGGTGATGCTGTAGATTTCAGCCGTGATGGACAGATAATTGCCGCTGTTGATGAGAGCAAGATTGTGAAGCTTTTTGATCCAGAAGGGAAACAGATTAACCCTCGGCAAATGAACGGGGATATGCTGATGAAAATACGGGATGTTCCTGGAGGCGAAATGATTACCTTGAAAGGTGGTTCTAAATATTTATATTTATTGGAACCAGATGGTACATTGTGGTTTCTGAATAGCTATTTAAGTCCTGATGGTGGTTGTTATGTTCAACGTGGGTGGCAGCTACGCGAAGGAAAAATAACACTTTATAGTCTAGACGGTGCAGAACCGAAGACTCTCAAAGGACTTGATGAAGAAACATTTATGACAGTTGCTTTTAGCCCCGATAGTCAGGTAATTGCTTCAGGGGGTTGGAAAGGGTGGTTATACCTCTGGAAGCGAGATGGAGAACTGATAACACGACAAGAAACGGGTGGGGGTTCATTTAACGCAATAGATTTTAGTCCCAATGGAGAGATGCTTGCCACAGGAAGTAATGATGGAAAAGTCAGACTTTGGAAGCCAGATGGTACACTGCTAAAAGAATTCCAAGCCCATAACGATACAATTTGGGGCTTATGTTTTAGTTCTAATGGTGAGATGTTTGCTACAGGAAGTAATGATAGAACAGTCAAACTTTGGAAGCCAGACGGCACAAAGGTGAAAACACTAGAAGGACATAAGGGTATAGTTCGCGCAGTTGCGTTTAACCCCAATGACAACCAGAACCTTGCCTCGGCGAGTTATGATGGTAGCGTCAAAATTTGGAATCTAGGCGGCACAGGTCTAAAAATTTTGGATCAACATGAGGATTCAGTTTATACAGTTCGTTTCAGTCCTGACGGTAAAACAATTCTTACTACAAGTGGGCATGGAAAAGTCTCATCCTGGAGAACTGATGGGACGTTGTTTAAACAAGCAAGTTGGCACAATGGACCAATTTCAACATTAGATTTCAGCCCCAACGGTGAGATGATTGTTACGGCAAGTGGGGATAAAGAGGTTAGACTTCGTAATTCAGATGGTGATCTCATAAAGTACATTAAACAGAAAAAGGAGCGGGATAAAAGTGAATGGGATCAAATTGAAGTATTAGGAGTAAGCTTCAGTCCTAACAATCAAGTGATTGCATTGGCAGATCTGCAAGGTTCAATCAAACTCTACAATTTAAGCGACGGCACTTTTAGAACTTTGCGTGATGGATCTCGCGATCCTTCCCCTGCCTGGGCAGTAAAATTCAGTCCTAATGGCAACATACTTGCCTCTGCACATAATGAAGGAGCGGTCGCACTATGGCAATTAGACGGTACTTTACTCAACATTTTGCCTCACGATCAGAAAGACACAACGTTTACAAAAACTGATGGTGTTTATTACAATTCCGTTCTCGGATTAGATTTTAGCCCTAACGGTGATCTGATTGCCTCAGCGCATATAGATGGAACAGTCAAACTTTGGAGGCTAGATGGCAGTTCAGATAAACCCCTTATCCTTGGTGAGTATAGTAGCGATATTCTAGTACGTTCATTACGTTTTAGCCCTAAAGGTGCTCTGCTCGCCTCAGCCTATACAGATGGAACGGTTAAACTCTGGAATTTAGATGGCTCGTTGCACAAAATTTTAGAGGGGCATAAAAATCGTGTTACTGCGGTTGATTTTAGCCCTAATGGAAATATCCTAGCCTCTGCCAGCGAAGATCAGACAGTCATTCTGTGGAATTTAGAACGAAGTCAAGATCTAGATGGACTATTGCAGCGCGGTTGCGAATGGGCAGAAGGTTATTTGAGAAATAACCCTAATATTACCAATGAAGATCGCCGAATAATACTCAACATTGGGGATATCTAATAAAATGCCCAGCCGTATATTAGCCACGCCAGTCGCTACCCTTCGGCAAAGCCCGCCAACGTGCTGGCTACCCTATCAATTTGACGTGACTAGTGGTAAGTTAAGGAATACCAAACCACCCTCCCGTATCACCTCCCGCCCAACAGCCTCCCTGACAAACGGAGAAATTTTCGTCTGCCAGTCGCTTAAACTCCTCTAAAGCTCTTATATCTTGTTCCTCATAGCCTAGAGGGTGAAAAATTCTGCCAATATATTTTCCTTGTAAACGAATTTGTCCAATGACATAAATGCCGCCTCCAACGCTGTAAACGCCCTGACTAGCATTGCGGGAGTAAATAGCAATATAACCTCCATCATTGCCTTGATAGCGGTTGATCGTTGGCAAAATGCGCTCTTGGTAGCCTGGTACGGGATGATTGATGACACTTCCCTCACCTACATACACTTTAAAATCTTCAGGAAGCGTCCAATTTTCTCTATCGATATTGTTTTCCATCTTATCTAGACAGGTTAAAAAGTACAATACTACAGGAATCATAGCAGCAGAAATGGCACTTTCAGTACACGGAGAACTTTTGTCAGCGAACGCAAGAATGAGGGTTTTAGCCGACGTTTTTGGAATAGATCGGAGTGTTATCTGGTGGTGCGACTCGTTGTTAAGTCCGCATATGCCACCACGCTTGGGCGATCAGTTTAAGCTGGCAGACTTCAAGATTGAACAATTAGAACTCGATGATAAATATTGTATTCTTCAGGAGTGAGGTACCTTTCAGGTGAAGCAATCATGTTTAATTGAATTGTCGGGTTTCACTCTGTTCTAACGCCACTCGCTTTAAGCCGGGGAACCCGTCCATCGCGGTGGCTCCCCGACCTACACGCTACACGGTGCTACAATCTTTATATCTCCGTCTTCTCTGGAATTACGTATTGACAGAAACTATCAAGTGTGGGAGAGATATGTTTAGTACATCAAGGCATTAATCTTCTATTAAGCTTTCTGGGATTTTTGCACTTGGCGTTAGACAATAATGCTACAAATCCCCTCGCGAGATATATAATCATAATCCCTATGCGAATTTTTAATTCTTCCCCCCCAACTGAGGTACAAACCCGTGAGCGTATTCTACAAGCAGCACAGAGGTTATTTGCCTCGCAGGGATTTGACGGGACAACGACTCGCGATCTAGCACAAGGAGCAGGTGTTGCCGAAGGTACCCTATTTCGCCATTTTCCCAATAAAAAGGCTATTTTGGTTGAAGTAGCGACTCAAGGATGGGTGGAAATCCTTACAGACTTACTCACAGAATTAAGCGAAATGGGCAGCTATAAGGCTGTGGCGCAGGTGATGCGTCGCCGTATGTGGAATATGCTGAAGAATGCCGACTTGATGCGGGTTTGTTTTATGGAAGCCCAGTTTCACCCAGATTTACGCGATCGCATCCAATCGGAAGTCATTGAAAAAATGACTGATGTCGCTGAAGCTTTCTTTCAAAGCGCAATGGATAAAGGTATCTATCGCCAGATGGATGCAAAACTTGTTGCCAAAGTCTTCTTAGGAATGTTTGCGATCGCTGGTTTTTCCCACGCGACGCTTCTAGAACCCGAAGCCTCTCCCCAACAAATGCAACAAATGGCAGAAGGACTTGCTGATATCTTCCTCAATGGAGTTCTGGCGCAAGATTAGTCAAAAATTAACAGCTAATCTTTTTGCTTGTTGACTCCACTGCTGTACTTGTTCAATTGAAGGACATAAATCACGCCGTTGCATGGTTGCTACCAACAATCTTAAAACTTGTCTGTGCAACCTGTGAGGCGGAATAGTTGCCAACTGTGTCACAGAACCAACACCTGCATGTAGCAATAATCCACAATATTGTGTTCCCACACTAGGAATACGAGCTAAATCTGCCAGTGCTACCCATTTATTCACATACTGAAGATGGATATGTAATTTATTTGCCAGTGCTAGCTTAGCATCTGGTGTTTTGCTTTGTTGAATTAAAGCTTTTGTAGTTCTAATACCACAGTTTTGGAGTTGCAATTGTTCCTGCTGGCTTAATCCTGGTAACTCCTCGATTTGCCAATCACAGGATCGGATATTGCTTACACTAGGTTTATGTTGACCAGACATTCCTACAACTCACTAATTCAGTAGTTTTATGAAGAAGAATTCAGGAGTCAGGAGTCAGGAGTCAGAATGATCAATACTGGTTAAAACCTCGTCCTTTGTGGACGAGATAGGAGCCCTTAAATTTCGTTAAAACACCATCCCTTTATGGATAGTGTATTCTGACTCCTGTATTCTGACTCCTGACTTCTGTTTATGAATGTTAACAATTAATTCGTATATTGACTCAGTATTTTTTCACTTTGTTCCTAGTTATGTTAATACAAAGCACTCCTAGTTCCCTCAGTGATATCCTCCGTCAACGACGCCAAAGGCTAGCTACCCTGATCGACTTTCCAGCTATACTTTGGTCAGGAAGCAATATTCCGCGTAACTATCCGGGAAATGTCTTTCCTTACCGTGCTAATAGTCATTTTCTTTACTTCGGTGGCTTGCCATTGGCAAACGCAGCAATTCTGCTAGAAGCAGGAAAACTAGAACTATTCATGGATGATCCTAGCCCAAGTAGCGCACTTTGGCACGGAGAAATGTCAAGGCGTGAAGAAATTGCGCAAATCATTGGGGCGGATGCAGCTAGACCAATGGCAGAATTAGAGTCAAGGTTAGAAGGAGCCGCAACAATTGCTGTGCAGGATGCTGCAACATGGACACAACAGTCACAGCTACTCAATAGATGGGTTTTACCGCAAAATCCTCCACAAGGAAGAGATTTGGAGCTAGCCAAAGCTATTATCTCTATACGCCTCACCCATGATGATGGTGCATTAGCCGAATTGAGAAAGGCTGCTGCGGTTACTGTAGAGGCACATAAAGCTGGTATGATGGCTACCTCTAACGCCAAAATAGAAGCAGAAGTTCGTGCGGCGATGGAAGGAGTCATTATTGCTCATAACATGACGACTTCCTATAACAGTATTGTCACAGTTCACGGTGAAGTATTACACAATGAACACCACCACCACCCTCTGCAACCGGGGGATTTATTACTTGCTGATGTTGGTGCGGAAACCTCAAGCGGTTGGGCGGCTGATATTACCCGCACATGGGCGGTTTCTGGTAAGTTCTCATCTACTCAAAGAGATATTTATAATGTTGTGTTGGCGGCTCATGATAGTTGCATTGCCAAAGTACAACCTGGAGTAGAGTATCAGGATATACACCTTTTAGCTTGCACGGTGATTGCTGAAGGTTTAGTAGATTTAGGTATTTTACAAGGAAATCCTCAAGATTTGGTGGAAATCGATGCTCATGCCCTATTTTTCCCTCATGGTGTTGGTCATCTTGTGGGTTTGGATGTTCATGATATGGAAGATTTAGGGGATTTAGCAGGGTATGAAGAGGGACGCCTTAGGAGCGATCGCTTTGGCTTAAGCTATCTCCGTTTAAACCGTCCTTTAAAACCAGGAATGTTAGTCACAATTGAGCCTGGTTTTTATCAAGTCCCAGCAATTTTAAACGATCCTCAGTTACGTTCTAAATATCAAGACGTAGTCAATTGGGAGCGTTTATCTGAATTTGCTGACGTCCGAGGAATTCGTATTGAAGATGATGTTTTAGTAACACCACAAGGTAGGGAAGTTTTAACAAATGGTTTGCCTACAGAGGTTCGTGACATAGAAGAGCTTCTTAATCACGGCAGATAAAATAGGACTAGTTGGAAGTAAGAAATTCAACACAAAAAAGGGAGCTTGAAATATGGAAACAAAACATATAACAAACATGACAGTTGAAGAACTTAAAGCTTTGATTATAGATATCGTTAATGAACGGCTAAGCAGCAAAGAACAAGCTCCTCAAGATAATCGTTCAGTAAAGGAGATTCTGGAGTCGATAGAACGTCACAGATGGACACCACCACCAGGGTCAAAATCCACTCTAGAACTTCTGCGTGAGGATCGAGACGCATGACAGAAGCCTATAATGTTTCAGAGAAAGAGTATAAGAAACTCAAGAATTATGCAGATAAGGCGGGATTGTCAATGGCAGAAATCTTAAGGGACTACATAAAATCTTTGCCTAACACTGGCTAGTTTAAACTAGCAGTTAGCTTTCATCCCCCGGCTAAAAGCCGGAGGCTCGAGAGCATGTATTTGGTAGCCGTCTTGCCCAAGGGGGTCTATTTTAAAATCTAGAGTAGTGCGGGCATCTTGCCCGCTAAATATATTCTTCCGTGTAGTTAAGCTTGCTAGAATCTGGAAGTACGCTCTCGCTATTTTGAGCCGACTATAATCCCTAACCTTGCGTGGGTGGTAGTATTTTCATATAAAACGAGCGTGTTATAATAGATAACTACCTGTAACCTGTATTATGTTTGATGCACTTGCTGATCGTTTAGAAGCTACCTGGAAAAAACTGCGGGGTCAGGACAAAATTTCCCAGTCTAATATTCAAGAGGCTTTACGGGAAGTGCGTCGTGCCTTGCTAGAAGCGGATGTAAATCTTCAGGTAATCAAAGATTTTATTAACGAAGTCGAAACCAAAGCACAAGGGGCTGAGGTAATCTCTGGGATTCGTCCTGACCAACAGTTTATCAAAATTGTTCATGATGAACTGGTACAGGTAATGGGGGAAGTGAATGTTCCCTTAGAGCAATCGCAGGAACCACCTACTGTTGTACTTATGGCGGGGTTACAGGGTACTGGTAAAACCACTGCAACTGCCAAGTTAGCTCTACATCTTTTGAAATTAAATCGTAGCTGTTTGATGGTAGCAACAGACGTGTACCGCCCAGCAGCTATTGACCAGTTAATAACCTTAGGTAAGCAAATTAACGTTCCTGTCTTCTCACTTGGAAGTGATGCTGATCCAGTAGAGATAGCACGTCAGGGTGTTGAACACGGTAAAGCAGAAGGTATTGACACTGTAATAATTGACACCGCTGGACGTCTGCAAATCGACGAAGACATGATGGCGGAGTTAGCCCAGATCAAAAAAACAGTTCAACCCCAAGAAACACTTTTGGTGGTTGATGCCATGACTGGTCAAGAAGCAGCAAATTTAACCCGTACCTTTCATGAGCAGATAGGAATTACTGGTGCAATTTTGACCAAACTTGATGGTGATAGCCGTGGTGGTGCAGCTTTATCAGTGCGCCAAATTTCAGGAGCACCAATTAAGTTTGTCGGTGTGGGTGAAAAAGTTGAAGCCCTGCAACCGTTTTACCCTGACCGCATGGCATCCCGAATTTTGGGGATGGGGGATGTTCTCACTCTAGTCGAAAAAGCTCAGGAAGAAATTGACTTAGCAGATGCTGAGAAAATGCAGGAGAAAATCCTGTCAGCAAAGTTTGACTTTACTGACTTTCTCAAACAGATGCGCTTGCTAAAGAACATGGGGTCTTTAGGCGGAATCATGAAGCTGATTCCTGGGATGAACAAAATTTCGGATGACCAACTTAGGCAAGGGGAAACCCAGCTTAAGCGCTGTGAAGCGATGATTAACTCCATGACACCCCAAGAACGCCGTGATCCAGATTTATTGGCAAGTTCTCCTAGTCGGCGACGAAGAATTGCATCTGGCGCAGGATATAAGGAAACCGACGTCAGTAAGCTGGTGAGCGACTTTCAAAGGATGCGAGGTTTCATGCAACAAATGGGTCAAGGTCGCTTCCCAGGAATGCCAGGAATGTTTGGAGGGGGCGATTCTTTTGCTGGTGCTGGTGGTAATCGTCAGGCTGCTCCTGGCTGGAGGGGTTATACTGGTGGCAGCCCTGGCACAAAAAAGAAACAAAAGAAAGACAAAAAGAAGAAAGGGTTTGGGACCCTTTAAATTGGGCATAGGGAATGGGGCACAGAGCACAGGGCACAGAGCACAGGGCACAGGGCATTGGGCATTGGGGGTTAGAGGTTGCTTCAGATTTTTGGGTATTAGAACCAAAAAGATTGCCTGAAAGCAGTCTAACTATACTTCAATAATTGATAAACCTAAATACCTATCGCCAATGCCCCATGCCCCATTCCCCATGCCCCAATCCCCAATAATGCTAACTAAGTGCTAATATAGTTACTTTAGGATTAGCCATTCTTAAACTTGTACCTCAAAATAGGAGAATGATTTCTCAACCATGGTTAAATTGCGCTTGAAGCGATATGGTAAAAAGCGGGAAGCGAGTTACCGCATAGTCGCAATAAACAGCCTCGCTCGCCGTGATGGTCGTCCTTTAGAAGAACTGGGATTCTATAACCCTAGAACTGATGAAGTCAGATTGGACGTCCCCGCTATCGTCAAGCGACTACAACAGGGCGCTCAACCAACTGACACCGTGCGTCGCATCCTACAAAAAGCTAATGTTCTTGAACAGGTCAGTGCAAAAGCCGCTTCTTAAGGTAGAAAACAAATACCCAACAACCAGTCCTGACTTCGCAGGATTGGTAAGGTTTTTGATGGAGCCGTTTTTAGATTCTCCACAATCTTTAAGTGTAGATTGTGAATTTTCACAAACACGTAAGCGAGTTTGGATACGTATTGCCTTCGAAAGCTCAGATAAAGGGAAAGTATTTGGTCGAGGTGGACGTAATATTCAGGCGATTCGCACTGTTATTGCCGCTGCTGCTTTATCTGCTGGACAATCAGTATACCTAGATATATATGGCAGCGCGCTTGGTGGTCGGGAAGAGATGTCTTTTGATGAAGATGATTCAGAGCGACTGCCAGCACCAAAAACACGAGAAAAACGTGGAAATGGTACTCCTAGACCTATTGCTAAGCCTCGCTTTCGCTAGGTTTATGATAAAGAACACCGAATGGATAGACAACAATTAAATGGAAACTGGTTTGAATTGGCGTTGACTCGCCAATGTACTGGCTTCCTAACCCCCCTTATTTTTCTCTGCAAGGAGGTGAAACTGGGGAGTGGCTGAAGTTCGTTTAGGCGAGAATGAGTCAATAGACTCGGCTTTAAGACGTTTTAAAAAGAAAATTCAAAGATCTGGGATTTTATCTGAAGTCAAACGCCGAGAAAGATATGAAAAGCCCAGCCTGCGTCGTAAACGCAAAGCGGAAGCAGCGCGCAAAAGTGGTAGTCGCTACTAAGATGTTATCGGGTAAAAATGCAATAAAGAAGGAGTCAGCTATACAGTCCCAATGAAAAAACTTTCACCGCTAGGTATGAAAGAGGAATATTCCCTATTACCTCTTTCAAGCTAAAAGTCAGGAGCTAGGAGCGATTCTGACTCCTGAATCCTGAATCCTGACTCCTTTTAGATCCAACCTCAACAAAGTAGAGGAGTTATCGCTTCTCTACTTTTCATATTTTTTTGTTTAGAAAAAGAGAATTTGCATAAATTATGGCAGGTGCTTTAACAATTCAACTGCCGAATATTGAGAGCGCGATCGCCCTTGCGGGACAAGGAGAAGACAATCTCAAAATCCTATCTCGGCAAACAGGAGCTAACTTGGTGCTACGTGGTCAGGAATTACACATTTCTGGCACGGAAAAGCAAGTTGAGCAAGCTTTGCAATTGGTGCGATCGCTCGAAGATTTATGGAGTAAAGGAAATAACATATCCGGTACAGATATTTTAACAGCACGCCAAGCTTTAGACACTCATCGCCAAGACGAACTGCAAGAAATTAGGCGAGATATTCTTGCACGGACTCGTAAAGGAGAAGAAATTCGTGCTAAAACCTTTAAACAACGACAGTACATCGAATCACTGCGAAAGCGGGACCTAACTTTTTGTATTGGTCCCGCTGGTACTGGCAAAACTTTTCTTGCTGTTGTTGTCGCTGTACAAGCACTTCTGGCAAATGAATTTGAACGACTTATTTTAACTCGCCCCGCAGTTGAGGCGGGTGAAAAACTTGGCTTTTTACCTGGCGACTTGCAGCAAAAAATTAACCCGTATCTTCGACCACTCTATGATGGCATCAATGAATTTATTGAGCCAGAAAAATTACCATCGTTAATGGAAAGAGGCATAATTGAAGTTGCTCCTTTAGCCTATATGCGAGGACGCACCCTCAACAACGCTTTTGTCATTGTTGATGAAGCTCAGAATACAACACCATCTCAAATTAAAATGGTTCTAACTCGTTTGGGGTTTAATTCTCGGATGGTAGTTACGGGTGATATGACACAAACAGACTTACCTCCAAACCAACAATCGGGATTAGGTGTCGCGTTAAATGTTTTAAAACACGTTGAGGGTATTGCTTTTTGTGAATTCTCTCAAAAAGATGTTGTCCGTCATCCTCTAGTTCAGCGTATTGTTGCCGCTTACGAGCAATACGAAAAATAATAAGCACCCAACAAACCGCAACACAAATACTTATGACTACCAATTTAAAAGATTTTTTGGAAGCCTGCCACACTCTTGGAACTTTACGTATAATCGTCACCAGTAGCGCTGGCGTTTTGGAAGCACGTAATAAAATAGAAAACCTGTTTTACGCGGAATTGCCAAAAGGTAAGTACGCGAATATGCATACCGAAAACTTAGAATTTCACTTAAATATGGACAAAATTACTCAAGTGAAATTTGAAACAGGTGAGTCTAAGCGTGGTAACTTTACCACTTACGCAATCCGCTTTCTCGACGAACAACACGAACCAGCCTTAAGTTTGTTTCTCCAATGGGGTAAGCCAGGAGAATATGAACCTGGGCAAGTCGAAGCTTGGCAAGCTTTACAAAAGCAGTATGGAGAGGTTTGGGAGCCTGCTGGAGTGGAGTAGAGAGCAACCCCTTTGGGGAAGTCAAAAGTCAAAAGTCAAAAGTCAAAACTTAGGGAGCAGGGGGGAATCCCTCTGCTCAAGAAAGCCTATTTTTCACCCTAGTTCGGTAAACTCAAATACATCGTATTCACCGCCAGAAAGCACTGATATAGTATGTTTACCTTGTAACCGCTTACCGAAAGATTGTTCTAGTACTCCCCAAACAGCACCAAGTGTGTATGTACATTTACGCTTGGAACCTTCAGGTTCACCAGATGAACACAGAGTTTCTGAAGTGTAGACTTTTATGATATCATTGTCCTTGACGATCTTATGAACGATACAAAGGCGAGTCCCTTCTTTTCCAACAGCAGAGTTAAGTTTGTATGTAAGATCATTTAAAGATAAGGATGCTGTTAAACCTAATTCTTTTGCAAGATTTTTACCGCGAGATCTACCAGCAGTAGTTAATGCGATCGCAGATGTTTTTTCGCCTAAAGTATCTTCCATGCCGGAAATAGCTGCTTTAAAACATATAATACTGCTGAAATCTCCTAGTGTTGGACGGAACATAATAAATAAAGCTCCTAAAAATCTACTTTTCTTAGGGGACAAGAAAGTAATTACATCTAAGTTAATAGGCGCTTACCCCTGTATGAACTCGCAGATAGCGCCTACCCTGCGGGAACCCGAAGGATATGCGCCTACAAACAAATAACCTAGATAATTCTAATTCTAGTTGGAAAATCTCGTTTCTAAGCCAATAAAGGCATGATTCGAGCAACTGCCCGTTTGATCTCTAAAAAGAGTAAACCTGCTTTAACATTGCTACTAGCTAATACCAATAACACCGCTTCAGCACCACAGCCGACTAAAACACCATAACCTTTCTCACCTTCAACAATAATACGCTCAACATTACCCCGAGCTAATTCACGACCAATACGTTCGCCTAAAGAAAGCATAGATGCAGACATAGCAGCAGTACGCTCTTCATCCATTCCAACAGGTAACACAGAAGCTAGAGCTAAACCATCAGGGCTCACTAGGGCTGCACCCTGTACATCCGAAGAGCCACTAACAAAGTTTTGTAGTTCATCTTGTAACATTGAAATGTTAATCATCTTTTCTTCCTTAACAATCATTGGTAAAGGGGTGTCAATATTATCCCGAGGTGTTGGTAACAAAGCTGGATCTTGTGTTGTTACTAACTCAGGTATTTCAGCGTCAGGGGGTGTCGTTAGAAACACCCCCGTAAGTAACTTTAAAATTTTGCCCAGAGACATATTGGCATGCACTCATTATTGCAATAGTAGGGGTGTTAATTATTTCCTCTGGGGGTAGATACCTGATTTAAAAACTTTGTAAAAACTAATCCGAAAAAGGAAAAAGATTATTTGGCTTTTCACCTTTTGTCGTTCTGCCCTGAAACTGTTATTGAGACGAAATTAAAGTCTCTAGTTTAGTTGGTAGTAGCTTGCAAATTGTTGAACGAGTACGATTAAAGCTTGAAAAACTGAAGAATGGTCAGTAGCATTTACAGTTATTAAGGGCGGCTGCACGGCTTTATCTAACAAACCCAACGCGATCGCCACATCCTCTTTTTCCCAAGCATTTGGGCAATCGGGATGAGTCATCCCAATAATATAAGGAATTTGTACCCGTTGGTTAATAAAATTGAGAATCTTGCGACACGAGCGGAAATGTTCTGGCCGGTGACTGTCTACCAGTAATATGTAGGCATGAGCTTTTGGCATCAAAATATCCCACATAAATTCAAACCTTGTCTGTCCTGGTGTGCCATACAGGTGGAGTGACTGGTTATTTTTTATAGTGATACGCCCAAAATCGAGTGCTACTGTAGTAGTTTCTTTCAGTTGTGCTGTTTCATCTGTTGCTTTTCTCTCAGTGTCAACAACTTCTATTTCGCTTATTGTACGTATAAAAGTTGTTTTACCCGCACCTACGCCTCCCGTTACTACTACGCGTAGGATTTCCATTTATACCTCCAAAGTTGTAATTCACTCTCAGCATAGCGAATTGTCCGGAATCAATTATAGTAATATTTGGCAGTACTTTTAATGTAAAGCTAATAAACGTTTCTAACATATCGAGTGCATATACTGTTTTTAAATGCATCATATTATACTTTCAGAAAATCTTCCTCAGAAAATTCCCTCTTTAGCCATGCTATCCCGATAACTAGTGTATTTTTGATTTGTTACTCCAAAAGAGTATCATTACTATCGCTAATAGTACACCAGTGATAACTCTCACAACCAAAAAATATTTGTAAAGATTTTTCTAGTTCCAGATCTCTCACCTGCCAAGGGCACAAAGAATACTCCTAAAGACATAGTATTTCTGGTAGTTCCCCGACTATAGAGACACAAATAGATTTGTGTAGGGTTTTGGTCACACCTTACTCTTTAAAAAACCAACCAAATTTTGCAAAAATGAAGTGCTAATCTGAGGATTTTCTGGTTCTTTTAATTTTTTTTGCTCTATGGTATGAGAATTTACCAAACTCCAATGGACGCCATAGTCATTCAAAGATGTTCCTACTGGAACTTCATCTACTAACCTAGCAATCATTAAACGGAAAGCCGCTTGCTGAACTACAGGTATTGGCTGATTTAGCTTAGAAGCAATCTCGTTTATTGAAACACTACCATTAGCAAACTCCCATACCTGCCATTCTAAAGGATTTAAGCGGATCTGCGGCTTGCCAGAAGTGATACTTTGTATTGCGTTGATCTCCTCTGGCAGAGCCTCAGCGAGAATTTCCCAATTTTTCAGTATTCTCAGAGCCATAAGTGCTACTTCGGTTGCTCTCAAACTTAGTCCTGTCATCTCATTCCAAGGAAAAGTTGCTTTGCTATCAAGTTTAAATACACCCTTCTGGATTTCAAAAAGTGTACGGATCTGTTGCAGCTGACTGGCAAATAGTAAATTGAGTTGCTCAGAACTGAGAAGTCCTTGAGTTTTACAAGACAATCCAACGGGTGTTACTGCATGAGATGCTTCAGTAAAAAGTGGTTCTATGACTTGCTGATTAGCCCAACCTCGTTGGATTACTTTGTAGAGTAAACCTTGACCATTTAGTCCATTGGTAGCAGCAACAATACGCCCAACCTTGAACCAGATGTAAAAGTAGTGGGATTTAGATTTTGGAGTATGTAAATCTGGAAAAGTGCAAACGGTTAAACGACCTGACTTTTGTCCTTGATCTATTAGCTGAAATAATTCAGCTAGGGAAAAATCGGTAAAAGAACTGTGTAAGCTCATTATTTTGAGTGAAAAAAATACATGTTGTCAATAGACATTTTTCTTTTGTGCAAGGTTGACGCTTGCAAATAAAAGTACTGCCCCTGCTATTGCTGCTTCAGCATTTCAGAAATATAAATATAGCTTGTATCCGTACAAATAATACTACTTATATAGTAATTGCATTTTTAAATTTATTTTAGTAATAAAACTTGTTTTCGGACTAAGCACACTTTAGATTTATTTACTTATAACTCTAAAGATTACAATTTATGAAATAATGTAAATAAAGAGTTGCAATCTTTTGAAAAGAAAATTTTGGTTACAATAGTCCGTGGTGTTTTGTTATGAAGTTTATTTGGTGTATTTGCCTAATTTTTCTATTTCTTTTAAACAGTGGAGAGGCAAGAGCAAGTGAGCTAGCTGAGCGCCTACAGAATTTTCCTCAATGGGGAAAAATTAGATTAGCACAACCTGCTACAGGAGATCTAGTCTACCCTAATTGGATTCAGGGTTCGTGGGAGGTTAAAAGTACGCTCGTAGATTTAGTGGCTCCTTTATAAGAAAAATGCAGAAAACCCTTGAGGAACAGGTGCATAGCACCGTATTCCGTACTTCAGGCAAGGGATGAATGCTAGCTGAACCCTTTAGGGTTCCGTCATGGTTGATTTTTTTGGCTCTGGA
>NZ_JAAKGC010000097.1 GCF_017591665.1 Aetokthonos hydrillicola CCALA 1050 | reverse complement strand
TTCTTTGTTGAACAAAATACAAAACCAAACTCCCAAGCTCACGGCGCAACCCGACAGGTTTACCCACGCTTACTACGCAGCATCCTGGGGTGAACTAGTGCCGATGTATATCAGGTTCTATTTATTCTATATGAACTTCCGTACTCTCAATCAAGACGTTTGCCGCGTTATGATGTTCCGTCTAACACAAGCTCCCATAGTTCTCTCTCCCACCCTTGATAAACAAGCAGCTTTCTTAAGGTATCACAAATGGAATTACTAAATTCTATACTGAGTACTGCAGTGTGCCGTATCTTCTAAATCAAACCGCTCAACATTTAAGCTAAAAATAGAATTTACAAAAATTTTATATTCACCAATTAAACTCCCAATGAAAAAAAGTAATTTATTGTTTAAAGAATTAAATTAATTTATGTATTATCCCTTAAATTCTTTGAGAACTTAATTTAATTAATTCTACTTCTTTTTACATACTCATGACTCTACCGATTTGACTGCTTGCTTGATTTAAAAGAAAGTTTAACAAACTCCAGTACTACCACTGAACTATTAACAATAAGCTATTCGCTACAGTTAAATCCAAGCATTTAAGTAGGTTGGCACTATTGTATCTATATTTTAGATATAAAGCTCCTATCGTGTAACTTTACCCCATTTAGGCAAATGACTACTATAAAACTTTTAGAATCTTCTTTAAATAAGAAACCTAAATTCTTAACAGTAGATCAATGCAAAGTAGCCAACTTTGGAGAAGTATCCCTTGAACAAGAACAGTTAGCTGTACTTTCTTCAATCAATGGTCAACTGGTGGAGTTATGCCGGACATTACCAGCTTCTATTAGAGATTCAGCAATTATCACTATTCAGCGGTATTATACTGGCTTTAGGCTGTCAAACCTACTGAATTTCTTCACAAAATTTTATGCTCCTAGCTGGTCAATCATCTACTGGACGCAGCGAGCAAACCCTGTGTTGTCAAGTGAGGATTTAGAAAGTGCATTTTGCGCCCAAGCAATAGCTTATTTTTTGCATATGCTTGATGACCACCTGGCAGATGGTCAAATACCCACGAGTCATTTGCTATTACAACTCAGAACTCAGGGATGGATGACGTTTTCCCAAATAGCAGCAAAACTTGGTCAGCAACTACCTGGCGGTAACGAGCTAGTACAGCAACTTATTGATATTTATTTTAGTAGTATCCAATCTTCAAAAGACGTCAATGGAATTGATGCATACTGCGAGATATTTCGTAAGCAAATGAGTACCACACTAGTTATCCCTATGCTTGTTGCTCAGAAGACTGGATGTGATCCAATTGCTATTCGCCAAGCATACGAGTGCTTTGGGATTGCGTGGCGATTACTTGACGATCTACGAGACTGCTCCGTCGATGCTATTTCAGGTGAAATGTCTGGAATCTACCACATCCTACCACCAAAATTTCAGAATCTATGGTTGCTATGTTCGCGTAAAAATGAAGATACAGACGAGTGGAAACAACTTCAATTTTATCTTGAACAAGAACAAATCCTGCCTCAGTTTATTTCTTTGATTGTGATGAAACTGAGGGAAGCTGAGAATGCAGCTAGATTGGCAGGATTAGATGGTTATGCTAATCAATTGCACCAATTGGCAACTCCTCTAAAAAATGATTCGATATAACAATTTATTCACAAAATAACATGAAAACTTACACTGACTTTATCTCTGACATCACTATCAATTTTGAATTGCTAAAGGAACTAGAAGCCGTCCTACCCTTCACAGATGCAAATTGTTTACAAACTTGGTTCTCAAGCAAAGGATACTATTTAACAGAAGGTGATGTTGCCATGTTATATCACAATCAAAATTCGCTCATGAATGCTGACGAGCAAATAAATTACTAACAAGTTCATAACTGATAACACAACACAATGCTTAAAAGCGAGCAACAAGTTCCAGAGATTGCAAAAAAGGTGCCTGCTTCACAGATTGTTTTTAACTTGCGCGGATGGAATCCACGTCCAGCATTCTTAGTAGAGTCAGGATGGCTTCCTAGAATTTTCTGTCAAAGCATGGAGCCTCACTGGAAACAAGTTTCTGCTGGTGGTCTCACTCAGGATTATAAAGGAAGCAGTTATTTATTATTCCCAACCCCAAATCCTGGTGCTACATACTCAGCACATTTCGATCCTACTAGCCCTTATTTTCATGCATTTTTTGGTCTATACATCATCCCTCCTGTTAATGGCGAACGGGTTTTACCGGAAGTGTTTAGTGAGTTTGGGAATCGTGATAACTTGGGATGGTTGAGAAAGATGGGCGATCCTTTCCCTTTTTCAGTACCTGTGCAGCCGAAATTTCTAGAATGCGTGGAGACAGATGAATTAGGACAAGGCAAAAAGTGGTCATTTATCACTTCTTACAAACTCCACGCTAGTTTAGGAGATAACTCTCCACAGCAAGGATTACCAGAGATTTTAGTTGTTCCCAAAAGTACTAACAGTTTTTGGAAACAGTTTATTGACAGTTACCAAGATATAGTTATGACTACGCGAGGGTTTATTTGGTATGAAGGCGACTATCTGATCATGAATTTCTTCAATGGAATCGAATTTTATGATCGAAACTTTCGGAAAATTGATACATACAACGATTATCCAGAATTTCGAGAGCAAATGCTAAGAATGGCGGCTAACGTCAAAATCATCAACGATGGTACAGGATTCTCCTCTCCTTCTTCAAATGAAGTGATTTCCTCAACACAAGGAGACAATTTGCGCGCTCTTCTGAGAATGAACTTAAATAACGCTGCTAAGATACACAAATGCCTAAACAATTAGCTTCAATCATTACTCAACTTCGTCAAGGTATTGTAGGAGAAGTTACAGACATAGTACCTGAGTCCTATCAAGCTGACTTTGGAAGATTAAGGCACAAACAACCCAGTATTTTGGTGACAGCAACATGCGAAGCAGACATAGTTCATGCCTTAAAAGTTGCTCAAGACAATGACATTCCAATCACGGTACGTGGTGCTGGACACTCCTGCAATGGACAAAGCCTTTGTAATGGTGGGATCATTCTGAAAAACTTTATTCCAGAAGCGCAGGCAGAGTGGCTTTCGGAAAATCTTGTAGAAGTTACTGGACGCAGCCGTTGGCGAGAAGTGGAACTGTTACTGAATCAATCTGGAAGACAGACAAAAGTCCTCACTGATTATTTAGATATGTCCGTTGGCGGAACTTTATCCGTTGGCGGGATAGGCATGAATTCAATTATCAGTGGTTTTCAGGTTGATAATGTCTCCCGTTTACGCCTAATCCAACTTGATGGGCGCAGTATTTGGTGTTCCCCTCAAGAGAATGGAGATTTGTTTCGATTTGCCTTAGCTGGACTAGGACAGGTTGGAATTATTGAGAAAGTTGTCATGAAGACTGACCAACACTGTCAATACACACATGTTATTAAACGCAAGCACTCCAGTCTCTCGGAAATGCTGTCTTTTTTACCAGAAATCGCCTCACCAGACAATGGAATACAGCACTTTAATGGATACATTTATCCCGAAGAAATTTCCTCGGAATATGGCTATTTTAGCAATGAGAAAGAACTCAATCCCTCGCGCCTCGAATCAAAACTTATTCAGGACTCTGGCGAAATTAGCGTTCATCAAGACTTTCCGCTTAAAATTCACACTCGCAGAGATATTTGGTTATCTTCGTTCTCCGATCATGTACGGCTATGGACAGATTACATTTTTAATTACGATGGTATAGTCCGCTTCATGCAATTTCTGGAGCCGCAATTAGCAGAACCTCCATTATCTGAAACGCTTAAGGCAATGTACATCTTGATGATTCGCCGACCAAGTAACTATACAAACTTTGCATTTCTGCCAGCACCACCAGGGGAACTTTTATTTAGTGTTGGAATGTATACAATGGTTAACCGTTGGCATCCAGTTTTGCTCGCAAAATCTCTGGATTCTCCGCAAAATGCACTGGTCACCTGCTGTGCTTTAGGTGGTCGTCCTTACCTTTACGGTTGCAGCAATTTGGATCACACAACCAAACACAAACTCTACAGAGATGATTACCCGAAACTTCTCAACCTGCGCAGCTATTACAGATCGGTGCTTAATGCCGAAAGTTGGTAAATAAGGTGTTCAGAATTTGATAAATGCAGTCATCCTAACCCAAAATTGCGATTACTGTAACACCTATTATTCAATTATCTGTTATTCCTCAGAAATTTGTACCGGTAGATGAATTATAAATTCTGTTCCCTCTCCTAAAGTAGAAATACAGCTGATCTGACCTTGATGAATTTCTTCTACAATTTGGCGAGCAATTGACAATCCTAATCCTGTTCCTTTACCAACAGATTTAGTTGTAAACAAGTGATCAAAGATTCTACTTTTAACATCTTCTGACATTCCAGGTCCATTATCCTTAATAAGGATAGCAACTTGGTTATTAGGTAATTCTTTAGTACGAATATGAATGGTGGGAATTGGGGATTGATTATCCATCGTCTCGTCAATAGCATCTATAGCATTGGCGAGAATATTCATAAACACTTGGTTAATCTGTCCTGGGAAACATTCCACCAGCGGTAAGTTGCCATAGTCTTTAACCACTTCAATAGCAGCATGGCGATCGCTGGCTTTCAAACGGTACTTGAGAATCAATAATGTGCTGTCAATTCCATCATGGATATCACAAGCAACCTTATGAGAAGTGTCAGATCTGGAGAATGTACGAAGGCTAGTACTGATATTAGCTATGCGTTCAGCGCCTGTCTTCATAGACGCAATCACCGCTAACAAATCTTCTTGTAAGAAGTCCAAACTAATTTGCTCAGCGTGAGCTATAATCTCCTTCCCAGGATCACCAAACCTTTGCTTGTAAAGTTCCAAATGTGTGAGGATGTCTTGAATATACTCTTGCGCGTATTCGATATTACTTTCAATAAAGCCGACAGGATTGTTGATTTCATGCGCAACCCCTGCAACTAAATTGCCTAAAGTAGCCATTTTCTCATTTTGCACTAGTTGTAGTTGTGCTTGTTGTAGTTGTTGCAGAGATTGTTCTAACTGTGTGGCTTTTTCTCGTTCTCTGGCTTCCGATTCTTGCAAGTCTTGATAAAGCTGAGCTTTTTCTAGAGAAATGGCTGCTTGAGAACACAGGAGGTGAAGAAGTTCCACACGGTTGTTTGTAAATGCATCTAATGTGAGTTTGTTTTCTAAATATAGCAAGCCGATCAACTTTGCTTGATGTAAAAGAGGCGTACACAGTAAACTCTTTGGTTGATTTTGGAGAACATAAGGATCTCTCGCAAAAGTAGGTAGACTCACTGCATTATTGAGTACTAAAGTTTGCCCTGTACGTTTGACGTAGTTGAGGACAGTTACAGGGATTTGATCGCTCTCCTCAAGTGGGATAGATTGGAGAATATTTGAAGGTTCAGGGTTAGAAGCTTCTTCTATAGCTTCGATTAGTAAGCGATCGCCCTTCAGCAATACCAGTGAACCTTTTTGTGCACCACTATTTTCTAAAACGACTTGCATTAGGGTAGCGATCAACTTTGACAGTTCAATTTCGCTAGTCAAGCTTTGCAAAGCTTTTAACAAGCTACCTAAATCCAATGCCTTAAAGAGGCTATCATTAGTAGTAATCGTTTGTAAAGTTTGCTCCATCGAAAATGAAGAGTTGAAACCAGTTTCAGACATAACAGACTTAGGATGCAAGATTGGTGTCAGTAACTCAGAATAGCGTTTTTCTAAACTTTCTACTTTTGCTTTTGCACCCCAACGACTATAGCAATAGTATGCTTCGAGCATGTAGTTGTCTGCAAGATTTTTTTGACCCCATTCTATATAGAATTTTGCAGCAAGTTCATTAGCAAGTGCTTCTTCATGTAGAAAGTTATTTTCTTTTGCACTGCCAATAGCGCGATCATACATTTCTATGGCTTCAATCTTTTGTTCTAAAATCCGATACTGTTCTGCCTCAACTAGATAAAATTTATGTAAGTAATTTTCTGGAGCATTATCTGCCCAACTACGCATTTTTTTCTGGTTAGTATTAACCTTCAACAGAATCTCATATTGCTCATGTTGAGTAACATTTTTATATATAGCTAATCTTACTAAAGAGTCATAGAAGTAAAATATTGGAACTTGTGGTAATGCTTTGGCTGCTGACAAACAATTTTCTGTTAGGACAGCATTTTCTATTGCTAGGTGATACTCTTCAAACAGGTAACTTAAAATCAGTTTATTGAAATACAAGTAAAAAATACCATTTCTATCATTCGCTTGCTGATGAAATGGTAACATTTTTTCTTCATCATAAAAATTACCCTGAAGCATCGTTGGATTTTGACAAGTTTCCATCAAATTCCAAAATGCCTGATGATGGATTGCACAGTAATTGAATGTTGTCATTTGATTAAGTTGAGAAAGTATCCCACTAAATTCAGTGATTTCCTGCTCAACCTCTGGTAATTCTTTTCCTGCAAAATAAGAATAGGCACAGTATTTGAATGCACAATACCCAGTGGACGACAAATCACCTGTTTCTAAACCTAGAGTATAAGCTAATTGTATTGGTTGCAAAAGGTTTCTTAATGGCTCTTGCCAATGTCGAATAAAACAATTAACGATAAAGCCTACTTTTGCTTCTAGTTCCTTAGCGTTGGACTTTTGTAACAACTGTAAAGCAAGTTGACCAAATTGGTTTCCTGCTTTAATATCTCCTACTTCACCACAGAGAATTAGCCCATAAGTAGCATACCCATGAGCAGAAATGTAAGTATTACCATAGTTTAAAGATAACTCAACCTGTTTTAATACCACTAAAGCGTATAGTTCAGGAATTCCTAAATAGGAAGCTGCTGAGATACTTGACAAAATATTCATAGCAGCTAACTTATTGGAATCAGTCATAGAAGGTAGGTTAATCAACTCTGACAACCCTTTCTCTTCCCATGCCAATTTTATCTTTTGTAGCTCTACCATAAGATTTGCATGAGTTCGTTCTTCTGGAAACTCTACCCCTAAGAGCTTAAGAATTTTAAGACCTGTATTTATCGCCTCTATAAGTTGATGTCTCGCAGCATAAGATTCTATTTGGACTTCGTAAACTTTTATAGTATCCAAAAGTGTATTGGATTTTTGCAAAACTACCTCTACGAAGTGATTCATTTGGTCAAAATTCCCACTCAGGTAAGCTGCTGTTGCAGCTAACTCATAGAAAGATAAAGTTAAATCGTACTGTGTTTGCCAAGAATCAGATCCTAAAAGTTGAATTCCTGCTCTCAAATACCCAATAGCTGACGAATATGCGGTAGCAGCTTTAGCTTTTTTGCCCGCGATTAAATTCAAACTTGCTAGTTCATTTTTCTCAGATGGTTGAGTTATGAACTCAAGGCCCATATTTAATTGATTGACAATTTCAAAAATTCGCTCTTGCTGTTCCTGTTTAGGAATATTATACAGTAGCAGTTGTCCAATTTTTAAATGAGTTAGTTTTTTCTCACTTTCAGGAATCAGAAAATAAGCTGCTTGTTGAATACGGTCGTGTAGAAATTTATAAACAACTGGAGAGTGATGATCTACTGGTAGTGAGTAGAAGGCTTGATTTCCTGAATCTTGAAAGAATTTATAAAGTTCGCTCTTGGGAATTACTAACCCTACTTGTAGCGCTTGCCACAAATCTGCTGCTGTTTCTCCCTGAGATTTCTCATATACAATTGATAGTGTATTCAAATCAAATTGGTTACCAATACAAGCTGCTAACTTTAAGACCTGCTGGGTCGTTGGCAGCAATTTTTGTATCCGTTGTGTTATAAAATCAACTACATTATCTGTAATGGCTGTGGCTCTTATTTGAGCAATATCACACTGCCAATACCCTCTTCTTGAAATAGTTTTATCGATGTTATGGCTATAGGAAAAAATCGATGTATTGCTATCTGTTCTAACAAATGTTATTAGCTTATCTTCATATAGTGCTTTAAGAAACTGAGTACTAAAAAACGGATTACCTTTAGTCTTAGTCATCACCAACTCTGTTAAGGGCAATGCTAACTCTAAAGAACAATTCAAAGTATCTGCAACTAGCTGATTAAGAGAGGTTAGAGTAAGAGGAGCAAGGGTAATTGCATTTATCGTAATTTGTGCTTTCTGCATTTCTAAGAGCGTTAACATGAGAGGGTGTGCCCCAGAAACTTCGTTATCGCGATAAGCTCCTATGATTAATAGATGTTGAGTATTAGTTTCACTCATTAGCACTTGCATCAATTTTAGGGATGCAGAATCAGCCCATTGCAAGTCATCCAGAAAGACCACTAAAGGATGCTCGTTTGTGCTAAATATCTGAATGAATTTTTGAAATAGTAAGTAAAAGCGATTCTGTGCAGCATGATCAGAAAGTTTTGCAACGGGGGGTTGTTGACCAACTATGCTTTCTAATTCTGGAATTACATCAATAATAACCTGAGCATTTTCCCCCAAGGCTTTCAGAATATTGATTTTCCATTGTTGTAGTTGGGTGTCACTCTGTGCCAGCAGTTGTATCATTAAGTTACGCAAGGCTTGCACAAAAGCAGAGAAAGGTATATTGCGTTGGAATTGATCAAACTTACCTTTAATAAAGTATCCTCGTTGCCGGGCAATTGGCTTATGGACTTCGTTAACAACGACAGTTTTACCAATGCCCGAAAATCCCGCCACCAACATCAATTCACTTTTACCAGTAGCTGGAGAATGAATTGTACTTCCCTGTTGTGCAACTCGGTCGAATGCTTGTAACAAAATTTGCACTTCGGCTTCTCTACCATAAAGCTTTTCAGGAATCAAGAAGCGATCGCACAAATCTTCTTGCCCTAATCTAAATGGTTCTATCGTACCAGTATTTTGCAACCGAACTAAACAAATTTCCAGGTCATGTTTTAATCCTAAAGCACTCTGATAACGATCTTCTGCATTTTTTGCCATCAGCTTATCCACCAAATCACACAGAATGGGTGCAACATTGGGACAAATGCTAGAGATTGAGGGTGGTTGTTTAGCTAAGTGACAGTGTATACATTCCATCGGATCACTTGATTGGAAAGGTAACTGTCCTGTCAGCAGTTCATAAAAAGTCACACCCAGGGAATAAAAGTCACTACGGTAATCCACTCCTCGGTTCATTCGTCCGGTTTGTTCTGGTGAAATGTAGGCTAAGGTACCTTCTAGAAGATTAGGACTGATAATTGTTTGGGTTTGTTTTGGCAACAGAGAAGCGATACTAAAGTCAATCAGTTTAACCTGCTTAGTGCTAGGATTAATCAGGATATTAGCAGGCTTAATGTCTTTATGGATGATGCGGTGCCGGTAAAGTCCATCCAAGGCTGAAGCGATTTGGATGGCGATCGCAAAAAAGTCCTCCAGCTTCTCGGTACTTTCACCCATTCTCCCCCATTTCTTGATCATTGTCTTGAGAGAGATCCCTCCAAAGTCCTCCATGATCAGCGCGTAACTTTTACGATAAGGGATTATATTGTAGGTTTTAATAACTTCTGGTAAATTGATATTTTTGGCAATATTATACTGATTACGAAATTGTGCCAATTCGCTAAAGCTAGGATACTCACTTTTAAGCAGTTTTACTACAACAGGTTTTTGGTTTGCTAGTTCCTTTGCTTTATAGATCTCAACTCTGCTACTTGCATAGAGTTGGTCGAGAATTTGATAGCCAGTTAATTGCACAGTCACTATTGCCCCACTCCACAGTCATTATTTCCTTTGGTTATTGTTCCCAAATTCAATTAAAACAATGTCTTTTTTTAAACCAGGTAAGTTAAAATGTCTAACCACGATACACAGAACATAACAAAGCTTAGGAAACTGCCATTACTCTGTGGTGTAATAGTTGCCTTACTCAGTTCAAATATTCCTCAAGTTCAGGCACTGGAGAAGCGTCTACTAACCCTTGATGATCAATTCTCTGTCCACAAAGTTAGCGATCCTCAAATATCCCCAGACGGGAAGTGGATCGCCCATACCGTAGAAAATGTTAATGTTAAGAACAACACCAGGGACAACGATATTTACATGAGTTCGTGGGATGGCTCCCAAACCCTGCGCCTCACGACTAGCAAGGATAGTGAGTACTTCCCTCGGTTCAGTCCAGATGGTAAGTATCTGGCTTTTCTCTCTAGCCGACAGTACGAAGGTGGAAGCAATCAGATTTGGCTTTTGAATCTTGCTGGTGGTGAAGCTGAGAGAATTTCAGACTTCAAAGGAGGTGTTTCTGATTTTGTTTGGTCACCTGATGGTAAACAGCTAGCTGTTGTCGCGGAAGATCCTGACGACAAGCAAGAGAGCAAAACCCCACCACCAATCGTGATTGATCGCTTTCAGTTTAAGGAGGATGGTAGCGGATATCTTGGAAAAAAGCGTGACCATATCTACTTGTTAAACCTGGCAAACCGCAAAGCAGATATCCTGACACAAGATGATTTCAACGAATATTTACCCTCTTGGTCACCAGATAGTAAGAAAATTGCCTTTGTCACCAAGAGGGGTGCAGATTTTGACCGCCACAATAACTGGGATGTATACGTCATCGAAGCAAAGCTAGGTGCAAAAGCACGCCAACTCACCACCTTCGATGGACCAGACAGCGATCCATCCTGGAATAGCAGACCAGTCTGGAGTCCGGATGGAAAGTTAATTGCTTATCTCCAAGGTGGTGCACAGAAACTGATTGAGTACGCTGTTCACCAACTTGCAGTTATTCCAGCCTCCGGTGGTTCACCTCGCCTACTTTCTCCAACAATTGACCGTAACATAGCCAAGCCACGCTTCACAGCCAATGGTAGATCAATTGTCTTCCTGCTTGAAGATGATCAAGTCGTTCATTTGGCGAAGGTTTCAGTAACTGGTGGTAAAGTGCAACGGCTACTGAGCGGACGTAGGAATGTGAGCGCCTTCGATTTAAGCCGTAATGAGAAGATCGCCTTGCTATCGTCAACACCACAAGAACCGAACGAAGTCTTTGCGCTCACAAACAACCATTTACGCTTATTGTCTCATCAAAACCAAGATCTGCTTGCAAAGCTGAAGCTAGGTAATACCAAAGAGATTAGTTTCAATAGTAAAGATGGTACACAAATTCACGGCTTTATCGTTACACCTCCAGACTTTAAACCAGGAAAGCTATACCCAACAATCGTCCGAATTCATGGTGGACCAGTCGGTCAGTACACAAACCAATTCATGTTCGACTTGCAAATTTTTGCAGCTCATGGTTACGTTGTTTTAGCACCTAACCCGCGCGGCAGTTCAGGACGAGGTGAAGCATTTTCAAAAGCTATATACGCAGACTGGGGGAATAAGGATGCTCAAGATATTCTCGCTGCTGTTGATTACGCTATAGCACAGGGTATAGCGGATCCATCCCGTCTTGGGATTGGTGGATGGAGCTACGGTGGTATACTGACGAATTATACTATCGCTCAGGATCAACGTTTTAAAGCAGCAATTAGCGGTGCGAGTACATCAAATATTTTAGCAGGGTACGGTACTGACGCTTATGTTCGTGACTACGAGCAAGAGTTAGGCGTACCCTGGAAAAATCTCAACACCTGGTTGCGTCTATCTTTCCCTTTTCTGCACGCTGACCGAATCGGCACACCAACGCTGTTTCTGTGCGGCGAGCAGGATGCTGAAGTACCACTGCTCAACTCTGAGCAAATGTATCAGGCGTTAAGAAGCATAGGTGTTGACACTCAATTAATTATCTACCCTGGACAGTCTCATGGTATTAGCAACCCAAGTTACATGCGTGACCAATTAGAGCGTTACCTGGCTTGGTATGACAAGTACTTAATGCAGTAAACTAACATCTAGTACTTATCATACCCGCGACGGTCATGCCACTCGCGGCGACCATGGTCACGCCATTCATCACGACCACGCCAGCGATCGCGATCGCGCCATTTATCACGACCACGCCATTCATTACGACCACGCCAATGATCGCGACCGCGCCATTCATTACGACCACGCCAATGATCGCGATCGCGATCATGACGATCTCTATCCCAATCTCCTCGAGAAGCATCAGCATTTGGAGAAAGAGCCAAAACGGATCCAGTTCCTAAAAGAACTGTTAAAAAGATTAAAGTAAATCGCTTCATAGTTTTATAGTTATGCATTATGCAAAAGTATGGACAAGAGGCGAAGAGAGTAAATCACACAAAGTTCCCAAAAATACTCAACCTACGGGTCTTCCGTCGCTTTTTGCTAATAAATTAGAGCAAAACTTAATCGCTATATCACTCCTCACCAGAGAACACTATTGCTTAGATATCCAATAACCCGTATCGCTTCTGTAAAGACAGAAGCTTCATCCTTGCTTCACCCGCGTTGTCAGCTAAATCAGCAAACTCAACAAATCTTAGTAATTCCTTTCGGAGCAAATTACGCTCAACTTCTAAAGTTTTGCGATCTAGATTTGGTGGCAGTACTATCATATCATATATTGTCGCACGCTCTTTACCTGGTGCAGGGCGCAAGACTCGTCCTCGTCGCTGGATAAACTGGCGAGGATTGCCAGAGCTTGCCAAAATCACAGCCGTCTGAATGGCGGGAATATCGACCCCTTCATCTAAACACCGAATTGCTACTAATCCTTGTAATTCGCCTTTTTCAAATTGACGACGCAAAACTTCCCGTTCTTGTAAGGTTGTTTGAGCAGTGTAGGTACTAACTTTATAGCCAAGTTCTACCCCTAGAATTTTAGCAACGGCTTTGAGTTGGTGTAAGCTAGAACGCTGTCCTATTTCTTGTGAACCGTCGCTGCAATAAAAAAGGGTATGTGTTGTTTCTCGGCGAGTGATCATTAAATCTCGCAAAGCATTTAACTTATTTTCAGCAGCACCGATTAATCGTGCGCGCTGCATCAACAAAGGTTTTAAATCTTCGTTGTCTTCATAATAGCCTAAGACAAGATCTTCCTTTTCTCGATATAGAAGTGATCGTCGAATTTTTTCTGTTATTTTGTTATAGGCGTGGCTTTCTGCTTCTGTTAATTCAACTAGTATAGGATGGTAAAGATAATGAACTAAAGCACCTTGATTAATAGCGTCTTTTAAGGTAAACTCTGGTTGAAGAACTGAACCGAAGTAATCAAATAAAGATTGAGTTCCGCTTTCATCAAAATACCTTTCCGGCGTTGCAGACAAAGCGAGTCGTAATCCAATGCCGCGTGGTAAACTTTCTTCTAACTTAGGTGCGCCTAAATTGTGTGCTTCGTCTCCAATGATTAAAGTTTTTTCTGGAAAATATTTGAGTTGAGATTGAAACCCAACTCCAATCAAAGTAGAATTTGTAGTAATAATTGTTAAAAAAGTTTGAGAACCAGAAGCCAAGTTGTAAAGTTGGGTAGAAAGTTGGCTTTGCCAATTATGTAAATTCTCGAAGGCTAAAATCGGTTGCAAGTTAAATTTTTCGCATTCTCTCGCCCATTGGGTGACAAGATGGCGGTATGGACAAACTACTAACAAGACTTGTAACTTAATTTGCTTGTATAACTCGCAGGCGATCGCCAACGCAGTGACTGTCTTACCACTACCAGTCGCCATTTTCAGCGTGCCTCTACCATTATTGGCAAACCAGTTGTTAATGGCTTGTCTTTGATATCCCCGCAATTGCAGAGATAACGGCATTTTCGGACATCCTGGTAATGGCTGGTAATTATAAGTACCCTTGCTTTCGCCTACAAATGGTATTTTGAGACGAAAACTTGGCTGTTCCTTAACTTTATTTTTGAGTAAATACATGAATGAGGAGGGATTGAGGGATGGAGGGTGGCGGTTAGGGGAGCTTTTTTCCCCTAACCGAGGGTGTATCTACAGCAGATTGCAGGTAAGTGAGGTACAATGCTTTTGTCTAAAAGCCAAGCAGAAAGACCTTTTTACTTCTGACTTCTGACTTCTGACTCCTGACTCCTGACTCCTGCTGTATCAGTTGTAACTACGCCAAACAGCAACCAGGGAACCTTGTACCTGTACGTTAAAAGCGTTTACTTCAATGGGGTTGTATTTAGGATTAGCAGGTTGAAGAGTGACGCGATCGCCTTGGCGATAAAATCGCTTTAAGGTAGTACCATATCCATCCACTCTCGCGGCAACGATAGTACCATTTTTCAGTTGACTTGGTTCTAGCACTGGGCGTAGAAATACCAAATCTCCTTCTGCGATCAAATCCTCAATCATGCTATCGCCTGTTACCCTCACAGCATAGGTTTGAGGAGGTAAAGGTAGATTTCCAATATCTAGAGTTTCCAAAGTCTCAGTGTAGGGTTCTATTAAACCACCAGCGGCGATCGTGCCTAAAATTGGAATTCCTTGCTTTACAGGAGCCACAATCCGAATTGTTCGCGCCTTCCCCTCATTCCATTCTATATATCCTTTAACGCGCAAATGTTCCAGGCGACTTTGGATTGGTGCTGGCGATTTAAGATTCATAGCCAACATCATCTGGCGAATTGAAGGCGAGTGCTGGTGCAATCGGATGTATTCCACTAGCCAATCATAAAGTTCTTGTTGCGCTTCTGTGAGACGTTGCATAAATTTGTAGGGAGGAAAATACAAATGTTCCTAGAACATTAGTACTACAAAAAACAACCTTATGCACAATATATTTTAAAATTTAAGCGCAGATTGATGGAAATAATTTTTATATGAATCATATTCATACAAAATTATCCCATTCTTCATTCTCTGGTTTCTACAACTCCTTTGCGCCTAAAATACTTGCAAGCAAAGCTTTTTGAACATGGAGACGATTTTCCGCCTGATCCCAAACCCTTGACTGAGAACCTTCGATAACTTCATCAGTGATTTCTTCACCACGATGCGCCGGTAAACAATGCAAAACAATCGCCTCTGGTTTAGCAAGGCTTAATAATTGCTCGTTAATTTGATAAGGCTGAAAAATTGGCGTTCTATTATCCGCTTCTGACTCTTGCCCCATACTCGCCCAAACATCAGTGTAAAGTACACTAGCACCTTTTGTGGCTACTTCTGGGTTATGGGTGAGGATAACTTCAGTTTTGTTACCTGCTATAGAGCGTGCTGTTTCAGTAATGGCAGCATTTGGTTCATATTGGCTAGGGGTAGCGATTCTGACATTCATCCCTACTAAAGCACAGCCTATCATTAAAGAATTAGCAACATTATTACCGTCGCCAAGATAAGCTAAGGTTAACCCCTTAAAAGAGCCAAAGCGTTCTTGAATTGTCAACAAATCCGCTAAGACTTGGCAGGGGTGTTCTAAATCGGTTAGGGCATTAATTACGGGTATTTTGGCATAGTTAGCAAAAGTTTCCAATTCTTGTTGTGCGAACGTACGAATTGCCAAAATATCCAAATATCTCTCCAATACCCGTGCTGTATCCTGTACTGGTTCACCACGACTCACTTGAGTGACATTCGGATTCAAGTCTATGACTTGTCCCCCCAGCTGATACATAGCAACAGTAAAGCTCACCCGCGTCCGCGTCGAGGCTTTAGAAAACAATAGACCTAAAACTTTGTTACACTGTAGCTTCAGCTTTTGTGATTTTAGCTGAGTCGCCATTTGCAGAAGATCTTGAACTTCTTCCGGGCTGAGATCCGCCAAACTTAATAAATCTCTTTGACTTAAGGCTGCCATGCTTCCAATCTTTAAAGAACAATTTTGACATCTCACCTGGTTGGAAACACAGGGGATTCTAAATCGATGTTGCTACGTGGGCTAAAGCCACACTACGCAACGCTGATTTACGATAAGATCGGCTTAAACGGGTAAACAGATCAATTCGTTGCGGGAGTGCCAAGCTCCCTCTACCCACCTCGGCGAGGCTAACACCTAGCTGTGTGGCTACTTTTCTGATGATATTGCACGCGCCATTGCAGTCTGCATTGATTAAAAATCCTTTGGCGCTTTTGTATGTTCCGCGTGTGACTCTTTGACCTGATGGTTTCCATCCGTTGGGTTTTTCACCAAACTTGTAGAGGCTATCATCATCCAAAAACGAGACACGGGAGGTGTACGCTTCTTCAGTGATTGTGAGTACAATACCGTACTCTGGACACAACTGCTTTAAGCGCTCAATCAATCTGCCTGTGGGAATTGGGACAAAGTTTTGGTTGCCCACTTTACCCATCTTGGAACTGTTTTTCTGCTGTGAATTCCAACCAATAACAAGATTACCAATCTTGTCGTGTAAGCACTGGTTGATAATAAAACGCGCAGCTTTATTAATGGCGTCTCTCATCTGGTTATTGCGCTTGCGCTGGATTCTATCAAGGTTGGAATCCCAATAAAAATCGGACTTACCCTCCTTGTATTTGGCAACCAATCGCGAATAACCTTGATTCATTGATTTAAGCTTTCTGCCATCAATGATAAGGCTTTTACCGCGAGTCGAAACACCTGTTAACCAATTAGTTCCACCGTGGTCAAACCCCCAAGCTTGTGAGTAATCAAGGCTTGGATTATCATCGATTGGTTGTTTCCCATCTTCAATGAGCCAATCAATCCACAACTCACCTAAGCATGGACGCACCCTGACTTCTTTTATCCAATCAAAATCAATAAAGTTGGGCAGTGGAAGCTTGATGTCTGTAATGAGTTCTGGTTTTGTTTCCCTACTAATAGGAGGAATAACAAACCCATCAACGTATCGCAGTAGTTGAGACGGGAACGTAACAGCAGCAAGACCCCCTTTTGTGCGATAGCTAGGCAAAGACGGTCTATCCACTTCCCCTTGGTAGTAAAGCTCAACCAATCCGTTATGCGAGGCGACAGATTCTGCTACCCCTGTTAAAGTTTGTTGTGCTGCTTGTGCAGCTAACGCTTTGTAGTGTGGATTATCCTTAAGCGCTTTATCCAATTCTGGGTAAGTTGTATAGCACTTAGAAGTTTTCCACCCATAACGCAACTCATCGCCACGCCAATAGGTTGTAAATGCGTTTTCTGCTTGTTCTAATCTTGCGTAGTGCGTTTGCCTAACATAATAAATTGCTGAATTAGTTAAGCTATTTGCGTGCTGACATTGGTCAATCCAAAACGCTTTTTCTTCTTCAGTGAATTTCGCTTTTACAGGAATTGTCCGATACAATTTGTCATCACCTCCTATCTCTAATTATAATAGAAACAACGTGTATTATCAATAGTAAATTTAAACAATGCCTAAACTTTCGTGCGTAGGATTACGAATACTGACGAACTGAAAATTCGGTATCATCAATCAATTATCATTTTGTGTTTGTCCCTAAGCGTCGTAGACCTGTTCTTTTCAATGACCTAGCGCAAAGATTGCAGGAGATTATTTTTGAATTAGTCATGATACTTTGATAGTTTCACAGCCCTCCCATTTCTTTTTTATTGAGACGCTTGACAACGAGAATAGCTGTGATACAATTAGAAATCGCTGCGGCAATATTACAAATTCCGTACACACGCCAGCATAGCACAGCGGTAGTGCATCCGACTTGTAATCGGAAGGTCGTCAGTTCAATCCTGACTGCTGGCTTTTAAATTGAAACCCTTGCTGTTAAAGGCTTTTCTACTTAAACAACGTCTTCTAGTAGCCGGGTTTCTACGTTTTTCGGTGTCAATAATATGCCAAAACATGCCAAAATATCCTTGAACATAGAAACTTTTTAAGACAGATCTAAGACATTTGGCAAGGCTAACACTAGAAGCGGTAAACGAACGGCTAAAAGCAGGACGTATTGGAGTCACAGTCCAACAAAGAGGCGATCGCCTTTCTCTTCAAGCTACACTACCACCCAAACCCGGAAGCAATAAACGGGAATGGCATCAGCAAAAGATTAGCTTAGGAATTTATGCCAATCCCGCAGGTTTCGCTAAAGCAGAAGCCGAAGCTAAATTATTAGGAGGGAGAATTGCTAGTGGAGAGTTTGATTGGGGGCAATACTTAGACATACCCGACAGCAACGAAAAACTAAACAGTGAATACTGGATAACCCAATTTGAAAAAGATTATTTTGGACGGAGGGGGAATACACCACAAACCCAAAATACGTGGAAATCAGATTATTCACCAGCTTTTAAATTACTTTCAGGGGAATTAACACCCAGTAATTTAGTAGAAGCTGTATGTGGCGTTCCCGCCAATACCAGAAAAAGGAAACTTGTTTGTGAAAAACTAACAGCACTAGCTAAGTTTGCTGGCATTACCGTAGACCTATCGCCCTACACTGGTGGATATGGAACCAGTGAGACTCAACCGCGTTATATCCCCACAGCAACAGAAATTGTTGCTGCGCGATCGCTCTTTGAAGATCGCCCAGACTGGCAATGGTTGTATGGGGTACTGGCTACTTACGGTTTGCGTCCTCACGAAGCATTCTTTTGTGAAATATCACCCCAAGCGCCCCATGTTTGTAAAGTATTGGAGGGTAAAACCGGTTCTCGTGAACTTTACCCTTATCATCCCCAATGGGCAGTTAATTGGAATCTTTCACAAATTCAGCTTCCCCCAGTTACCGGGAGAACTTACAAAGAGTATGGGCAGAGAATAAGTAAAACTTTTGCGCGCAGAGAATTGGCATTCACTGCTTACTGTTTACGGCACGCATTCTGTATCAGGTTGTCAACCGAGTATAAGATACCAGTGGCGATCGCCGCCAATTGGACGGGACATGATCCAGCCGTTTTTTTGAGAATCTACAACCGCTGGATTTCTGGAGCGGAAAAGCGACGGGTGTTTGAGGAAAGCTTGAGGCTAGCACCTAATTAAAAAGCGATCACACTCACTCAACGAGTCTAGCAATGATTGCTTGTGCTATTTTCGCCGCTTCAATATTTGGCAGTTGTTCAATGATTGGTAATACCTCCTCAGCCAATCGATATATTCTAACTTCTGATTTTCTGGGACTATCTTCACATATAGCGATCAATTCTTCTTTGTTGTAGCCAACGTGCGGCGCTAACTTTTGTAGCGTTGCTATTTCTGGTTCTTTCACCTCCTCGTTCTCCAGGCGGGTAATAGTCGCATGACTAAGCCCAGTCTTACGCGCAAAGCTCCGCACAGACTTGCGTCCTCTAGCTGTTCTGACGATTTGTCCCAATTTAGCTAATCCTGAATAAGTGTACAGTGTTCTACCCATGTACGTTGTAAAAATTAAAAAAAATAAAGCTTACAGTTATTAAGCAGATGCACCTCGTCCTATCGGTTGTAGCTATTCTTTACTTGTCACTTTGTCAACAAGTAACTTGATCAAGCGAATCTGTTCTTCTCGATTCAAATGCTCAATAAAAGATAGAGCGTCTTCTGCTACCTTAGGCGCTGGAACACGATTTACTTGCGCGGTTTCACCTTCAAGATAAAGCAATAGCTCATCAAGAGACATGCTTACAGATGTCGCGATCGCTTTCATGCTATCAGTCCCTGGGAAAGATTCCATTTTTTCCCATGATAAGACCGCAGCTTGGCTCACGCCTAAAGCTTTTGCAAAGTCGCGCTGACTTCTCTTGCCTCTCGCTTTTTTGATTATTTCGGCTAGTCGTCGTCGAACTTCTGTGTCCATCAGCAGCACGGAAAAAAAATTTAACCACTCTACATGATGCCCCTTATGAAAGCTTCTATCAATGTTTTCCATTGCAATCTTCCATTTGTAATGTACATTAATATAATGCAGCTTTCAAAATTGAACGGAGCAGCTATCATGAAAAGAGGTTCAAAAAAATACAAGCAACTATCTTTATCGGTAGAAATCTTGAAAAGGCTAGAAGACTATGCGTACGAACAAGGGATGTGGGAGAGTTCCGTGGTGACAAAAGCGCTTACTGAATACTTGGACAAAGTATGTCCCGTTCAGTCAATCAGCAACTAAGGATCGGTGTTATGGCAGATGAGTTTATTCCCAAAAGCCAACTTAAAGCTCTCATTAAAGAAATTTTGGCAGAAATGCTAGGCGTTTCTTTGGAGCAACAATCCGTAAGGCAGTGGTATGACACTGACCCAGCGTTCATGCACTTAGGATTAGACTCCCCAGAGCAGCTGCGGGACATGGTTCGCAACGGTTTATTACGCATCGGTTCTGAAGTTCGCGATATTCGGGCGACTGGCTCCGAAAAACCGCGATACCAGTTCCATATAGCTAAATGTGAGGCTCGATTGGCTGAACCGCCTGAACGACGGTTCAACAATCGCAGTCGCCGAAGAAACGCGGCTTAACGAAGACACAAGCCCGAATACTCGCGCTCGTCAGTTGCTCGCTTGCCAGCACGAAAAATCGGTGCAAATCTACCTTACTAAAATTTATACCAGCTATCAAGCAAATAAAGCTATGAAACATTAATCCCACAAATAATTAAGCGCCGCCCATGATTCCAGCCACTAGCGACGCTCAATCAATTACTTAAACAACCACATTGAAGTTATCGCGCTTCCTTAAGGCTTGATAACTTCAAGAAGTCGACAAACCGTAATGAAAAACTTGTCTCTATTATGCCATTTTTCTCTAAAAAAACGCTTAATTGTGACAAGAAAAATTCCTCTCCCTCTTTGCCAGCAAAGAGCAGGTTAATTAGCAGACAAGACTTTTGAGGATTATTGGTAACAAATAATAGCGGGATTAAGTAGACATAACCAATTAACAAGATTAATCGCAATTTTCAATGTATCAATTAAATCAATCCAAAAAAACAGCCGCGCTACAACGCGGCTACAAAACAAAAAAAAGAAGGTGAATATGCTAGCAAGTATCACTACTGAAAACAACACCCTCGAAACACAAATCACTGAAAATTCATCCGATGTTAACAATGATCGCCTGCAAGAATTAGCCGAGGATACCAAGCGCAGACTAAAGCGCACGGTAGAAGACCTCTACCACATTGGGCTGAACCTGATAGAAGCCAAAGAGATGCTGGGGCATGGAAAGTTCATTGAGTGGATAGGTAAAGAGTTAGGGATTGACCGCAGATCGGCATCTGGATTTATAAACGTTGCAAAAATGTTACAAGCCAAATGGGAAATAATTTCCCATTTGGCTACCCAAAATTTCCCAAATCTAGCGATCGCCCCCACCGTCTTATACGAACTAGCAGCCCCCTCAACCCCAGAAGAAGCAAGGGACGAGATCATAAAAGCGGCGCTCGACGGCGAGAAAGTAACCGTACTAGATGCTAAGAGAATTATCAAAGCCCATAAAAAAGTACACATACTCGAGAAGCCATTTGAGGTTGTAGAAGAGCCAAGCCTAGATGACCTGACGGGTACTGAACCAAACCCTTGGCTCACCATTTCCCAAAACCACTCTCACCTTGCAGGACAAAAATGCAGGGTTAAATACGAGTCCTCTCCTGGTCAACTGATGTGTGAAGTAGAGGATGGTTCAACTGTACTAATAGGAGCGAAATTTTTGAGCGAAGAGCAACAAGCCGACAATATCCCCAAGCAGCAAATTTTCACCCTTGAAGATGTCGAATTCATCAAAAAACAACACGAGCTTGAGATGAAACAACTAACACAAGACTATGAACTCAAGTTTCAATCAGCCAGAAACAAGGCACCGATAGAGCTAGAACTTGAATACGAAGAGCTACAGGCATCCTATGCGATCCAATTAACCGAAAACACAAAACTACTTCAAGAAGTCCAAGCATTGCAAAACCTACGGAAGCTTGAAGCTGAGAATGAATTCCTGCGCTCTGAGATAAAGCGACTTGAACACGCAGTAGCTGATATCCCCAACCAAAAATGGCAAGGAACTTTGAGCGACGAAGCAGCCAAGGTTGTAAATAAAGAAGTTATATCCACCTTAGAAAAATTCCCCATTCAGTTGCACTTGCGAAGTCTTGCGCTCAAACCGCCAGATCCCGAAACAATGCCAGAAGCAATGATGTTAATCGGGCAAGTCTTGCAAAATCTAGTCCCAATTGGTTTAACCAAATATAGAAAAGCTTTAGCTCATGCCCAAACTTGGCAAGAATTCGATCCAATTGCCCAAGAGTGGGCATCAATAAAACCGAACCTTTGGACAGAACTAACACCAACAGAAAGGATACAAATTAAGCGACTCATAGAAGCAAATCACAGTTTTAAAATTGGCTCCCATGTTTCTCGTGTCAATGGCGATCCTTTTGATGCCGAATATGGGCTTAAAGGTGAAATAGTCGGGGTAATAAGCAGCGATTATTGGGTTAACTGGTTTCGTCCCGATGGCACTTCATTTAAAAAAAGACAATCACCCGATGAAATTAATTTAGTTATGGAGGTGGCATCATGAGTGGCATAAAAGAAACCCTCTATATTTACCCAGGAAGCACGGTTTATAAATGCTCTGTTTGTAAGGAACACTCAATTCCACGCACTTTCAAAAATGGATTTCCCGTTTGTTCTTCATGCGTCAAAGAAGCTGGATTGCAGCCAGTATCATTAAAGCGTTCGACCGAACTTACAAGTGCAGAAATTGCTCAAGTAAAAGCCGACTATCACGAAGTCCAGGGGCTAGCAAGAGAATCTCAAATCTTAGAAGCTTTGCGCTCTGTGAACGCGAATACGAACCAATTAATGGAACTAATAAACTTGGGAAGAAATCGCACGCTGGAAATGCTGCGATCATTGGAAGAAGATGGGAAAATTTGTGGGCTAAAGAGGCAGGGTAAAAGTGCAATTGAATGGCGGATAAAGGAGGAAGAATCATGTTCCGCGTAGGGTCAATAGCAAGTGGGATGGGCATGCATTTACACGGGCTTATTGCCGCTGGTGGCGTGCCAGTTTGGGCAATAGAATGCGACCAAGAAATTGCCCAATGTTACCGGATGAATCATTATGGTCGCTTATATGTGAAACGTGTGGAGGATTGCGACCCCCAAGAACTATTTGACATTGATTGTCTTGTAGCCACCCTCAGCTGCAAAAATGCCAGCATAGCGCAAGGTGAAAAATGGGGAGAAACCGAGGATGATGTATCGGCTGGAATAGCAACATCTGAAATTATTAGGACAAAACTGCCCAAGGTATTCTTGATAGAAAATGTATGGCGTTATAGGCAATTTCAATCTTTTAAACTCATTGAAAAAGCGCTTGCTGAATGCGGTTACTATTTCAAATATTACAAATTAAATTGCGCGGATTGGGGAGTTGCACAATCAAGAATGAGATTATATGGTGTGGGGTTATTGGGCGACTCTTACAGGAATATCACACCACCAGAATGCGCTCGTGTGGGATGGTATAAAGCAATAGAAGATTCGATTCCGACACTTCCCGAAACACACCTCGCCAATTGGCAAAAAAAGAAATTCCCCGAATTAAGTCATTCTACTTTTAAGGCATTAATTAAACGCGCAGGAGGGTGTAGGAATAGCGATCGCATCTACAATCCCGACGAGCCTGCATTCACAATCAGGGCGTTAGGGAGGACAGCTAGTTACCATTCGTCCGTGGCAAACGTCATTGACGACAACAAAATATTCTCTATAACCCCTCACGCTTGTTTAAGGTTTTTTGGGGATGCTCAGACTGCGGATAAGATTTGGTTGCCATCCAAGAAATCTTTAGCTCAAGAAGTTGTGGGAAATGGGGCTAGCTGGACAATGTTTCAAATGTTGATTGAACACATAGGGGTATTTAACAATATCGCAGCGTAAATAGGAGGTTTTTAATGGATTATTATCAATGCGTTAGATATTACGTCGATCCAACTCTTCTCAATATTGGAGTACCGATAGAAGAACTTGAGAAGAGTGACGTTCAAATATTTAAAGCAGATCTAAAATCGCTTAATTTTAGTGGTTTTAGAAAAAACAACAATTTTGTTTTTAAACCGAAAAGAAAAAGGGGAGATTCTCGTAGAGATGGCTAAGACTAAGAGACTACCAGACGAATTATACATTTACCCAGGTTCTCAACCTTATCAATGCAAAGAGTGCCGCATTGAACAAATACCATACACATTTATTCAGGGGCATCCCTTTTGCTTGAATTGTGTTCGTGAATTGAACCTGAATCCGCAGCCGTTGGAATTGGGCAATAGAGCAAAAGTGGGGAGGTTTGTCAAATAATGAGGAACTTACAGGAGGAGATTTTGCGAGAACTGACCAGGGGCGATAAATTCCCCTATCAGTTATTTGATAACTTGAAACCTCACAACTATCAAGAATTATGGGCAGCACTTGCTGAATTGCAAAAACAAGGCGAGGTTGAGCCTTACTTCACGTCGACTT
>NZ_JAAKGC010000096.1 GCF_017591665.1 Aetokthonos hydrillicola CCALA 1050 | reverse complement strand
GAGCGTAACATTGAATTAAATCACAAGCAATTACTTAAACTACGTGCCTAATTCATCATCTGTTAAGTAATGCCTTTTCTTTTCTCCATAAGGACTGCCGATTATTACATCACGGCTTCGCTCTAGATACCGATGTAACAGCGTGCCAAAGTCAACATCCATCCTATCACTTGGCTGTAAACTTTGGTCTTGAGCTTGACGAGCAAGTAGACTCCCCATCGTGTTCGATAAGGCAAGAACGGGTTTTTCTGGGTTTGGCTTTTTCAACAATTCCAATGTTTTTTGAACTGTTTCCTCCGCTTTCAGGGCAAACAACATCTGGTCTATGACGTTGTGCATGATGCTTGTAAAGTTCGTACTTGTTGCCCCAGCACCTCCAGTCGAGTTATCCCCATAGCTTTTCTTTGCTTGAGATTTTAAATCCTTGTCCATGTGTTCGACGACTTTGCCCTTCATTTGGTCGAACTGCATAATTTCCGACATGATGGCGGATATATTCTCGGCTATTTCGTGGTTAACCGGGACAACGATTGGCTCAAAACTGACGCCTTCAAAAGATCGCTCCCGACGAATGTACTGCCCTGCTTCGGTTAGCATTGAAGCTAAGGTCTGTTGCAATGGGACACCGCCAGACGCCAGAAGCTCGGTGAGGTTCTCCATGTTGGAGAGAGCTAGCCGCATATCTGTACGAGCATAGAGATCCATCACCTGTGGGTTCTTGGCGTATGTTGCGGAGGAGTAAAGAACACCTTGCGATCGCTCTATCAGTTCTCTGGCAAAATCAGCCCGGTTAGCCACCGGGGAAGTTCGCCAATTCTCTGGATTGCTGCTGCCGCCTGCTTCATGGCTTTCATCAAGAATAATCAAGCTCTTAGGTGCAAAGGTTCTTAAGAAAGCTCGGCGTGGCGGCTCTTTGCCTTTAATGGTTTGCAGCTGGGTATAAGAGGTAAAAATTGCGTCGTAGTTACCTAGATTCCCTTGCTCATGAAAAGCTTGGATCACCTCGCGGTGGGTTTTGGATCTGGTTTTCAATTCGCGCCCATCTGGTAACGGGAGAGTTAAATTCTCATCTGTTACTAACGGACTAAATCCGGGCATTCCAATATCACCCAGGTCTCGAATCATGTCCGCATATAAAGGAGAATTTTTGGTAATGAAGATTGGGACACGCCCAGTCACTTTTCCGTAGCGGATAATCGCTGCAACGACACGTCCCTTACCTATGCCGGTCTGATCACCCAAGATAAAGCCAGAACCCTTTTCCAGGTTCGATACGGCCAGGGCGATCGCATCAACTTGCTCAGCACTGAAGTATTTGTGGACTTCTTCTTTAGAACCGTAGTCTAAGCGATCTGCAACGTATTCATCCAGTGAACCAACAGCCCGTTCAAGTTTCAAAAGAGCTTGATTTAAGCCGGTCTGCATATTTGCAGGAACTAATGTTCCCAGTGCACGACCTTGGCTTTTTGGTTGGTAAGGGAGTTGCTTGGGATGCTCTACGCGAGCAGATAGTAAGTCGCTTCCTCCAGCCATGCCTCCAGATTCGGCTGAACGTCTGGGGTTTGGAACATCGCCAGAAGCTCCAATATCCTCTCGTGATTGGATTCTACCGTCACTGGAAACATTATCCCCTGATGCATCAGTAAAGTTTGTATTATGTGGCTCTCGAACACTATAAATTTTATCCATTGGTTCCGCCATGTGCTCAGATCCGCTTGCGAATTGTGCTGTGTCGGCCAATTTGGTCTGTGGCTGTAAATCGAGAACGTCTTCAGTTTTTGTTTCAGCAGAAGATGGGTCGCCTCCCCTGTCGTCTCGGCTTCTTCGATCCACTTCTGGATCAACCAGTCTAACCGTTTGCTCATAAGTTCCAGGTAACGATTCTCGGTTATGGTCATTTCTTTGCTGGGTACTAGTACCGCCAGAACTCTCTCGTATTCGAGTGCTGCCCAAACGTTCGGATTCTCTTCGTAGAAAATCATCCAGAAACTCCCCTAACTCGTCAAAGCTGTTGTAGATACGCGGCACATCACTTGCTGGAAGGGAACGCTCAGATTTACCCACGCCATTGACCAGAATAATATCAATAGGGAATCCAGCGCCTTGCTTGCGATATAAGTCACCAGCTACCGTGAAATGGTCTTCAACTTTGTACTGCTGGTAAAGCGTGTAATAAAACCCTCTGCTCTCACGGGTATTATATTTATCGCTCCGCATACCCTGATCAGTTCCCAGCTTGCCACCAAGAATGAGAACTGCTCTTCCATCTGGCTTCATGGCCTCAAGGTTTTTAAGGGCGATCGCATGATCTATTTGGGTCGTTTTGAACTGACCAAATTGGAATAGTTGTTTCTGGCCGGATGAATCACTCACCGTACCGAACGGGGGATTCATGATGACAATATCATGTAATTTCTCAGGAACAGTCCGGCTCGCATCGTTCAGTGTTACAGCGTAACCTTGTTTTTGCAGATCTTGCGCTCGGTCAGAATTTAACTCGTTAACTGTTACTAAATTTGGATCGCTTCCCAGTAAAAGCGCACCATGACCCGCTGACGGTTCATAGACAGTTTTATCAACAGTGACACCAGCCAGGACTGTAGCGAGATAGGCGAGGGGGAGGGGAGTACTGTAAGCTTGCTCGGCAACACTAGTTGAAGACCGAACATTTAAGGCTGGTTGGCGATCGTGCAATTCAACAAGCTTTTTGAAAGTATCCTGCGGATTGGGCGAATCATTTACGATTTCTTGGGCAACACGAACCAGAGCGGCTTCAACGCTTTCGTCTACATCTTTGCTTGATTTAGTACCTGGGGCAACATCCCCAATTATATTTTCTGCAAACTTTCTGGCATCGGTAATTCTTAGAAAGCTTTTACCGGATCTGAAGTGTTCTGCAAAGGAATCGATGAGCGCTTGCGTACAACTTCTCCATTAATTATTTATTTTTTGAAGTAATAAACACAACCACTGGACAAATACAAATTATTTTGCAATTAAATTTGAAAATTATTATTTCGAGTCTTGTTAGTTTCAGCGATCGCCGGTCTCGATAAGATTTCAGAAAGTCAGTGACTATGCTCACGATTAGCCGAAAACAACGAAGTGGCGGGGAGATATGGCAAAAAGACCGCAGGGTTTGCCGTGGTTGGGGAGTCCAGAGGGGCGTAGCCCTTTTGGCGCGGTACATTCGATTGAATGAATGGGCGAGCTTGCGAGGTCATTTATTCAAAGCGAAGCGGTCGAATGTGTAACTGCGCTCTTACCGGCGCTGCGCACCTAGAGTTAGGAGGGGCAATGACGCGCTTTCTCCGCCCGACGCTACTGAGAAATACTTACGTTATAATACCATGAATAGGGCGCTGTGGTTGCCAAGGAATTAACGAAAATTAAAAACCACCGGGGGGCAAATGACTGTAAAGCAGCTAAAGCAGAAGAGTAAAAAGGTTGCAGAACTCGAAGCACGATTAGAACTGATCAAGCAGCAGGAGAACACGGTATCTCGAAAGGTTCTCAATCAACGTAACTACAAGCTGGGCGAGGTTGCTTTCCGGCTGTTAGCACTGAGTGAGACTGAAACCCACCATGAAGGTTTAGACCTGCAAGCCTTCCGTAAAGTGGTCTTGGCAATCCTTGATCAGGAACTGAAGCAAAACCATGAGCGGGAATTGTTCGGGCTTCCTCTCATCCTGGACAATCGAGAAAGTGAAGCCAAGAAGCTGATTATTGAGGGTAATGTTCTATTGAAGTGGTTGGAATGGGAAACGATTTCAAAAGAAGATTATGTGCAAGGGCTTAACGAATATCTGAAACGGAATAGCGATCGCGAACTTTTCGGGCTTCCACCAATTGATGATCACAACACAGTTAAGGTACTACCCAATTTAACTGCTGATGATATCGACTTGTCAGAACTATCAAAACAGCGGCGAAACCAGAAACTGATCCTCATGGGCCGTCTGCTTCGTCATTGGGTCAACTCAGGAAAAGTCAGTCAAGATCAATATCTGGCGGGGGTAGGGGGTATGTTGAATCAGTATAACGACAACAGCGATCGCGCCTTATTTGGACTGTCGCCATTGCCATTACCAACACCTGCAATGAATAAAAAGACCGGAAACAATAAGCCCAAAGCTATTGAAACCGCCTTGTCAGGTGATATTCAGGTTCCAACCAAGCAAGAAGTTGAGGTGAGGAACAATTCAAAAGGCGATCGCCCTAGTATTGTTCCAACAGACAAACCAAAACAAAATGCAACGGTCTCGAAGGTTCTTAAGTCAACCCAAGTATCAGAAAGCCAGTTCGCTGAGTGGTGATTTAACTTCGACCGATGAACCTTCCGGGATAAGCCATGAATTGCAATTATGGGTGTGGCACATAATCTTCAATCCTGGTTTCCCCTGAACGTTGATATCGCATCGACGACATACATATTTAATGCGAGTTTTCTTAGCTGCTTTGCGAATACCAGTCACAATAGTTTTCCAGGGGAAAGCATCATCTGGAATATTCATTATCAGCTGTTTAAATCGGCCAGTAGGATCAACATAGTGCTGGACGCGAAAACCAGTCTTCTTTCCACCAGGTTGACCTGTATCGCTGGGTATCAAGCCGATCTCTTCCATCTTAGTAGCCCATTCGGTATTGCAATAGTCAGGTCTCATGGGACTGCCATACTGGTGCTGCCAAAGACTTACCATTTGTCGGGCTAAGACTTCAAAGATTAACTGCTGTTGCCCCAGAAGGTCTGCATTTAGGGCAATTTCATGTGAATCAGCCTCCGCTTTATTCCAGCGCTTAGGCGTAAAATAGCCTGAGGACTTCCCTCTTGCTGACAGGGTAATTAAGCAATTCGGCAAAGTATTATCGAATAAAGAGTAGTTCAGGATGTCAAATGCAATTTGCAGTGCCTGCGACTGTTCAAGTGTAGGGGTTACGCTCTCCATCGTTCCCTCTTGCTGCGATCGCTTGGTTGTACAACCAAGATTGCTTTTTATTATTTTTTTAGAAATTAAGGGAATGAATCTTTTTTTATTCCCATTAGCTTAAAGTTTGTCACCATGTTGAACCTACAAGGCAACTGATACATAGGTTATGTTCGCTTATTTTTTAAAGAATGTTGCTTCCATGCTTCATCTGTAGGCGAGTCAATTACTCCAAGGCGATAGAATATTTCCAATTGAAAATCCCTGGCTCCTCTACAAATATGTGTTTCTTTTTTTCCTGATAGCAAAGGATGATGACAGATTTGAGATGCCTCAATAATAGCTTGCACCTGTATTCGACTTACCAACTCAGGACATGGATGCCGTCCTTCGTCACTTTGTCGGAAAGGGCAGGTCTGGCACTTTGCTCTCATCACAGGATAATTAGTAGTGTTTATTACTCGTTTTCGCCTAGTCATTAGTTTAATTCCTGATTAAAATTTAATAGAATTAATGTTATTAATGCGTTATTATCGGATGATTTATTTATAGAATTACCGTCTTAGGGCTTATTGTTCAAGCAAGATCAGGAAAATACAATGGGTCAATTTCTTTAACATTGTGGTTACAAGGATTGAATATTTACCCGTGCGCTGAATTCGATATCATCCAGAGTGGCTGCGATCGCTTAGTGCTGAGTTTTTAAAAATCTGCTACGGTAGAAGCGTTTCATTTTAGGAGTTTCGGATACGTTAAATTGAGTCATTAGTTCCCTAATAGTCATCCTTCCATGTTCAGATTTATTTAAAACAATTCCAGTGGTAAATTCTCCCTGAGCACTGAACCAAACTTTAAAATAATTTTTCTGTGGAATGGGGGAGATAGAGTTTTTTAGCAACATACTAATTCCTTAGTATGCAATAGGATAGCATAAGAGCTTTGGTTGTGATGATGGCAATTTTCTTGAAGTATTACTTCAAAATATTTTGAAATTTAATACAGAAAGCACTACAAGAATTTTGTTTAAAAAATCTTCCATGTAAACGGTTGTCCCTTCACTAAGTATTACGGATGGGTTATTTATTGCTAGAGAATTAGCCTTATGATTATCTAATAAAAGAATTTTGTTAGCTTTTATTACTTTTTTAATTATCTGCACTTTTAAGTATTGAATATGATCATTTGTTAAAGAATCTGCTACACTTGTAATAAAGATTACGGTTGACCACCAAGTTTTTCTATACTCTTGTTCTTTAAATTCATGACTTTCACAAATATGAAACTTTGTTCCCTGTACGTCCTCTCCAATTAAAAGGTAAAATCCAGGTTTTTGCGCTTCCTCCCTGGCTAGAGCTTTTTCTAATTGAGGTCTTTTAAAAACCAAAACATGACCAGTCCATTGAAATGGAATAGTGGCGGTAAGCATTCCTTCAGGATCACCACTAACTAGAAATATTTCAACTGATAAAGGTTTATAGACAATTCTCATGATATGTTCCTTTGAATTACAAAGTGGGCGTTAAGCGTTTTCAATCAATGTTATAAATTATTCGGTATTCTTTTATGCTCAAAGATTGTGATTATTCTTTAGGAGTAAGGCTAAGGTTGGGGCGATCGCAACATTTAGTAAATTTCAATTCGGTAAAACCTTGTTACTATTTAAAGTACGGAGCTATTAATAAAAAAGAACCGTTAGAAAATTCATATTTTTTTGCTTTGAGACCTCTAATCACATAAATTTTTAGGTTATAAAATAATGATTCAGCTATGTCCTGAATAATTTTATCTGCTTGTGCTTGGCAACTTTCAAAATTAGAGTTTTCTTGCAACGTGATAGTACATGGCGTGCCTACCATACACGCAGGGTATGCAATGAGGCGGTAAATATTGAAATTCATAGTTGATTCCTTTCATTTTTTCTCAATGAGCATCAATCTTGGTAAAGCGATCGCATGGATTGACCTAGACAGATGCGATAGATGGTAATTGCTTGAAGGATTATTCTTCTCAGTTTGTGGTTACGAGAAGGGCATAATTTGATGCAAGGAGAGAGGAGGGGATTCGTTGTAAGCGATCGCACCCCCTCGTTGATTACACTTTTTGTAGATAGTTACTCAATGGGTGTTAGTTTGGTAGAAACAGAAGTGGTAATTGTTTTTTCTCTAGAGAATCACAAGCTCGTCGTGCTTCTGGCAAACAATCGCTCTCCCAATCACCGTAAAAGTTCATACAGCTATCAATTAGTTTTTGCTTATGGTCTTTAACCACATACCCATAAACTTCCCCTCGTAAATACTGATCATAAGTTTCGACTTCTTTTAACAAAATTTCTTTAGTCGAATCCAAAATCTCATTTGTTATGGTTTCAACATTCAATTCTTGTTTGATTCTGTCATGTGAAGCATATATCCATCCAACTTGCCCAGAATCCCAAGGACAATGAAAGGGTTTTGTACTGATTGTTAAACCGCTATGATTATACAAATATACCGGCATGACAACTAAACTATTTTTATGAAGAGCTTTCCATTTACGGAACAGGTCAAGGTCAGATGATCCGTCTCGAGATTCCAATAGCTTGAAACGCTTCTTCATTTTCTCGGGCAATCCATCACCCAGATCGAAATTTTTATGCCAGCAAACCATCGTCCCTAAGTTATCCCAATCCCTAGAGCATAAAGGGTCATCGTCCTGGACAATTTCTATGCAATAATCTTTGTATCTTTCCTTATGAAAAATATAATCCATAACATTTTCTCTATAAAGATGTTGAAGGGAAGAATGGACTACCTTTTAACAAGGTAGTCCTTGAAAAATCATGCGCACCAAGAACACTGATGCTCTTTTGAAGGTTCGATGCGAGGTGAAACTTGCGTAGACCAAGAAGGAATGTTTTCCCCGATAGCAATACTGGTGCTATTTTCTAGTAGGGCAGTAATCATCTCTAAGGCGCGATCATAACTGCACCAGCTAAACGTTATTGATTCTATTTGTAGAAATTTCCCTTCTTTATCTTTGATAACTACAGCGTATTCTTGTGCTCCATCTGCGCTAGTAGCATCATTCAGGAACAATAACTTACCCAAAGTAAAACCTGTGCAGCCTGTCCAGGTAGAAGATGTAAGTTTTTTTGCTAAATCTTCTGGGGTTACGATTTCTGTCAACGTCCAAGCTCTTTTATCGTGTAGCATTGTAGATTCCTTTCATTTTTCTCTCTTGAGCATCGCTCATGCTTTTTGTGCTGCCTGGGTCGATTGAGGGAATTGGTCAAGGATGCGCGGGGGAGGGGTATCACCCAATTTTTTGCACACTGAACTTTGTTAATTTATGAAAGCAAAAAATTGGGGATACCGCCGCGCACCCGAAGGGCGAGTCCTTGACCAATCCCGCGACTCAGGCCCTCCACAAAGGGAGGTTTAGTGCAGAGAGAGGAAAGTTCTCAAGGATTGTGGTTAGGGGATTCGCTCTCGAAGAACAAGGGGCGGGTACTTGTGACCGCCCCAAATTAATCAGGTAGACAGTTTGAATACAGGTTTTGAGGGGAAAAGTTCTTCAGTTTCGGACGCAATTACATCCCAATTAATTCCAATTACAGCATCATAGTTGAAGATTACTTCTTGCAAAACTTCATAAGCTTGTACATCAGTCAACTCTTCCCTAACAAGTTTGACATCTTCAATGCACCAAGGATTAGCGATCGCCCTATCCGGATCATGAAATTGTTCTATAAAATAGGTTGTTATCTCTTGGGCAAGCAATAATGGATCTTGCTTAGAAAAATTATGTATTAAAATACCAACGGCACTTTCTAATTGTGACCGCCTAGTTGCGATAATTGAGTTGCTCATTTTTGAAATTTCTGTTGGTTAGTGATTTACGTTTTAAGGGGATAATGTAGGGCTACTGTTTGTTGTAGCCCTATAGGAATGTAAAATTATTGATTTTATTTCTTATAATTTTGTAGAAGACGCGCCATTTCTAATGCAACAGAATGAGGAACTCCACTTAGTTCGATAGTGTAATCTTCACCGTTTGAAGTTTGAATTTTTCCCCGAAGAATAGATTCAAAAGAGAAATAAGCAGTCTTGATATAGTCCGATTGACCTTTTACAGATCTACTGCCTAGTTTTTCTGAAACCTCTAAAATTCTTTTATTTACCCATGAGTTTTCCTCGCGCTGTTGGGCGACGTGCTCGGCTATCTTAAAAAAGTATTGAGAGTAGTGGGGAAGCAGTCGGCGCTTGATATCCTTGGCGATCGCTTTTACTGTTCTGTTTGAAGAAACATGAATCTTATCTTTGGCTTTTTTATTATTTTTCACAATGCCAAATCTCACAGGAGTAGCCCACTGACCATAAAAATCTTTTCCATATCTGCCGTAGATATTTATTTTTTGGTCGTACAGGGTGTAGCTAAAGTTTAGACGTCGACCGTCAGAATGTCGAATTACAACCGGACCATAATCTTCTTGTCCGGCTGTGAACCCTTCCAAGTGTGTAGCGATCTCAGTTGCTAATTTTAATAGATTCAATTCATGATTGTTATTCATAATTTATACCCTTTCTTTTTTCTCTCTTGAGCATCGCTCATGCTTTTTGTGCTGCCTGGGTCGATTCAGGGATTGGTCAAGGATGCGCGGGGGGAGGGGTATCACCCGATTTTTTGCTAAGGAGAGTTCGTCACCTTCGGAAAGCAAAAAATTGGGGAGACCCCCGCGCACCCTCTGGGCTTGTCCTTGACAAATCCCGCGACTCAGGCATTCAACGATAGTTAATATATTAATGAGAGGATTTATTTTTCTCGGTTTGTGGTTACTGAAGTACAGAAAAATTTCCCCTATTGTTATAATTCAATTTCACAAAATGAGGTTGAATAGCAAAGAAAACTGCCGCCTTGATGACGGCAGGGAAAATAACTATTCCAGTTCTGTAGAGGTTTTATTGAATCCTTTGATAAAATCGATAGCTCGCTGTGCATGGGAAGCTGCTGAAAAAATAGCTCGCTTATCCTCCTTCAATACCTTCAACCAGCTCTCTATATATGAAGCGTGGTCGTCGCGGATCGCTGGCGTTAAACCTAAATCTGTACATAAAAAAGCTGCGCCAAGTTCAGCTACAAGTTCTTCACGTGCATATTCCTTGTCTCCCCATGATTTGCTTTTAAAATCACGGTTCAACCTGGATTCGTGTTTAGTCCAGTGCACAAGCTCATGTCCTAATGTTGCATAATAGCTTTCTGCATCCCGGAAAGATTCAAAAGCAGGTAGTTTGATATAGTTTTGACTATTAGAGTAGTAGGCGCGATCGCCACCGTGCCTAATCTCTGCGGGTATAGTAGCGAAAAATAATTCCGCCTTTTCTATGCGCTCAAAAGGTTCAGGTCGCGGGGTGGGCTTACTGTAGTATTCTTCAGGTAAGTCAGTGATTTGCTCCACATTAAAGACGGTATAGCCTTTAAGAAAATATATTTCTTGCTCAAATTCTTCCCCATCCTCGGCTGTCTCTTTCTTGGTGAAGCCGTTGGCATACACGACCGTTGCCCCCTTTTCCCCTTTACGGACTTGCCCCCCTAACTCGTGAGCTTGTTTGTAAGTTAGCCAGCGATCGCTAACATACCCAGCTTCAAATGTTACCATCCATAAGAGAAGGACATTGATTCCTGTGTATGGCTTTCCGTTACCCCGAAGAGGTTGGGTTATAGATCCAGATTTCCACGGCTTTTCCCAGGGTCTAACACCTTGTTCTAAGGTATCTATAATTTGTTGAGTTATAAAAGTATAAATATCGGATTTTTTTGCAGATTCAAGCATGACTGATTCCTTTCACTTTTTCTCATTGAGCGCAGCTCATGCTTTCTGTGCGCCTGAGTCGAGCAAGGGTTGGTGCAAGGATGCGCGGGGGAGGGGTATCTCCCAGTTTTTTGCGAAGGAGATTTCGCTACATTATGAAAGCAAAAAATTGGGGAGACCCTCGTGCACCCGCAGGGCGTGTCCTTGCACCAGCCCGCGACTCAGGCATAGCGTGATAGGGGGTTGATTTTAGGAGGGTTTAATTTCTCTGGTTTTGTGGTGAAGGGATTCGCTCTCTAAGCGTAAAAAAGCGATCGCTGCCAGTCGTCCCCTCGTCAATCAGTTAAATGATCGGCGATGTTTTATAGTGTCTACGATGATACTCTTGCAATCGATGGCGTCCTTGATAAATATTTCTATCAAGTTAATTCTGCAGCCACATTGCTAAATTTGGGTAAACTGGTTTGCCAGTGAGCGCTGAAAATGCTTTATTCGTAACACAAAAACCAGCAGCAGCTAGCCCATTAATTCCAAAGAATGAATTGCTATTTAAGGTAAGCCTCATTTCCTCACCTTCATGATCATAATCAGCATCTTCTATTACTATTTCAGGGGGTAATTCTAAATGCATTCCCGCTGCCCAAGCCCAAGCAGTCGCTTCTACGTCCCCACATTGGATCGCCGCCCTTGCCTCCGGTGCATCGGGATTAGAGAAATCAATTTCTTCAAGCATTCTTTTGATGGCACCACTAATATTGCCACTTGCATACTTCCTGAAGCGTCCCGGCAACACAGCTAAATGTCCTGCCTCGTGTAGGATATCATTGATTGAAGCATTTTTATCAACGATCAATCTCCCATCCTCAATATGAATATGATCAAAGAATCCTTTGGTAGATTCTTGTATTTCAATTTCAATTCCAATTGATATAAGAAAATCATAAACGTTTTGTTTTAAATTGTAATATTCTACAGAATTTTTATCGACCATACAGCTAACATTATTTAGGCATTTGGTTAATTATCAATCATTGCCCTAACTTTATCGAGTTCTTCTTTTGTATGAACTGTTCCGCCAGTATTAAGTTCTAAATCTTCGTCACTCAAGCTAAATTGAAGTGATTCTATGTGAAGCTGCAAACTGCCCCAAGGAGCTACAACTGCATACTCTTGCACCCAATCTGAGCGTGTTGAGATGTTTAGGAAATGAATATGCCCTAGTTGAAAACCCCGACACTTTTTCCACGAAATCTTTGTGAGTATTGTGGCTAAACTCTCAGGAGCAGCTACCTTAGATATTCCCCAAGTTTGGTTTAATTGATTCATAAATTTTATTTCACGTTTGAAAATCTTATTTGTTGAAAATCTCAAGTTTTTCTAGCTGAATTCAGCATTTCTAATGCTCCGACTGCTGAGTGCCAGTTGATTTCAGTAAGGGAATCAGACAAACCATCAAATGCAGTTGAATTCCAATTTAAAGGGATGTTTAAACCCTCTTCGTGAGCCAGTGTAAGTTTGTTATTCTGGTAATCTTTCGTAAAATAGCTCCAATTATCATTCGGATAACATAGATTTAGAAGCGCTTGAAGATCAATTTTTTTATCTCGGCAATACGAGATGAGTAAAGCGATCGTACAAGTGTCTATTGTTCCATCGCAGGCTTGACCTAATTTGTAAGGTCGTGGGGAAAAGGTGCTTTGAATTAATTCGTCTTTCAAAAACATATCGTAAATCACGCCTCCATCGCTTTTCCAAACCTTTGATGTCATAGGGGAATTATCACCTGGGCGATTCCACTGCTCAGTGCTTATTAATCTTTTCCTGTTCATAATTAAACTTTCAATAATGTGGAAAAAGAAGGGCTGGGTTGACCAGCCCAGGTGGGTCAGTGTTCGGTAGGAAGAAGAAGGACTTGATTTTCGCAAAATAGTTCAATTTCCGAGAGGGGGAAATTAGTATACTCGATCTTATGACTTAATATGACGTTATAATTCCCGTCTTCACAGCACAAAACAGCTGTTTTATCCTCGTTCACCGTGAGCTTCCACAATTGAAAATCCAGAAGAATTTCCCATTTCGCCTTCAAACGCTTATCTTTTTGGAATCCCGCAATAAGTTGTATTAGCCAATATGCTCCTGCTTCTTGAGCAAGATATCGAACACCCTCTGTGTAATTAAAAGTCTTAAAAGGTGGAATATAAAATAGGGTTTCACTCCCAGTAAAATTTCTAAGTTCAAGCAATAAATTGCTGGCTTTATCAGATAATTTCATTTTCATTCCTTTCAATTTTTTCTCTTGAGCACCGCTCATGCTTTTTGTGCTCGCCTGGGTCGGAAAGGGCTAGTGCAAGGATGGGCGAGGGGAGGGGAATCGCCCACGCTGCACGGAACGAAGTGGAGGAAGCGTGGGGATACCTCTCGCTCACCCGTAGGGCTTGTCCTTGCACTAGACCGCGACCTAGGCATTAAGCGATAGGAGCATATTGAGTTGGGTTAAATTCACTTTTTTTGTGGAGATGAAGTCCCGCAAGAAAAGCCTTTAAAATTACAGGAAGAATTTTTTTAAGTTTGTGGCTGTAGATCTGAATCCTGCGGACACGCTACGCGATCGCCAACCTTATCGCTGATATTCAATTTGAACGTATGATATAAATGATACACAAAACTTAAAAATAAGGAATAATTAAAGGCAAACACGTTGCAATAGAGATCTAATCAAACTAAAGAGTTTTGAAAGGCAATTAAATTGAGTTTGAAACCTTAAAAACTTACATCAATTCGGTTATTAAAATGAGTAATAAATTAGCTTACGCTGTTCCTACCCAAAAATTCGCTGACAGTGAAGCTTGGCGATTCATCAATAACCTACGTAAAAATCCTCCTCCACCAGAAAACGAATTGAGAGTTATTATTTCCCAATTGAGACTGTTTAATCCATTTTTGTTTGAAGAAATTCTTTTGAATTGCTGTAAGAAGTTTGGATACTGCGTACTCCCGAAAAAAGGCTTTACTAAAGATAACGGTATTGATGGCTGTTTCTCTTATTTGGGTAGATTCTATGTAGTCCAGGCTAAATTGTATGGTGCTGAAGCTAACCCTGAACACATACTGCACTTGGTTGAAGCCTCGAAGTGGCATCATGCAGCTAAGGGATTTTTGTTCCATACTGGTAAAGCTAGCGAGGACTTTCGGAAAGCCGCAGCCCTCGCAGAGAATGTAGATATCGTTTCAGGCCAAAAACTAATCGATTTTCTACTGGGGCGGAAAGGTCTCTATGTATATGGTGCTTATCCACCAAAAGCTCGTACTAACGATGTTCAGCCTGAAATGAGTGGTGCGATCGCCTGACCTTGCTAACTCGCCGATGAAACTTCTGTTGCCAGTCCCAAAGCATCAAGCTGCATTTCAATCAGGTAAGCATCTCATATAAGCTTAATCATTAGGCAATATAAAATTTTTTAAATATATTGAAATTCCATAAAAATTATCGCATAACGTGCGCTCATAGTTCGCATTGCGTACATCCGTTTGTCTCTTCATTCAAACGGATTCATTAAACATTTTTGTGTTTTCAATAAATTAGGAGACGACTCATGCAGGATTTCGCATTATCTGTTGTCCTTTTCATTTTCTTTTTCTGTTTTTACGCTTGGCTAATTACTCCGAGTGAAGCGTCAAGAAAGAAATTTAATCCTTCCTCAGACATGCTTCAAAATACCGATGTTGTACAAGTTAATCGAGGGAACGATACCCGTACAATTGAAAGTATAGATCCAAATGATTTATTGAGCGAAAAAATTAAAATCTTGAATTTGGTGCAAATTAGGAAACTCGCATCGAAGCTTCGAGAGAAGGGCATTCTTTCATCTGGTACAAAGTTGAGTGGTCGTGGGATTGGAAAGGAGTTTTTGTGCGGTATTGTAAGCGATCGCATCTCGACAAATTATGCGGTCATTTTGGAAGTCGCCAATCAAGTTCTAAACGAAGTCTAAATGTATCACAAGGCACAGACGTTAAATGGAGCGGCTTGTTCTATGTCCTGTGCTTTAGACAAGCTGCTTTCGTTAAATCTTGAAGATCAGTCTCTTGATCTTGCAAAACAAAATCTTTCTGATGCTATTTGCTTAATGGATCAGTATTACCGGACTTGGCATTCCATCATATGGGTGCGCTCCGATACTAAAACCAAAAAGCGAACATCAGAAAAGTTAAATAATTTGGCATTTGATGCTTATGACCACTTCTCAAAAGCAACTGAGAATCTGAATAAGTATATTGATCGCCAAATTGAAAAAGAACAGAAAGGTGAATTTGTTGCTCCCCCTTCACAAGCATGGAGCGAAATGAATGTCAGCTTATCTGTTGCTCATGATTGCTTTCATCGTGAACACAAATCACAAATTTTCGCCAAACAATTAACATTGTTTTAAGGAGAATATAATGTTTAAAACTACATTCGTTCAATTCTCAGATCAAGAATATGAACTGAGAGTCGATACCAACGTAGCTCAACCAACTGCAACATGGTTGAAAAATCAAGAATGTGAGTTCAGTCAATTATCATACGATACTTGTACGGGATTTAAAATTTTTGGTATTTCTCAAGTAGTTTTGCAGCGTCTTTCAGAAAAATTTCCCCCCATACCTGCTAATGACAATCTTGTCCTTGTCTCTTACGAAGAGCGTTTAGACTCTGGTTTAAAAGAACTTCGTAAAATAGCTTTAACGGGCGAATGGAAAGATATACTGGAAGTAACAAACAATTGGACAAGTAATTTCAAAAAAGCTGTTTGGAAAGCTCTTGCACAGAGCGATCGCGAACACATTGAAATGCTCAAGTTGAAAAATTCCATTGAAACCCTTGAAAAAGTTCAATTACGGAAAATGGTTACTCTCCTAAAGGAAGTGACCATCATTCATAAAGACTTCAAGCTCGCAAATAAGAATGAGGAAGAGCTTTTGGACGAAATGTTCAAGCTATTACCTCAGGCAAAACGTGAAATTGAAGCAGCCTTAACTCTTGTTCAGGCTATGAACTAAATATTTACTGTCTGTTTACAGATAGTTTGGCGCGATCGCTTTCATCGTTTGTGAATGCGATCGCGTTCGCGCAGCGTGTGCTTTGCACTCAGCACTGCTGCCAAGGGCAGATCGCCTTAACCAGTTTTCCGTTATGACGCTCATTCTAAATATTTTGAGTTGGGGTTTCGAGATGGAATTGAATGAAAGAGAAATTGCAATCACCACGGTTGCATTAAGATTTCTGCAAGCCAACGTCGATGAAATTGATATTAAAGAAGTGTTTTACGAGCATTTCTACGATCAATCTCAAGAATTGACTACAGATGAGATTGAGCAATTATGCGAGAAAATCTCGTCGGCGCAAAATTTTATTGAAAGTTAATTTAAGAACTTAACTTTCAGTTTATCAGCAAGTTATTATCGTACAAATAACTTGCTGATTCTATTGATGAAGTAAAGTAGGCGATCGCTTTTCTTTTCGATAAAGGATCTACTCGACAACTTTTTTAAGCGATGACTGCCCCTAAAGATGCAATCTTCCTAATAAGAGGGGGTTAGATTCAGACGCGGCTACCTTTCTCTGGCTTGAAGCTTTGTTTCCCCAGTTAGAAGCATCAATCCAGAGAAGGGCTATCCTTGAAAGCGTTCGCGCAGCGTCCCAGGGGGGAACTAGCGTTCCTACCCACTCACCCTTTACTAAAGAAAACCGGATTTAAAGTGTATGATTAAATCATACACTGTGCTAAACTGGCTTCACACAGGAGAATTTCTTATGAGAAAGACCCAGGCCATCACCATTACTCTGCCCCATGACATGATTGAAATGGTCAAGGCTAAAGTCCTGGCAGGCGAATATGCTACCGAAAGCGAGGTTATCCGGGATGGGTTGCGTACCCTCCAGGCGCGTGACGCTGCCCTTGAAAAGTGGCTCCTTGAGGAAGTCGTTAAAAGCTATGACGAATGCGCGGCGGATGAAACAATAGGCGTGCCTGCTGAACAGGTTATGGCGCGTATCCGGTCACAATACCACAAGCGCACAACCGGAGAGTAACCTTAATGAAGCAGTACCGCGTTCTTTTCTCCCCACGGGCAGAACAACAGCTTGGCGATCTCTACAGTTACATTGCTGACCGTAGCGGGGAAGAACGGGCAGACCGCTTTATCAGCGGCATTGTGACCTTTTGCCAGAACCTTTCTATTTTTCCCGAACGGGGAACCAAACGCGACGATCTGCGACCAGGATTACGGATTATCGGCTTTGCCCGCCGTGTCACCATCGCCTTTTCCGTTGGCGGCGATAGGGTCATGATTCACGGCATTTTTTATGGGGGGCAGGATTATGAGGCGGTCATGGAAGAGGATGAGCCTTGAATTATAGTTCGCCTTCGTCCCGCTCCAGCTTTTGATAGCAGGCTTCTAAAATTCATTGGTGACGGCTAGGGCTAACAGGCACATAGCTGTTATACGGGGCAATATAGGAATAAGGTTGGCTTTGTACCTTTATCTCACACAATTAGTGGGCCAGGATGTCGCCAAGCATGTCTCAAAGGTCAGCACGCTCAGTGCTAACCATTTTTTATTTGCAGATCAAAATCTCGTCCCACCGCGTCGTCGATCGCTCAGATCGAAAATCGGCTTTTGTAGCCCAGGATCGCTCAATTCCACTGCTGGCAAGTGAAACGGTATTTTTCCCAAACCTTGAATTCAATTGGTCTACAGCTTCCATCAACGCCCGACGCTTTGGACTGGAGTCTGCTAAAAACAGATGGGGCTGACGATTCAGATTTTCAGGTATCAAATCCAGTAAGAGAATCCCCGCTTTTTGGTATTTTACGCCGGGGTGGAAGATTTTACGTAGTACGGCCTGCGCCACTCGTACCAGTGCCACGGTATCGTTTGTGGGCTGGAGGAGCGGGAGAATAGCCTCCTTGTAGTACTGCGGTTTGATGAATCTGTTGCTGTGAATAAAAACAGAGACGGCCTGCGCCACACTGCTTTGCTTTCTGAGCTTCTCGGCTGCTCTGCTTGTGTAAAAACTGACAGCTTCTTCCAGTTCACTCATCAAAGTAACTGGACGGCTGAAAGCACGGGAGGAGCAGATATTTTTTCGGGGCTGAATGTCTTCCAGGGGCAAGCATGACAAGCCATGTAGCTCGTAATGTGTACGCTGCAAGGTAACGTTAAACTGCTGTCGAACTTGCCGGTTATCTAGAGAGCGGAACTGGGCAGCGGTGGTAACTCCCATTGCATTTAAGCGATCGCCTATCCGTCTTCCAATCCCCCACACATCACCAACCGGCGTTTCGTGTAGAAGGGCAGTTATTTGAGCAGGGTTATGAAGGATGCAAACACCATTGTGCGTCTTGGCGTGTTCATTAGCAACTTTAGCCAAAGTCTTTGTTTTTCCGACGCCAACTGATACTGGGATACCTGTCCAGCGATGAACTCTGTTCTTCATTTCGGTGGCGATCGCTTTCAAATCCTCTACTGATAAATAAGAGGGAAACGTGATAAAGCACTCATCTATAGAATAAACTTCCATGTCGAAGCCAAAATCGCGTAATGTTTCCATGACCCGGCCAGACATATCTCCATATAGCTCGTAGTTACTTGAAAATACCGCCACCTTTTGGCGCTGACATATTTCCCGTACCTTAAAAAAGGGAGCGCCCATTGCAATCTGTAAATTTTTGGCTTCTTTTGACCTGGCGATTACGCAGCCGTCATTGTTTGAAAGGACGACAACTGGCCGTCCCCTAAGGGATGGATTAAAAACGCTCTCGCACGAGGCATAGAAGCTGTTGCAGTCGATGAGGGCAAACATTAGCCGCGCACACTACGATGAACGCTAGTGACCACACCCCAGATCCAGGTATCATCTGCTTCTGGGCTAATCTCAATCTCTGGAAATTCAGGGTTTTCTGGGACTAATGCGCATCGGCCATTCCTGCGAAATAAGCGCTTTACGGTAAACTCCCCAGCAATCACAGCTACTACAATATCATTGTGGCGGGCTTCGATACTGCGATCAATGAGGAGGTAGTCGCCGTCGAAAATTCCAGCCCCCTCCATTGAGCGGCCAGTTACGCGAGCAAAGAAGCAAGCAGTGGGATTTTTTAGGAATTTTTGGTTTAGATCAAGGCGTGCTGCGGTATAGTCATCCGCTGGCGAAGGGAAACCGGCAGGAATGCTTGTTTCGATCACTGGAATGCGGGTCCTGGAAAGGCGAGGGGAATCCAGTAAAGATTCAATCAGATCGGTGCTAAGGGCGACAGGCGGAAGAATTAGATTAAAGCTGTGGCCAGAAGATGAAAATATTTTCGACACAATACAACCATTAATATATCTAAATTGAAGCTGTATGATATCTAAAAGAAACGAGCTTTTCAAATTTTCAATTTTAGGCTATTTTTAAGCTATTTAATTCATCAAAAATATTTGGTATTTATTAATAATTTATTAGGCTTTGAATGATAGGCTAGGAAAAATATTTAATATTATTTTTAATTTTATTTTAGTGATAACTAATGAGGGATATTGCGCTATATCTGTATATTTATGAATGCGAAATTTCCAAGATGAGAGGAGTTGTAGCTGCTAAAAGTGCAAAAAGGCTACCTCAAGCAGGCCATCATTGGCAATACTTTTCAAAAGTCAATGCTGTGCGTCGCAACAAGTCTTTCACGATGAATTGGAACGAAGTGCTATTAGATATCACAAACCAAGGATATCACTTGATTGATTCAAGATAGTGCCTGAGAAGAATGAAGGAGGGTAGAATCGGGAAGAGCGATCGCCTTCATTTAAATGAATAAAAGCGTTTATAACTTAATATTTATTTTTATATAATGATCTCGTTTAAGAACCAAACATTACACATTAGCTTATTAGCATAATGTACATTATGGTAAATATCATTACCTTACCAGGGGCCAAATAATTTATGATCAATCATAATGTAAATCTTCTTTCTCCGAGGATAACCACAAAGAAACTTTTAAAATTGTAAAATGATCTTAATGCAGAGTGCTTTGTCCAAAACGTGTTACCAGATCCTCACGTGAAGAAGTGAGTAAAAGGCTGGCAACTTCATCATCCGGCATTTGTGTTAGCGGCTCAATGATCGATGAAAGCTGCTCGTCAAGAACACCAAATCGACTCTTGAGAAGGCTTTGAATTAAATTTCTTGCCTTTTCGTGTTGTCCTTCTTGTCGCGCAATGCGCCCGATGCTGCTAATGTATGGCATTTGGTTTTCCTCCTCAAATTCTCGTATTTCGTCCCTAAAGGTTAGTTCAAGTGGTTCTGGCAACCGCATCATCCTGTCTAGTATCCCGAATATTTCTAGGATATCCTGTCGGCTGTACCCACGTCTGTAAAGACCTTTGATCAGACGCAGCTTCCATTGCAGACGTTCTCTTGCAGACTGTGTGGTAGCTTGGGTTTTACGGTGTGCCATGACTACCACCGCAAACGGGTTATCGTTTGTTTCCAGCGTTTCCCAGTTATAGTCTAACAGCTTAATTATGGGAAATCGCAGCCGCATCTCACTTCCCCAGCGCCCGTAGCAGTATTCGGCGGGTCGCCAGTTCGGTTGCTCATCTCCCAGAACCGCCAGACTCACCACTTCCCGGCCATAGCGGTCATAAATCCTATAATTATAGATGAATATCCTCTCGGCAAAGCTGCTGTCCACCTGACTTTGCAATTCGATATGTAAGAGGAGCCAAGCCTCCTGCCCCTCGGTAAGCCATACTTTAAGAAGCTTATCGACAAAGCGTGTCCCAACTTCAGCATCCTGGACGATCTGGTTAAACTCCTTGTCAAGGAATTCGTATCCCCTCTCCCATGCAATGCTAGAGTGTGCTTCAGGGAAGAAGAACGCGACGAATGCTTCAAAATACTGTTCAATGGCGACTTTCCAAGACTCGTCATAATTCGCAGAAACGTTGGTTTCGGGTTCCGTCATGCCATTATCATCGACTACATGTCTAAGATGTTACTAGGACGTTTTACCATAAAGCGTCGCCACACTCAACGAATTCAAGCAATTCCCGGAACGGTACAGGTATAAACGCTCATAAGGCGTAGAGGACTGTATAGTAGATTGATAAGGGAGAACTTCAGATCAAAAAGCATAGAAACAGGATCAAAATTCAGGGTGGCGATCGCTTTGTGGAAGCGTACTTCAAAAATCTTACACTACCCAATAGCCAAATCACCCTGCTGTCTGGTATCATCATTTAGGCACTCAACTACACTTGGCACGCTTTTCAGTTTGTATAAACGAGCTGCAAGTATCTGTTCGATTTTGCTGGGAGCATCTTTAACCATCTTTAATTTGTTTTTAGATAAATCTATATTAGAATTTCATGCTCTTTCAGCAAAGTTCTGATGGTAACAACCCGTGTGTGAAAACAATTTTGATTTTGGCAGCGAATCCGAAAAGTACATCAAGGTTACGATTGGATGAAGAAGTACGGGAAATTGACGAAGGATTACGCCGAGCTTCTAAGCGAGAGCAGTTCAGGTTAGAACAAAAGTGGGCAGTGCGTCAACGTGATTTCTACCGCGCTATCCTAGATTGCCAACCCCAGATTGTTCACTTTAGCGGGCATGGTACTGGGGAAGAGGGTATCGTCTTAGAAGATGAAACTGACCAGCCAGTTGCAGTTAACGCATTGGCATTGGCAAGCATGTTTAAGGTATTTGCTAAATATGGAGTGCAGTGCGTACTCCTTATTGCTTGTTATAGTGAGGTGCAAGCAAAATCTATTAGCCAACATGTCAATTATGTGATTGGCATGAACACAACGGTAGGGGATAAAGTAGCAAAAGATTTTTCTGTAGCATTTTATGATGCTCTAGCAGCTGGACAAGATATAGAGGATGCTTATGAATTAGCTTGTGCGATCTTAATAAATTATTCAGAGCAGCAGACTCCGGTTCTCTTTAAAAAAGACCAAATTAGTATCACCCAGCCAGAAGTAGAGATTATTCCGCCTAACCCATATCAAGGATTAGCTGCATTTAGTGAAGAAGATGCAGCCTTCTTTTTTGGACGGGAAAAGTTTGTCAATGATTTAGTAGAAGCAGTTAACAAACAGCCCCTAGTCGCAGTGATTGGTTCTAGTGGTAGTGGGAAATCTTCTGTCGTGTACGCTGGGCTGATTCCTCATCTGCGTATGACAGAAAACTGGTTGATTGAATCATTTCGTCCTGGGAAGCAACCATTTTATCAGCTAGCTTCTGCGTTAGTTCGTCAATTAGAACCGGAAGTTGATCAAATTCAACAATTGCGATCTGCGGCTGGACTAGATAAAGATATACAGCAGGGTTTAGTTACTTTGCAGCAGATAACATCTCGCATCATAGAACGTAACCCAGATAAGCGTCTTCTGCTGTTTGTAGATCAATTTGAAGAACTCTACACCGTTCGTCAGAAAGAAGAACAAGAACGCTTTGCTGATTTAATGCTTGAAGCTATTGATCAGAAAATTTTAACACTGGTCTTTACTTTACGCGCTGACTTTTATGGCTTTGTGCTTGCCTATCGTCCTTTTCGAGATGCATTACAGCAGTTTCCACCGCAACTGTTAAGTGCAATGAATCCAGAGGAACTACTTCGACCAATTGAACAACCAGCGCAGAAAATAGAAGTTCAATTAGAAGCACACTTGGCAGAACGAATTTTAGATGATGTTGGCAATGAACCAGGGAATCTCCCATTACTAGAATTTGCTCTGACTCGACTTTGGAACAAGCAGCAAAAGCGCAGGTTAACTCACCAAGCTTATGACGAGATTGGGGGTGTGAAAAAAGCTTTGGCTAATCATGCTGAACAAATTTATCAGCAATTAAACGAACAAGAGCAAAAACAAGCACAGCGAATTTTTGTACAATTAGTACGCCCAGGAGAAGGAACGGAGGATACTCGCCGCATCGCGACCCGTGCAGAAGTTGGAGATGAGAACTGGGAACTGGTGAGTTATTTGGCAGGATACAAAGCTCGTTTGGTTGTCACCGGAAGTGATGAAAAATCCGGGGGAGATACAGTAGATACAGTGGAAGTTGTCCATGAAGCCCTGATCCGCGAATGGCTGACTTTACGAGAGTGGATGAAAAAAGACCGTTTGTTTAGAGCATGGCAAGAGCGACTAAGGGTAGTTATACATCAGTGGGAAGAGACAAACCGAGATGAAGGGGTATTGTTGCGTGGTGTACCTTTAGGAGAGGCTGAAGAAAAACTTAAGGAACGTAGAGAAGAGCTAAGTCCACCAGAGCAAAACTTTATTCAACAGAGTATTGAACTACGCGATCGCCTGCTTCAACAAGAAGAGGAACGCAGACAACAAGAGTTAGAAACAGCACGAAAAATAGCACAAGAATCAGAGGCTAGACGCAAAGCTGCTCAGAGAACGACTAGAGTGACCTTTGGTGCTTCTGTCATTGTATTAGTATTTGCCATCTTTGCTGGATACCAGTGGAGGCAAGCAGAGATTCAGCAAATTCAAACTCTGTTACAGTCCTCAGAGGCGAATTTGAATTCAAGCCATGGATTAGAAGCAAGAATAGCAAGCTTAACGGCAGGGAAAATACTAAAGCATTCTTGGTGGCAAGCTATCCTCCCAGAGATTGGGTTAGAAAATCAAGTTCTAGGTGAACTTTCTCAGACGATATATGATGCAGGATGGGAACTTAACCGTTTAGAAGATCATCAAAATAGGGTTAATAGTGTAGTATTCAGCCCAAATGGTAAGCTTTTGGCTACTGGTGGATCTGACGGTACTGCTCGCTTATGGGATATATCCGGTCAACCATTAGCTCTCCTTAACGGTGATCAACGTTCGGTCAATAGCGTAGTATTCAGCCCAGATGGTAAGCTTTTGGCTACTGGTGGATCTGATGGTACTGTTCGCTTATGGGATACATCCGGTCAACATAAACAATTAGTTGTCTTCAAGGTCTATCAAGATTCGCTCGATAGCGTAGTATTCAGCCCAGATGGTAAGCTTTTGGCTACTGCTGGAATTGGCGCTACTGCTCGCTTATGGGATACATCCGGTCAACAATTAGCTGTCCTCAAGGGTGATCAACGTTCGGTCAATAGGGTAGTGTTCAATAGGGTAGTATTCAGTCCAGATAGTAAGCTTTTGGCTACTAGTGGAACTGATGGTACTGCTCGTTTATGGGATACATCCGGTCAACATAAACAATTAGCTGTCCTCAAGGGTCATCAAGGTTTGGTCAATAGCGTAGTATTTAGCCCAAGCCCAGATAGTAAGCTTTTGGCTACTAGTGGAACTGACGGTACTGCTCGCTTATGGAATACATCCGGTCAACAATTAGCTGTCCTCAAGGGTGATCAACGTTCGGTCGTAAGCGTAGTATTCAGCCCAGATGGTAAGCTTTTGGCTACTGCTGGAGCTGACGGTACTGCTCGCTTATGGGATACATCCGGTCAACATAAACAATTAGCTGTCCTCAAGGGTCATCAAGATTCGGTTGTAAGCGTAGTATTCAG
>NZ_JAAKGC010000382.1 GCF_017591665.1 Aetokthonos hydrillicola CCALA 1050 | reverse complement strand
GTTCCAAGTCTGCTAACTTTTGTTGAAAAAATTCTCGAATAAGTTGATGTAGATGATAAGTCTGATCTCCCTGGAGAAAATGCCACTCTTCTAAGTTTACCCTGGCATCTTCCAAATCTTCAGTATCTTGCTCCGTATTTACGCTCTCCACGAGTGACCAAGGAATAGGAGCTAAAGCAAATAAACCTAGTAAGCAACCTAGCTGCTTGGCTTCTTTAGTTAACTCATCCCAGCTCACTTCAAAGGCAGCTGCAACTCCTCGTTTTATATTGAGTGTACAAGTACGATCATTATTGTTTTGATCCAGGGATCTGTGTCTCAAACCTTTTTGGTCTAGCCGTTCCAACATTGTTATTAAAGACAACTTTTGTTTCTTAACGTATCGTCCAGCCAATTGCAGCGCTAAGGGTAAATAGCCTAATCTTTGACAGAGCTTTTTGGCACTCACCAGTTCTTCTAAAATTTTTTCTTTCCCGATCCACTGTTGTAACAAATCAAGTGCGTCTTCTTCTTGTAGTACATCAAGGGTCAAGTTGGGAAGTTCAGAGAACTGTAGCCTAGTTGTGATTAACACCTTAAATCGAGATGATTGGGGTGGCAAATACGGCTCAACCTCTCGAAAATCCTTGACATCATCAACTACGAGTAGTACGTCTCCTTCCTGCCAGCATCGCCAGCAGTAAGACACTTGAGCTCGTAAGTCCTGAAGATCTGGTGGTTGCAAGCCTAACTGTGTTATCGCAAACTCTACAATTTTAGACCCTACCTCAATCTCTCGCCCCTGCAACCAACAAATACCTCCAAGATAAGTGCCTTGATGCCAATGGTAATGAGCATACTGCAATGCTAATTCGGTTTTTCCAACACCTCCCATACCAGCTATCGCGCAGATAATAACTTGGTCTTTTATCTGGAGTTGTTGATGTAGGATTTTAAGTTCCTGATGCCGACCGACAAATTTTGCAATGCTAATACGAGGGAGATTTTGCGGGATACCAGTAGGCGTGTGCTTTTGTTCAGTGATGAAAGTATATAGAACGGCTTTAAGTTTATCTATGGTTTGGATATCGAAATGATAGTGAAACCCAATTTGTGCTATTCCACCCTCGACAACAGTTTGAAAGCCTTTAGCGTCATCTAGATTGATCTGATTCATGCGGCTTGCTGCACTAGCAAGCTGAGAACTCTCTGCCAAAACAGCTTTTAAAGCCGCCACAAGTTCTCTTAAATCTGCTTGCGGTTCATCTTTTAGCTTTTTGGCAACCTCAGTCAGTATCAAAAGTATTTGCTCATCAATGTCAGCCATTACAAATCACTCATTTTCAGGGGATAGACTCTTTACCGTGGAAGTTTATCTCACCAACGTAAGCAGTTCCACCCTCAACCTTGGTTTGCCAGCCCCTCGCGTTGTCATGGTTGTACTGTGTCATGTGACTATTGTCCTGAAGCTTACCCGCGTTTATTTCTTGAGCAAGAGCTTGTAGTTCAGCAGCAAACTGTTTATCTTCAAGCATTGCATATTGTA
>NZ_JAAKGC010000095.1 GCF_017591665.1 Aetokthonos hydrillicola CCALA 1050 | reverse complement strand
ATTTCAACAGCTTTGTCGTAGGATGCGATCGCATCTTCGTAGCGTCTTAACTGACGCAGCGCAATCCCCCGGTTGAACCAAGCTTGGTGGTAGTCTGGTTTAATTTCAACAGCTTTGTCGTAGGATGCGATCGCATCTTCGTAGCGTCTTAACTCACCCAGCGCAAACCCCCGGTTGATCCAAGCTTGGTGGTAATCCGGTTTAATTTCAACAGCTTTGTCGTAGGATGCGATCGCTTCTTCGTAGCGTCTTAACTGACGCAGCGCAAACCCCCGGTTGATCCAAGCTTGGTGGTAGTCTGGTTTAATTTCAACAGCTTTGTCGTAGGATGCGATCGCTTCTTCGTTGCGTCTTAACTCACCCAGCGCAATCCCCCGGTTGATCCAAGCTTGGTGGTAGTCTGGTTTAATTTCAACAGCTTTGTCGTAGGATGCGATCGCTTCTTCGTTGCGTCTTAACTCACCCAGCGCAAACCCCCGGTTGAACCAAGCTTCGTGGTAGTCTGGTTTAATTTCAACAGCTTTGTCGTAGGATGCGATCGCTTCTTCGTAGCGTCCCAACTGACGCAGCGCAAACCCCCGGTTGTTCCAAGCTTGGTGGTAGTCCTGTTTAATCTCAACAGCTTTGTCGTAGGATGCGATCGCTTCTTCGTTGCGTCTTAACTCACCCAGCGCAAACCCCCGGTTGAACCAAGCTTGGTGGTAGTCTGGTTTAATTTCAACAGCTTTGTCGTAGGATGCGATCGCGGCTTCGTATTCTTTTGCTGTAAGCAGCAAATTTCCTAGCTCAAATAATAACCTTACACTACCATCTTCTGTCTGGTGTTTTTCTGCCAACAAGTCTTGAATTTCCAATACTTTCTCAATCTTTTGTTCTTGGGTAAGTTTCAAATATTGCTCGTAATCTCCTTCCAATATCAGACGAGATGATTCCTGTTCGACTAATTCTGTTGTAGTTGGTAATTCAAATACTCCAGAACGCCAATCAAAAAAATCTGGGGCGCGATGGATAAAATAGTTGATGGAGAATGACCGCAAAATAAAAACAAAGCAAAACGGTAGATCATCTCTAAACCGTTCTCTTTGTTGATTCAGATGATTTAAAATACGCGGTACACTTGTTAAATTACTAAATTTACTTTCGGTGATTTCGCCAAAAGTTCTTTTCTCATATTTATATAAAGAATATTCTAAACCTTTGATTAATAAAATATCAACTTGCTTGTTTTTAACAAACTTAGTCACTCGCTCATATAGATTATCAATCGCCTCAACCAGGTGCAAAACTGCTATATGCTTCTGCGGAACATCCTGCGGAAGTTTGACAATTAAGTTCTCCGCTTCCACAGGTGTACATTGTACAAAAAACAAGCCAAATCCAGATTTCCGCTTCAGTGCGCGAACTAAGTCTTGATATGCTTGTTCTGGTTCAGGGGGTAAATCTTCATCCCAATTATCTGCACTTGGGTTCATGGAAGTTTTGCTACGGCTTCTTTAAATTCTGCGATTCCTTGAATGACTGGATGAATATCATACCAGCGTTGTACTTCTCCATCGTCATCTAAATAACGGTATTCTAAAAGACACCGATTATACATTAAGCTACGATACTCATCATCGTTGATAATGCGTTTAGAACGAGATACCTCCGCTAATAGACTCCATTGATTATTCTCCACTGCACGGCGATAGGTATCTCTAGCTTCAGTAATTGCTCGTCGCACCGCAGTTTCTGTAATTGGTAACTCCTTTGTACGTCCAATAGCATCTTGAGTTAACAATAGCAAATTTCTGACATGACCTCCACTCATCAAACAAAGTCTTTCTAAAGTGTTAGGACTATCAAAAATCTCTTTTTCTAGTGATAGTTCCGGTGCAATTTCCCGAATTCGCTTGGAAATGACTTCTTTAACTTTCTTCAGCCCAGGTTGGTAAATTTCTCCCTCCGGAGTTTTCACCATAATCATCGGTAAAATAAGGCATTCCCCGTAGATGTCCCGAATATCTGTGGCTCGTTTGGAATAAAATAGAGAAATAGGCGCAGTATAAATCAAATGGCAATCTAAAGCTTTGATCTGTTCGTTGCGGTTAAAAAAAACTTCCTCGTAGTTGGTGCTATCTCCTTCTTTGACTAACACCATACGGTCTAAATTATCGACAATTAGGGCTAGTTGAGTGTATCCAGCAGGGAGTTTCTTTTTTGCATCTGCCAGAAATTCATTCAACACTTTAATTAGAGTAAGAGTGTGGGGATCTATTTTTTTGCGAATTTCCTGACGTAAATTAGGAGTGCTTCTTAAATTTGCTGTTAGCTTGGCGAATTGAGCGAGTTGCAATTCTACTCCCATACGCTCAAACTCCATCTCAGTTTGGGCTAAGTCTTTTAAATCTTTCCAGCGTTCTTTTAACCAGTTCAAAATTGGATCTGGTTTAGCAAATATGTGCAAATCTTTCAACAATCGCCGAGTACAAGCAAGGAGTATGTCTGTATACTGAGTGTCTTCTGACTGAATATCCTCTTCATCAGCAGCAAAATACACTACATAAAATTGCCGATTTTCTAAATATTGCTTTAACCTCAATAGTTCCGTAGATTTCCCTGAACCCCGATGACCAGAATACAATAGACAAGTCTTTGTATTTGCCCGTTGCATCCGAAGCCCTAATTCTTGCAGAATATCCGCATCTCCCCGTTCTTTTTGACAATCCACATATTGTCTATCTCCGGCGGGTAACGGTTCAAAAGGATTAAAAGCATTGTACAGCTTTTTCATCAGGTCATCAGCAGTATGATCCATAGGTAATAAATATTGTCATCTTTATACATTGATATTGTAAAAGAAGTTAAGCTGATTTAAGCTGATACCTTACTTCTGTTGATATCTATTAAGCGATAGAAATAACTGCTCAACCAGCTAGGAAGGGAAGCCAACAATAAATAAACTAACCCTGAGAAGACAACCCATTTAGAAAATTGATCGATAAGAAACGCCAAATTTGAACCCAATATTTGTTTGACAATCAAATACCAAAAAGACAAGATTATTGCAGGCAATATGAAACAACAAATTAAAGAATAAGGGTTGATTTTCTTCTTTATCCATGAAACAATTTGCGGGATTGTAAAAATTAAAAATATAAGTCGGTAATCCCAATTATTACCGAACATAAAAGTACCTATATAAACCCCGGCTCCTAATCTAAAAGCATCAATATGCTGTTCATTTTCTAGTAAATTTATATCTCTTTTTCTAAAAACCGATAATCCAGACACTATAAATATAGTAATTAGCGTCAAATATGATAGTTTTTTTCCTAAAGATTGAATTATTACACTAATATTTTTTAAATGAGGGCTTTGAGTCAATTCCTCTAATCGCATCCAAAAAACATTAACTCCATAAGAATATTCAGTTCCTCTAGGAGTTACGTGAACCATCTGTTTTACATCATTGAATGTGAAAATTATGTAAATTAAAAAGACAGTACAAGCTAGGGTAAATAAACCCCAGAATCTAAATTTACTTTCTTTTAAAAGAAAAAATATACCAAAAATAGGAAAAAGTTTGAGAAAAGATGCAAATAGAACAAAGAATGTTTCGGCAATAGTTGAAGTATAGCCTATTCTCAATCCTAGAGCCAGAAGAAAGAATAAGAAAAGGTCAGGTGTTGCTCGTTCTACTCCTAACATAACAGCTGGTGAAATAAAAGCAAAAGAGAGTACACAAGCTGTGGAAGTAGGGAGTGTTTTGATAAAGATGAAAGGGCTTAAGAAAAATAGAATTATAAATATGCTTCCAATAAGCGTGGTATGACTTTGATTCAGTCCAAAATAAAAAAGAATCTGCCACAAATGTGTAAGATTCATAGGGCGTTGCCAAGGATCTCTTACATTGTTATACAAAGGGTCATAACCCAAAGCATGAGCTTCTGCACCGCTTGTTATTGCACGTGTATCAGCAAAATGTGGAGACATAGTAGGTACATTCCAAAATGTCCAGATGGCGTTGTAGCCGAAGAAAACAAATATCAAACAGCTTGATATGAATGCCAAGAGAAACACAGAGAATAGTACTTTTTTACCTGTCATACTTATCTTTTTCCTGAAGAACTCAAGCCGCTCTATCTACACGACAGAAAGCGTGCATTCCAAAGCAGTCGAAACTTTGCCTGCTACAGCATAGCATTTCAACCCCGAGTTAATACATTTGGCAAACAATTAAGACAAGGACGCAATAAATACTATTTCTCGCTCTAAATCTTTCTATTCCCTATTCCCTGTTAAACTAAAAGCCCTCACTTCAGTTACTCTTACCTTAACTAGTTTGCCTTTGAGCTCATTAATATCACCCGTAAAGAAGGTAAGACGATTTCCCCGTGTACGTCCCATCACCTGGGTTTTATCTTTCGGATTTTGATCTTCTACTAAAACCTCTTCAACTCGTCCCATGTAACGCTGCGATCGCTCAGATGCTTTAATGCTAACTAAATGATTTAACCGTTGTAGGCGATCGCTTTTAACTTCCTCGCTCAATTGTTCTTCCCAGACTGCGGCTGGTGTTCCTGGACGTGGGGAATATGCTGCTGTGTTCAACTGGTCAAAACCAATATCAGCAACTAATTTCAGTGTCTTTTCAAACTGTTCTTCTGTTTCACCTGGGAAACCCACGATCGCGTCCGCGCTAATGGATGCATCTGGCATATATTGCCGAATAGTATCAATAATGCGACGATATTTTTCGTGAGTGTAACCCCGTGACATGCGTTTTAACACTTCATTATCACCGGATTGAAAAGGTATATGGAAGTGTTCACACACCTTGGGTAGTTCTGCACAAGCTTTGATCAAACGTTCAGTAAAATAACGCGGATGACTAGTCGCAAAGCGAATCCGCTCTACACCTGGTACATCGTGAACGTAATAAAGCAAATCTGTCAGGGTATGGAGATGACGTCCTTCTGGTGTAGTTCCTGGCAAATCACGTCCATAGGCATCAATATTTTGACCTAATAAGGTGACTTCTTTATAACCCTGCTCACCTAATTTCACCATTTCTTCCCGAATTGCTTCTGGTGTACGAGATTGCTCGACACCACGTACATTCGGTACAACGCAATAAGTACACCGCTCATTACAGCCATAAATCACATTTACCCAAGCTGTAACAGTGCTATCTCGCCGTGGCTTAGTAATATCTTCTACAATGTGAACCGCTTCGGTTGCTACAACTTGATTACCGTCAAAAACTTGTTGTAGTAAATCTTGCAAGCGATTAGCGTGTTGTGGCCCCATCACCAAATCTAATTCGGGCACACGCCGCAACAGTGCTTCTCCCTCTTGTTGGGCAACACAGCCAGCAACAACTAAGGTAAGGTCTGGATTTTCGTGCTTGCGTTTTGCTTGTCTACCTAAGTAAGAATATACCTTTTGTTCAGCATTATCTCGGATCGTGCAAGTGTTATAGAGAATTACACTGGCATCATTTGGGTCTTCTGACCATTCAAAGCCCATGTCTTCTAATATGCCAGCCATACGCTCTGAGTCGGCTTTGTTCATCTGGCAACCGAAGGTAGTAATATGATATCGTTGGCGCGAAGTGGTCATGGAATTTGCTAAATTAGTCCAGAGTCTAAAATGATGCTACTCTATTATTTTAGAGTGCTTCATTAGTATCTACCATCTCAAAGTCAACTTTGTCGTAGATATCTGATAGAGAAATTTGAAACTGAACAGAGGCTAGAGCTAAAAGCTTATTCTCATCTTCGTACTCGCAGAAGATCCATTTTTGATCGTTTGTCCTGAAATATTGTTCTACATGAACTGTGTATTGATCGATAAGAATGTACTCTTGAAAACTGGGTATGGTGCGATAAGCAGCAAATTTCTGGTCAATATCATAACTTCTGGTGGATTTTGATAACACTTCAGCGAGCATCAAGGGATTGGTGATTGTATCGCGGCGATTTTCAGAAAATTCCAATGAACCTGCTACAACCATGACATCAGGATACGTATGAATTCGTTTTCGAGGAATCCATAGACGTTGATCTGTAACGAATACTCGGTATGGTTGACGCTTGAGGGCAAAATTCAGCGCTGCATAAAAGTTACCAGCAATTTGATTGTGATTAGGGGTTCCGCCTGTCATAGGTAAGATGTGACCATCTATATACTCATTACGATTTTCTGCAAGAACCTCTAAGGCAAGATATTCTTCAGGAGAATAGTAACGTTGTTTTTGGACTTGCATAGGACACACCTACATTGGATCGTTTACTAAGCCGGTTTCCAAGTGCCGTGGAAGCTATGAGGAATGACACTGGGTAATCCTAGTCTACACACAGGTTCTTCGTTTAAGCGATTGCTCTCAAATACCCAAACTTCGCTACTATGAGAGTTGCCGTCGTACACTACTGTTATCACCCAGCCTTGGTTGGGGTTTTGGCGATCTGGAGCATAAATCGGTTCTGAAGGGTAGCGGTTTTCTCCTAAGTCGGCTTCGGTGAGGGTATCGGTTGTGTGGTCGAAACGTGCGATCGCATTTAATAATTCTTGGCTAATATCTGTTCCTTGACGGAAGATAGAAAGATAAGTATGAGGGGATAATTGCCCAACATTTTGGGGTGGTACACTGGGAAATTCGCAATATCGGTCTAAAACTTGCTCATTTGCGGTGACTTTGCCAGTTTGCGGATCGAGGTGCGATCGCCAGAATGTACTCTTTCCTGGAGTGTGAGTTTGACCTGTAGCCACTTCCTTAAGATATTGATTTGTCTGAAAATCTTCATAGCGAGCAATATCCGCAATTATAGAACCGTTAGCATCAACATAACCATTACCAAAATGCCACTGAAACCAAGGTTCTGTTTCACCACGACTCACAATTTCAAGAGTTTCACGGTCAATGACTAAAACCTGTGTTCCTAAATTAGGTTGCCATTGCCAAGCATCACTAATAGTACTAAATCCAAATAAAGCAGGTAAGAGGTTTAAACGAACAGGAGGAATGAAAAATACAAGATACTGTCCTGCAAAAACAAAATCATGCAATGCTGGCATACCTTCTATTTGATGTACTGTTTTTTGTACAATCTTGCCTGTGCGATCGCTTTTGTAAATATTGAGCGTGGGTTTTACTCCTATGGTAATGCCAAAGTTAAAAATCTCTCCTGTTTGTGGATCCTGCTTGTAGTGTGCGGAATAAGCCAAGCCATCTGTTAAGCCTTCTAAATCATCTTGACCAAGAGTTTCCAGATTTTGCAAATCCAGTGCGTAAGGTTTATCTCCTTCCCACAATGCCAAAAGTTTATCTGGTAGCGCTAGTACTGAAGTATTTGCAGCATTTTTTACTGGTCTACGCCATTGATTCCAAATTGCTCCTGGCGCAGTCATCCCATAATTGCCATACAGCAGTTTACCTGCTGCAGCTTCCTCTTGATACCCTTTAGTTTGAACAAAACGGTATAATCCTGTTGCACCTCCATCGGTGAAATGGACAGCAAGGATTGCTCCATCTCCATCAAACCAATGTCCTACATAAATACCACCACGCTCTAGTCGTGCAGATCCATTGCGGTAAAGAGTACCGCGCAAACCTTCAGGAATTTGACCTGAAAGGATTTGTAGTTGAGTGGGGAGAAATTCTTTAGGAGGTCGGGTAATTTTTTGTGAGCGATCTCCAGATCCAAGGGTATAGCCAAATGCACCTGCCCAAGCTTTTGTTGTTGACTTTATTTGCATAAATTTAGGTCAGCACAAGCAGCCGATTATAGCACTCTTTGCACAACTACAACCTCTTGCATTTACTTTACTTATAGACTCGGTATTATTTCTTTCCGAAAAAGTAATGGTTCAAAGCACCATACCTAGTGGATGATTTCTCTCCTCTGCTCCCCTGCTTTTTTACTTATGGGCTTGGTATAATTTGTTGAGTCGATTGTGTTGGTTGTGTTGGTTGTCCTGTTGCAACAGCATTTATTTTGTCGTTGTATTGGCTAATGATTGCACTAATACGACTTTGCTGTTCAGGACTCAAAGTGACATCCTCAAGGGCTTTGCTTAGCTTACGACGTTTACGTAATCCTTCATAAAATTTGGATTTTTGATTTTCGTCTAAGACAGAAATAATCTGTTGAGTTCTTTCTCTCATTAGAGATTGAATGACTGCACGTTGTTCAACAGGCAGCTTGTTTAACTGGATTGTTGTTGGTTTAGTTGAAGCGGGTGCTGGTGGAGGGCTGGGAGCAGAATCAGGCTCAGGATTACTTCCAGGTAAGGATAACTGTCCTGTAGCAGTTCCTGGTAGGAGCGCAGCAAGAGTAATGGTAGTAGAAAATACACACAAAAACTTCGCAGAATTTATACCCATAACAAGTGACTATTTTATTTGATATTTATTAACAATCACTCACAAAGATAAAATAAAAATAAAAAGTATAAAATTAAGAATCTTGAATTTTTATAAAAAGGAGTCAGGAGTCAGAATTCAGGAGCCAGAATGCACCATCCATAAAGGGATGGTGTTTTAAGAAAAGTCTTAACCCCTATCTCGTCCACAAGGAACGAGGTTTTAACCAACAACTTAATTCTGACTCCTGGCTCCTGACTGCTGTATTCTTTTTTATAAAACTTTTTTAAGTAAGGAACAGGGAGCTTCGAGTCATCGAGTAATCCTTCCTCTGCTCCCTGTACCTTGCTGTCTATTGATTTGAGCCTAGAAGCGAAATGGCATGAGTCGTAAAGTGACAGCTTAGAATCTACCTAAGTTATGTAACCCTAGGATAGTTCCTGCTCCTAAAATGTGACCAAAAGCCGTAGTTGCCAATAGAGCGGGTAACCCGAAACCACCAAAAAGATTGGGGGAAGGCAATTCTGGACCTACACTAGGGTACTTGATGGTAGCTTTGCCCAAAACAATAGCAATGATGTTGGCAACAATCATAATTATCCCAACGGTTGGGCTCCATTCCAGAGATGTTGTCGCTGCTGCGAGTAGAGTAGATGTTAACAACTGAGCTTTCTCCTCAAAATTTGTTAATAATCGAAAAGGATCATGTCAATTTCTTACCAAAAAACCCTAACCCACGGATCAGATTTGCATTAATAGTTAATCTTTTTTGTCAAAACTTCATAGGTAAAAGAGGGAGCAGGGAGCTCTTAGCAGCGAGTATCGGGTTTCCCGATTTGAGGCGGCTGACATCCGGGTTCCCCAGTTTGAAGAATTGTGAAGGTTAAATGAACAGAGAGTTGCTGTCCTACAAGGGCGATCGCGACCAAAGTTAGTTTTACTTCCGCTTATAAGAATATAACTTTTGTACATTTGGAATCTTGAAAAAATAAATACAGCATTTTGCCGGTGCGTGAGGTACATTGGTAGGCGCGTTCCCCTTTAGGGGTTCGGTGCAGGGTACGGCGTTTGCCCTCAGACTGTTGGTGTGCCTCATTTATCCGAAAAGTGCTGTATTTGTAACTTTTAACGCTTATGCACATCAGTACTAACGATTCTACGGGAAGCTTGTGTCGAATCTATCAACCAATTTGTGCAAGATCATGGTCAGACTGAGATGGTGGTCTGTAGTCGTATTGCAGATTATGAAGTTCTTTCTAACCGTCTGCGATTACGAGGCGCGATCTACATCCGTTCTCTAACCCCTGAGCAGGTTAACCAATATTTGGACGCAGCTGGTGAACCACTACAAGCAGTCAAAACTTTGCTGAGCGAAGATACTACACTGCAAGAGTTAGCGAAATCTCCGCTAACCCTTAGTATCATGACTCTGGCTTATCAAGGCAAAAAGGTGGAAGAACTACCTCAAACAGGCTCGTTAGAGGTACGCCGTCAACACCTATTAAATGCTTATATTGAGCGGATGTTCAAGCGAAAGGGTATTAATCAAAAATACTCAAACGAGCAGACAATACAATGGCTAAGTTGGCTGGCGCAACGGATGCAGATCGCATCTCAATCTGTCTTTCTAATTGAGAAAATACAGCCTAATTGGTTACAAAAAGATTCTCACCGGTTGATCTATTCAATCGGTGTTTGTTTGACTGTGGGACTGAGTGCAGCTGTCTTTCATGTTGGACCACTATCTAGTGTATTTAAAGGGAACCAAGGTCTATTTGAAGGGCTGATGGGAGGTGTAATAGCTGGGCTATTTTATAGCTTATTGGGGGGGGTAATTATTAGATCTCTTAGTGGGACAGTGGCTCGCTTAGCTAACGGGTTAACCATTGGACTCCTTTTTGGATTGGTGTTTTGGCTGGTTTTAGGTCAAAAATTTGGACTGACCTATGGCTTCTTTTATGCTCTATGTGGTGTGCTCATTTATCAATTTTTCAGCAAAGATATTGAACCAGCTGACACCCTAGAATGGTCTTGGGAAAAAGCCATGAAGAATTTTGGATTTGCGCTAATTTTTGTACTAATACTTTCGGTTACAAATGGGCCGATTTTTGGACTGATTTTTGGGTTTCTCCTTTGGCTGATTATAAGCTGGGAAAAACAGACTGAAATAGATAAAACAACCAGACTTAACCAGGGCATCTGGAAATCAGTCCGAACTACTATTAAAATAAGTACAATGATTGGTCTTTTTTCTGGAATAGTTTTATGGCTGATTCAGACTCGATATATTTTGCTACCTGAAGCTAAAGTTAACAGCATTGTTTTTGGGATAGCAAATGGGATTATGTTTGGCTACGGCGCTGCCTTATTGTCGTCTCAGGGGATAGGATTTGTCGGTTTTAAACACTTAATTCTACGTCTTCTCCTCTGGTGCAGTGGTTGTATCCCTTGGAACTATGCGCGCTTCCTTGACTATGGTAATGAGCGCATTTTTTTGCGAAAAGTTGGAGGCGGTTACATCTTCGTCCATCGGATGTTACTGGAACATTTTGCAACGCAAATTGAGCCTACAAAATCCGAAATAAGGAACACTTACAAAGCTATAAAAATAATTTTTGTTGGGGGGGTAATTATTGCTTTTAGTATGGTTTGTTACACCGTTTATTTGAATGCTGAGTATCAGCTGAATACCCAAGCAAATATAATTATCTCAGAGGATGTTTGAAAAGTTTGTAGTAGTGTATCAAATATTTGTTTACCCCACCCTAACCCTCCCCTTGGAAAGGGGAGGGAACTAGATTTTCTTTGTTTCCCCCCTTTCCAAGGGGGGATTAAGGGGGGTAAAAATGTGATGAAAATCACAGTCAACCACTTTTAAAACAACCTCTCAGCGATGGACTCAGTACGCAAGTATAACAGTGATCGCATTACACCTTTATTAAAAACACAATCAGAACAAAAATTTTTGAAGGAATCAATTCCAGAGTTCGCAACAAATCAAGTATTTGATATATTTGCCAGTGTTTATAAAGACAATTACAGAGATTACCTTTATAGATCTGCGATGATTAATCCGACTAATCCCAGCCATAAAGCTACGCCTGGGGAAGTCAAAATTATTGAGACACTAAAAAATCAAGATCAACGAGGGGGTCAGAACGTCGAGCAAGGATATGTAAATATAAGTGGGAAGAACTATTTCTATACATCTCGTCCCATCAAAATTACTAATAAGGCTTGTTTGAGTTGTCACTCGACTTTAGAGAAAGCACCTCAATCATTACAACTTCTCTATAAGCAGGGCAAATATGTCGCTAATCAAGGGTTTGGTTGGGAACTTAATACAGTTATCGGAGCAAAGGTTGTTTATATCCCTACGACCCAAGTGCATAAAATAGCTCAAAGGGATTTTATCCTTTTTCTAGGAGTTTTTATTGCTATACTTGCTGTAGTTACTACTGAAAGGGCGATCGCGAAAATTTAAATGCGGTCTGCTTAGCAGTACCTTCGGCTTCAGCAACGACCCCACAGAAGCTTCAAGATAATTTACACTCAAAGAGATAGCGATTATGTTCCGCCTCTTTTATGTCCTCTATTATAGATTCTTTGCCCCCAAACCTTGCCAAAATTGTCGGACGCTTCCAACGGGCTTCTGACCCTAAGCGACGTTATGAACAGCTAATTTGGTACGGTCAACGGCTCAAAGAGTTTCCAGAATCGGATAAAATACCAGAAAACAAGGTTGCTGGCTGTGTCTCCCAAGTTTATATTACTGCTGCTTTGGAAGATGGTAAGGTTGTGTTTCACGGCGATTCTGATTCTCAATTGACCAAAGGATTAGTAGGGCTTTTGGTGGAAGGGTTAAATGGACTAACGCCTAAGGAAGTTGTGCAGTTAACTCCAGATTTTATTCAAGAAACTGGTTTAAATGTTAGCCTGACGCCTTCCCGTGCTAATGGATTTTACAATATTTTCCAAACCATGCAAAAGAAAGCGCTGGAGTGTAGTCAGTGAAAAGTTATCAGTTATCAGTTATCAGTTTGACTGTTGAGTGATCACTGATAACTGTTAATAGTAAACTGGCAATTAGCGAGCTGCAATCTCTGATGTCAACCAATTTATTTTCTGTATCAAACACAACCGATATTGGTGGAGTCGTTCAAGAGTACATCTTTGTCTTTGAAAACCAGCAAGTTCGTGTTGTTTATGAGACTTTAGGCGAAGGTTCACCACTGCTACTGCTTCCTGCTTTCAGCACTGTTTCTATGCGTACAGAAATGGGCGAAATAGGTAAGCTACTATCTCCGAACTTTCAGATTGTAGCAGTGGATTGGCCTGGATTTGGTGAGTCTTCTCGTTTGCCTGTACAATATAGACCTGCACTATATCACGAGTTTCTTGAAAAGTTTGTCGCATCAGTATTTAAGACTCCGGTAGCAGTCGTTGCTGCTGGTCATAGTGCGGCTTACGTTTTGCAATTAGCTAAAGAAAAACCTCACCTGTTTTCTCGTATTGTATTGGTAGCACCAACTTGGCGCGGTCCTCTACCAACGATGGGAGTAAATGAGCAGATTGCTGGGGTCGTGAGAGACTTAGTGCGATCGCCTATTCCTGGTCAACTTCTCTATAAACTCAACACAGCACCATCTTTCTTAAGTTTCATGTACCGTAGCCACGTCTACGTAGATGGTGCTAAACTCACACCTAGCTTCATCGAGTATAAATGGCAAAATACTCAACAACCAGGAGCAAGATTTGCTCCCGCTGCTTTCGTGACTGGTAACCTTGACGCTGTAAAAAATCAAGCTGATTTTCTGGCGCTTGCTCGAAGTTTATCTGTACCTTTAATGGTAGTTATTGGAGAATCCTCTCCACCAAAATCTCGTGCTGATATGGACGCTTTAGCAGCTTTACCAGGAGTGCAAAAAGCAATTCTTCCTGGTTCGCTAGGAATGCATGAAGAGTACCCAGAAGCTATAGTCGGAGCAATTCAAGGATTTTTGGTATCTTAAGGTGATTTGCGATAAAGAAAATACCTGTGTTGACGAGTTTCGACTTCGCTCAACTCACGATCTCTGAGTTGGTTGAGCGAAGTCGAAACCAACTGCGGTGCTATATTTAGCGCTATAAAACTTATCCAATCTAAGGAAACATCAACTGTCAAGAATATTTTTCAGCCTGTACCCATTTCTAAGTCTGAGATATTACAGACAAAACTGACGTTTCTCCCGAACACTCCAACCCTTACCAAATTCTCTAACAGGATTTCACGAATTATGACTTTTTCCCCTGTCCACTTCTGCTGATCGTGTCCTGTATATATCGCGGGCGACCAAACTTTTAATTCAGATTTAGGCGATCGCTTTACTGTCACATCCGGATCAACTACAGATGGTTCGTTCAAAAACTCATAAAATAATCCAATCGCGTTAGAACCACCACCCACACAAGCCAAGAGAATATCAGGTATTCCTCCCCATTTTTCTTGACTCTGAGCGCGAGTTTCTTTACCAATCACAGCATGGAAATCACGCACCAGCATGGGGTAAGGATGAGGTCCTGCAACAGAGCCTAGTATATAATGCGTTGTTTCTACATTAGTCACCCAATCACGAATTGCCTCGGAAGTAGCATCCTTAAGGGTTCCAGTACCAGCTTCTACTGGGCGCACTTCTGCTCCCATTAGGCGCATCCGGAACACGTTCAGGGCTTGCCGTTCCATATCATGGATACCCATATAAATGACGCATTGTAACCCAAAGCGAGCGCAGACCGTAGCAGTTGCAACTCCGTGCTGACCTGCTCCTGTTTCAGCAATAATGCGCTGCTTACCCATGCGCTTGGCTAGCAACACTTGAGCTAGAGCGTTATTAATTTTGTGCGCCCCTGTATGATTTAAATCTTCACGTTTTAAGTAAATTTGCGGCCCTGTGCCATCTGGTCTAGCATAGTGCGCAGTCAAGCGTTCTGCAAAATATAAAGGACTGGGTCTTCCTACGTAATCGCGCAATAGACCTTGTAGTTCAGCTTGAAAGCTTGGGTCTTTGGTATATTGGTCAAATGCTGTTTCAAGTTCGCTTAATGCAGGCATTAAGGTTTCAGGAACGTACTTACCGCCAAACTGCCCAAATCTTCCCAAGGCATCGGGGTAGCTAGTTGAAGAAGTTTTGATATCGGGAGTGCTTACCACTGGTTAAAGTCCTCAAAATTCAATTTATTTACAGGGAATAGGAAAATAAGGCGTTTAATTCGTTCTATGTGAGTTCTTACCGCCTACTAACGCTATACCGAACCTACTTTTTGTAAAGATGGGGGCGTGATAGATGCTTTCAGTTCTTGACAAAGTTGTTCAATAGCTTGCAATCCTTGCTCAGGGGTACCAGTTGCTAAGCGTTGAACAAAAGCACTACCCACTATCACAGCATCTGCACCCCAATCCATGACTTGACGAGCCTGTTCTGGCTTAGAGATGCCAAAGCCAACACCAATAGGTTTATCTGTTACACTTCGCATCTCTGTTAGCAAACTCTTCACTCTTTCTTGAATCACAGAACGAACCCCTGTCACACCTGTTACACTCACAAGATAGACAAAACCTTGAGAATACTGAGTGATAGCCGCAATGCGATCTTTGGAACTTGTAGGAGCTACTAATAAAATCACCTCTATTCCGAAATCACTAGCTGCGTGGATTAATTGTTCTGCCTCTTCTAACGGTAAGTCTGGTACAACCAACCCCTTTACCCCAACACTGGCGATTTGCTCTAAAAACGACCTAATACCCCGATTTAAAATGGGATTGTAGTAAATAAATAAAATTATTGGTGCTTCCAAGTCAGGGGTAACAGTTTTAACCATCTCTAAAACTTGCTCTAACTTAGTTCCTTTTTCTAAAGCCCGAGTTGCTGCGGCTTGAATTACAGGACCATCTGCCAAGGGGTCGGAGTAAGGAACACCCAACTCTATAAAGTCAGCGCCATTACGATCTAAGATGCGTAAAGCCTCTTTTGTTGTCTCTAAGTTGGGATCTCCCGCTGTAATAAAGGGAATGAAAGCACACTGATTATTATCTCGTAAAAATTGAAAGCGCTGGGAAATAGAAGTCATTGTTGTTGGGTGTTGGGTGTTGGGTGTTAGGTGTTAGGTGTTGGGTGTTGGGTGTTGGGTGTTGGGTGTTGGGTGTTGGGTGTAAAACCATAATCACTATGCCCTATGCCCTATGCCCTATGCCCTATTTCCTCTTTGTAACAGACTGCGTACCGCTTTTTGTATTTCAGTTTGTTTCACTAAAGATTCTCCTATTAAAACTGCACGCGCTCCAGCTTCTGCAACAAAAGATAAGTCCTCACTCGTGTATAACCCAGACTCGCTAACGACGGTAATTCCATAACTGCGTAACTGTGCTTGTCTCTGTGTTAATAAATTTTGAGTGACTTCTAAATTAACTGTAAAATTTTGTAAATTTCGGTTATTAATCCCTACTAAGCGAATATCATCAAGTTTCAATACCCGATCCAGTTCGGCTAAGGTATGAACTTCTACCAAAGCTTTCATTCCCAGCTCGTGAATCACTCGCAAAAAGTCTTGGAGTGTTTCGTCCGGTAGAATAGCAGCAATTAGCAGTACAGCATCTGCTCCTGCTGTCCGTGCTAGATAAATTTGGTAGAGGTCAATAATAAACTCTTTGCATAGTAGCGGTAGTGCTACGTGTTTTCTGATATTCCGCAGATTATCAAAACTGCCTTGGAAGAATTTTTGGTCTGTGAGGACAGAAAGACAAGCTGCGCCACCTCGTTCATAAGCTTGGGCGATCGCCACCGGGTCAAAGTCATCTCGAAGCAACCCACGACTCGGTGAGGCTTTTTTCACTTCTGCAATTAAGCTAGGTTTGCTAGGACTCTCCTGTAAAGCTGCAAGGAAATTTCGTACTGCAGGAGCAGCAGTTAACTGCTTTTGTAGAGCAATCAAAGGTAGTTCCCGACGCATTTGTGCGACTTCTTGCTTTTTATGCAAGACAATTTCTTCGAGAATGTGAGGCTTAGTAGTAACTGGATTAATAATCATAAGCAGCGTGAGATTGGGAATTGCGATTGATTCAGTGATACTGTTTGACAAAAAACAATTAACTACTAAGTCATTTTTAACGACTCTCTAGTTCGGGTATATATAGTAACAATATTTCTCATAATAGCCAAACCAACCCCTCCGGTGAGTGTCATAATTGACTCCGGATGAAACTGTACGGCGGCTATAGGAAGTGTTTGATGCTCAATCGCCATAATCACATCATCGTCAGAAATAGCTGTCACCTTCAGTTCGGGAGGTACAGTTTCTGGTAAGGCAAATATAGAATGGTATCTACCTACTGTAAAGGATTGTGGTAACCCTTTAAATAGAAGCGAATTAGAATCAGTAACCGAAACTTGAGAAGATTTACCATGCTGAGGGTAGTGAAGAACATCTAACTGTCCGCCTAGAGCCTCAACAATACCTTGCAATCCCAAGCAAACACCAAAAAGCGGTATGTTGCGACGTATACAGGCTTTTACTGTTTCAGGAACACCAAAATCATTAGGTCTACCAGGACCAGGAGACAAAACAACCAAATCAGGACGTTCTGTGTCAAAAAGTGATTCAGAGAAGCCATGACGTAATGTTGTAACGATCGCGCCGGTTTGGCGGATATAATTCGCTAAAGTGTGAACAAACGAGTCTTCATAATCAATCAGTAAGACACGCTTATCTGCTTGCGCATTTGAGATAGACGTGCTTAATACTGTTGTTTTACTCTCATTGGATTTTTCACCGATTTCCTTAGTACGGCGAATTGTTTCAAATAAAGCCGCTGCCTTAGTAATCGTCTCTTGTTCTTCCGCTGCTGGTATAGAGTCATAAAGGATAGTAGCACCAACTCGCACTTCAGCAATTGAATCTTGTAGTCGAATCGTTCGTAAGATTAATCCAGTATTAAAATCGCCATTAAAACTTAAGTAACCAACTGCACCACCATACCAACGTCTAGCACTACGCTCATGCTCTTCAATAAAACGTATTGCAGACCGTTTCGGTGCACCTGTGACTGTTACCGCCCAAGTATGGGTCAAGAATGCATCTAAAGCATCAAATTCTGGTCTTAGTAAGCCTTCAACATGATCTACCGTATGGATCAAATGACTATACAATTCTATTTGGCGACGACCAATCACTCTTACCGATCCCGGCTCACATATCCGTGATTTGTCATTGCGGTCAACGTCAGTACACATTGTTAATTCAGCTTCTTCTTTACCTGAATTGAGCAACTGAAGAATTTGGTGTGCATCATCTAGAGCATCTTGGCCTCTGGTAATAGTACCACTTATCGGGCAAGTTTCTACTCGCCTACCTTCCACCCGTACAAACATTTCTGGAGATGCACCAATTAGATACTCTCCACCAAGATTAAAAATGAAGCCATAGGGACTAGGATTGATTTGTTGTAAAGTTTGGAATAGCTTACTAGGTGCAGCTTCAGTTGCTTCAAAAAAGCTTTGACTGGGAACGACTTCAAATAAATCCCCACGACGGAAGTAATCTAGCACTAGTTCAACTAGCTTTGCATAATCACCACTTTCATGGTCGGCAGCTTTAGCAGGAACACGACGTTCTCCGCGATAATCAACCGACTCACCTGTTCTGGGGAGATTTTTTGTATTACCATACGCAGTTTCAAACTCGTACTGCAGACGAAAAGCACGTTGGGAATAATAATCAACGACTATCAGTTCATCAGGTAAGTATAATACTAAATCGCGCTGCTCTGTAGGACGCGAGAGGCGCTTAGTAATTGGCTCAAATTGGAAAACTAGATCGTAACCGAAAGCGCCATAAAGCCCTAAATGCTCGTCCTCGCTACTTGAGAAAGCATGTAAAATTTCGCGAATAACTGTAAAAGCTGAAGGCTGCTTACTACGTTCTTCTTCAGGAAATAGTTGTGTTGTAGGTTTAACTAAGCCGTTAATGCAATCTTTCTCTAATTTAATTTCCTCAAGTTGGGAATGTGATGATAGATTATTTAAGATGACTGGCAGTAGTACTTTGCCTCGGTTATTAAGGGAGGAAATTGTGAAAGAGTTTTCCCGTGTTGTTAACTCCAAAGGCGGGTTGATAAATCCAATTGCCCATCGCTTGTATCTTCCTGGATATTCGTAGCTACTCTTGAGTAAACCACCACGTTGAGAATCTAAGTAAAATAAAATTTCTTCCAACGCTGTGTTCATCTCGATCTGAGTACTAGAACGAGATATTTGTATACCGCTGAAGGTAGTGTAGGAGAGGGAATCAACAATCATGGGCAATTTCTCTAGAGTAGTTCTTGATGAAAATTATTCTAAAATAAATCGAAATGTTCGTAGCTGCGCTACCGTTACGGGAAAATCCAATAAAACTCTACTTGTGAACATATAAGTAGTACTAAATTAAGAGTACTAAATATTGTGCGACAAAAGATGAACAATTTTTTGTGAGATACATCAATTCTTTTGTTGTTGATATCACTCACATAAAAGAATGAGACAGGTATAAGAATAAATTGCCCTATCCGATACTCAAGATAGATGCTAACGCAAGGGAAATCCTTTACGGTGCGTCCCTAATATCCTTGCAAGTAGATCGTTTGACAAACCAATTGCTCTATCCCAGCTATTTTGGCCTGTTTATTAAAAAAAGTATCAATAGAAATACTTACACTAAAATCATGGTATATCTAGGAATGTTTCATGTTGTAGTCAGGGTTTGACATTCTTATAAATAGAAGAGTATCCTCATGCCTGGAATACCTTTAATTGGGATAACACTTGGCGGACGCTACTACGTTGCTGACAAACTAGGAGAGGGTGGTATAGGTGAGACATATATAGCTATAGATCGGGGTCAACCAGGCAACTATCAATGCGTTATTAAACGACTCAAACCTCAAAGCACTAATCAGTCTACTATGAGGTGGTTACAGCAGTCGTTTGAGCGGGAAGCAACAACGCTCCAAAAACTTGGAACAAACGACCAAATTCCTAGGCTTTTAGCTTTTTTTGAAGAGAACCAAGAATTTTTTCTAGTTCAAGAATTTATTGACGGCAATAATCTTCGTTCAGAGTTGAGTCCTGGTAGACAATGGCATGAAACTCAAGTCATTTTCTTGTTGCGGGATATTCTAGAAGTCCTACAATTTGTCCATCACCAGAAAGTCATTCACCGTGATTTAAAACCTGAGAATTTAATCAGACGCAGATCAGATCAGAAAATTGTGCTAATTGACTTTGGCGCTGTTAAAGAAGTCAGTACTCAAGTTTTTAACACTCAAGGACAGGTAGTTTCAACAACTTTTGTTATTGGTACACCAGGATATATGCCTGCAGAACAGCTACGGCAAAACCCGATGCTATGTAGCGATATTTATGCTGTAGGAATGATTGCGCTTGAAGCTCTCACAGGTATAGAACCCAAAGAACTTTTAGACTCTTATACTGGGAACGTTATCTGGCGAAATCGGGTATATGTCAGGAATGATTTAGCAAATGTTTTAGACATGATGGTGCATTACCATCCCAACCAACGCTATCAATCAGCATCACAAGCATTACTAGCAGTCCAAGAACTGACGAAAACTTTATACAATGTACCTCCCTCATCGACAACACCGTTAATCAAATATGCAGGATTCTGGAGAAGGCTTGCAGCAGATTTTATAGATAAAACTATTTTAATTGTCTGTAGTTTATTTTTAGAATTTATTCAATTCGGTGCGCCTGATAGTAAGAATGAAGCAGAGTTCTGGGGTAGAATTATAGCTTACTATGTACTACTAGGCTTTCTCTATTGTCCTGTGATGGAAAGCTCCCGCTACCAGGGAACTTTGGGGAAGATGGTGCTAGGAATTATTGTTACTGACATGAATGGAAATAAGGTTTCTTGGGAACAAGCTGTTAAAAGATATATTAGCAAACTGCTTTCTTACATAACTATTTTCATTGGGTTCTTTATAGGAGGGTTTACGAATAGAAGACAAACCCTTCATGACAAAGTATCTAGATGCTTAGTAATTAGAAAGGATTGATATGGTCACAACAGCTAAATCGACTAAATATGCAAATTTTTTCAAAAGATTTGTCGCTATTTTAATTGATGGGATTGTTCTGATAATCTTTGACTTCGTTGCCTTTGGACGACCTAATGAAACTGTGAATTCTCAGGCAGCAGTTGTGTACAACATCCTGATCATTATATGTAACTGGCTTTACTTCGCTATAATGGAAAGCTCTCGTTTGCAATCAACTCTAGGGAAAAGTTTGCTAGGGATTACTGTCACCAATACTCATGGCAATCGAATTTCTTTTGGTCAAGCTACAGCTAGATATTTTGCTAAGGTACTCTGGTTCTTAATTTTTATAGTAGGTGTCTTAATAGCAGTTATAGGACAAAGTACAGGAGGAGAAGGTTCTCCTTACTTAATTGTAGGTGGATTGCTGATTATTATTTCCTTTCTAACTTTGATCGTCGGCTATATAATGGCATTGTTTACACCAGAAAAGCAAGCACTTCATGATATTATTGCTAGATGTTTGGTTATCGATGAGAAGGGACCATCCGCAACAATTCCTTCGAAACCTCTAATTGTTGTAGCAGTATTGGCGGTTTTATTAGGCAGAGGAATTTTGCCACAGATTATTCCTCAACGCATTTCTGAGAATTCGCCTCTGGGAATTTCAACCGAAATCTCTTCGCCTTCACCAACAACTTCTCCAGAATCCACATCATCGCCAGCACCGGGGGTAGGGGTTGGATCAATTCCACCTCAAGTTCTCAGTCGTCTCCAAGGACTTACACTCAATAATATTCAAATCACTAATATCGCTACTCCTCGCACATACAAAATTTGTGGAGCTCCGCTACAACTTTTAGCACCGAATAATAACGAGCAGCTTAACCTAGATTGGAAATTAGACTGGACTCACGGTGGAAGCGCTTATGTTGCAAGACTAAAAATGCAGGGATCTTCAGGAAAAATGAGAACCTTATATCCCAATGGTCAAGGCGGTTTAAACACTGTAGATGAAACAATGCAACTATACACTTCTGCCAGAGGATTGGTTTTGCTAGGCTTCAATCCTATTGATGTAGATACACAGCAATCATCCCAAACATACAGTCCTGATAATTTGATTATTAGACAGGAACTTGATAGTTCAACTACAATAATCAACTGTGATGATAACAGAAATAGCTCATCTGTGATTTTCACACCTTTTGGTAATACTCAGTAAATGCACTAAAGTACAACTACGAACCAGGGATAATTTATACCTGGCTAAGACCAGATAATCAATTCACCGCTTTCAGCACCTGCTGCTAGTAGATTACCTTGGGGATGCCAAGCTAAGCAAGAAAAACCAGATGATGCACCTGTTAGTATTTGGGATACTTCCTGTGCGTCGTTCCAAAGACAAATCCAGCCATCAGTACCAGCAGAAGCAAGAAGAAAGCTGTTTGGTGCAAAGGCGATCGCATTAACAATATCAAGATGATTAGTTAACACTCTGGCTTCCCAGCCTAAAGAGTTATCAGCCTGCTTCTCCCAAACCACGATACCGTCAACACTACAGCTAGCGATTAAAGGCGCACCTTGTTCGGTTGTAGGTTCAGACCATGAGAGTTGGCGAATTTTCCCAGGAAAGCCTTGCATAACCCAAGGTTCAGGGTTATTCCATTCGATAACAGCGAGGGTTTGATCGAAATTACCCGCAGCCAGAAATTTACCGTTACCAGACCACGCGATCGCTAAACTGGCTGAAGGGATATGTACAATATATGGATCATCATTCCAGTCTTGACAATTCCATATTTTAACCCCGTGATAACCCCCAATAGCAAGATACTCTCCATCACAACGCCAATCGATCCCAAAAACTGAAGAGGACTCGAAATTTAGCGTAACAACAATCTCACTCTTTTGAGCATCCCATACTTGGACATAACGCCCTAGACCCAAAGCTAGCAGATCACTATTAGGACTCCACGCAAGCTTATCCACCCAAGCTGGAGAATTTTCTAAAGTGGTAATTAATTCACCTTCTTGCCAAATTCTCACTCGTCCATCTTGTCCCCCAACAGCTAAAAACTTTCCATTGTGGGAAAAAGCAACACAATCAACTGATTGACCGTCACCAGTGTGCAAAGTTGCTAATTTACCATTTTCCCACAGCACAACTTCCCCAGCCGCAGAAGTTGCAGCTAGAGTTTTACCTGTTGGAGACCAAGCGATCGCCGTCAGATAATCTGAAAGCGATCCCAAATATTGTTGTTCAAATTCCTTCATGAGCATGCATATTAATTAAGATGCTATACAAGCACGAAAATCTTGTCTGAGTTTTGCTTCATCCAAGTTACGACCAATAAAGACTAGTTCATTTTTAGGAGTTTCATTTTCCTTCCAAGGGCGATCAGGTTTACCGTCAAATATCATATGCACTCCTTGGAACACAAACCGGTTTTCTTCGCCAGCAAGGTTCAAAATCCCTTTCATGCGAAAAATATCTGTTCCCTGAGTACGTAGCAACTCTGCTAACCAAGCGTGTAATTTTTCTCGATCCACTGCGCCTTGTTCTACTAAAGCCACAGAATACACACTCTCATCATGTTGATGTGCATCTTCCCCTAGAAACTCAGGATCAATTTCTAAAGCGCGATCTAGGTTAAAGGCTTTCAACCCTAACACAGTATCTATTGATAGTTCACAATTCTGGGTACGGTAAATCTTAGCCATCACATTCATCGACCGAATCCGCTGTTCTAGCTCATCAAGCTGTTCTGGTTTTACTAAATCGGTCTTATTAAGTAAAATCACATCAGCAAAAGCAATCTGCTCTTGTGCTTCATCTGCATCCCAGTGTTGCCAGATGTGCTTTGTGTCTACAACTGTCACCACAGCATCAAGTTCTAACTTGTCCCGCATATCTTCATCAACAAAGAAAGTCTGAATGACTGGCGCGGGGTCAGCAAGTCCAGTGGTTTCAATGACTAAATGATCAAATTTATCTCGGCGTTTCATTAAATTGCCGATAATACGAATTAAATCCCCACGAACAGTACAGCAGATGCAGCCGTTGTTCATTTCAAATATTTCTTCGTCTGTATTGATAATGAGTTGATTATCAATCCCTACCTCACCAAACTCATTGACTATCACAGCCACTTTTTTACCGTGTTCGTAGGTAAGGATGCGATTCAGAAGTGTAGTTTTCCCTGCTCCCAAATAACCAGTTAGAACGGTAACGGGAACTGAATCAAACGCTGCATCAGCTAGCATAGGCTAAACGCTTCTTCTTTTTACATTTATATAATGGTTCTCGCCTATGATAAATACTTTTTAAATTTTTGTGTGGAGAAAAGCTTACTTAGAAAGTTAAATAATAAGCAAGATTTGTCAGTATAAATAATCAATCATGATCTATCATGCTTTTTGATATCAGAATTCCTTATATGAGTGGAAAATCAAGGAAAAAACTGATAGTGGCTCTTGCGTTACATTCCACCCCGTAGTAATATCAAAGAATTCTCCAGGGAAATTACGAGTTCCCCTGGAGAAAAAAATAAATCAAAAAAATTATTACTGGAGTAATAATAGCATGACCCCAGCATTTTTTACCATAGCTTTTTTTGAAAATCTTGAAAATTCTCTCAAAGAATTAACCCAGCAGCTTCAAGATCCAGACTTGACGATGCAAGACCGCATCAAAATAATAAAAAAAATACAAGAAATTTCCACAAAATTATTATTGCAAGCTGGACAGTACTTGGAAGAAGTCAAAAAACAGACAAAAAGAAAATTTACCAAGGTACTGGCTCAAGGAGGAATTTTAAGGAAAGAAGCAGATATCCTAATAAAAGCTTCATCTGTAGCTGATCAGCTTCTACCAGAGACTAGTGCAGAAATAGGCATCAATAATTTGTTGGAACTCGCGAAGCCAGCTAACCGGATAGCTTTGGAAGAGATCAAATCTATCCCTGATGTAACTCAGTTAGAAGTCCCAATAATTATTAAGAATTGTAAACCATCAAAACCCAAAGCATGAGCTTCTGCACCGCTTGTTATTGCACGTGTATCAGCAAAATGTGGAGACATAGTAGGTACATTCCAAAATGTCCAGATGGCGTTGTAGCCGAAGAAAAC
>NZ_JAAKGC010000094.1 GCF_017591665.1 Aetokthonos hydrillicola CCALA 1050 | reverse complement strand
CTTTTAACGTTTTTAATAGCCTCTCCTTCTGCTCTTGAGAGAGATGGTTTTTTGCTGGCATATGTCGAGTAGTGATCGCTTGTTTACTTAATCCCACATTATACAATCAAGCTGCGCAGCAGCTTACACACTTTGTCCTCCCATTACCCCATGCCCGTTGCCCCATGCCCCATGCCCCATGCCCATCATCAACTAGGTGGAACAGAAGCATTACGACGTTCGCGTTCAATTTGTTTTACCAAGCCATTGGGTAATTGAGATTTTTTTGCGAGCGCTTTGTCAAAATCAGTAATCGCTTCTTGCATTAAAAGCTGATTTTTGTCTTTTCTTGCTTGCGCTTTAAGGATTTGCGCTTTGAGATAATATAGCTCTGGGTTGTCGGATGTTGCCTTGAGAGCGCGATTTGCATAATCTATTGCTTGATTGTATTGCTTTAGATCTCGGTAGGCTATGGCAATCCCTCGATCTACTAGATACCGAGGAGCTGCATTTTTTTCTAAGCGTTCAATTGCTTGCTGTGGGTTAGCAAAAGGCAAATTCACGGCTATCATTAAATCCATGTAGCCCTTGAGTAAATTCACTTCAGGATCATTACTTGAAATTGCTTCGGCTTTATCTAAAGACTCATAGACTTGACGCAGATGATCTAACGCTTGAGGTGCACCGCTAACTGTACCTTGACGACTAAGAATGACTGCTCCCTCTAAAAAATGACCAACAGCAGTGTATAAGTTACCACGTAACGGATCACTGGTAATGAGCTTTTGTGCAGTTTCCAAGGTTTTCTTACTGTAGGTGTCAAGGGTAGCCCAATCTTGATTTGTGTATGCCAATGAAGCCTTAATTGCATAAGCTAAAGGTTCGTTTGGTTCTGCTAATAGCGCTTGTTGGACGTAACGTTCTGCTGCTTGATAATTGCCTTGCTGAAAAATAGCTTTAAATGCTGCCTCTGTTTGGTTTCCAATTTTACGAGGCTGACTAGTCCGAAAAGGATCCGCACCAAGAGAAGGACTTACCGTTATATTAAGTGCAAAAGCCGTGGCAAGAACTATGTTTGATAGCTTAGCGAGTCTTGTGGATACAATTGGCAGGCGAACTGAAAAATACTCAGTCATTGATCCTCCCAGAGTAATTACCATTTTCATAGTTATATATGTTACTTAGTATGGCAGAGATGATTAACGCAGTATCGTCTCTGTTGTAGCAAAAATTTATACATATTTTGACTCTGTTTGGTTTTCCAAGTTCCCTGATAATTCCTGATGCTGGATAGTCGGTGTTAGCCTAAGTTATGGGCGCTCAATTTTGGGTGTTCTGTTTATAGTGAATAGCAGTGTCATTAATCGGTCACTTGCTGACTTATTGGTAATTTTATCAAATGCTTCATCTTAGAAATCTCGTTTATCACCCTACAGCTTCCCCGACAGCAATTCTCAAATCAATTAATTTAGATTTAGCACCCCAAAACCTGGGTTTAATTATTGGACCAAGTGGTTCTGGTAAAAGTACGTTACTGGAAATTTTGTCTGGACTAGCCGAACCAACATCTGGTGGGGTTTTCTGGCGGGAACAAGCGCTTATAGATGAACAGCTGCAGCAACTGGCTGGGATAGTGTTTCAGTTTCCTGAAAGACATTTTTGTGGCGGGACTATCTTAGAAGAATTACGTTTAGGACATCCAGAAATAGGAACAGAGCGAGTAAAGCACGCACTTAGTGAAGTAGGATTAGAGGAATTATCACTTAATCAACCGCCATCAGCTTTAAGTGGTGGTCAACAACGGCGTCTAGCATTAGCGGTACAGTTGATCCGTCAGCCACATTTATTATTGTTGGATGAACCAACAGCAGGATTGGATTGGTCAATGCGTCGCCAACTGGTAACTTTACTAGCAAAGTTGAAAAAAGATTGGACTCTGTTAGTAGTGACACATGACGCTGGAGATTTATTGGCGATCGCAGATTGTTGTTGGACTCTTAACCACGGTGAACTGAAGTTTGTTGAAGGGATGGTGGCGAACTGATTTATGTACTTGAATATAAAGAAAAAAATTTTCCCTTTAGTCAAAATTATTTCTACCCTCCTCATAACAGGCGCACTTGGCTTAGAATTGTGGAATATTTATGCTGTTATGAATGAGGTTGAAGTCCCGAGCTACCTTCATCCAATTTTTTGTCTCGAGCGTTTTGCTGTGATAGCTCATTTCATCGAGGGAGTGATAGCACTTGTTTATGCACCTTCAAAAGGCAAAATACCATTAAAATATGGCACTTATACTTTTTTTGTAGGCACAATAGGGCTATTAGAACTGTTTGATGACATGAACAGGGAGTAGAGAGCAGGGAGATCCCTCTTAATATTGTGTTGCAAGATCGATTCTGTGAGGCATGAGGAGCGTTAAACTGACTAAATAACATTTGTTCACTCGATTATGTCAACGACTTCTGCCTCATCGCTACGCCAGCAACAACATCCCCTAATTCGTCAACTTGCTGATTGTATTGAAGCTGCTTGGCATAAGCACTTCAAACTGTCGCCTTATAACTTACCTGCCGATCTGGGGTATGTGGAGGGCAAACTAGAAGGCGAGAAACTGACAATTGAAAATCGTTGTTATCAAACACCCCATTTCCGGAAAACACATTTAGAACTGGCAAAAGTTGGAAATACGCTTGACATTTTGCACTGTGTTATGTTTCCGTACCCAGAATACGATCTGCCAATGTTTGGGTGTGATTTAGTTGGTGGTAGGGGTCAAATTAGTGCAGCGATTATTGATCTTTCTCCAGTTAAACCTGGGCGAATTTTACCAGAGTCTTATAACTCGAAACTTTCTGCTCTTAAAAAACTCAACTTTTCCCAACCTCGGGAGTTGCCTGATTGGGGGGATATCTTTTCGGAATTTTGCATCTTCATTCGCCCGACATCTGTTGAAGAAGAAGCTATGTTTCTTGAGCGCGTTGGGGAATTTTTAGAGATTCATTGCCAAAATGCGATCGCCTCTGAACCTGTTTCACCAGAACAAAAGGCGCAAATTCTAGAAGGACAGCGAAACTACTGCACCAAACAACAGAAAAACGACAAAACCCGCCGTGTACTAGAAAAAGCCTTTGGTCCGGCTTGGGCAGAACACTATATGACAACTTTACTTTTCGATATGCCGTAATAGTAACGTTATATTATCCTGACTATTACTACTATTAGGTACTGGTGAGAAACAAGAAAACAGCTTGTCTTTGTTTCAAGAGCGTTTCGTCGTTCTGGAAATCTTGGGGCTGGCGTAAGCGTTGCGCAGCATGAGGGGCAGAGCGCGACATTTTTTGAATTAAGTTACATAATTCAACAAACCTGCTTTATCATTATGTTGTGAGCTAATAAAACCCATTAAATCTCCCAGTAAGCCTTTACTACTTCACTTAATCCTCGTCAGGGGAGACTAAAAAGATGAAAACCCCTAACACAGTAGAAGATAGAATCACTCGTCGAATTGATAATAGTGATCGCGATGTCTTTATGCGTAAGGATTTTGTAGACATTGCTAGCTACACTCAAATTGGGCGTAGTCTTAAGGAATTAGTAAAAAAAGGTAAAATTGTAAAAATTGGTTATGGGCTTTACGCTAAAGCTGCATTTTCTCCTTTATCAAAGCGTATAGTTCCCCGTAGAGGTTTACGTGAACTAGCAACTGAAGCTCTAAAAAAATTGCAGATCGAAGTTGTGGCATCAAGCTATGATCAAGCTTATAGTCAAGGACGTACAACGCAAGTTCCAACTGGACGAGTTGTTGGCGTGAAAGGACGAGTTTCACGTAAAATTGGTTACGACGGTAAATATGTAACCTTTGAATACGTTTCTTGACCCAAACCTTGTAGAAGTTATTGCCAGTGATCTTGGTGTTGATCCTTCATTTGTTGAGAAGGATTGGTACGCTATGCGGATAATTGCATCCTTGAAAGCTGTCAATGATTTTGGTGTGCAGTTAGTTTTTGCAGGGGGAACCAGCTTATCAAAAGGGTTTGGACTTATTAAACGTTTTTCGGAAGACCTTGATTTCAAAGTAATTTTGCCAAAAGCAAATCCTACACGGAATGAGTGTAGTAATTACCGAAAGCAAATTGTTGAAGTAATCCGTGGTAGTAGTTCAGAATGGTCATTAGAGGGCGAACCAAAGTCTGAAAATGCCAATCGTAAATTTACTTGCAACCTTCGCTATAAAGAAAATTTTTACATAGCTGCGGCACTTCGGCCCTATATAAAGTTAGAGGTTAATTTTATTTTGCCTACGTTGCCTGCTGAGGAAAGATCTTTACAGTCTTTTATCGCTCAAGCAATGGATCAACCACCAGAAGTTCCTTTAATGGCTTGTGTTTCACCTATAGAAACAGCAGCAGAGAAACTAAGTGCTTTAACTTGGCGAGTATTATCTAGAAACAGAGGTAGTGAAAAAGATGATCCGTCTCTTATTCGCCATTTATATGATTTAACAGCATTAAGAGATGTAATTTTTAATTATTCAAGCTTTTCGGATTTAGTTGTTGGTGTGATGCGAAAAGATATAGATAACGACAGAGGAAGAATTAAATCATTAGCAAACTCCGAAGTTGAATTGTTAGAAAAAATGCTGCTAACACTAGAAGATGATTGTTTATACGCTAATGAATATCAAGAATTTGTTACAGCAATGTCTTACGCTTTGGAAGACGAATGCCCCACTTTTAGTGAATCTATAGACACTGTTAAAAGCATAATTAGTATGATTAATCGGCTCAATATCTAATCCAAATTTTGTCAAATTTCATCCACGTATGGGTAGTATTGAGTGAGCTTTTAGAAGTAGTTTAGAATTTCCAAGTATTAAGAACTACACTATAAATTCTATTTGAGAAAATTTTCTCCTCTGTAGGTTCTGTTACGTTTTCCAGTAACTAATGAATATACAATTTATTTAACGTAGAGTAAAGTCTTTGGATTGGTTATCCGAAAACAGTTTGTTGCTTTATACGGTGCAAGTGACCAACTCTGCTAGTAAATCGGCCATAAAGTTAAGGGAATTGTGAATGTCAAGAATACTGAATTTGACAAATAGTAATAAGTTAGTGACTAACTAAATTCAAAATCGAGGTAGACTATTGTTGATGACAGTGCTATTAAACTCTACAGCATTACCCCAACAAACTGAATTTGTATAACCAGATTTAGGAAAGCATTTGTTATTATATCTTTCAAAAAGCTGGTATAAATTATCTTAGAATCAGGAAATTTTGTCATCCTCTGCTTAGTTGTTAATTGAATTTGTCAACCCCATAAGTGATTCGATCTTTATCTCTTGACTTTTTGTTCAAGAGTTGAACTTTAGCGTCAGTTACTGAACAGTTATCAATTATCAGTTATCAGTTATCACAGTGCCATATGCCTTGATCACTGATAACTGTTTACTGTTGACTGTTTTCTGTGCCTAAATCGCTTTTTTACTTCGATCAGCAAAACTCAGATAAACGAGCAACATACCATGTCAAGGGTAAGTGAGAAGCCAAGGTTAACAGAGCAACCAGTTGAGAAACCCAAGGTTTGGTGGGTGCTCATTATGCTCCCAGTTGTCATTGCTGCTGGAGTGCTAGCTAAGGTCAAATTAGAGCAGATTACCAAAGTAAATGAACCTGTAGCAAGTACACCAGCCGTCACTAGTATAAATGCGTTGGGTCGTTTACAACCGCGAGGTGAAGTTATTAAACTCTCTGCTCCAACGGGGCTGCAAGGAACTTCACGAGTTGAGCAAATTTTTGTGAGAGAGGGAGAGCAGGTAAAAAAAAGTCAACTGATTGCTATTTTGGATAGTTTCTCTACTAACCAAGCTGCAGTTGAACAAGCAAAAGCAAAACTGCAAGAAACTCGTGGTAACTTAACAAATGTAAAACTTGGGGGACCAAGAGACATTCAAGCTCAGAGGGCGGTGATTGATCGCCTCGAAGCTCAGTTGCAAGGAGAAAGGAACAGCCAGCAGGCGACAATCGCTCGTTTACAAGCACAGTTACGAGGAGAGGCAACTGCGACTGTTGCAACTGTTCATCGTCTACAAGCGCAACTGGAAGGACAACGAGATATCTTAAGAGCAACGCTACAAAGAACGCGAGCACAAGCGGACAATGCGGTGGTTGATGCTGGACGCTATGAATCTTTATACCAACAAGGTGCAATTTCTAAGCAAGTGCTTGATACGAAACGCTTAAGTGCAGAGATTAACACTCAACAGGTTACTGAAACCCAGGCTAATCTCTCACAAAGTATCGCAACCTTACAACAGCAAGTTACTGAAGCTAGAGCTAACCAGCTAAAAGCGGTACAAACTTTACAGCAGCAACTTGTTGAAGCTAAAGAAACCCGAAATAAAACTATAGCAACGCTACAAAAGCAAATTGATGAAGAAAAAGCTAAATACAACAGACTTTTAGACGTGCGTCCCACTGATGTGGAAATAGCACAGTCTCAAGTGACTAATGCGATCGCACAGTTAAGAAAAGCCGAAGCAGATCTCGCGTTGAGCTACGTTAAAGCTCCTATCTCTGGAGAAATTTTAAAAATTCACACTAAGGCGGGAGAAAGTTTGAAGCCAGATGGTATTGCGGAGATTGGACAAACTAATCAGATGATTGTTGTTGCTGAAGTTCCTGAAGATAGTATTGGTAAAGTTCGCCTTGGTCAACAAGCGACGATTAGCAGTGACTATGGAGCTTTTAATGGTCAATTGCAGGGAACTATCTTTCAGATTGGTAGAACAATTGGTAAAAAAGATGTTTTGAATACAGATCCCGCAGCAAATATTGATGCCAGAGTAGTAGAAGTTAAAATAGCCGTTTCTCAAAAAGATAGTGAACGAGTTTCAGGCTTAACTAACGCTCAAGTAGTTATTGATATTAGTATTTAACACTCTCGAAGGAGATATAAAATATGCTGGGCAAAATACCTCTAGCCTGGCTGCAACTGAAACGAGAAAAAACTCGATTAGCTGTAGCGTTGGCAGGAATTGCCTTTGCCGACATTCTCATGTTCATGCAGATCGGTTTCCAGGACTCTCTGTATTTTAGTAACGTTAGATTACATTCCAGTTTGCAGGGTGACATTGTTCTTATTAACCGTCAATCTAGCGCTTTACTGTTAATGAAAAGTTTTTCTCAAAGACGTTTGTATAAAGCGCTAGATGTACCACAAGTGGAATCTGTACAACCTATATATACAGACTACGCAAGCTGGAAAAATCCCGTAACAGGTGGTTATCGGAATATTCTAGTCATTGGATTCAACCCAGAAATGAACCCATTTAATTTACCTGGAGTTGCTGAAAATTTAGAGAAAATAAAACTATCTGATGTCGTTTTATTTGATCGTTCTTCCAGAAAAGAGTATGGGCCAATTGCTAGTGAATTCGAGCAAGGAAAAAATGTAACAGCTGAAGTCAGAAGGCGACGGATAAAGGTTGGTGGTTTATTTACTTTGGGGGCATCGTTTGGAGCAGATGGTAATTTAATTACGAGTGATGTCAATTTTCTCAGAATGTTTAATAATCATCAGCGAGGATTAATTGAAATTGGATTAATTAAATTAAAACCAGGATCTAATGTTGATGTTGTTGCTCAGATGTTAAAGAATTATCTACCTCAAGATGTTAAAGTCTTTACAAAAGAAGAATACGTTGATTTTGAGAGGAATTTTTGGGCAAGTAGTACAGCGATTGGATTTATCTTCACACTAGGGACAATCATGGGTTTTATTGTGGGAACTGTGATTGTGTATCAAATACTTTATACAGAAGTTGTAGATCATCTAGCTGAGTACGCTACCCTCAAAGCAATCGGCTACACACAACAATATTTGCTGATTGTTATTTTACAGGAAGCTTTTATTTTGGCATTTTTGGGATATATGCCAGGATTCGCTTTTTCAATGTTCTTGTACACGGCAGCAAGACAAGCTACTCTTCTACCAGTTTTTATGAGTTTTGGACGTCTCATTTTTGTACTCATATTAACTATTTTAATGTGCTTTATTTCTGGTGCTATTGCAGTTCGGAAGTTAAAATCTGCTGATCCGGCGGATATTTTTTAATATGGGGCATGGGGCATGGGGTATGGGGCATGGGGCATGGGGCATGGGGCATGGGGCATTGGGGTTAGCGAAGAAGTTTATATGAGTAGTGAATTAACAAGTAACAATTTTATTATGAGCAAAGAAGTGTTACCGGTAATTTCGATTCAGAATCTTAACCATTATTATGGTAAAGGTGCATTGAAAAGACAAATTTTATTTGATATTAATTTAGAAATTTATCCAGGGGAAATTGTGATTATGACTGGACCATCAGGTTCAGGTAAAACAACATTACTGAGTTTAATTGGTGGGTTAAGATCTGTACAAGAAGGTAGTTTGAAGTTTTTAGGAAAAGAGTTATTTAGAGCTAGCCAGCCTAAACTTGTGAGTATACGGCGAAAGATTGGGTACATTTTTCAAGCTCACAACTTACTAGAGTTCTTAACAGCTAGGCAAAATGTACAAATGGCTGTGGAATTAAATCCGTATATTTCTCCTGAAGAGGCGATTCGGAAATCTGAAGCGATGCTGAAGGCTGTTGGATTAGGAGAAAAAATTAATTACTACCCAGAGAATCTTTCTGGTGGACAAAAACAAAGAATAGCGATCGCGCGTGCTTTGGTAAATAATCCACCATTGGTACTAGCTGATGAACCCACAGCAGCCTTAGACAAATACTCGGGACGTGCCATCGTAGAATTAATGCAGTCTCTTGCTAGAGAACACGGAACTTCTATATTATTAGTCACTCACGATAACCGCATCTTAGACATAGCTGATCGTATTATGGATATGGAGGATGGTATTTTAGTTAACGATTCTCAAAGTAAAGTTACAAGCTACGAGCCGCGTGTTAAGAATCTTCATTAAAAGAGAATAGCAATCAGGAGGCAGCAAGGTTATTTTTTAGCTTTTTCCTGGGATTGTTTTGGTGGTATTGGAGCATTCGAGGCGCGATTGGTGCGGAAAGTGACATTTACGCCCTCGTTAGACTGCTCTAGTACCAACAAAGGAGTCGGCTTAGCCTTTTGGTCCCATTCCATATAAGCAATTCTACCTTGAATTGTCGGCTGCCAAGTTCCCTCATCATCAGCAGGACTAAGGTAAGTTTCAACACAATCAATAATTTGGCTAATAGTAGCAGAAGTTGCTTGGGTTGGTAACTTCATTAACCGGATTTGAATGCGGAACAACACGCGCTTGCTAATATTTGGTGGAGTTCCAGTTTCGTACTCCACATCAAAAAGCTCATCGACTTGCCTTCCCACGCTGGCAATACCGACTACTCCTTGCTGAGCTTGACTAGGGCGGAGTGCTTGTGAGATTTTTTCTTTAACCTTAATTTTGACTTGATTAATAATTGCAAAATGAAAAACTTCCTCTGACATCCGCATTCGCAGATAATCAAGGTTAAATTCCCGTGAGTTAATCAAATCGGGATTAGTTTCCATCTTACGAATCGTCTCTAGAGCTAGTTTAAACTTTTTCTCTATTTCTCTCGACCGGAATTTCTCAAACTTAAGTTTTTTCTCTAGCTTTTTCAATTGATATTTGCCGTACACAACCAAAACAATAATTACTAAAGCTAGTACTCCAGAAGTAAACACTAAAAACGGAGATACCGGAGGAGGATTTGCTGGTGTCTGCTGAGATACTTTGGTAGTCTTGAGCCTCTGGGCTTGGGCGATCAGCATCAACTTTGACATGGCTGGCAAACAGATTGGAGTATATATTTTTAGGATGCCCAAATACAGTTATCAGTTATCAGGTATCAGTTATCAGTTATCAAGGCAGTATGGTGTTCTGATAACTGTTTACTGGTAACTGACAACTGACTCCTTATTCCATATCTCTTTGCTTGAACAAGCCCATTAACTTGTATTTACGAGCGTGGGTTTCCATTAATTGTGAGCGATAATTTGACCACTCTGATCCCCTGCCAGATTCCAAGTAGGCTAATCGTACTTTTTTTAACCACTCTACTGCGTAACAATACTGTTCTGTTTTAGCTGCATCCATAATCGTCTCGGCACGGCGACGGGCATCTGCTATTACCCAGTCAGGATTGTGACATATGGCAGCGTCCATAACCTTACGAATTATACTTGAATAGTAAGAACTGAGATCAGCAACAGTAGCGATCGCATCATCAATCAACCCCTCATGTAGGAAAATATCTACCTTTGCTTCTTCAATTCCCCATGCACCATGAATATAAAGTATATTTAACAAATCCTGCTTTATACCTGCCCAGTTCTCACCAGCCAAGTCTTCTATCTTTTGGTAGTCTTGAAAAGAGGGTCTAGCTTGAAAAGCAACAACCTTAGCAGATAAAGCCGCCTGGTGATCTCCCAACTGCTCGGCTAAATCACTTGTCCATGTTCCCAAATCGTAGTGGTAGCTACCAGGCAACTTTAGCCCCATCTGAGCAATATCTAGGGCTTGTGGTAGTGCGTCTTGCTCTTTGAGTTTTTTAGCTAAAGCAAAAGCTTCATCCATTGAAGTCGTTTTGGTTTGTGCTGCTGCAATGGCTTCTTCAATACGCCCTAACTGAGCTAACATCGTCAGATATTGCTGAGTTTGCCCTTCAGCTTGTGCCAAAAATAAGTATTCTTGATAACGCTCCTCACGTTCAAGAATTTTTAAGCGAATGAGCGCTAAATCATTAGCATAGTCTGGAGCTTCTTTGTCCCAAGCACCCTGTTCTGTAATATTGCCTTGCAAAACTTCCATCAGTGGTGAGTAACTCCATCCTTGATCCAAAGCTTCTAAGGCTAAGCCAAAATCAGCATCCCACTCCTGTTGCCATCTTTCTAAGCTGACTTTTAAATCAACTTTTTCTTCTTGTGTCGGCTCATCACTTAAAATTGCTTCACACCAAGCCTCGTTCAAGTCTTGAACAATTTCTTCATTTTCAGCACCGTAATCGGCGACATCATCCCAATATTCTACACAAGTAGAAGTAATCACTTCGAGAATGGCGATCGCATTGTTAGTATCGCCCCTTTCGCTAAAATCCACAGCAACTTGAATGATATTTAGCAATTCCTCGCTGAGGGGATCATCTTCACATCCTTCTTCCCAAAAGCGTACCGCGTCTCTGAGAATTTGCCGCACCTGGCGCTTAAAGGGTGTTGTATCGATGCTACTGTTGTTTGCAAAGTTTGAAGTTTTTTTAGTAAGTGCAGAGTTACTTATCAAACTAATTTCAAGATCAATGTCCTCTATGAGTTCTGGATGCTTTGCTACTAAGTTCTCTAGCAGCTTTTGGGTTTGTGAACGATCTAAACAAGCCAGTTGCTCTTCTAAGGAGGGACGCTGTTTAGTAGACATAACCGTAACCAGGGTGTTGTTTAACAGTACATTATGTTACTTGAATAACTTTAGAGCTTCAATGTCTTTTGTTACCATCACACAACAATTATCAGTTATCAGTTACCAGTTATCAGTGAACACCATACCGTAGACTTGATCACTGATAACTGAATAAGCGCCTAGAATTAAAAAACTTGCTCTGATTGGGCGAGCAGTTAACACTAAAATAGATGAAGCACACGACGGGGAAACTAATGTGAGTCAGGAATTTGATTATGATTTAGTGATTATAGGCGCTGGAGTAGGCGGACACGGCGCAGCTTTACATGCTGTAAGCTGTGGTCTAAAGACAGCCATTATTGAGGCAGCTGACATGGGTGGAACATGTGTCAATCGAGGCTGTATTCCTTCTAAGGCTTTACTAGCAGCATCTGGACGTGTGCGAGAGTTAAGAGATGCTCACCATCTTAAAACTCTGGGAATTCAACTCTCAGGTGTAGAGTTTGATCGGCAAGCAATTTCCAACCATGCTAAAAATCTGGTAGATAAAATTCAAGGCGACTTAACCAATAGCCTCAAACGCTTGAAAGTTGATATTATTCGCGGTTGGGGGAAAGTCGCTGGAATACAAAAAGTGACTGTAATCACAGACAGCGGCGAAAAAAGCATCACCGCAAAAGATATCATTCTTTCCCCTGGTTCTGTTCCCTTTGTTCCTCCTGGTATTGAGGTGGACGGTAAAACAGTTTTTACCAGCGACCAAGGTGTAAAATTAGAATGGCTACCAGACTGGGTGGCAATTATCGGTAGCGGTTACATCGGCTTAGAATTTTCTGATGTTTACTCGGCTTTAGGCTGTGAAATCACGATGATTGAAGCCTTAGACCAACTTATGCCAGGATTTGACCGTGATATTGCTAAACTGGCTGAAAGAGTGCTGATTACTCCCCGCGATATTGAAACTTATGTAGGAATATACGCTCGAAAAGTCATCCCAGGTTCACCAGTGGTAATTGAATTAGCGGACTTCAAAACCAAGGAATTTGTGGACGTTTTAGAAGTAGATGCTTGCTTAGTCGCTACAGGAAGGATACCAGCTACACAAAATTTGGGCTTAGAGTCTGTTGGTGTGGAACTTGACAGGAGGAATTTTATCCCTGTTAATGATAGTATGTCTGTACTATCGGCAGGTGAAGTTGTACCTCATCTATGGGCAATTGGTGATGCCAACGGCAAAATGATGTTAGCTCACGCTGCCTCTGCACAAGGGATCGTAGCAGTAGAAAATATTTGTGGACGTCGCAAAGAAGCAGACTACCAGAGTGTTCCAGCAGCAGCTTTTACTCACCCAGAAATTAGCTATGTGGGTATGACTGAAGCAGCAGCAAAGGAAAAAGGTAGTGTAGAAGGGTTTGAAGTTGCAACAACCAGAAGCTACTTTAAAGGTAATTCTAAAGCACTCGCAGAAGCCGAAAGTGATGGTATTGCGAAGGTTGTTTATCGCCAAGACACAGGTGAAGTCTTAGGAGTCCACATTTTTGGAATGCACGCCTCAGACTTAATTCACGAAGCCTCAGCCGCGATCGCCAACCGTCAAACTGTATACACCCTAGCCCATTTAGTTCACGCCCATCCAACACTTTCCGAAGTTCTGGATGAAGCTTACAAACGAGCAGTGGGATAGGGCATGGGGCATAGGGCATAGATTATAGGAGAGAATTACATAGGTAAATATTAAAGGCTGGAAGAAATTGAATAGCGCATAGTCCTTCCCAGTTCCATACCCATTTGCCCCATGCCCATTTGCCCCACGCCCATTTGCCCCATGCCCCATGCCCCATGCCCTAATTATGCAAATCCGCCGCCGTCCACCTAACCCAACTATTACTGTATCTATTTTGCAGTATCAGCCTGCCATACCTGACCTAGAACCACAAAATATTTTAGAGGAGATTGTTTGGCACAAAGAAGAAGAAGTTGAGAAAATGCGAGAAAAGCTACCTTTAGGTGAGCTGCAACGTCAAGTACTAACTTCGCCACCTCCCCTTGATTTTTTGGCTGCGCTGCGACAAGGTGTGACAAAGCCAGCTTTGATTGCTGAAGTAAAAAAAGCTTCACCTAGTAAAGGTTTGTTAAGGGAAGATTTTGACCCGGTAGCGATCGCGCTTCAGTACCAGCAAGGTGGTGCTAGTTGTATTTCAGTACTCACAGACGAAAAGTTTTTCTCTGGTAGCTTCGACAACTTAGCTAAAATTCGCCAGGCAGTTAATTTACCGCTACTCTGTAAGGATTTTGTTATATATCCTTACCAAATGTACCTAGCTCGTATTCGAGGAGCAGATGCTGTATTATTGATAGCAGCTATACTTAGTGATCAAGATCTAGAATACTTCATCAAAATTGCCAAAGCTTTAAAAATGACAGCTTTGATAGAAGTTCACACTCTAGAAGAACTTGACCGTGTGTTAGCGATTGATAATGTCTCCTTAGTAGGGATTAATAACCGTAACTTAGAAGATTTTTCTGTTCGGTTAGAAACTACTTGCGAATTATTAGCAGCTAGGGAGAAGCAATTGCAGGAACGGAACATTTTGGTGGTTAGTGAGTCGGGTATATATAACAAGAATGATGTGTCTATGGTAGAACAAGCAGGAGCATCTGCCGTCCTGATTGGAGAGTTTTTAGTAAAACAGCCAGATCCTGAGTTAGCGATAGCCCGTATTTTGCCAAGGCGTTCATAAGCAAGGAGTTGGAATTCAGGAGTCGGTTATCAGTTATGAGTTATCACCGCACCATAGACCTTGATAACTGATAACTGTTTGCTGTTCACTGTTTTAAGACTCCTGAACTCTTCATTTCGCTGTACTCTGTAGTAGATTTCCACAAAAAATATTAATTTATGTAAAAATTTAATTATTGGCAAACAACCGTTTGAAACCATCCATCGTATACATTTTTATTCATGCAGCCAATTCCTTTGCCTTCACCGATCCACTACGAACTTATACTGCAACTGCTAGAAAGACAAACTTTGTTAGCAGTCAATGATAACCCAGATTTGCGGTATCAGGTGAATCAGCTAATTATTACGCTTCGTAAAGCGGTAGCTCAACAAAAGCAATTGGAAGAAAGCTGCCAATTTTCCTCTGTAAACGTTGATCATCGTTGGTCTTTAAATCATGTTACTGACCAGCAAACAACAAAATCAGATTGATCAGCTTGTGACACAAAAATTAAAAGAGCGGACTGCATTTGAATCGCCGATCCGCTCTATAGATGTGTGAGTAAGTGAGTAGAATATCAGCCTTTGCCAAAGGCGGATATGATATGGCATATTTCTTTCTCCTCAATTAATCTACTCATACAGTCTCTAGCCAATCATAAATTTGATCTAGCTGTTCTAAAGTAATTAGCCCATATTGTAAAAGAATCATAGGTAAAGGACCAGGATCTTGTTTGGTGTGACGAAGAGCTACCGCAATCGAAGCTGCGGAAATAGCTAAATCTTCTTGTAGGAAACGAATAAGCCGAGAATAAGTTGCGTTGTACATTTGTATCTCACTACTTAAGTAAAGTATTGTGTTATACGCTAATTCCTCATTTTTGAAATAGTCAGCTAGCACTATTGTGTGTATGACTGTGCTCATACTTGGTATCCACTCCACTGGTAAGGTTTATGTGGTTTTTCAAGCTAGAGCAATGAAGGAATTATAGAGTCTAGTGCCACCCATTTGCTTGAAGCAACAAGCAACACTTTTTTGGACGAAAGGGGTATTATCTTTTTTTACTTGTGTAGTTCAGTTAACTCAATTGGTCTTAAGAAAGATTCCATAGCCCATGGTGCCTTATTGACGACTCTTTCCACTTACGCCAAAAGGTAGATTTTTACAAATCTAAACTCTCAATCGTCGATACTGCCTCAGATGCAGAACAGTCTTATTCTGGGAACACTTGTGATAGATTGTATCGTAAAAACTTCCCGATTTATCAGCCGGAATGATATTCTTTTTACAAGAATTTTTTATATGTGCGTTTTTGCTGGTTATTAGCTAGCAATGAGAGCATAGGGCATAGGGCATAGGGCATTGGATCTAAGTACTCACACAAAATTATTTAATATATTTCTTGAAGCTGGAATCACGGTTCCACAAGTATTTCAGCCAACGTGGAGACAAGGTTAATTGTCTGCAAGTACTTACCAAGATTTAGTTCCCTACGCCCTATGCCCTATGCCCCATGCCCTATTCCCTATTTAAGAAACTCAATTTTAATAGGATCGCCTATCTTCAAACCCAATTCAGATGCTAGTCCAGAACGCAGTTCAATAACCTGATCTACGGGTAATTTGGGACCATAGGTAGGACAGGGATCGTTAGTACAAGGGGGTACAGCAGAAGCGATATACTGCACAACTCCTTTCCGCATAAAAACTATATCTAGTGGTACGTATGTATTCTTCATCCAGAAACTTATTGGTTGTGCTGATCGGAACTGAAACAACATACCTCTATTGTTTGGTAAAGCGGGTCTATACATTAACCCCATCTCTTGCTCTTGTTCTGTTCGCGCTACTTCGAGATCAAGTTTTGTTCCATTAGGAACAACAGCTCTACCTGTAATTGGTAGTTGTTGACCAGCATTTTTGCCAGACTGTGCTTGAGAACCAGAGGAATCGCTGTAAGTCACTGCGGGTGTTGGAGAGGAACAGCCAATTATAAGAATAGCTAATATAAGAGGAAGAAAACTTTGATAATTAAACATAAAATTTAAGATTCTCTTAATACATAACCAACGCCACGGACTGTCTGAATCAAACGCTTTTGACCGTCTTCTTCAATTTTGAGGCGCAGGTAGCGAATGTATACTTCTATAACATTCGATTCACCCATAAAGTCGTAACCCCAAACATTTTCGAGAATTTGCTCGCGGGTTAATACTTCACGGGGGTGTTCCATTAAATACTTTAGCAGTTCAAATTCCTTCATTGTCAAATCAATAGCCCGTCCATTATTTAGGACGCGACGGGTTGATATATCTAGAACTAGCTCGCCGAAGCGGAGCTGTTCTGTATTGTCAACTTCAGGTTTTAAGTAGAGGCGAATCAAGTTTAAAAAGTCTTCTGAGCGGTAAGGCTTCAAGATGTAATCGTCGGCTCCAGCTTCTAGACACGCTACGCGATCATCCACCGTATCTCGTGCCATTAATATAAGCACTGGCGATCGCATACCCCCATTTCTGATACTTTTGCATAAAGCAAGTCCCGATTCTCCTGCCAGCATTCTATCTATTACGACTAAAGCAGGTTGGCGATCGCGACAGTGTTGCACACCGCTGGTACCATCGTGAGCTATAACCGAGTCATAGCCAGCTTCTTTCAGATCAAAAGCCAGCTGATTTGCTAGACTCTCATCGCTTTCAATCACCAAAACACAAGGACTCTGAGCAAGCGTCATATCAATTTTTGATTCAGCTAGAAGTGTAATTTGCGGGTTTTGGATGACGGATCAATCCTCACTCGACAGCCTTCGTACCATTCTATATAGCTTTTCAGTATCGACTTTAGAAATTTTATCAGAAAAATGTCGTAGTTGCGTCTTTGCTCGTATCCGTGAGGATGCCGAACGCTCTTAAGCGCAACTACGAACCAGTGCGTATTGTCAGCGATCGTCAAAGTTAGTGAAGTGCTACCGCGACCTTCTTTTTTAACCCTAACCCAATCAAAGCAAACAAGCCTACAGCTTTTGCTGTAGAGGACTCAGGAACTTTTTGAGGTGAAGTGCTAGGTTCCTTTAAATCAGTGCCATATTGAAATCGGATGTTGCCAATTTTTTGGATATCAAAGTTAGTAGGCAAACCTGATAAAACAAAAGTCGCAGAGTTATTAATAAAAGTTCCCCCTTGGACGGTAGGGTTTGCGTCAGAGTTATAACCGCCGATGATACCGTAATTCATTTGCTGTCCAGTCTTGGGGAAGCTAAAGATATTCAAGCCAGCAGTACTTAGACCGTAGTGTTGGTTAACTGCGCTGTCACCTGTCCCTCGGTTAAGTCCTGCACCCTTGTATGCAAATGCCCATTCTTTAACTGGATCAGTTGTAGAGGAATTGACATTAAGAAGATTGACTTGATTTGTTGTAGTCTTAGTGTCTAGTGTGGTTACCTGTGGTGCTGTAGCTGAAGACAAGCTTAAATTTAAAGCAGAGCCATTGTAATCCCAAAACACTGCTGTGAGAATATCAGAAGGAAGCGAGACAGATTGGTTATTAGTTAGAGAGACTGTGAGCTTACCTGGGTTGAGTGAGTCATCAAAGACAACTGATGCTCCCAGATCGTTATGAATTTTTTGGTCATAATTATTGGTTCCGGTTGCAGAGAAACTTATACTAGCTGCATTAGCTTTGGACATCTGCCCAACTGTAAGCAGTGCTAATAACGAAAGAGTAGAGCTAATGTAACCTATGATTTTCTTTGAATCTGGTGTATACATTTGCTAAACCATCCTTTTTGTATAATATATAAAATTGACTTTCTTTTAGTCATTGCATAGGCTAAATTTAATTGAAAAAACATAAAAATGAGTGATTTATTTAGTGATTTATTCAAAGCTTTAATTAGATATTTATCATCAAAGAAAATACGTTAAACAAAAATAAACCCAGCATTTTTGCTGAGTAGTGTATTTTTAGATACTCACTCATAAAATTACGGATTTTGATGAGCTTTTCTTGAATTTACCTAAAGATTGAGAATTTTTTTAGTTGATTTTATCTAGAAGAGTTTTGCAGAGAATTATTATTATCTTTCTTCCGTTACCTAAGTAACCTTAAGAAAATAGTTTTCAGACCTTTATACATAGGAGGAATTACGACTCATTTTCCTGACGTAATATAATTACACTATGGGATTAGTATTGCTCTCGGTGCATTAGCGCACCGTAAAACCTGACTTTTCACAGGATCTGGAAAAGTCAGAGAGTGTGGGGTTTAGGGAAATGTCCTACACCCAGCACACTCGTAGAGAGATGGCGTGAAAAGTCAGGGGCTTTACTCGTTACCAAATCATAAAGCCAAATATTTAGGATGCTCCCTAGCGAAGTGCTACTGCCACTTTCTTTTTTAACCCTAAACCTACCAAAGCAAACAAGCCTAAAGCTGCTGCTGTAGAAGACTCAGGAACTTTTTTAGGTGGGGAAGGAGGAGTATAATAACTGCCTTGCGCTTGTACAATACTAGGTTCAGTTAAACTAGTTCCATACTGAAATCGAACGTTGCTAATCTTTTGGATATCAAAGTTAGTAGGTAGACTTGATAAAACAAAGGTGGCAGAATTGTTGATAAAAGTTCCCCCTTTGACAGCAGGGTTTGCGTTCGAGTTATAACCGCCGATGATACCGTAATTGAATTGCTGTCCCCCATTGCTAGCAAAAATACCCAAGCCAGCAGTTCCTAGACCATAGTGCTGGTTAACTCCTGTTGTAAATCCCGCAGTCTTAGAAGTAGACGCAAATTGCCATTCGTCAAGACAGCCAAGAAGATCAACATTATTTGTTGTGCTGGATCCGTTGTTTGCGGTTACTTTTGATGCTGTAGCTGAAGACAATCCTAAATTTAAAGGAGAGCCATTGTAATCCCACAACACTGCTGTGAGAACATCAGAAGGAACGGAAACACCCTTGTTATTACTAAGTGAAATTGTTAGCTTACCTGGATTAAGTGAGTTGTCAAAGACTACTGATGCTGCCAGAGCATTCTTAGATACTGAATTGGTTCCAGTTACAGAGAAAGTCATGCTAGCTGCATTAGCTTTGGACATCTGTCCAACTGTAAGCACTGCTAATAACGAAAGAGTAGAGGTGATATAACGTATTATTTTTTTTGAATCTGGTGGATACACTTTTGAAAAATCCTTTTTTTGAATATCTTTAAGTGACTCTTGTTTAGTCACTAATAGACTTAATTTACTCGATAGAATTGTTGATTTTTGTCATGTATCGGCAATTTTATTGAAGTTTTACTAGATTTTTAAACTAAAAAAGTTATGTTAAATCTAACTAAATATAGTATTTTTATTAAGTCCTAATTTTTCAGAGAAATTACTAACAAAAACAATATTTGATTAAATTTTCTCTAATTTACATAAAGATTTATGGTTTGTTTAGTTGATTTCATCTAGAGCAGTTTTTAACACAATGAATATCGTTCTTACGTTACCTACGTAAGCTACTGTCAAAGAAAAAAACCCTCATCCTTTTTTAGAGAATGAGGGGTAGCCAATAAGCCACAAATAAGGGATTAAGATTTAAGCATAGTTTTCTGTAAATCCTAGGAATTTACAAAAAGCTGTACTAAGGTAACTCTACAGACGTGGGTTTGGCGATATGTGGTAAACCCCAGCCTAGTTTTTCTCGTAATATTTTGAAAAATTCTGGAGATTGCAGGCGAATGAATCGAGCGCTGTATTGAGATCGCTCTAAATTCACCCGATCCTCTGGGAAAACATAACACCCTCCATTCCCATCTACTACCATTACCAAGCGAGGAGTATTAACTGGGAAGATATTAACTGGTTCATTATCTGGAAAAACAAGAGATCTAGAAGCCAGAGAATGAGGGCAAATGGGTACTAACTGCAAGACAGGTACACCAGGAGTCACAACTGGACCACCTGCACTTAAAGAATATGCTGTTGAACCTGTCGGTGTAGAAACAATGACACCATCAGCTGCAATATCTACTAGTGCATGACGACCTATTCCAATTTCAAAATGGCACATAGAGGTCAATGGTTCCCGATGCAGCACCATCTCATTCAAGCAAAGAGCTTCCCATATTGCGGTGTTTTCCCGAAACACTCTAACAGTGAGCATTGCTCGTTCCTCAACCTCATAGTTCCCTGATAATATTTGCTCTATAGCTTCAGGGAGTTGATTGAGGTAAGCTTCCGTCAAAAACCCCATGTGACCAGTGTTTATAGTTAGCATTGGTATTCCACAGGGAGCCACTAGACGAGATGCTGCTAGAACAGTTCCATCTCCACCTAACACTACTGTAAACTCCATTTCTGAGTCAAAACCAGGTGGTGTTAGACCCTCAATTGGAGTATGGCATACGGGACTTTCTGGGGTAGAATAGCCCAACATTCCACCGACGCCAGTTGTGATGCAGACATTCCAGCCAGCTGCGGTGAACTTTTCCTTAAGTTCGACAGCGATACGATTCGCTATCGGTTTTACGTCATTGTATATAATGCCTACTTTCGGCACATTCAAATGTCCAATTTTAGACGATGCTCTGTCTTGTCTTGACACTCTCCGTCCTAGAGGAACAGAGATTTTTAAGACTAAAATGTCTTAATATCCCTATTGCTAGTACAGCGCGGCGTAAATAAAGCAACCATTTCAAACAGCCATAAGGGTTGATTTATAACACTTTTGACTTTTGACTTTTGACTTTTGACTTTCGCGCAGCGTTGCTAGGGTTTTCTGTCTTTATATTGACAATTTTAATAGTAACACGTTCGACCGGTCGTAAACACCCCCTCTCTCTACATTTCACTACTCGGTCTTTTTAAAAGGACTTCTTTTTTGGGTCTGCTTTTTGGTTTTATTTTTCTCGTAGTCTAGCTCCTTCAGCTTTCTCATAATGCGGCTGAAGTACTCTTGTAGATAGCTTTCTACAGTAGTTGTCTCACTTGGGTCTAACTGAAAAACTTTGTAAACTTCATCCATTGGCGCATTTAGTGGTTTCCCACTTGCCAGTACATCTGTGAATGCTAGTCTGTCTGCAACATTCCAGCCCCATTGAAAGAACCGTAGGACACCGCGCATAGTACGCAGTAAGTTGACTGGCATTCTGGTGATTCTAGCGTCTTTTCCTGACAAACGTTCACATACCTTAATAACTTCCTCAGCACTCCAAGCACGAGTTCCTACTACAGGGTAGGCTTGCTTTTCTGTTTCTGGTAAGGATAAAGCTTTGATAGTAAACTTGGCAATGTCTAGAGTATCCATGTAAGCAATGGGAGATGATGCACCCGTTACCCACACTGGCTGTCCTTCTAAAATCGGAATTCCATACTGACCGATTAAGCCTTGCATGAAACCCGCTAGGCGCAATATTGTGTAATTTAAGCCAGATTCAGTCAAGAAAAGCTCTGTACACCGCTTAATTTCCATAAGCGGTACTTCTGGGTATTTTTCGGCATCTAATATAGAGAAAAAGATAAAACGCTCTACACCGGCAGCTACAGAGGCTTGAATTAAAGATACTTTGCCGTCCCAGTCTACCTGTTTAATACTTTGTGAATCTGTGGGACGAGACGTGGCTGCGTCAATGACTGCCGTCACACCTTCAAGTGCTGGTGTAAGGGTGTCGGGGTAGCATATATCTCCTAATACGAGTTCAGCACCCCATTCTTTAAGAAATGCGGCTTTTTTGGAGCTTCTAACAAGACAGCGTACCTTATAGCCCTCATCGATGGCACGACGAGCCACTTGTCTTCCCAAGGTGCCAGTGGCACCAACGATTAATAAAGTCATGAGGGTTTTTTACAAAAATTAATGTTTTATGAATTAAATCTTATCAGAATCCTAATATACAAACAAAGATTACGGAATTTTAAACTGTCTTAAGAGAAACGGGGCATGGGGCATGGGGCATGGGGAATAGTTTTTCTTTGATTCCTGAGTGCCGCTAGTGGGGGTGTTTTTAAGAGAGACAGAGAGACTATGACTCAGGCTCTCGTCTCAATTAGCGCTTTTCTAGAGGGATTCTTTTTCTGCGCCTTGGACTTTCAGTAGTAGCTCACCCAAAGCCCAGCCTACAAAGATTAAACTGAAGCACAGGAAAGCTGCATTAAACATCTCGCCGCCCATTGGTGTAATTCTCCTTTGCGAATTGTTGAATTAAGTTAAGTCTACCAGAAGCCTAGAATAGACGCCGTATGATTAGATTATGGTAAATTTTTGTAAAGTTTTCGGTAAGAAAGAGCGGCGAAAAGGGAAAAAAATAATTTATTGTGGGCGATCGCTCAATACAATTCAGTTAAAATCTAAAGGGTTAAACTGTGGTAGGTTGGGTTGTAGCTTGCTTCCCCGTAGGGGTACGGAGTGAAACCCAACATTTTTACGACTTTCATAGCCCAGTTGTGGCGATCGCTTGTGAATAAGCTGTTGCGCATTTAATTTTTACATGGCACGCGGGCAAGATGCCCGCACTACAATAATTTTACGTTTGTGTCTTATACAAGAGAGCTACACAGCAGCTTATCTAGCTCAAGACCACTATAAATTTTCCTTATACCCTAACCCTTCTCTACCCGTTCACAAACCCAACGGCGAAACAATTCAACGGTAATCCGCCAGTTTGCATTAATTTCATCAACAACATCATGACGCTTTAGGGTATTTAGTGCTTCTTGTAAAGTTAAGTCATCAATACCTGTACACTCTCGTAAAGCATCGAAACTTAATCCTTGTGGATAAGGAGCGATCGCGCTAAGTATCGCTTGTTGTCCAGCAACACCTCGCGCAGCTTGACCCCAAATACCATCAAAGTAGTAGCGTCCACGCCTGAAAAATTCGGGGTCATTGATCACATTTTCTACATCATCGACAGTGAAGACAGGATTGCGCGATCGCCCTCGCTCAAAAACATAATCATTGTAATGGCGAACAAGTTGAAAACCCACCAACTGCACTAAAAAGGGTTGACCGTGCGTGAAGTCGTAAATTTTATCTAGCGCTTCACGGGTGTAATCTAAGAGAAAATCTTGATCCGGGTTTGCTAGAATTTGGTGCGTAGCTCCACGTTCTTGGAAGCCTACACGGATCGGGATTACGCTGGCGAAGAAGGGTTGGAAGTAGTCGGCTGTCATCTCTTCTAACGTATGTAAGCCAGCAAAAGTGAAGGCAAGTTGAGAACTCTTTTGCACCAATCCCCGCAAATAGCCTAAAAAATCTTTTGGTATTTTTCCTCCTTCAATTAGATCTTCAATTTTCTCGAATTCGTCTAAGGCAATAATTAAAGATTTTTGATCTAAAGTTTCTATAACCTGTTCTAAATAACGCCTAAATGTAGGTAGAGGAAAATTTAATAGTTCTGTATCTGTAGGAGGTTGCAAGTTCACGACTCTAGAAACTGCATCAGTAATAGCAATTAACACCTCCCCAACCGCTAGAGGTGCATCTCCCACTTCTAAAAGGTTGACGTAAGCTAACTTAATTTCTGAACCAAGATTGTTAGCAGCGTTTTTAAGGATAGAAGTTTTGCCCATCCGCCGATGACCATAGAGAACTACAGACTGAACTTGATGACCTGTAATCCATAGTTCCTCTAACTCTCTCATCACGTCTTCCCTGCCAACAAAGCGTTCTCCTACGACTGGATCGCCTATGATGTAGGGATTAGCAATAGGCTTGGTGATCGAAATTTCACCTACCTCACCAGCTACTTCCAGCAATGCTGTTTGCCAAGTTTGGGCAATCTCTACGATTAGCGATCGCTCTGCTTGTGGTAGGGTATTGGCACTGTCTAAAACGCTTTTAAGTTCTCCTAGTGCGCGATTGAGGGCGAAGGATCTAGTTGCGCGTGACACACTGTATTCAACAGGTTTGATATCTTCGACGACCCTATAGAGTTTAGTGACAGCTTTCCAAGTGGATGGACGGAGAAGGGTTTCTTGCGGGAAAGCACGTAATTTTAGTGTAGCAATAATAGCTGTGTTCTTGGCATTCCTAAAGTCCGCTAAAATTTGGGCAAGGATGAACATTTCCTCACCGTAAAGCAAAGACTTCACTTTTTCAAAAGCGGTTTCAGCTTTTGCTGGTTGCTTTTCATGTAGGTGCCAAAAACCAGCAGCAGTAGCACGAGCAGGGGTATCTAAGCGAGTTTCTGTGAAAAAATAGCTCTGCCATAATCGCTTCGGCAAGAACCACAACCGTGATATATTTTCTGAAATAAGAGCATTGTTTAGAGAAGCTGAAGCAAAACGGACTAGTTCCCAATCAAAAGGTGCTTCAGCCATTTGAGAAATACGCCAGATAATTTCGTTTGACGGTGTAATAGCAAGTACTCTATTAACTGCTTGCACAACAGGAATAAATTGCAAGGTATATGCTAACAGTTGATTAGTATTATGCACACCTGCTTCCCAATCCTGTTGCAACCAATTTTGCAAACGCTTAGCAAAATATGGTAAACGAAGCAGAGTAACGCGCGAGAATAACCAGCTACTACTTGGGAGAAATCTCAGGTTTAAAAGTGAACCCATAACCCAACTCTCTGGACGCAGGATCGCCACGCCTACCGCCACGCCAAACGCCACGCCAAACCCATCGACATGACTAACGACGTGCCGAAGAAGCCAACCCAAGGCTAACGTCGCAACAACTGATAAAACAAACGCTACGAGCAGACAATTC
>NZ_JAAKGC010000381.1 GCF_017591665.1 Aetokthonos hydrillicola CCALA 1050 | reverse complement strand
AAGATAAATCACGAACCAACCATTACGATTCGCACTGAAGTTCAAGAAGAAAAATATGTTGTCATCCGAATTATCGATAATGGGATTGGGATGACAGAATCAGTACAAAATAAAATCTTTGAACCATTTTTCACTACAAAACCTGTAGGTAGTGGTACAGGTTTAGGATTATCCATCAGCTATTCAATTATCGCAGAACAACATGGAGGTCAATTAAGCTGCATTTCGACTCCAGGAAAGGGTACAGAGTTTGTCATTCAGATTCCACTGTAAATATTTTTACAATTAATAGCATTCCCAATGAGATTCTGAAACAACTACATTAGCTGGGTACTATCAGGCATAATAGAATGGCAAATTATCATGAGTGTAGCCCTTATACTAGCTTGCACCATGTTTAATAGTATTAATAAGTCATAAACATAAGTCCTAGAGTTAAACCTGCCAATTAGCTAGAAAAAAATCATGACTAAAGTCATGTGTCAAGTTGTGAATTTTGACAGTTTATTTTTTTTGTTAACCCTCTTAATATAGGTATGTTATGCACCTTAAGGGTAATAAAAGAATTGATAGGAGTTTTTATGAAGAAAGCTTGGTTTTTAGTGACTGGAACACTCGCGTTGATATTGGCTGCTAGTCCCATGATTTCAGGATTTAACAATCCTGCAATTGCAGACCAAGCCCAGACAGGCGAACGGCATCATGGTGGTTTTTGGCAAAAACTTAATTTGACTGATCCTCAGAAAGCACAAATTAAACAAATACGAGACTCAGCTAAGCAACAAATGGATGCTGTTTTCACAGCAGAACAAAAGGCGCAACTACAACAAGCTAGAACTCAACATATTAAACCAACACTTAACTTAACGGACGATCAAAAAGCTCAACTCAAACAAATTCATTCCTCTACTGAAAGTCAAATTAATGCTGTACTGACTCCTGAACAACAGCAGCAACTTCAGCAATTACGCAGCCAACACAATCAACGTCATCTGCAACATTCATCCTAGCTTTTAAACTATTCTTGTTGATTTGATAGGGGGACTTATACCAAAAATAAAGATAAAATAGCCCCCAGTTTAGTCTTTAAGAATACTGGTATGTTCAAGCAAAAATTGCTCGTCAAGATAGAACTTTGTGTTGTCATGGTGCTTCTAGCTGGAGTTAATGTCTACACTCCAAAAACTCTAGCTCAAAATCAATCTAGCCCCAAACAACTCGTGGATGAGGTATGGCAAATCCTTGAACAAAATTATGTCGATCCGAGCTTTAACCACCAGAACTGGAAAGCAATTCGACAGCAGTATCTCAGACGCTCCTACAATTCTAAGGCACAAGCTTATGCCGCGATTCAAGAAATGGTGGCCAAATTAGGCGATCGCTACACCGAATGTTTCGATCCCCAACAATTCCAAATTCTAGATCAGGATACGGCTGGTAATGTTAGCGGTGTAGGGCTGGAAGTGGCGGAGAATAAAACAACCAAAGCTGTAACGGTTGTAGCCCCAAGAGAAGGAACACCTGCTTTTAAAGCGAGCGGGTATCCTACCGGGCG
>NZ_JAAKGC010000380.1 GCF_017591665.1 Aetokthonos hydrillicola CCALA 1050 | reverse complement strand
GAAGAGTTAATGTAGGTGGAGGCGCTGTTCACACCTAAAGCAAACTGCCGACTTTCTTGATACGATTCAGTGACAATCGAGTCTGCATGACCACTACTGTGTTGATTAATCCAAATAATTGCTTGTTCTAAACTATCGACCAGTTTAAAAGCTATTGTCTTGGTTAAATAAGCAGTTCCCCATTCTTCGTTTTTAGCCAGTTGTAACTGCGGAAAAGCTTCTACAAGTTCTGGATCGCCTTTAATTTGAAAACCTTGGTCTTTTAGACTACTCCACAATACTAGTAAGGACGAAGGTAAAGCTTGGCGATGAATCAGCACTTTTTCAATGGCGTTTACTGGATCTGGTACACTTTGATGACTATCTAAAATCATCCAGCGCACCATTTCTAAGCTACCATTGAGTGACCAATAGAGGTAACAGTTGCCCATAGCAGACCTTAAGACTGGAGCTGTTGACTGTCTTACTACTTGTTGTATTAAGCTAGAACGCCCGTAAGGAATCACTAAGTTGAGATACTGATCTTGGGTGACTAAATCCCGAATAGAGGTTCCGTGTTCTGCTGTTATTAACTCTACACAACCCGTTGGTAACCCAACTTCGGCGATCGCCGTTTGCAATGCGTTACCAATTGCTGCATTAGAATGGCTAGCTTCTGTACTGCCTTTGAGAATAACACTATTACCCGTTTTGATACATAAGCCTGCCGCGATCGCTGCTAATTCTGGAAACGCTTCATAAATAAATCCAATCACACCTAAAGGCATTAACTGAGAATAGGTTTGAGAGTCTTCTAGCTGATAATCAGCATGTCTTACACGCCGTAGCGGGTCTGATAACTCCCCTAACCGTTGTAAAATATCTAGTGTTGCCTCTAGGCGTTTTGGTGTCAACTTTAGCCAATCTAATATAAAGTCTGGTACTGCCATTTCTCGACTAGCTTCTAGATCCAAAGTATTTGCCTCTAGAATGTCGTCAAATGAGTTTTTTAGCACTTGTACCATCTTTAATACAGCGCGACTACGGTCTACCCCCTTTGTACTCCCTAATTTTAAGGCAGCTTGGTAAGCGCGTTTTGCGCTAGCAATTGGTTCCGGAAAATCGTCAAAAGCATCCACTATCATCGAGTCAACGCCTGTAGGTAAGCCAGACCATCAGTGCTGGTAGGATAGCTAGCAGCAGCGCTACTATTGCCCAAGCAATAATATTGGAATTGCTTGCCAATCGTAGTGCTAATGGTAACCATATAATCACTAGCACGAAAATAATGCCCAGCGCTACTGGCAAATAACTTTCTCCTAACCGAGGCTGGACAACTTGCCACGAATTCCCTGTCCACCGCCAAGCTCGTTTATAGGGATATGTTGTGGAAAGCTGTTCTAGCATATGACCATTATCTTCCACAACGAATATCTGCTGACAGCGATCGCAACCAAACGCTTCTGTAAGTGTAATTGGAACTAGCTGCCCTCGTCGCCGACATGGACAGGGATATTCACTGTTGAAGTCTATTTTTTCGGCTTTTTGATATTGCACAACCGATATTCTAACTTGAGC
>NZ_JAAKGC010000379.1 GCF_017591665.1 Aetokthonos hydrillicola CCALA 1050 | reverse complement strand
GATTATGAACACTTTTATCGTCAAATGTATACCCTACAAGGATTATAGACGTTGGAAGGATAATATTGCCAATGTCAATAGGAAGCATAAGCACGTAAAAACGGCAATATTATGGTTCCACCGACAATTTGCTTGTTTGCAGTTCGAAGCGTTTATGTTTGCAGTTTCTTACACCTATTGGGATATTCCGCTCAATGAAAATCTCCCCAAACCCGTCATAGATTTACCTATCCCCAATCAAAATAACGAAAATCCAGTCTCCACAGAAGATGGTAGCTTCTCACTCACTGAACCTCCAAAAGGGAAACCGAAAGGGAGGAGGAAGAAGTGAGCAAGACAGGGAGTTTTCAGTTAAGTGTTGTTGATTATGATCTAGTGCTGAAATATTGCTAAGAGTTCCTCGCGCGACAATTCAATGCACAAGCGAGTGTATTCTTCTGGTGGTAGCTCTAGTATCCGTTCAACTATGCTAGATAACTCCTGATCTAAAGAACCAAAACGAACTTTGAGCAAATTTTCCACAACTTGGCGCTGTCCTTGGTGTACCCCTTGTTGTACCCCTTGTTGTAACCCTTGCTCTAAACCTCTTTGTAATCCTTGCTGTAGTGTTTTTTGCTCCCACTCTAAGTAGGCTTGTGATAAGTTCATAATCAACTCCTGGTCATCGTCAGTTAAATCTTGGTTATCTTGGTTGAAGGTGGTGATCCGCCAGCTTGCTAGCAGTTGTTGAACGTTTAGACGAAATTGGCTATCTTTGGGAAATGCGAGTAACTCACTAATTGCTTGGCGTTGAACTTCGCCTTTACCTAAAATTCTCAGCAGAAGTGTTTCTTGTGTTATCGGTAATTGATTAATCGCCACAATCACAGTTCTCCAAGATTCACCGCAAAAATACACTCCTGGTAACCAATTCTCTAATTCTAGTCTACCGTTAAACCCCTCTAGAAAGGCTTGTGATGCTGAAGGTGCTAGTATCCACAGACGTGGTAAATCTTCTTCTGGTAAAGAAATATCTTCTCGTTTCGCTTTACGCTCCAATTGCGCCAAGTAAGAAAATAGCTTGATTGCACAGTGTCGCACTTGTGTTTTGCTGGGTTGATTGCGATATGGCTCAATCAAACAGACATTTTGTGCAATTTTACCGAGTAAGCCTAGAGTTCGTAATTCGGTATTGGCTGGAGGTACAGGGGAAAACAAAATATCTACTTGGCGAACTTCGTCAGTGACTTCCCGGCTGATTTCTACTTTACCGAAAGGTGAGAGGTTTACTAAATTTACAAAAACTTAGCTAGAATTGTCTAGAATTCTTTATTGTAGATAACTTTATGCGGTGGAAGGCAGCAGAATTGGTGAAATTAATTGGTGTATCACCTTCTACCTTGAGACGCTCTTAAACTGAAGGTAAACTCACAAACTCCTAGGCAAATATAAAGATAAAATTAAATTAATTGCCAATGGCGATGCTCCTTGGAAATACCTAGAAATTTGTGTTATGGTTGCTCGAATAGAGAAATTTGATTAGATTCAGTTATGTTTTCGCTCAAAAGAGAACTAAAATTGAA
>NZ_JAAKGC010000378.1 GCF_017591665.1 Aetokthonos hydrillicola CCALA 1050 | reverse complement strand
GTGCTGATGGGTCAATTTTCGGAGTTTTGCAAAAGATCAACAAAGGTTTACGTGCAACAGTTCCAGAAGCTAGAGTCATTGCGGTGAATGCTCCTCCGGTAGATGGTTTAGGAAGTACGGGTGGCTTTGAGTTCTATGTTCAAAACAAACAAGCCCTGCCCATTCAAGCACTTTTAGACAATACCATAAAGGTGATGGACGCAGCGCAGAAGCGACCAGAGTTAGGGGCGGTCTTTACCCAATACACCTTTAATAGCCCGATGATCCAAACTTCTATTGATCGCAACCAGGCTAAGGCACAAAACATTCAAGTCAACGATATTTTCAATACCTTACAGACATATTTAGGCGCAAGATATGTCAATCAGTACGTTTTAGGTGGGCGACTTTATCGGGTTTATGCGCAAGCAGAAGGAAATGTACGTTCTAATCCTGATGATATTGGTCGTCTTTATGTGCGCTCTCAGGATGGGAATTTAGTCCAAATGAACACTTTGGTACATTTGGAAAAAATTACTTATCCCCCCATCATAACTCATTACAACATCTACCCAGCTATCAAACTCCAAGGAGTTCCAGCACCCGGTTTTAGCTCAGCACAAGCCATCAAAGCAATGGAAGAAGTTGCCAGCCAAGTGCTACAACCCGGATTCGGCTTTGCCTGGACAGGTACAGCTTTCCAAGAAAAATCATCTGGTGGTGCAGCGCCAATCATTTTTGGCTTAGCTTTTGTCATGGTCTTTCTGGTTCTAGCGGCTCAGTACGAAAGTTACGTTGATCCCACTATTATTATGATCACCGTGCCTTTAGCTATATTGGGTGCCCTTGGTGCTGTAATGCTTCGGGCAAATGTTTTCCAAGCTGGTGGAGTTTGGCCAGTGGTTAACAATAATATTTATGCCCAGGTAGCTTTGGTGATGTTGATTGGTCTGGCTAGTAAGAACGCAATTTTGATTGTAGAATTTGCCAACCAGTCCCGAGCGATAGGTATGAGCATTACTCAGGCGGCTGTAAGAGCAGCAGAGGAGCGTTTACGACCAATTCTGATGACTGCTTTTGCAGGACTCGTTGGTTTTTGGCCTTTGGTAATTGCTACTGGTGCAGGGGCGATGAGTCGTTGGTCTCTTGGGACAGCACTCTTTGGGGGCTACCTGATTTCGACCATCTTAAGTCTATTTTTAGTGCCTGTTCTTTACGTGGTGATTAAGAGTTTTGAAGACCGTTTCTTAACACCAGGTAAACCCAAACCTAAGTCCTCTAAACAGCCTCCAGTGCCGCAAGAAAAGGGACAGCCCGTCTCGGCATTTGAATCTGCTCCTCAAAATGAATAGGCGATCGTTCTTTTCTACAGGTAACAGCAATGTTTAAGAAATGGAATCTCAACGATTGGATTAACCACATTTTATTTGGCTTCACTCTGTTGTATCTGTTTTATTCTTTCTTCTTGAGTCATTAGAAATGGTGGAATATCCCCTAATTTTTATCAAAGAAGGGAATAGCGAACATAGAACAGTTTACTTGTCATCACACGCGAGCTTTCGGGCTCGCACTAACTTTTAAAAATTACGG
>NZ_JAAKGC010000377.1 GCF_017591665.1 Aetokthonos hydrillicola CCALA 1050 | reverse complement strand
GTAACCGATTACTTAACGACTATTCGGGAATTTTTACAACAGACTTGCAATGCTCCAGTTAGGGTAATTGCTTCTTCTCTGACAGCAGCCTTTACAATTCGAGTCGCGATCGCCAATCCAGAACTATTTAAGTCTTTGATTCTCACAACACCGGCTGGACTTTCTGACTTTGGCGAAGATTATACCAAAAGCTTGTTTGCTCAAGTGGTAAAAATCCCTGTTATAGATCGCCTACTTTACAGCACTGGGATTGCTACCAGTAACGGCATTCGTAGTTTCCTAGAACAACGGCAATTTGCACAACCTTCGAGAGTGTACGAAGAAATTGTCGACGCTTACTTAGAGTCAGCACAGCAACCTAATGCGGAATATGCAGCGTTGTCTTTCGTACGTGGGGACTTATGTTTTGATTTATCTCTTTACATTCAACAATTAGTAACCCCTACTGCTATTATCTGGGGACAAAAGTCTCAATTCACTGGTCTAGAAATTGGTCGCCGTCTTGCTCAGCTGAACCCACAAGCAATTCGAGTTTTTCAACAGCTAGATGATGTGGGATTAACGCCGCAGTTGGAACTACCCGCAGTCACAATTGGTTTGATCCGGCGATTTTTAGCTCTATTAGACTCTTAAAATAATGATTGCTCAACCGCTAGATCAGTTAATGACTCCCGAAGAGTATCTAGAGTGGGAGGAACAACAACCCGTTAAGTACGAGTATATTAACGGGCAAGTTTTTGCAATGACAGGGGGAACTATCCCTCATAATGATATTGCGCTTAACCTTGCAACTGCTCTTAAAAGCCACCTTAGAGGCACGGGCTGTAACATTCAGCTGGCAGATGACATACTCGGCGTTTCGCAAAATGGTCCTTTTCATTATCCAGATGTCATAGTCAGCTCTAACCCACAAGACCAAAAAGCCCGCAAGGTAATCTATCACCCTTGTTTAATTGTAGAGGTATTATCTCCAAGTACAGAAGCATTTGATCGTGGTCAGAAATTTAGGCATTATCGGAGAATTGATTCTTTAAGGGAATATGTTCTCATTGAAGCAGACAAAATGAGCGTGGAATGTTACCGTCTCAATGAAAAAGGAAAATGGGAGCTGACTTCTTATTCGCTAGAGGAAACAACAGCAACAGCAGTTCACCTGAACAGTGTGGATTTCCGTTGTCCTATTTCTTTGTTATATGAAGATGTTGTTTTTCCAGAAGTTGAGGAGTCTGGGGGCTAAAGATACCAAGATTGCTCCCCCGTTCGGTAACGCTTACGCGCTCTACCCAACCTACGATTTTCCAAAACCCGTGCAATATTGGGGCAGAGTGCGCTATTTAGTGGGGGCTTACCGTTACGGGAAATCGCAGGGTGCTTCACCAAATCCCGAAAGGCGAACACCCTCACAAAGATTACTCAGGGTTAAGTGTTGCTAACTGTAAAGCATAAAGGTTAGCGTACACTCCTTGCTTTTCAATTAATTCAAAGTGAGTCCCCTGCTCAACGATTTGACCCTGTTGAATAACTAATACTTGATCTGCTTGCGTGACTGTACTAAGGCGGTGAGCAATAACG
>NZ_JAAKGC010000376.1 GCF_017591665.1 Aetokthonos hydrillicola CCALA 1050 | reverse complement strand
TGGGTTTTCGGTTTCAATCGCTGCAATACGGGTACCAGGACTGATCGTCTGACCAGGAGCAATGGCAACTTCTAGTACACGACCATTGTATTGGCTAATAATTTTACTTTTTGTAGCTAGTTCCAACTCTAGTTGGGCGATTCGGCGCTTAGTTGTTTGAATTTGATTACTTTTTTCGATGAACTGCTCTCGATCTTGTTGCTTTAGTTGAGCTGCTTGCACGTCGAGGTTTTGAATTTGGTTATTAGTATCTTTAATAGAGCTAAGATTTTTCAAGTACTCAGCGGTTGTCTCAGATTCTTGGCGATCAAGATCTTTCAATTGCGCTTGCAAATCTGATATCTTTGTCTGAGTTTCTCTATATTCTTGTTGGGTTTGTAGTAACAAATCTTCACTAATAGCTCGCTCGCGGTGAAGGCGAGTACGAATATCAAGCCGTTTTTGGATAGTCGGAAGTAAATTGATGCTTTGTGTGAGACTCTGCTGGATGCTTTGACGCCTTTCCTTTAAGGCATCGAGACTTTTTCTTTGCAAAATTGGTCCAAACGCCCTGAAGTTACGCAGATTTTCTTCAAGGACTGCTCTTTGTTCTACTAAGTTCTGTCGTTTGAGCGCAATTCCCCGCTTTTGCAAATCATTGGTTTCTTTCACCTGAGAAAGCAGTTCAGATAGCTTTGAACGCTCTTGTAGCAGTTGCTGCTTTAATTGGGGTTGGTCTATTGTACCAATAAAATCCCCACGCTTAATTGTATCTCCTGACTTTATATTGAGTGTCAAAATTTGACCCTCACTAGGTACTTGAAATGGCACCACACTACGGGGTCGGATGAGTACGCCTTGACCGTTGACAGTGATTGGAATCCGCCCAACTACACTCCAAACACCAGCAATGAAGACTAAGCAGCCAATTGTCGTTAGAGGTAACCAGGCTCTAGGATTGACGACTTCCATCAACTGGTCAAGCCTCTCTGGAGAAGATAAGCGTTCTATGGCTTCTTGACGAAAAAGTTTGTTTTCTTTACTACTTTGCATACAGGTTAGACGTAAGAATGCGTTGTTCTCAAAAAGTTTTTTGAATATTAGATTTTGAATTGTTTAAGACGAAACTTTCAAGCGTTTAAGCATCCAGTCAAATCTAGCACCGCCCAGAAAAATGTTGTCCATCACATTCAAATCGATTTCATCTTCGTATTTGACATCCTGAGATAGACGTTGCCCCACTTGGTAGGAACTTCTGCCATACCCTAAACGGTTGATTAGCCCTTGAAGTCTGCCTGAAAGTAGCATAGCGATAACTCGATATAAACGAGATCCCATAGCTGGATTTTGCTGAAGTTTGATCAATAGCTGTTGCTTTTGAATAGCTAAAACTTTTGTATCTTCTAAAGCTTTGAATGTATACGTCGGCAGACGGGCATCGATCAAAGCCGTTTCTCCTAAAATTTCACCAGTCGATGTCTCAGCTATTTCATATCCCGGAGAGGAGCCGCTTTGATCAGAGTCTTCCAGAAGTGTAAAAACCCGAGCAAGAGAACTCCCCGTATCTTCACTAAAGGAGATCGACACAGATCCTTG